>JANPKK010000012.1:0-159313 GCA_031426015.1 Alphaproteobacteria bacterium
AGGCAGCCATCGCCCAGGAATGCATAGGTATAGTGATCGACCACGTCGAAACCGGGCTTGTTGAATTCGGCCGCCAGCAGGTACTCGGAGAGCGCCATGCCGACCGCGTTGGCGATGCCCTGGCCGAGCGGGCCGGTGGTCGTTTCCACGCCGGGCGTGACATCGACTTCCGGGTGGCCCGGGGTCTTCGAATGCATCTGGCGGAAAGCGCGCAAGTCGTCCATGGTCAGCGCATAGCCCGACAGGTGCAGCAGCGCATAGTGCAGCATCGAACCGTGGCCATTCGACAGCAGGAAGCGGTCGCGGTTGCTCCACTTCGGATTGGCCGGATTGTGCTTGTAATGACCGGCCCACAGCGCGACGGCGATCTCGGCCATGCCCATCGGCATGCCGGGGTGGCCGGAATTGGCCGCTTCCACTGCATCCATGGCCAGGGCGCGAATCGCATTCGCCATCGATCTAGGGTCGGTCATGTCTACATGCCTGAAATAAAAGTGGATTTTAAAGACTTGCGGAGCGTGGCCGCGAATCGCCAGATGGTTTGGCCCCAGCGGAACGAACGCGTCAACCGCAGCAACAATACCGGCGCCACATGATGGCGGGCGTCAATGTAAAGTTAATTATTTGGAAACTAATTGCCAAGGCTCAGATATATGATTATACGCTCTTCACAAGCCCCTGTTCTCTAAGGCATCGCCATCACTGATCCGGCCATCATCGTTGCTCGTATCGAAAACGTCCTGACAAGGATCGAAACGGTATTGGCACGCCAGGCCGAGGAAAACGCGCGTTTGAAGCAGGTCGAACTCGCTGCAATTGCGGCTTTGTCGGACCTCGACGCGATGCTGGGAAATGATGAAATCGACGACGAAGCCGAGTTGCGGCGGGTCGGCTGATGGGAACGGTCAATGTCGATATCGGCGGCCGCAGCTATGCCTTGTCGTGCCGCGACGGGGATGAAGCCCATCTCGTCGATCTCGCCGGCGGCATCGCAGAAAAGGCCGACAGCCTGACCCGGTCGCTCGGGACGATGACCGAGGCTCGGTTGCTGCTCATGGCAGCGTTGATGGTTGCCGATGAACTTTTTGAAGTGCGCAACGGCAAATTGCCGTCATGGGCACCGCCGCGTCCGCGTGAAGCCGATCCCGAAGTGACCGAAAAGCTGACGGCGCTGCTCAATCGCGCCGAAGCGCTGGCGGCCAAGCTCGACGCCTGAAGGCGACGGCCCCAGGGCCGGCGGCATTGAGTCGGGGTTCGAGCCTTGAGCCTGAGGGCAAGGCCGCCTATATAGGGAATCGGCGGGCACTGTCCGGTACGAGCACCGAGCATCCCTGAGGCGATTCACTTTCCTAGGGGGCTGGCCCTGGGCGGATCCTGGTCCGTCCTATCTGGTCCCCACCTGACGTAAACGGCGTCAGAGGATCTCTCCTGCACCGACCCATGATGGTCCCGCCAACCTTGCTCGTGCCGGCTCGCCCGGTGCCCTGTCCGGGAAGCTGCCCGCGATGAACGCTGCGCTCGACGACCCCAAGAATGCGCTGCGCCGGGAACTGCGGGCCGCGCGTGCCGCCTGGGTGAAAAGCCTCGACATATCGGCCCGCGAAACGCACGAACGCGCGCTGGCACGCATGGCGGCACCGGTAGTCGAACGTTTCCGTATCCCCGCCAGCTATGCTGCCCAAGGGAGCGAAATCGATCCGCAATTCATCGAGCACGGACTACCGCCTCATGCCTTTCCAAGGGTTTCGGACGGAAATCTGTTTTTTCACCTAAGCGATTGGAAGGCGTTGCGACCGGGCTTCGGCAACATTCCCGAACCCGATGCCGGCGGGCCGCTGGTCACGCCCGATCTTGTGCTGGTCCCTCTTGTAGGTGCCACGCTCGCCGGGCAGCGGCTTGGCCAGGGTGGCGGTTATTATGATCGCACCGTGGCGCGTCTGCGCGCCGGTGGCGCCGTCATTGCCATGGGACTGGCGTGGGATGTGCAGATTGTCGCTACCCTGCCCGCCGACCCGTGGGACGAATGGCTCGACTGGATCGCGACACCAACGCGTCTGGTCGAATGCGTGCGCTGGCGCTAACAGGCGCTGCATGGAACCAAGCTGGCGCAAACCGGCGGGCGTGATCGGCCTGCTTTTCTATCTCGCACTTTATGCCGGCGCGGTCGCGTCGTTCGGCGCCGAACTGGCGCGGCTGCCGACAGCGTTGATGGTGATCGCCTATCTGCTGCTCGGCATGGCTTGGGTGCTGCCGCTGCGGCCCTTGTTCATCTGGATGAATACCGGTCGCTGGACGGCACCCAACGGAAAGAACGACCGCAAATGAAGACTGCCGCCGCTTGTGAAACCATGGCCGAGGTGCGCGAAGGCGTCGACACGATCGATCGTGAACTGGTCGCGCTGCTGGCACGGCGCTTCGGCTATATGGACGCTGCTGCCCGCATCAAGTCGACGCGCGGTGCGGTGCGCGATGAAGCTCGCAAGGCGCAGGTGATCGCCAATGCCGCCGCCGCGGCCGCATCTGCCGGGTTGCCGGCCGGACTGGCGGAAAACCTTTGGGAAACACTGGTCGAAGCGTCGATCGCGCACGAACTCGGCGTCTGGGATCGTTTGCGGCGTTGATCCGCTCGCCGACCCTATGAAAAAGGGTGGCGCGAGTGACGGGGCTCGAACCCGCGACCTCCGGCGTGACAGGCCGGCGCTCTAACCAACTGAGCTACACCCGCATGTTGTGCGGAAGCGGCGGGATAGGCACCCCCCTTGCTGCTGTCAAGCGCTGGTAGCAGGGAAAAGTCGCTTTCCCTGTGGATAGCCCCGCCAGCGCCTCTGGCATTTCGCCCGATCACGGCCTAGGCGACATTGCATGACCGAGGCTTCCCACACCGATCCCGCCGCCAGCGCCGCCGCCAGCCCCGCCGCTAGCCCCGCCGCCAGCATTGCGCGGCTGCTCGCCCTGCTCGATGTCGAACGCATCGAGGATGATCTTTATCGCGGCCAGTCGACCAACGCCGGCTGGATGCGCGTCTATGGCGGCCAGGTGGTCGCCCAGGCGCTGATGGCGGCATCGCGCACGGTCGACCCCAGCCGGCTCTGCCATTCGCTGCACAGCTATTTCATCCGCCCCGGCGATCCGGCGCACCCTATCGTCTATCGCGTCGAGCGCGATCGCGATGGCGCCAGCTTCACCACCCGCCGCATCATCGCCATCCAGAAGGGCCGGCCGATCTTCAACATGGCAGCATCGTTCCAGGCCGAGGAGCCGGGGCTGACCCATGCCGACACCATGCCCGCCAGTGTCGATCCCGAATCGCTGCAAAGCGAAGCCGAATGGGCCGAAATCCATGCGGCGGACGCGCCCGAGCCGTATCGCAGCCTGATGAAGAACCGCGACCGGCCATTGGACTTCCGCCCGGTCACCAAGGTGCACCCGTTTCGGCCCGTCGCCCACCCACCGCGCGGCCAGCATTGGGTGCGTGCCGTGGCGCCCTTCGACGTGCCGGCACCGGTCGCCCGCGCGCTGTTCGCCTATGCCAGCGACATGACCCTGCTCGATACCTGCCTGCTGCCGCACGCCATCGCCTGGTCGGACCCGAGCATGCAGGTCGCCAGCCTCGACCATGCCATCTGGTTCAATGCCACCCCCGATCTCAACGACTGGCATCTGTTCGACCAGGATTCGCCGGTCGCCGGCGGCGGCCGCGGGCTCAACCGCGCGCTGGTCTACAGCCAGGGCGGCACGTTGGTCGCCAGCGTCGTGCAGGAAGGCCTGATCCGCCGCCAGCAGGGATGACACGTTGACCAAGGCGGCCCGGCGGCGTTTCAACCCCTTTGCCGCGCTGGGCCCGGGCCTCATTACCGGTGCCGCCGACGACGATCCGTCGGGGATCACCACCTATTCGCAGGCTGGCGCGCAGTTCGGCTTCCAGATGCTATGGACGGTGCTGCTCACCTATCCGTTTCTGGCGGTGTTCCAGCTCATTTGCGCCGAAACCGCGCGGGTGTCGGGGCTGGGACTAGCTGCCAATATCAAGACGAGCTTTTCGCCGTTCATCCTGCGCGCCGTCGTCTTGCTGCTGATCATCGCCAATACGCTCAATATCGCGGCTGATCTGTCGGCGATGGGCGCTGCTGCCCAGCTGGCGATCGGCGCCAACCACCATGCCATGACGGTGGCGTTCGCGCTGCTGACACTCGTGCTGCAGGTGTTCGTGCCCTATCATCGCTATGTCCGCTTTCTGAAGTGGCTGACGCTGGCGCTGTTCGCCTATGTTGCGGTCGTCATCATCGTCGGCGTGTCCCCGGCCGACGTCGTCGCTGCCGTGCTGCACCCGACGCTGAAGCTCGATGCCGCCACTGCCACCATGGTCGTCGCCATCCTCGGCACCACGATCAGCCCCTATCTCTTCTTCTGGCAATCATCGCAGGAGATCGAGGAGATGGGCCTGCACCATCGCCGCCCACTGCGCGACGCGCCGCGCAACGCCCGCAGCGAGCTGCGCCGCATGCAGATCGATAGCTGGGGCGGCATGGCGGTCACCCATATCATCAGCCTGTCGATCATGCTGGCAACGGCAGCAACGCTCCACGCCCATGGCATCACCCGCATCGACAGCGCCGCCGATGCCGCCGAAGCGCTGCGACCGCTCGCCGGCGATTTCGCCTTTGGCCTGTTCGCCATCGGCATCATCGGCACCGGGCTGCTCGCCGTGCCGGTGCTGGCCGGGTCGGCGGCCTATGCGCTGTCGGAAACCATGGGCTGGCGCGCCGGGCTCGAGCTCAAACCCATGGAAGCGCGCGGATTCTATGGCCTCATTGCCGCCGCCATCATCACGGCGATGCTGCTCAACTTCTTGTCGATCGACCCGATCACCGCGCTGTTCTGGAGCGCCGTCGTCAACGGCATGGTCGCGGTGCCGGTGATGGTCGTCATCATGCTGCTGGCGCGGAAGCACAGCGTCATGGGGCGCTTCACCCTCAGCCGCTGGCATGGCCGTATCGGCTGGGCGGCAACCGCGCTGATGGCGGTCGCCTCGGCGGTCATGTTCGCGACATTGTAAGCATCAGCGCGTCGCCAAGGCCTGTTACCGGCACACCCGGCACGCCGATCGGTACGGCCGGCTGGAGCGCCGAAAAGGTGCCGTGCAGCCGGTCCCAGAGGCTCAACCCGGCCGAAAAATTCGAATCGAGTGCCGCCGCATCGGCGCGGTGGTGAATGTCGTGCATCCCCGGCGTCGTCAGCACCCACGCCAGCGGCGTATCGAAGGGCAAGTCGAGATCGGCGTGGTGGAACAGCACCGAGGCGAAAAACAGCCCCTCCCAAAGCTCTAGCGCCCGCGGGCTGACCCCGAACAATCGCACCTGCGCCAGCCGAAACGCGACGGAAACCCCCATGTCGACGGCGTGGAAGCGCAGCGCCGTCGAAGCATCCATGTCACGGTCACTGTGGTGGACCAGGTGGAGTTGCCACAACCAGGGCACGCGATGGGTGGCGACGTGCCAGTGATAGTTGCTCCAATCGAGCAGCAGCATGGCCGCGAGGTCGCGCAGCGGTGCCGGCAGCTTTTGCGCCAATCCCTGCCGCTGCGCCACCACCCGCGCCGCCAGTGGCCGCGCCAGCGGGCGCTGTACCGCCGCCACCACGGCAAGGCTGGTCGCCCCAAGCGCCAGATTGGTCAGCGTGCGCGCCGGCTCGGGCTGGGTGCGCTGGCGCTTGGGCCATAGTCGCTCGGCAATCAGCAAGCCGCCGATCGCGGCTGCGGCGAGCCAGAGGCCGCTGCGAGGCTTTGCTTGTGTCACCATCCCACCCGTTTAAACTCACAGACGTACCGCCCCAAGGAGTTTTCGCGTCATGACCGTCCTCACCCGCCCCGAAGGCACATTGCCCGAAGACCTGCACATCAGCCGCCGGGGTATCGCAGCGCTGATCGCCGCGGGTTATGCCGCCGCCGCCGTGGGCGCCGATGCGGCGCCGATCTCCACCAGCGCCGAAGGCTTGATCACCGAAATGGTGTCGATGCCCGGCGGCCTGCCCGGCTATGTCGCGCGCCCGGCCGCCAAGGGGAAATATCCCACCGTCATCGTCGTCAACGAAGTCTTCGGCGTCCATGAATGGATCAAGGATATCTGCCGCCGCTTCGCTCGCGCCGGTTATGTCGCGATCGCGCCGGCGTTCTTCTACCGCAACGACCCCGACAACATGCTGGCAACATCGAAGGATTTCCCGACCATCATCAAGATCGTCGGCGAAGCGAAGAACGACCAGGTGATGGGCGATGTCGCGACGACAATCGCCTGGCTGGAAAAACAGGCGTTCGTGAACGGCAAGCGCCTGGCCATCACCGGCTTTTGCTGGGGCGGCAGCGTGGTCTGGATGGCGGCGGCAAAGTTCCCGCAACTGAAGGCCGGTGGCGCCTGGTACGGTCGTATCAAGGGCGCGCCGAATGCCACCGAGGCGCGGCAATATCCGATCGATCTCGCCGCCACGCTCAAGGCGCCGGTGCTGGGCCTCTATGGCGCGCTCGACAAGGGCATTCCGGTTGCCGATGTCGAGGCGATGCAGGCGGCGCTGAAGGCCGCGGGCTCGAAAAGCAGCATCAAGCTTTACGCCAACAGCGACCATGGCTTCCTCGCCGATTATCGCCCGAGCTATAATCCGGTCGATGGCCCCGATGCCTGGGGCCGGCTGCTGGCGCATTTCAAGGCGAATGGCGTATAGGGCCGCTTTGCCACCCCGACAGGAGACGAAAAATTCGGGGTGGCCCGGCATCCGGGGGCGGGTTAGGCCGTGCAAATGAACGAGAGCCATCACGCGCTGACCGATAAGGAAAAGCAGGCGCTGCGCCTGCTGACCAGCGGCTATGACGCCAAGAGCATGGCCAGCCACCTCGGACTGTCGGTCCATACCGTCAATGAACGGCTGCGCGATGCGCGGCGCAAGATGGCGACATCGAGCAGCCGCGAAGCCGCCCGCCTGCTGCGCGAGTTGGAAAGCCCACCCCCCGAAAAAGGCGCGGACAAGGAATTGGGGGCTGCGGCGCTTGCGGTTACCGCGGCAGATGCATCCGGCCAGCCCGGCCCGGGATCAACCCGGCGCCGCAGCGGCTGGATTATCGGAGGATTCACCATGTCGCTCGCCCTTGTCGCCATCGCGCTTGCCAGCCTGTCCGCTCCCGACGCGCCGGCACCCGCCGCGCCGGCAGTGGCCGTCGCGGAAACCGCACCGGTTGCCGCCGCCCGCCAGTTCCTGGCGCTTGTCGATGCCGATGACTGGGCGACGAGCTGGACCAAAGTCGGCGCGTCGATGAAGGAGCAGAATACCCAGAAAACCTGGACCGATGCCTCCAACGGCATGCGCGCCAACCTGGGCGCCTTTGTCCGCCGCGAACAGGCCAGCGCCGATTATGTGCCGGCGCCGCCCGCCGGCTATTGGATGATCAAGTTCCGCGCCAGCTATGCCAAAAAGCCCATCGCCATCGAAACGGTGACGCTGATGCGCGAAAAGGACGGCTGGCATGTCGTTGGCGTGACGATCGACTGACCGCCCGGCACGGTGACGGGGATGTCACTTGCTCCGCCGCCGCGCATGCGGCAGCATCTTGGCATACGCCGGGCAACGGCGACGGGGGGAGGATGCAAGTGGCAGTCGAGGCCGAAATCGCCACCACATGGGTTGCAGGCGATCTCGAACTCGCCGACCTGCGCGCCGCACTCCACGCCGGCTGGCAGGATTATCGCGCCTATCCCGCCTTCGGGCTGTTCTTTGCCAGCTTCTATGTCGCTGCCGGCATGTTCCTCTATTTCACGCTGTTCGCGCGCGGCGAGATCACCTGGCTGATGGCGGCGGTCGCCAGCTTTCCGCTCGTGGCGCCATTCGTCGCCGCCGGGCTGTACGAAGTCAGCCGGCGCCGCGAGGCCGGGCTGCCGATGAACTGGCGCGTCATCCTGGGGGCGTTGCGCGGCCATGGCGACGAACAGATCCTCAGCATGGGCGTCATCATGTTCGTCGCCTTCGCCTTCTGGCTGATGGTGGCGCACGGCATCTTCGCGATCTTCATGGCGCAGGCCGGCGCCGAAGGCATGGCGCTGCTCACCAGCGGCGCCGGGGTGATGATGCTGCTCGTCGGCGGCGCGGTCGGTGCGCTGATGGCGCTGGGTTTCTACGCGATCAGCGTCATCAGCCTGCCACTGCTGATCGATCACGAAGTCGATTTCATCACCGCGATCATCACCAGCCTGGCGGCGATGCGCGCCAATCGCTTCGTCCTGCTGGTCTGGGCCGGCATCATCGCGGTATCGCTGTTCATCGCCATGCTGCCACTCTTCCTGGGGCTGCTGGTCGTGCTGCCGGTGCTGGCGCATGCGACCTGGCATTTGTACCGCCGCTGCGTGCGTCAGACTCGCATGCAGCCTGGTTGAGGATGCTGAACCGCCCGGGATGACGGGGTTGTTCATCTTCGATAGAGTTCGGCGCCCGTCGCGCGCCGGGCAAATATGACCAAATATTAAGAAAGACACGATAGTCACGCCAAACGCCGTTTTTGGTCACCAAGATATATCTTGATATCGCCGTTCCTGCGGGTTCTCACGATGTCAAAGAGCAAAACTTTGCTCGTTATAACCTATATGGTGATAAATGTCCAGAGGCGTGCTTGAACGCTGCAATCGAGCCTAGAGCCCAGCCGCAATTGCCATGCCGGCGGCCCAGCCGCTCGCCCAGGCCCATTGGAAGTTGTACCCGCCGAGCCAGCCGGTGACATCGACCGCTTCGCCGATGACATACAGCCCGGGGACTTTCTTCGCTGCCATCGTCTGTGATGACAGGTCGGCGGTAGAAATCCCGCCGACGGTCACTTCCGCCTTGGCAAAGCCTTCGCTGCCGTTGGGCAGGAACGGCCAGTCGGCGAGCAAGCGTTCGACATCGCCGAGCCGCGCGTCCGACAGGCTGTTGAGATCGCCATAAAGCCCGATGCGCTGCCACAGCATGTCCGCCAGCCGATCGGGCAGCACCGCCGCCAGCGTGTTGCGCAGGAACGACCGCGGCCGGGCGCGCTTGGCGGCGACCAGCCAGCCCGGCGCCGCATCGGGCAGGAAGTCGATGGCGATCGGCTGGCCGTGCCGCCAATAGCTCGACACCTGCAAGATCGCCGGGCCCGACAGGCCGCGGTGGGTGAACAGCGCCGCCTCGCGGAACGCCGTCTTGCCGCAGCGCGCCACGACATCGGCAGCAACGCCCGAAATCTCGCGGAACAGCACCTCATCGCCCCCCAAGGTGAGCGGCACCAGCGCCGGGCGCGGTTCGACAACCGACAGGCCGAAGCGCCGCGCCAGCCCATAGGCATAATCGGTCGCCCCCATCTTGGGGATCGATGGCCCGCCGGTGGCGATGACCAGCGCCGGCGCGCTTGCCACCCGGTCACCGAAGGCGACGCGGAAGCGGCCATCGGCATGATCGATTGCACCGAGCGCCCGCCCCAGGCTGATCGTCACCCCGGCAGCTTCGCATTCATCGAGCAGAAGCGCGACGATCTGCTTGGCCGAGCCGTCGCAGAACAATTGGCCCAGCGTCTTTTCGTGATAGGCGATGCCGTGTTTTTCGACGAGGCCGATGAAATCCGCCGGCGTGTAGCGCCGCAGCGCCGATTTGGCGAAGTGCGGATTGGCCGACAGATAGCGTTCCGGCACCGCCCCGACATTGGTGAAATTGCAGCGCCCGCCGCCCGAAATGAGGATCTTTTTCCCCACTTCATCGGCGTGGTCGATGACGAGCACGCGTGCCCCGCCCTGCCCCGCCACGGCGGCACACATCAGACCGGCGCCGCCACCGCCCAGGATTATCGCGTCATATTCTTGTATCATCACCCCCCGTTAGGTCGTGAACGCATAACTGTCATGCCCCGTCATGACCTGAGGCTGTGAAATGGCCAGGCGCTCGGCCGCAGACGGGGCGGCGCCCCGCCAAGGTCGGGCAACGACGCCGTTTCACAGCCTCAGGTCACCCGCAGGGCGGCCCGGAGCGGCTCGGCACAGCGCTCACTTCGCTTGGGCGGTAGCTCTGCTACCGCCTCGGCGCTCACTCACTCCTGCCGAGCCGCTCCGGGCCGTGCCGGGGCGTGACAGTTATGCGTTCCCGACCTTCTCTGTCATCATCGCCGCGAACAGCCCTTCGGAGCCATCCATGACCATCGACTGGAACCACCAGGCCATCGCCATCCTGCCCGATCTGGTGGCGCTGCGCCGTGCCATCCATGCCGAACCAGAGCTTGGCCTGCACAATCCGCGCACCACCGACAAGATCCGCGCCGCGCTCGCCGGCCTGCCGCTCGAAATCCACGAAGGGCCGTCAACGAGCGGGCTGGTGGCGACACTGCGCGGCAGTGCCAATGGCCGCACCATCCTGCTGCGCGGTGATACCGACGCCCTGCCGCTGACCGAGGATACCGGGCTGGATTTCAGCTCCGCCACCCCCGGTGCCATGCACGCTTGCGGCCATGACAGCCATGTCGCGATGCTCGTCGGCGCGGCGCGGCTGCTCTGCGCCAATCGCGACGCGCTGCCGGGCACGGTGCAGTTCATGTTCCAGCCCGGCGAGGAAGGCCATCACGGCGCGCGCTACATGCTCGATGACGGGCTGATCGACCCCCTGCCCGATGCCGCCTTTGCGCTGCACATCATGCCCAATGCCCCGCACGGCGTCTTCGGTGGCCGCGCCGGGCCGCTGCTCGCCGCCACCGACCGGCTGCATGTAGTGGTCACCGGCCGCGGCGGTCATGCCTCGATGCCGCATGATGCGCTCGATCCGGTGCCGATCGCCTGCGAAATCGTGCTGGCGATCCAGAGCTTTGTTACCCGCCAGGTATCGGTGTTCGACCCGGCGGTCGTCACCATCGGCCAGATCGTCGCTGGCACGACCGACAATATCATCCCCGAAACCGCCCGCTTGCTCGGCACGATCCGCACCCTGTCACCCCGCACACGCGCCAGCGTGGCGACGGGGTTGCAGCGACTGGTCACCGGCATCGCCGCCGCGCATGGCGCGGTTGCCGACGTGGTGATCGAACAGGGCTTTCCAGTAACCCTTTGCGATGACGATGCCGTGCGCTTCGGCCAGGCGACGATCGAAGCGCTTTACGGGCTGGATGGCTGGCGAACGATGGCCAGCCCGGTGATGGGCGGCGAAGATTTCGCCTATGTGCTCGAAAAAGTCCCCGGCGCGATGTTCTTCCTGGGCGCGTCGGCGGCCGGCAGTGACTGGACGCAATGCTGCGGACTGCACAGCAACCGCATGACGCTCGATGAAGCCGTCATGGCACGCGGTGCTGCTGTTCACGCGGCACTGGCCGAACGCTTTCTGGCCACCGGATTTGCTGCGGCAGGTGGTTAGCGAAACTGTTTTTGTAACAGTATCGGTGTAATTTTTGTCGACAAGGGTGTTCATTTCAGCGCAAGTTTGAATCCGGTATAGAATTGACCATGGGCTGTCGCAGACCCATCACAGGAACGCTGCATGATTGTCGACAAGCCCGGGGTGGATATTGATTTTCAGCGACTTTTTCAGGATATCCCGACCCCGTTGATGATTCTCGACCATGATTTGTGTTTCATGGCGGCGAATGATTGCTATCTCGAAATGACCAGTCGCACGCATGGTGAATTGATCGGCCGCTTTGTCTTCGACGCCTTTCCCGAATCCGACGATCGGATTGCCAGTATTCGCTGCGCCTTCCAGAGGGCGCTGGCTGGCGAAGTAACAGTTCTTGAGCGCAATGTTTTTGCCATCAGGGGTCGCGACGGGGTCGTCGAAGATTCTTGGTGGTATTGCGAACAGCGCCCGGTCATCGGTGACGATGGTGCGATCATCGGCGTGATGCAGCACGCCCACAATGTGTCGCGCGAAATGGCAGCCGAACGCATGCGCGATGCAATCTCGATCGAATACGACCATCGCGTCCGCAACCTGCTCAGCAAGGTTTCGGCCATCGCCCGGCGCACGGCGCAATCGGCCGAGTCGACGCAGCAGTTCATCGAAGATTTCGACCCGCGCATCCTGTCGATGGCGCGGGCGCACCAGTTGCTCGTCGAGGGCAATTGGGACCGGATCGATCTTGGCGACCTCATCAGCTGCGAACTGGCCCCTTACAGCGCGAAAAAGTCAGGGGTACGCGATAGCGTACGGATCGATGGTCCGGAAGTGATGCTGTCGAGCCGCGTCGCCCAGGCGCTGGGCATGGCGCTACACGAACTGGCGACCAACGCTGCCAAACATGGTGCGCTTGTCCATGACGGCGGCCATCTCGACGTCAGCTGGACCGTCGACAGCAGCAACGGGGCGATCGCCATCGATTGGACCGAGACCAACACGATTCCGCTCGCCATGACCCGTCGCAGCGGCTTTGGATCAATCATCATCGACCGCATCCTGCCGAGCGAAACCGGCGGAAGCGTCAGCCGCGATTTCACGACGCGCGGCCTTGCCTGCACGATCATCATTCCGCAGCCCGACAAGAACTGACCGGGCAGCTTCGCCCGGTCACCGCCGCCGCGTCTGATGCTCAAACCGTCAGCGACATCCCACGATAGATGCGCGATCGATAGCGGCTGTCCTCGGCATCGGGCAGCGGCGCACCGGCGAGCAGGACGGCGCGGGCAAAGCGCTTGACCTCCTCGTCATGCTCGGCGGCATTGCGCGGCTCCTCGGACCGCACGCGGCGGGTCAGGTTGATCTGGTTGACCGGTACGTCATGAACCAGCCGCTCGTTTTCCACCGCGATTGTCGCCGTGAACGCGTGCAGCGTGGTCTTGACGAAATTGGCAAGCGCAAAGGCCGGCCCCCCCTGCCCCATCGGCACATCGGGCGACACCAGCACGATCTGGCAGCCATCATATAGCGATGCCTTGCGAGCCACGCGGAAATGATGCGTCAGGTTGGTTTCGACGACATCGCCGAAGCCCGCGGCATCAAGCGGCGCTTCGCCTTCGAACAATGCATCGGGCAGCGGCTTGAACGGTGTCGAGACGACCGTTGTCGGATGGCCGAACTGGGCCAGTGCGCTGTCGAGGCTGTCCTCGAGCGCCTGGTCGATGGCGGTGCCGACGACGATCGTTTCAATACGGCCTTCACCGGCGCTGCCGATGCTGTCGACGATTGCCTTGGCGCCGGCCTCGGTGCGCGTCAGCAGCACGATCTGCTTGACCTTTGCGGCCAGGAAATTCTGCGCGCTCGCGGCGAGATAGTCGGTGAGGTGCTCACCCACCATCCAGACGGTGCGCCCGGCCATCTGGTCGAGCCGTTCCTGCTTCGGGCTGCCGAACAATTCGCGCTCGGTCGTCGAACGTTCGACGTTGAGGCCGCCCGACGGCATGAAGGTTTCGCCCGACACGGCGCGATCAGCGAGGAAAAACACCGTCGCCTGCGCGACATCGGTTTCGGTCGGCATCTTGCCGAGATGCAGTTGCGACAGCACGCCCGAGCGCACCTTGGCGGCTTCACGGGCGATCTGCGCGGCGGGCAGCCACGGCATGTCGTCGGGCGGCACGCGCATCAGCCAGTCGGTATCGGGCTTGCCGGCCCAATCGGTGTTGATGAAATAGCCGCCCAGCCGCAGCCGCTTGACCAATTTGGTCGCCAGCATCGGGGTGAGCAGGAATCGATCCCAGCAGCAGCTTTCATCGCCATCGCGCGCGCACGCCAGCGCCAGTTCGCGCAGTTCGGCCGGCACAGCGCGGTCATGGCTCAATTGCACGGTATCGTTGCGGGCGAGGCGCGCCAGGATGCCCTCCACCTTTTCGCCGCGGCGGATCGCCTTGATCGTCGCGGCGTGGACGGCATTGAGGCGCTTGTTTTCGAGGATCAGGCGGCCGCGCCGTTCGAACAGCCCGGGCTTACCACCCAGACCCGCCAGGCGATCGCCATCGACCGGGCCCGGCGCGATGGCGTTGATCTGGATTTCCGGCCCCAGGTGCCGCGCCATCGATTCGACCATGGCGCGCTGCCCCGATTTGGACACGGCATAATCGGTGCGGTTCGGGTAGCTGACGGCGAGGAACTTCTCGCCACCGAAATAGCTCGAAACATTGAGGATATAGCCCGATCCCTGTTTCTTCATCATCGGCACCACCATGTGCATCAGCGCATAGTTGGAGATGAGGTTGGCGGCCTGGGTGTTGCGCCACGCCTTGATATCCATGTCGACGGCCATTTCCTCGGCCCCAGACACCCCGGCGTTGTTGATGAGATAATCGATACGGCCAAAGGCGGCGATGGTGGCATCGACGGCCTTTTTCAGGCTGGCGACATCGGCGACATCGATATCGGCCAGCGTGCGGACGCGGCGCTCGACACCCGAAAAGCCGATGTCTTCCAGTTCACCGACAATGCGTTCGCGCGCAGCAGCGAGTTCGCTGTCACGCCGCGCTACCATCATCACCTTGGCGCCGGCGAGTGCCAGCAGGCGCGCCACCTGGCCACCGATTCCGGCCGAGCCGCCGGTGATCAGCGCCACCTTGCCGAGATGCAGCCCGGTGATGTTTTCCGACGTGCCGACCATCGCCTTGCGCGCGCCGGTGGCCTCGCCGATGCTTTCAGGCAAATAGAGGTTGACCGGCTTGATGCGGCGCTCCTTGAGCACGATGCGCGCCGCCTGGCCGGCAGCGAACGACAGGCTTTCGGGTTCAGCATTGGTGTAGCGGATAATCTGGTTGCCCCATTCGGCCTTGTCGCGGCGGGCGTGGGCGGCATCGACGGCGCTTTCGTCGCGCCAGATGCGGATAAGCTCCTCCAGCGCGGCGCGCAGCACATTGGCGTAATAATTGCCGGCGCCATCATCGCCATTCGACAGGAAGACGAAGCGCGGATCGTGAAGCAGGCCGTCATGCCCGCGCCAGTAACGGCTGAGGGTGCGCGCCACGGCGATATTGGCCTCGAGTTCGTCATCGACGAAGCGTTCGACCTGGGCATCGCTGGCTTCGGCGAGCGGGCCGGCGAAATAGCCCGTGGGCCGCGTCGGCAGGATGATCGCGCCGGTCACCGGCAACTGATCACGAGTGAAGGCCGCGAGCACTTCGTCCATCACGACATGGTCGTGGCGCGGGAAATGCGCGACGCGGATGCGCGGGGTGCCGGCCAGCGCCAGCGCCGCATCTTCGGCCGCGGCCTGGGCGTGGAAGCCGAGCAGCACTTCGGCGCCGCAATCGGCCTGCACCCGCGCAATGGCGATGGCATCTTCGACCTGCGAGCCCGCCGACACCAGCACGCCGAGCCCGCCGCCATCGATCGAGCGCATCGTCGGACGCGACAGATAGGTCGAACGCGATTCCTGGCGCACCGCCATGCCGTGCGTCACTTCGAAATCATGGCCCGCAAACGCCGCCGATTCATCCGAGCCGAGGAACACGCAGGTGTTGGCGATATCGGCCGGGGTCGGGAAGGTCTTGGCCTTGGGAGCGCCGTCGACGCTGCGCTCCAGCGCCATCAGGTTAAAGAAATGGTTGGCGGTGGCGCCGGGTTCATCACCGCGCAGGCCATCCATGGCGGCAAAGACGGTGCGGATGCGTTCGCTGGCGATCGGCCCGGGGAACAGCAGGTTGACCCGGATACCGCGGGGCCCGAGTTCGGTCGCCATCTCGCGCGACATGGCGTTCATCGCTGCCTTGGGCACGGTATAGGCGGCGCGGGCATAATATTCGGTGCGCGAAAAGATCGTCGAGACGTTGATGATCGAGCCACCCTCGCCCATCGAACTGGCGGCAGCGCGGACCATGTTCCAGGCGACGACCATTATGTTGCGCGCGGCATCGCCGACGGTTTCGCTGTCGGTGCTGCCGGCGGCCTGCAGCGCGGCAAGATCGGCCTGGCTGAGCGGCAGATTTTCGAGCGGCTGCTTCGGTCCTGCGGATCCAGCGTTATTGACGAGGATATCGATATGGCCGTGGCGCTTCACGACTTCGGCGATGCCGGCGCGGACGCTGTCGGCATCGGCACCATCGATGACGACGGTCGAGGCGCGGCTGGCATCCACCCCGACCGCGGCGACGGCAGCATCGCGCGCGGTATCGGTGCGGCTGCGGTCACGCCCCGAAAACACCACCGTGGCGCCTTCGCCAAGGTAGCGCCGGGCGATCGCCTGGCCGAGATTGCCCGCCGCGCCGGTGATCAGCGCGACCTTGCCGGCGAGGCGACCCTGCGGTGCAGCGATCACGGCGGTTTCGGTTGTCGATGGTTTTGCCATGGTCGTGTCTCTCAATTCGCGCTGTCGGTGGACGCCGCAGCTGCAGCACCAGCAGCCCATGCTTCGAAAAGTTCGTCCTTCGACCGCAGCCCGGTCGCCGGCAGCGCATGGTTGACGATGTAGGTCGCGCCCGAATGGCGGTTGTCCCACATCGACTGGTGCGCTTCGGGCAGGCCGTCCCACGGCACCACGGTCGGCTCGGTCACGTCGAGCAGGCCGGCGGCGACCATGTCGTTCATGCGCGTCACTTCATAGGCGTTGCACAGATGCGTGCCGAGGATTTCGGCGGTCGGCATGATGATGCGGCGCTGGCGCGTCCACACCTGCGGCGCGTAGAAATTATAGCGCTGCCCGGCCATGTCCTCGGCATAGACGATGCGCCCGGTGAAGGGTTTGACCAGCGCCGAGGTGACCCCGAGCGTGTCCTGCCCGGCGCGTTCGAGCACGATATCGGGCGCGCCGCGTGGGTTGTCGGGGGACTTCAGCAGCTTGCCGACCGCGGAGCCGAAGGGCTTGAGCGTCTTGTCCTGGAACTCGCGCACGGCTTCGCGGAAGGCCTCGATATCGGCGCGCGCGACCGGCAGGCGCGGCATGGTGTCGGGCCAATCGAAATTCGCCCCTTCCCGCCGCTTGATGCCTTCGAGGCTGACGACACCGGCGACGGCGTCTTCGAAGCCCAGCGACAGGATGAATTCGCGCTGGCCATCGATGGTGGTGACAACAACGGTGCGGGCACCGATGCCGCGCGCCGCCTCGATCATCTCCAGCCCGGTTTCATCGGCGAGCGCCTTTGAATTGGGGCCGTAGAAGATCAGGATCGCTTCGCCGCCGCGCGCGCCGGCTTTT
Organism: Alphaproteobacteria bacterium; assembly: GCA_031426015.1. GTDB lineage: Bacteria > Pseudomonadota > Alphaproteobacteria > Sphingomonadales > Sphingomonadaceae > Sandarakinorhabdus. Next base: position 17,069 of record JANPKK010000012.1, read on the forward strand.
TGCAGCATGGCTTCGGCGGTCGAGGCGCCGGGCTTGCCCATGAAGCTGAGGTGATAGCCCGATGACGCCCCGTAGAACGCCATCTTGCCGCCCTCGGCAAGCAGCTGGAACGAGCGCGGGAACGAGGTTTCACCGGCATGGCTGACGGCGTAATCGGCCAGCTTGCCGTTGTTGAGGCGCTTGTATTCCTCGACCAGCGGCTGGCCGGCGGCTTCCCAGGCGCGTGATGCCTCGGTGCCATCCGGTACCGGGGTGTAGAGCGCGGCAAAACGCGGGTCGGTACGATCGATCGAACCGACGGCGCCCTTCGTTTTGACGAACTCGGCGCGCGCCGGGCTCGACACCAGGCCGGTGACGTTGAGCCCGCTCGCCTTGGATGACTTCAGCGCGTCGAGCCCGGTGCCGGTTGCCGAGCCTTCGATGAAGATGGCCTTGCCACCGACGATTTCGAGCGTGGTGAACAGGCAGCGCACGATGGTACCGAGGTTGAGAATGTACGAGCCGGCCTGTTCGAGCGTCAGGTCGTTCGGCACATTGTGCAGCTGCGGCGCCTGGACGGTGAGGAACTGGGCATGGCTGCCGGTCTTGGTTTCATAGCCCTGGATGCTGAAATCCGCGAACATCGGGTCCCGGCCAGCGGCCGGACTCAACAAATCAGAAGTGCCCGAATAGACCGCGACCATGTCGCCGACCTTCAAGCGCCCTTCGCTGCGTGCTTCCGAACCGAGTGCGGCGATCAGCGCCAGCCCGCCCGAGCCGGTGGTCTGGAAATCTTCCTCATGGCCATCGAAGGGCGACACCGGAATCCCGGTCAGCGCCCAGATATCGTTGAAGTTGACCTCGCTGGTAAGCAGATAGACGAGTGCTTCGTTGGGCTCGGGCGTCGGCACCGGCACGACAAGCTCGCGCTCATGCGTCGCCGGTTGGCCAAAGCGCGGCGCCCCGGTTTCGGCGTCACGCGCGATACCAAAGGCATATTGATGCCCCGGAATGGCGGTGATGCCCGGGAAAAAAGCCGCGCCGACGGGCAGCAGGTCGCCGGCAGCTTCAAGCCGCTCGGCGCGTGCGTCGTGCTCGCTGTCGATGAAGACGCCATTGCGGCGCACCGGCAGCGGCGGGCTCTTCTTGTCGATGAACTCGCGGATGCCGGTCTTGCCGCCCTGCGGGTCGACCACGGCTTCGGCGAACAGCTGTGCTTCCCGCTCGAGACCGGCCGACATGCCGTCGGTCCAGCCGGTGCGGATAGCATCGATGGCGCGCGCGCCGGCCTTGCCGCGCCCGGCCCAATCGAGCTGCGCCAAGATGCGCTGCACGAAATCGTCAGCAAGGGCGTCGTCGAGATCAACGTGCGCCGGCTGCTGCCACGCCGTTTTGGCGGCCTTCTTGCGTTCCTTCCAAGTGCGGCCGAGGGCGCTGTTGTCACCATGGCGGACGAATTCGCGCACCGCGGCATGGGCGAGGCTGAGCGCGTCGTCCGAACCCGAAGCGAGGGTTTCGACAAGGCCGATCTTCAGTGCGACTTCGCCATCGATCGAGCGGCCGCCAAGGATAAGTTCGAGCGCATCGAGCAAGCCTTCCGGCCCGCGCTTTTCGGCAAGCAGGCGCGGCAGACGCTGGGTGCCGCCGTAACCGGGCAGCAGGCGCAAGCGGATTTCGGGCTGGCCGAAGCGTGCATGACCTTCGGCGACGCGCCAATGGCAGGCGAGCGCAAACTCCATGCCGCCGCCGAGCGCGACACCCTGGATGGCGGCGACGCACGGCTTGCCCATCGATTCGATCTTGGCAAACGCCAGCTGGGCGTTGTTGGGCAACACCCGGGCTTCCTCGACGGTATGGATTTCATCGAGGAACTGGCGGATATCGGCGCCGGCGACGAAGCTGGCCGTGCCGTCGCCCGTGAACACCACTGCGACTACATCATCACGCCGCGACAGATGCTCGACGACGATGACGAGTTCATCGATGGCGCGTTCGTTGAGCGCATTGACCGGCGGGTTGGTGACGAACACCGTCGCGACCTTCTTGCCCGGTGACACGTCATTATATTGAATGCGGAAATAGCGATAGCGGTCGAAAATCTGCTGGTCTTCGGACAGGCTCTGCTTGCGCTGCCAGTCGCCGATCGCCTTACGCAATTCGTCGAGGCTTTCAGGGTTGCGCAGCGTCGTCACATCACCGACATCACCGCCTTCGACCAGCGCGCGGACCATGCGGCGCATGTACTTGCCGCTGCGGGTTTCGGGGAACTGGCTGACTTCGATGAAGTCGCCCGGCACCGCGACGGCGCCCTTTTCCTGGCGCACCAGGTCGGACAGGCGGCGGAAATCGTCACGGGTCAGGGTGCGGCCGGGGGCGGCGGTGACGAATGCGATCGGGGTCAGGCCCTTTTCGCGGTGCGGTGCACCGACGACGAGGACGTTGCCGAGCGGCGAATCCGGATCAAGCTGCTTGTCGCGCAGGATCGCGCCTTCGATTTCCTCGGTGCCCATGCGGTGGCCCGAAACGTTGATGACGTCATCCGAACGGCCATGCAGCGAAAAGCCTTCATCGGCATGGCGCACGGCGAAATCGCCCTGGGTATAGGCCCAGACGCCCTGCCAGCGCCGCCAGTAACCACTGTCCCAGCGGTCGCCGTCGCCGGTCCAGCCCGGGGCGACGCTGCCGTCTTCGACGGTGAAATGTTCGGGGTCTCCCCAGACGGTGCGCGCCAGATAGGGATAGGGCGCGGCGATGACGATTTCGCCCTTTTCGCCGAGTTCGGCACGGCGCCAGTTGACGCCATTGGCTTTGGCGCGCGCCAGCGGTGCAATCGCGGTGGCATCGCCCTGCTCATCCTCGACCCAGACATCGCCCAGGATCCACGGCAACGGGAAAGTGCGGGCATCGGCGGCGAGCGGAAAATCGCCATTGCCGTAGAAATGCGTCCAGGCGATGCCGCCGTGCTCGGTCGCCCAATAGCTGTTGATATACTGCGGCGTCAGATGCTGCATGCCAAAGGCCTGCACCGGCGGCGAACACGGCTCGGCGCAAAAGGTCGCGACGCGCAGGCCCGACATGTCATAGGCCTTGATGTCGTGCAGGTTCTGCGGATCGGACATCACCGCCTTCAGGAAGGTCACCCCGGCCTTGAAGATCGTCACGCCATGGCGCTCGATCATCGCGGCAAAGCGCCCGGCGTGCGGGAACACCGGCGCGCCTTCGCCGAGCAGCGTCGTCACCCGCGTCAGCAGCGGCGCCGAGATCATGTAGCTTTGGCCGGTGATCCAGCCCGGATCGGCAACGACATAGAGCACATCGCCCGGCCGCGCGTCGAAGGCAACCTTCATCGTTTCGGCGATGCCGGCGGCGTACCCACCATGGACATGGACGACGCCCTTGGGCTTGCCCGTCGAACCCGAGGTGTAGATGAAGAACATGGGATATTCGGCATCGACCGGCAGCGGCTTCGACGACGCCCAGATCGCGCGGACGAATTCCTGGTCCGGCAGCGCTTCAAGCGCCGCGAGATCGGTAAGGCCGGCGGCAGCGAGCAGCTTGACCAGCGCCACATCGGTCAGGTCATGGCTCCACACATCGCGATCGCGCCAGACGATATCGGGCTGGGCGGTGTGGCGCGCGACGATCACGGCCTCGACCCGCGGCGGGGTGGCAACCAGGCTTTCGGCAACGGCAATGCGGATGCGCGCCGATGCGGTCGAATCAACCGTGCCGGCCTTGCCGAGATCGGCGAGCGCACGGCCGACACCGCGCATGACGTCGCCGCGTTCGACGGTGACTTCGCCCTTTAGCGTGGCGGTCACGGTTTCAGCAATCGCCGCCGCGGTTTCGGCCGACAGGCCGAGATCGCCCTGGGTCAGTCGCTCGGTCAGCAGCGCCAGCGCGACCTGCACCGGCACATAATTGTCGAGCGCCGGATCGGTATAGGCGGTCTTGAACGGAATGATCTGCGCCATGCGATAGCCGCCATCGGCGGTGATGACGACACGCGCGCCAGCATCATGAATGCGATCGGACAGCGTCTTGTCGGAAAAGCCGCCGAACACCGGGGTGTAGAGGATGCCGAGGCGCTTCGCCGCTTCGGTCCAATAAAGTTGCGCCGGGATATTGGGCATGTTGAGCGCAATGCGGTCACCGGCCTTCAAGCCGAGCGTTTCCAGCGCGATGGCGCATTTGGCGGTTTCGAGCAGCAATTGCCGGCGGCTGACGGCATAGCTGTCGACGGGCGCGCCGCGGCCATTGTCCTGCGCCATGTCCCAGCGGTCGCCTTCGAAGATGAACGCTGCTTCGGCGCCATGACCGGCGAGCACATGGCGGTCGATCTCGTTGAAGCAGCAATTGGTGCGCGCGCCATCGAACCAACGGAAATGCGGCGCGGCATCATCGTTGAAGGCACGGCTCCACGGCGTGAACCCCACCGGCACATCGGCCAAGACCGGAGCCGCGCTGGCGGCATCCCAGCCCGTCCAGGTGGCACCATCGAAGCTGATCCACGCCGGCCCCTGCGGCAGCGTCACCAGCCAATGCAGGTTGCGCGCGGCAATGGCGCCATGAAAGGCGCCGGGATCGGCGATCACTGCGCTGCGCGCAGCATCCCAATCGGCACGATTGCGCAGCGTGTTGACTGCGGCCACCGGCACCGGCGCCAACATGGCGGTCGTCGCGTCCCTGCCCGTGAATTCGTTCATGTTAAGCCCTGCCCCTTTGGCGATACGCGGCGTTCGATTGCGACAGCCGCCTTACAGGATATTTCGGTGATTTCAACGAAAAAAGACTTAAAATGTCCACAACATCTACGTTTCAGCAATTGTGTTACCAATCGACACGGCTGTGCAGTGATATGTTACACGATGTCGCACCCCGATGGCGCACGGCGACGCTGGTTTCGGCGGGGATGAAAACGCAATGCCCGCCGCGTCGATCAGCGCCCTCACCACGACCGGCCGACTTTAGAATGCGTTTTTGGGGAGCAGAACCGAGCCGATGGTCCGGAACAGGATGTAGAAATCGAGCCAGAGCGACCAATTCTCGATGTAGTAAAGGTCGTGCTCGAAACGCTTGATGAGCTTGTCCTCGGTATCGGTCTCGCCGCGCCAACCGCATACCTGCGCCCAGCCGGTGATACCGGGCTTGACCTTGTGCCTGGCGGCGTAGGAGGTGACGACATCGGAAAACAGCCGCCCGCCTGCGCGCGTGGACGCCGCGTGCGGCCGCGGGCCGACGAGTGACATGTCGCCGTGCAGCACGTTGAAAATCTGCGGCAGTTCATCAAGGCTCGTGCGGCGCAGGATGCGCCCAACGCGCGTGATGCGCGGGTCATTGCGGCTGGCCTGGTTGATGCCTTCGACCTCGGCACGATTATGGTACATCGAACGGAATTTGTAGACCCGGAACGGCTTGTTGTTGAAGCCTTCGCGCGGTTGGCGAAAAAACACCGGCCCGGGTGAATCGAGCTTGATGGCGATGGCGATGACCAGCAGGATCGGCCAGATAAAGAACAGGATGACCAGCGGCAGTACGATGTCTTCGGCCGATTTGACCGCCGCATCCATGCCCGAAATCGGCCGCTCGAAAAGCGTCATCATCGGCATTTCGCCGAGCATGACGAGCGGTCGCTTGGCAAAGATGAAGCTCGCCAGATCGGGCGCCAGGCGGATCTTGACCGGTGTCAGCGCGAGGCGACTGACCACCTGCTGCAGCCTTTCTTCGGCGGCCCAGGGCAACGCAACAACGACCTGGTCAATCCGTCCATCGCGGATCATCGAGATCAGCGCCGACAGGTTTCCGAGTACCGGAACATTGGCGGCCGACGCGGCAATCCGTCCATCACGCCGATCGTCGAAAAAGCCGATCAGCGAGATTGTCAGCCGATCATGCGCCAGGACATATTCGGCAAAGCGTTCGCCCTGGACACCGGCGCCGAAAATCGCAACGCGCTGGTTGAACGTGCCGCGGGTCTTGAGGCGGCGCACCCAGAGCGTCGAGATCGACCGCAGCACGAGCAGCGTCAAACCGCCGCCGGCGAACCAGCCCAGCGCCCAGCCACGCGAAATCGCTTCTGACGACTTCAGCAGGAAGCCAAGCGTGATCAGGAACAGCGCGACGGTGATCCAGGACGTGGCAATACGCTGCCAGGCACGACGCAACGAGAATTGCGCATCGACATCGTAACAGCCGAGCATTTCGGCAAGCACACCAAAGGCGATCGCGGCAACGAAGATCACCCGCGAATAGACGGCCACCGCGTCGTTGCCGAGCGTATCACGCACAAGCACGATCGCAATGGCGCCGGTCGCAAGCACCGACAGAAATTCCATCAACCGGACAACGAAAATCGCCAGGTCGAGCGGGATTCCGGGTTTGCCCGCGGCCGTCGCGGCGCTTTCGGCCGAAAAACGGAGGTCGTTCACGCGGCCCCCCGGCTTGCGTGAAACGCCGAAGTGCAGGGTCGAGTTGGCGCCCGAACCGGGACATTCATTTCGAAATTGTTAATTTTCGGCGTGCTTGCCATGATGATGGCGACATTTGCGAAAATTGTTGTAGAAGCGGCAACGTTCTGGAGAGTGTCACGATGGAAACCCCGTACGACTGGTCGACAGTCATCGTCTTTGCCGGCTTGATCGTGTTGTTCCTTCAACGCTCTCAAGGTGTTGCGCGAGATCATCTGTGGCAGTACCTCGTCGCTGCGGTCGGCTGCGCCGGGACCAATTATCTCGGTAACGAAGCCATCAAGCTTGAAGACACGACCTACCACCTTGGTGCTGCGGCGCTGGGCATCGCAACGCTGGCATTTATCTGGATCGTTTTGCGCCCCTTCCAGGACGAATAGGCGCACGGCGGCGGTGTCGTGCGACATCGCTCCGATCAACGCTGGGACCGGCATCAGCGTTCCAGCAACTGTGCCGCCAGCGGCCGTCCGATCAAGATCATCCGATCTGCAGGCTTCATTGCGGCGACCATGGCGGTTGCGAACATCGCGAGTTGCGCGAAGACCTCGGGATCGTCGGCGGCTGGTGTAGAAATCCGCACCAGAATGCCGTCCGACAGATAGCCGTTGATCTGCTGCACGAGCTTGACGCGACGCTGTTCAGCGCCATCGGTCGGCAGGTCATCACCGATCCGCGTCCAGTAACAGATCTGCTCCATGCGCGAATCGGTGCTCGCGGTCAGCTCGCGGACCGGCAATTGTGCCTTGCCACCGATGGGCAATTGCTGGCGACGTGATGCCGAAATCGTATAACCGACGGCGGCATAGCATGTCTCGGGCCGATGCAATTGCAGCAGGTCGTTCTGGACCGCACCATAGGCAATGACGATCATCATCGGCAGCTTCGTCGGCGACCGATACAGGCGCGACACGGTCTGGCTGTACAGGCGATCGGCCAGGCTGCCCGGGGATTTCGGCAAGATGAAATCACTCGACGGGAAATTCTGCCAGTCGGCAATCTTTTGCGGAATGACATCATCGAGTTTGCGATCGCCGAGCAGGACCAGACGCTTGCGCGGCTGCAACGCGACAGCGCCGGCGGCGGCAAGACCGAGCGCTCCGCCGAAAACCAGGTCACGGCGGTTCATGCGACTTGCGCCTCGGGGCTATCGGCAAGGGCGTCACGCAACGGCGTCAACAGCTTGTCGACGAGGAAAATGAAAAGCAGCGCCGATGTGAACGTCACCATGCCGGCAAAATTGTGCAGATAACCCTGCGCCATGGCATCGCCGAAATGATAGGTGATCAAGACCAGCGCAGCGACCCGCACGCAATTTGCAGCGATCGCGATGGGTACGACCAGCAGCAACATGAACATCGAATAACGCCAGTTACTGCCGCGCAGGATGTAGATGTAGAACAGGCCGATCGCCGAAAGGCTGACCAGTGAGTTCAACCCGGCACAGGCATCTTCGACGAGCAGTTGGTAGCCGGCAACATACAGCGTCACCCCCACCCGGGCGATCGGATAACCGAGCTCGGCAAGCCCTACAGTCACCACCGTCGAGACAAAAATCTTCAAGGGCTGGGTCACGGTATCGAGCACCCAGCCCGGCACCGGAATCACGAAGGCCAGGTAGAAGATCGGGAACCACATCATGCGGACGACCTTCATGCCGAGATAGGCATGCGCGACGCTGAGCAGGGCCAGCAACAAGGCCGACACTTCGATGCTGATGAAATCGAAGGCCCGGCCGAAGACATAGGCCGGCACGGCAATCAGCAGCCCGATAATCGTTATTGCCGGATTGCCCGGCGTCATGACCGCCCGAATATCGGCCATGCGTCGCAGGATGAGCCACAATCCGGTTGCCACGACGATCGGGCCATGCACGCCGGATTCGAGCGACCACGGGCCCCGCGCCATCGAGACCAGAGTCGGCACCAGCATTGCGACGGCACCCAGCAACAGCGGCCAATGCTGCTGTGCCAGTGCCGGCCAGTTCGTGCGGACCATCGGGGCCGTTGTTGCCACTTTAAAACTCGTTGAGCACAGCACCGACGACCGGGCAGCGCGCGGCTGCCAGCTGGTCGGTCAGGACGCTGACATCCTTGAAAAAGGTGACGTTGCGGCGAGCGACCATGAGGGCATAGCCCGCGGCCGCACCGATGGTCAGCGCATCGGCATTGCTGTTCGACGGCGGCGTGTCGAACAGGACCAGGTCATATTCGCGCAGCAGCGTGTTGATGCCGTCGCGGAAACGCGCGCCCGACAAAAGCTCCTGTGGGCGTCCCACCATCGGCCCCGCGGTCATCACCGACAGGCTGGGCAGGACGTTGGCATGCACCACCCGCTCCGGCCGTGCCACCTGCAACGACAGGAAGCTCGACAGGCCGGGCGCAGCCGCATCAAGCCCGAAGAACTGGTCGATCCGCGGGCTCCGCATGTTGGCGTCGATCAGCAGCGTCTTGATGCCGACCTGCGACAGCGACGCGGCAAGATTGGCAGCAAGATAACTGCAGCCCACGCCATCGACCGGCGATACGAACGCCAGGCCACGGCGGCCGGCGCGCATATGCTGGGCGATGATCTGGGTGCGCAGCAATCGAACCGATTCCGAACGAATGCTGGCTTCATCATGGACGACGATAAGTTCGTCCGAAACCGCCCGACGCCTTGTATCCTGCAACGCCATGCTGTTGATCAGCTGCTCGCGTGCCTGATCGAGATCGTCGACGGTGATATAGCCGAGCTCGAGCGCCGCCTGGTCGAAATCCAGGCCCCGTTCGGTCTGATGGGCAACGACGCGCGCCGTCTGGTCCTGTGACAGATATCCCAGGCGCAACAGGGTATCGCGGATCGGCGCGTCGAAACCGCTGCGGCCGTCGTCGACGCGCGTAACGCTGGCGTCGGGAGAAGTTGTTTCGTCCATTATCGGCCTTTCACTGCGCCGGCTGGATGGTGCTGCCGCTCGAACCGCGCCTGGTCAGCAGGCGGCGGATGAGGTCGCGCAAGGGCGAAGGCTCGACATCGGCGATGACGGCCAGAACTGGTACGCGCGCCACGAATTGCAGGTCTTCCGGGCCGCGAATACGCCGCGCCAGCAATTCGGTCAGGATCGCGACGACAACCCCCAGCGCCAGCCCGAAAGCCAGTGACAGGCCGATGACCTGCGACCAGATCGGGAACGAGCGCTCGGCGCCGCCGATGGCGTCGCCAAGAACGACAAGGCCGCTTTCCGACACGTTCGACTGGAGCTGCAGATCGGCGGTACGGGCGGCGGCCTTTTCATACTCCGACCGGCGCAGATCGACTTCGCGCTGGAGTTGCGCCAGCTGGTCGAGCTTGCCCTTCATGCTGAGCACCTTGGCTTTTTGCGCGTCGTATTGCGCCTGAAGCTCGGCGACCGAGCGCCGTGACGAGCCACTTTGCGCCGCACCGGCAGCACGCGCCGCCGCAGTTTCCTTGGCAAGCTGGGTCTGGAGCAGGTTCCGGCGGGCAAGACCCGACTTGTAGGTCGGATGCTCCGTGCCAAGCCGTTCGGCAGCCTGTTCGAGCTGATCGTTGAGCGTGGCAAGCTGGACCTTGAGCTGGTCGACAACCGAGGACGATGTCGCCTGCATTGTGGCCTGGAACTGCTGGGCGCCTTCGCCGCCCTGAAGCGCGACCAATGCCTGCTGCAAACCGGCGAGCTTGGTCGTTTCGGCTTCGGTGCCGCCTGGCGCCATGACGATGCCATTGTCCTGTTCGAACTTGGACTTGGCGGTTTCAGCTACCGTCAGCTTTTGCTGGGCACGATCGGCCTGTTCGCGATACCAGTCCGCGGTACGGCCGGCGCTGTCCGTGCGGAAGCGCAAGCTGGCGGCGATGTAGGAATCGCGCAACAGGCTGACGATCTGCTTGGCATCGTCGGCGTTCGGCGATTCATAAGTGATTTCGAGAATGTTCGAGCCTTCGACGACATTTGCCGAGGTGTTGGCGATGATCCGCTGGGCGCCCCAGCGACGCAGATCGCCGGCGCCGCCGGTATCGGCCTGCCACGCCGCGATCACGGCGGGATTCTGCGCCCAGCCGAGCCGATCGACGACTTCCCCTGCAACGCGATAATCCTGGATCAATTCGATCTGCGTCTTGACATAAGTGCGCGCGAAACCGCCCGAGATGATCTGGCCGGTCACCGGGTCCGGCTTGATGAGATCGAGCAGCACGCGCGCGCGCGCCGGGTAGCGTTCCGGCAGGATGCGCGCCACGGAAATCGCGACGATCATGCAGGTCACCAGCGTCGCCAGGATGATCCAGCGACGGGCAATGATGATCCGGAGAAACTGGATCGGGCTCATGAACGGGCTTCCTTGCCGGTGCTGCGGTCGAAGATCAAAACAGACGTTCTTTCACGACAATAATGTCATTCTTTTGCACGACGACCGACGGATCGGCGTCGATTTCCTTGGCGCCGCCACGGATAAGGCCGACCTTGCCCGACGAACCCGTCGCCGTCACGCCGCCGGCCACCGCCAGCGCCTGGCGGATCGTCATGCCCGGGACGATGGGAAAGCCGCCGGCGCGGTTGACCTGGCCGCTGATGTAGAATTGGTCGGCATCAGGAACGAACAAGGTGTCGCCCGCGCGCAGCACCGGATTCTTGTCTTCCTCGCCGCGTACCATGCCATCGGCATCGAGACGCATTTCGGGCGAACCCGGACGCCGCAACAGCACATAGGTCGCGCCGGTATCGCGGAACCAGCCGGCCTTGAGCAGGACATCGAGGGCGCGATAGCTGCGATCGAGCGGGATGATGCCGGGAGTAGAAACCTTGCCGGCGACGTTGACCGACTTGCTGACATAAGAGGCGATTTCCACGTTGACGACCGGCGCCTTGAGGAAACCCCCTTCGGTCAGCTTGGCCGCGACCAGCTTGGCAAGACCGACGTTGGTCAGGCCGTCGGCCTTCACCGTGCCGATCAGCGGCATGACGATCGTGCCATCGGCCTTGATCCGGGTGGAAATCCCGGCCTCGGGCTGGCCATAGACGATGATCTGAATGGAATCATCAGGACCAAGGACATAGCCGGCTTCCGCCGCCTGGGCGCTGACGCTCACAGGTGTCGTTGCCAGCGCCATGGCAGCCAAAAATACCGGTGAGCCGAACCGAACCGACATGATCAAGAGCCTCTTCCAAAATTGACACGCAACGACAGAATGGCGGAAAAACTGTCGAAACTGAATTCCACGGGCAGCGATTTACGCTTCTGATAAGCGACTTCAAGACCGAGACTGTAAAGCTTGACCGGTGCATACCCCACGCTGCCATATACGCGGGTGATTTCGTCGCGGACGCGGCGAGCGCCATTATTCAACAGGAAGACGCTGTTGAAATATTGCCGCTTGTCGAAGGTCGCACCCGCGCCGACGTTGATGGCCGAGCCGAGGCGATAATCGATATCGGCGCCGAAATTGGTCTGCACCTGATATTGCGCGCCGACATTGGCACTGGCCTGGACGTTGCGCGCGGCATTGAATGTTGCCGTCATGCGCGTGCTGGGCCGATAGGTGATCGCGGCGTCATAGCCGAGACCCGAAAATGTTTCGCGGTCGGTCAGGGTCGGGATGAAACCCGGCAGTGCCGGCGGCACCGTTGGAACCAGTTGCACGATCGTGCGCGGTTGCGGCTTCGATTCCAGGTAGGAAACCCCGAGCATCAACGACAGCCGCGAACCGATTTCGCGCTGGTAACCGAAGCGACCCGACAGGATATCGACGCCATCGGTATCGATCCCGCCACCAACAAGCAGGATGGGGCGGTTGAGGTAGGTGACCTGGTTGAGATTGCCCGACAGGCTGAAGCGTCCCAGATTGCCGAGGGCGTAGCTGACCTGGCCGCTGTAGAGCATCGAATTATAGTTCAACTGCGACCGCGTTAGCGCGTCGTTGCGCAGCTCGACCCGCCGCACGGTGCCACCGAACCCCAGGCCGACGGCAGACTGGCACTGGGCCGTCGCCCCGTAGCTCAAGGTTTCCTGCAAATTCGGGATCAACTCGTCGAGTTCGGTCAGCAGCGCCTGGCGACTGTCGAAATCCACCGCCGCGGTTGCGGTGCAGCGCGTGCCGGCGCGCAGGTTGGCGCCCGCGCCGATGCTGTAGCGGTTGCGGTTCAACTGGGTGTTGTTGATGTAGAAATCACGGCCAAGACTGCCGACGACGAATAGCTGTTGGCGACCGACCGGCAGGCCGAGCGAAGCGGTGACCAACGGCGAAATCCGCAGATCTTCGCGCTGGCCGCCGTTGGTCGGCGTCAGACCATCACCGAGACGCAGGATATTGGTGTCATAGACCGTGCGCAGCGATGGCGTGATATAAAAGCCACGACCCGTTACCGGTGCAACACTGGTCAGTCCGGAATTGACGAATCCCGGGTCGTCGCCTGCCGTGCTGGGGGCAGCCGATACCGGAGACCCCGCCAGTGCCAATACCATCACCACAGCGGCACCAGCCTCGGTCAGTTTGCCGAAATCGCTACGCATTACACCTCCGCCTGTGATTGCAAGCGTGCTACACGCCCAATGGCCATCCGGCAACCTTCGTTGCGCCGCCAATGCTGCTTTGCAACAATGTTCTTGTTGAAAGGTTCCGGTTACGAAAAGAATGTGTCATTCAAATCGGCTATTGTATATGTGACGCGCAGAACGCCTGTGCTTGATGACAATGTAGGATGACGAATGATCTGGAAACGCTGGTCGCGGTCCGAGCGCGCACAGACCGAGGCCGCTACCGACGAACTGGCACCGGCCCTGGCTCCCGAACAGAATGTCGCCGCTGCCGAAAGCGACGATGTCGAAAGCATGCTGGCGGCACCGCGTGTGCAGTCTGACACCCGGCCGGCGTTCCTCGAAACCTTGTGGCGTCAGCCGGTCGAAGCGGCGCGCAACCAGACCTTGCCGCGTTTCGCGGCGTCGGCTTCCGATGATGTCGACAGCAGCGATGTCGACGCCATCATGGCACGGCGCAAGCTGGCGTTGCGCGATGTGCTCGGCGCGTCGCAGCCCGTCATCGGCCGCGAAAGCTTTGCCGGTCGCCACGATGCATTGTCCCAGTTGATCGCCAGCATCGAACAGCAACGTGTCCATGTCGTCATCTACGGCGAGCGCGGGATCGGCAAGACCAGCCTGGCCCATGTTTTCGCCGAAACAGCGCGCGAAGCCCGTTACCTTGTGCTTTACGGCAGCTGCGGCACCGAAGCCCAGTTCGACACGATGTTCCGTTCCTTTGCCGCGCGTATCCCGCGGCTGTACCACAAATCGGTACTGCCGAATTCGCCCGAGGCCGAAGCCGGCGATCATTTCGATGTCATGCTCGAGGAACATTTCGGCCCGCGCGAGCTTGCCGACCTGTTTGCCGAGGTGACCGGCACCCGCGTCATCATTATCCTCGATGAATATGACCGTGTTCTCGATGCCGCCTTCCGGCGCGATGTCGCCGAGCTCATCAAGAACCTGTCCGACCGCGCCGCGCGCGTTCAGCTGGTGCTGACCGGCGTTGCCCAGAACCTCGATGAACTCATTGGCTATGCCCCGTCGATCCGCCGTAACATCGTCGGCCTGCCGATGCGGCCGCTCACCGCCGGCGAAGTCCGCGATGTCATCGCCATCGGTGAGGAAGCGGCCGAAATCCGCTATTCGGACGAAGCCGTCTCGATGATCACCGCCATGGCCGGCGGGTCGCCCTATCTGGTTCGGTTGATCGCCCACCAGGCCGGGCTGGCAGCGCTGACCGAGCGCAAATCGGTGGTTGACGAAGGTCATGGCCGGGTTGCGGTCGAACGCGTGCTGACCGACTGGAATGCATCGTTGCCGCGCCGGGTCCAGGCCAGCCTCGGCCGCGATGAAGCCCGGGCGCAATGGCCGCTGCTGATCGCCGCCGCGCGTGCCGGCAGCTCGGCCGATGGTTATTTCGGTATCGATGACGTCTTCACCGAGCTCAACGGCGCCCAGTCGCCAGCGATGATCGAGCGCGAACTGAAGCGTTTCGCGCATCCGCACGATCTTCTGGAACTCCACGAGTTCGAAGGTGAGTTGCGCTTCCGCTTCCGCTACCCGGGGGTTTCGTCGCTGTTGCTGATGTCGGCGGCGATGGCGCGGATGACGACCTGATGCTCGATTGAAACGCAGATGATCGGCGGGTTGATCGAGAAATTGCGCATCCGCTGGCTGCTGCGTGACGAATATGAAAGCCTGGCATTGCGCGCGCATTTCGCCCGGCGCTGGCGGGTGGAGGTCGGCCTGTACAGTTATGGCTGCTTCGATCCGTGGCGCGTGCCGGGCCGCACCCGAATCGGCCGTTACTGTTCGATCGCCAAGACCGCACGCATTCTCGATGCCAATCACCCGATGGATGCGATCACCACGCATCCCTATCTCTACGAGGCGCGATTCGGCATCACGCCGCGCGACCTGATCGATCCGCCCTGGCTCGATATCGGCGACGACGTCTGGATCAGCCACAACGCAACGATCTCCCCGGGCTGCAAATCGATCGGCCGCGGCGCCATCATCGGTGCCGGCGCGGTGGTGACACGCGATGTTCCGCCATACGCCATCATGGTCGGGCAACCGGCCCGCAAACTGCGCGACCGCTTCGACGCCGCAACGATCGCCGCCATCGAAGCGTCGCGCTGGTGGGAACGCGACAAGGCCGGGTTGGCAGCGCTGGTGCGTGACCATCCCGACGCCGCCTATCACCCGTCGGTCGCTTCGCTCGCAGGCGTGTCTTGACCGGAAGCCCGGCGTCGGTTGGCGCGCCGCCGCGCGTGTCGGTTGGCGCGCCGCCGCGCGTGTCGGTGATCATTCCGCACCTCAACACGCCCGATGCCCTCGATCGCTGCCTCGCTTCGATAAGCGGCCAGTCGCTCGACAAGGGCACGGCCGAGATCATCGTTGTCGACAATGGCTCGACCGTTTCGTTCGCCGCCGTCGCCGCGCGCTATCCGCAGGTGCGCTTTCTCGCCGAGCCGACCCCCGGCCCCGGGCCGGCGCGCAACACCGGCGTCGCCGCAGCGCGCGCCAACATCCTGGCCTTCATCGATGCCGATTGTCGCGCCGCACCGGGCTGGTTGCAGGCCGGCGTCGACGCCGTGGAAGCGGCGCCCGGCCGCGCCGTGGTCGGCGGCGACATCCGCATCGATTTCGCCGATCCCGCCCGGCTGCAACCGATCGAAGCCTATGAAGCCGTGTTCGGCTTTCGCCAGCAGATGTATATCGAGACCCGGCAATTTTCGGTTACCGCCAACCTTGCCATGGACCGTGCGGTGCATGCCGCGGTCGGGCCGTTCGCCGGTATCGACAAGGCCGAGGACCTCGATTGGGGACAACGTGCCCACGCCCTTGGCTATACCACTCGCTACCTGCCGGCGATGCGGGTCTACCACCCTGCCCGGCCGGAATTCGCCGCGCTCGAACGCAAGTGGCAACGCCATATCCGCCACGACTGGAACGTCCATGGCAAGGGTGTTGCCGCGGCCTGGCGCTGGCGGCTGCGGGCGCTCGCAATGCTGGCGTCGATTCCCGTTGAAACGATCAAGCTGTTTCGGTCCGACCGGATTGCCGGGCTTGGCAACCGGATCGCCGGGATCGGTACGCTGGCACGGATCCGCTGGTTCCGCTGCGCCGAGATGTTGCGGGTAATGCGGGCGCCCGGCGAAGGCGGCGGCGACTTCTGGAACCGGGCAACTTGATGCCGTCTCCACCGGTTTGCATCGCTGGCGACGCGCCGTTCCTTATTGACCACGGCGCGATGTCCGCGCATTGACGCGGTATCTGCCATACCGATCTCGTTTCCAGGAGTTCCCACGAATGACACCCGTTCGCGTTGCAGTATTGGCTTCGGCAGGCGCTGCGATCCTCGTGCTTTCGGCTTGCGGCAATTCCAGCAAGCCCCCTGAAGGCCAGGTCGTCGCCACGGTCGATGGCAAGGATGTCACCATCCATGAATTGAACGCCGAAATCGCCCAGATCCCCAACCAGGGCGGCGACGCGCCGCGCAAGCTGGTGGAATCGGTCGCGCTGGCGCGGGTCATCGAGCGCAAGATGCTCGTCGCCGAAGCGCAGAAGCGCAAGCTCGATCAGAATCCGCAGTTCCTGCTTGCCAAGCAGCGGACCGATGAAACCCTGCTGGTGCAGGCCCTGCAGGGCGACATCCAGCAGAAGGTGACCGCCACGCCGCGCGAAAACGCCCAAAAATTCGTCGCGGAAAACCCGCAGGTCTTTGGCGACCGGAAGATTTTCACACTCGACCAGATCCAGTTCCTGCGCCCGGCAAACATCGATCAGCTGCCGCTGAAGGATGCCAAGACGATGAGCGATGTCGAAAAGATCCTCGTCGACGCCAACATCGAATATCGCCGCGCGCCGCAGCAGCTCGACTCGTTGACCGTCAACCCGGCGCTGACGAGCGAAATCGTCCGCCTGAGCTCGGTTGCCAACCCCGAACCCTTCATGTTCGCCGACCAGCCGGCCGGCGCACCCGCGCCGATCATCTATATCAACAGCGTCACCAATGCGAAGACGCAGCCGTTCACTGGCGAGCGCGCCATCGCCTATGCGCAGAACATCCTGCAGCGCCAGGAAATCCAGAAGCGCCTCGGTACCGAGCTGAAGACCTGGCAGGAAGCCTACAAGGCGAAAATCGTCTACGGCAAGGGCTATGGCCCGCCGGTCTTCCCCAAGGCGCCGGCCGCGCCCAAGGCTGCCGAAGCGCCGGCTGCGGCCGCCAAGACCGAGGCCCCTGCCGCCGCGAATTGAACCTTTCTGCAAGGTCCGACCGCCAGCGACAGGAAGCCTCGCCGTGAAATCTCTGCATATCGGCTTGGCATGGCACAGCGTCGCGTCGGGTAACCTTGGCGTTGGCGCGTTGACCGTCGGCAACATCGCCCTTGCCCGTGCCGCTGCGGCGCGGGCCGGCGTGGTGCCGCGCTTCACCATTTTCGGCGGTGTCGACCCGGGCAAGCGCTATGTGAATGACGCCGATGTCGATTATCGGGCGATCAATGGCCGCTACATGGTGTCGCCCGGCGGCTATTGGGCCGATCTCGGAGGCGTCGATATCATGCTCGATATCGGTGCGGGCGACAGCTTTGCCGATATCTACCCGAACAAGCGCTACGCCTACATCATCGCGACCAAGGTGCTAGCCCTTGCACGGGGCAAGCGCCTGATCCTGTCGCCCCAGACGATCGGGCCGTTTTCGCGACAACCACACACCGCCGTTGCCGCCTGGGCATGCCGCAAGGCCGAAGCCGTGTTCGTTCGCGATCCGATGTCGATGACGGTTCTGCAGCAGATGGCGCCCGATGCCGATGCCCGGCAAGCCATCGACGTTGCCTTTGCCCTGCCCTTCGATCGCGTCGCGCATGTTCCCGGCGGCCCGATCCGCGTCGGCATCAATGCGTCGGGGCTGTTGATGGGCGGCGGCTATTCGGGTCGCAACGAATTCAACCTCAGCATCGATTATGCGGCCCTTACCCGCGCGATCATCGCCGATTTCCTTGCGATGCCGAATGTCGAGGTGATTTTGATCCCGCATGTCGTCGCGTCAGGCGTGGCGCGCGACGATGACAGCAGCGCCGCGGACCAGTTGAAGGCGGAATTTCCCGCCCTGGTGCGCGGGCCGGATTTTGCGTCGCCATCGGCGGCCAAATCCTTCATCTCGGGGCTCGATTTCCTCGTCGGCGCGCGCATGCACGCAACGATCGCCGCCTATTCGTCGGGCGTTCCGGTCGTGCCGATCAGTTACAGCCGCAAGTTCGAGGGGCTGTACGGCGGGCTGCACTATCCCTGGCTGGTGCCCGCCAAGGGCATGTCCACCGAAGCGGCACGGGCCTTCATCCGGGACGCCTTCGCTCGCCGCGCCGAAATGGCGGCCGATATCCGCAAGGGAGATCCGGTCATCGCAGCCGGCCTCGAGGTCTATACCGCCGAACTTGCCAGCCAATTCGCAGCGGTCGCCAAATGACGGCGTCGCCGGCCCTCGCCCGTGTCGAGCGCGGCCAGCTTTGCACCGGCTGTGGCCTGTGTGCGGCGATCGCGCCGGGTGCGGTCGCGATGGCGATGGTCGAGCCGGGTTATTTGCGACCTCGGCAATCGGCGGCGCTGACGGCGACGCAGGAAAGCGATATCGCCGGCGCCTGTCCCGGCCTCGTCATCGATGAAAGCCAGCGTGCGGCGGCGCCGACCGACGATCCGCTCTGGGGCCCGGCGCATTTCGTCGGCACCGGCCATGCCAGCGATGCCGCGCTGCGCCACCAGGCATCATCGGGCGGGGTGCTTTCGGCGCTGCTCGTGCATGCGCTCGCCACCGGGCTGGTCGATTTCGTCGTCCAGACCGGCGCCGACCCCGAAGTGCCGACCGGCAACATCACCGGCGCGTCGGAAACCGCCGAAGACGTGTTTGCCGCCGCCGGGTCGCGATACACCGCTTCGGCGCCACTGGCGGGACTCGAAGGCTGGCTGGCCCGGCCGGGACGTTTCGCCTTTGTCGGCAAGCCGTGCGATGTTTCGGCACTGCGGGCGCGGGCCAAACAGGACCCACGCATCAACGCCCGGGTACCGATCATGCTGGCGTTCTTCTGCGCCGGCATCCCCAGCGCTGCCGGCACGCGCCGTATCCTCGACCGTTTGGGCGTCGCCCCCGATGACGTGACCGCCTTTCGCTATCGCGGCGATGGCTGGCCGGGTTTTGCCAAGGCGACGCTGAAGGACGGCAGCAGCCGGCAGATGAGCTATGCCGACAGCTGGGGCGACATCCTGTCGAAAGAAGTCCAGTTCCGTTGCAAGATCTGCCCCGATGCCACCGGCAATGTCGCCGATGTGGCCTGCGCCGATGCCTGGGAAGGCGACGAGCGCGGCTATCCGAGCTTTGACGAACAGGACGGTCGCAGCCTTGTCATCGCACGCACCGCCGCTGGCGCCACCTTGCTCGCCGAAGCCCGCGCCGCCGGGCGGCTGGTCACGCAACCGCTCGCAATCGCCAGCATCGCTGCGATGCAGCCCGCGCAGGCGCGGCGCAAGAAGCAGATATTGTCGCGGCTGGCAGCGATCGTCGTCACCGGCCGGCCCGCGCCGCGCTACCGCGGCTTGCGCCTCTGGGCCGCCGCCGCGCAGGACAAACCCGTCGAACAGGCCCGCAGTTTTGCGGGGCTGGTCCGCCGCCTCATGCAAGGACGCACCTGATGACAGCAGCTGTCACCAACCGCCGCGGTATCATCCTTGCCGGCGGCTCGGGCACCAGGCTCTATCCGCTGACCAAGCCGGTCTCGAAGCAGTTGATGCCGGTTTATGACAAGCCGATGATCTATTACCCGCTGTCGGTGCTGATGCTCGCCGGCATCCGCGAGGTGCTGATCATCACGACGCCGGCCGACAGCGCCGCGTTCGCCGGGCTGCTCGGCGACGGCAGCGACTGGGGCATGGACATCCGCTACGCCGTGCAACCCGAACCCAAGGGGCTGGCGCAGGCCTATCATATCGGGGCGGATTTCGTCGGTGACCGGCCGTCGACTCTGATCCTGGGTGACAATATCTTCTACGGCCATGGCCTGCCCGAACTGCTGGCGCGCGCCGATGCCCGCCGCGACGGCGCGACGGTCTTCGGCTATTATGTCAAGGATCCGGCGGCCTATGGCGTCGTCTCCTTCGATGCCAAGGGCCGTGCTGAAACCATCGAGGAAAAGCCGGCCAACCCCAAATCCAATTATGCCGTCACCGGCCTGTATTTCTACGATGGCGATGCGGTGCGGCTGGCGCGCGATATCAAGCCCTCGGCGCGCGGCGAGCTCGAGATCACCGATCTCAACCGGCTGTATCTCGAAGCCGGAAAGCTCGAGGTCGAGCTGATGGGGCGTGGCTTTGCCTGGCTCGATACCGGCACGCATGGCTCGCTACTCGATGCCGGGCTGTACGTCCGCATCGTCGAGGAACGCCAGGGGCTGAAGATCTGCTGCCCCGAAGAAATCGCCTGGCGACAAGGGTTCATCACTGCCGAGCAGCTCGAACGCATCGCTGAGCCGCTGCGCAAATCGGGCTATGGCGAATATCTGCGCGACCAGCTGCGAATGGCGCGATGAAGGTCATCGACACCCCCCTGCCCGGCGTCAAGCTCATCGAACCCAAGGTGTTCGGCGACGACCGCGGCTTTTTCCTCGAAAGCTGGAACGTGCGCAGCTTTGCCGAAGCGGGGCTCGATCTCGATTTCGTCCAGGACAATCACAGCCGCTCCGCGCGCGGCGTGCTGCGCGGGCTGCATTACCAACTGAAAAATCCGCAGGGCAAGCTCGTGCGCGTGACGGCGGGGGCCGTGTTCGATGTCGCCGTCGATGTGCGCCGTTCCAGCCCGCACTTCGGCCGCTGGGTCGGCTATGAACTCTCCGATGCCAACAAGCGCATGCTGTGGGTGCCACCAGGCTTTGCGCACGGCTTTGTCGTGCTCAGCGAAAGTGCCGATTTCCTGTATAAATGCACGCAATTGTACGACGGCAGCGACGATCGCGGTGTGCGCTGGGACGATCCGGCGATCGGCATCGACTGGCCGCTGGCGGGAATGACGCCGCAACTGTCGGGCAAGGATGCCGCGGCACCGCTGCTCGCCGACGCCGAGGTGTTTGCATGAGAGCGCTGATCGCCGGCGCCGGCGGCCAGTTGGGCCGCGCCTTGCAGGCCAGCGCCCCCGCCGGGGTAACGGTCATCGCGCCGCCAGAAGCCGACTTCGACATTACCGACCCCGCCACGGTCGCCCGCGTCATCGCCGACAGCCGCGCCGATATCGTCTTCAACGCCGCCGCCTATACCGCGGTCGACAAGGCCGAGGCCGACGCCGCACTGGCGCAGCGTATCAACGCCGATGCCGTTGCCCTGCTCGCCGCCCATGCGCCGCGGCTGGTGCATGTCTCGACCGATTTCGTTTTCGACGGCACCGCCAGCCGGCCCTATGCCCCCGATGCTCTGCCCAACCCGGTCAGCGCCTATGGCGCCACCAAACTTGCCGGCGAAGTCGCTGCCGGGCCGAACGCGCTGATCGTCCGTACCGCCTGGGTCTATGCCGCGGTCGGCAGCAATTTCGTCCACACCATGCTCCGCCTGATGCGTGAACGCCCCGAAGTGCGGGTCGTAGCCGACCAGATCGGCACGCCGACGCATGTTGCAGGCCTCGCCCGCGCACTCTGGGCGCTCAGTGCCGCCGGCGCGCGCGGCATCCACCACTGGACCGACGCCGGTGCCGCGAGCTGGTATGATTTCGCCGTCGCCATCCAGGAAGAATCGCTCGCGCTCGGCCTGCTCGATCGCGCCGTGCCGGTCATCCCCATCCGCTCCGAGGATTATCCCACCCCGGCGCAGCGCCCGGCGTATTCGGTGCTCGACAAGACCAGCAGCTGGGCGATGACCGGCCCCGCCGCGCACTGGCGGACGGAATTGCGCCTCTGCCTCGCCACCATCAAGGAGGGCCAGTCGTGAGCCATCTGCTCGTCACCGGCGGCGCCGGCTTCATCGGCGCCAATTTCGTGCATTATTGGGAAGCGCAGCATCCTGGCGACCGGATCACCGTCCTCGATGCTCTGACCTATGCCGGCAACCGCGCCAATCTGGCGGGGGCGCGGGCAGACTTCGTGCAGGGCGATATCCGCGATACCGCGCTCGTCGAACGGCTGCTGACCGAAGGCGCTGTCGATACGCTCGTCCATTTCGCCGCCGAAAGCCATGTCGACCGCTCGATCCATGGCCCCGCGGCGTTCGTCGATACCAATGTGCTGGGCACGCTCAGCCTGCTCACCGCAGCGCGCAGCGTCTGGCTGTCGGGCGAGGCGAGGCCACACCGTTTCCACCATGTCTCGACCGACGAGGTCTATGGCTCGCTCGGCCCCGCTGATCCGGCGTTCAGCGAGACGACCGCCTATGCCCCCAACAGCCCCTATTCGGCATCGAAGGCGGCATCGGACCATCTCGTCCGCGCCTGGCACCATACCTATGGCCTTGATGTCACCACCTCGAACTGTTCGAACAATTACGGGCCGTTTCAATTCCCCGAAAAGCTGATCCCGCTGTTTCTCATCAACGCGCTGCACGGCCGGCCGCTGCCGATCTATGGCGATGGCATGCAGATCCGCGACTGGCTGCATGTCGAGGACCATTGCCGCGGCATCGAGGCGGTACTGCTGAAGGGCCGGGTCGGCGAAACCTATTGCATCGGCGGCGGCGCCGAACTGCCCAACATCACCGTCATCGACACGCTGTGCGCTGCCGTCGATGCAGCGTTCGTGGCCGATCCGGCGCTGGCAACCCGCTTCCCCGATGCCGCCGCAGCGCACGGCCGGCCGACCGCCAGCCTGAAGATCACTGTCACCGACCGCCCCGGCCATGACCGGCGCTATGCCATCGATGAAACCAAGGCGCGCGCCGAACTCGGCTATGCCCCGGCGCGCGGTTTCACCACCGGTTTTGCCGCGACCTTGGCCTGGTATCTCGGCAACGAAAGCTGGTGGCGCGGCGTGCTCGACGGCAGCTATCGCGACTGGGTGGCAACCAATTACCAGGCGCGGTGACCCGGTTTCGCGTGACGCCGACCCCGTGCGCCGGTAGACCGACGCCATGTCCAAGCGACGCCCCCTGTCCACGATCCGAAGGCTGTTGAAGGCCGAAGCCGCTGGAGGCTATGTCCTGATGTCGGCGGCGGCACTGGCGATGATCGTCGCCAACTCCGCCTGGTCCGAAGCCTATTTCCATAGCCTGCATAGCGATTTCGCCGGGCTGTCGCTGCTGCACTGGATCAATGATGGGCTGATGGCGCTGTTCTTCCTGCTCGTCGGGCTGGAGATCAAGCGCGAGCTCACCGATGGCGAAATGGCAAGCTGGCCGCGGCGCATCCTGCCCGGGGCGGCGGCGCTGGGCGGCATGGTGGTTCCGGCGCTGATCTATCTCGCCATCAACCGCGACAATCCCGCCAATTTCAATGGCTGGGCGATCCCGGCAGCGACCGACATCGCCTTTGCCCTGGGGGTGCTCGCCCTCCTCGGCAACCGCGTGCCGACGTCGCTCAAGCTGCTGCTCACCGCGATCGCCATCATCGATGATCTTGGTGCCATCCTGATCATCGCTATCGCCTATACCGACAGCCTGAACATCGTCGCGCTCGGCGCGGCGGCGGCCGGGCTGGCGGTGCTGGTGGCGCTCAACCGCTTTCGGGTGCAGTCGCTGCTGCCTTATCTGCTCATCGGTGCCGGGGTGTGGTTCGCGGTGCTGCAATCGGGCATCCACGCGACGCTTGCCGGGGTGGCGGTGGCGTTCACCATCCCGCTGCGCGACAGTGGCAGCGCGCCGGAGGACCATGAATCTCCCCTTCTCCGCCTCGAACATGCGCTGGCGCCGTTCACCGCTTTCTTCATCGTGCCAGTCTTCGGTTTCGCCAATGCCGGGGTCGATCTGCGCGGCATGGGGCTGGGCGATGCCGTCGCGCCGGTGCCGCTCGGCGTCGCGCTCGGGCTGTTGCTCGGCAAGCAGATCGGCGTTTTCGGTGCCATCGTCACGCTGGTCAAGCTGAAGCTTGCCGATCTGCCGGCCGGGGCAGACTGGCGCCAGGTCTGGGGGCTGTCACTGCTCTGCGGCATCGGCTTCACGATGAGCCTGTTCATCGCCGCGCTGGCCTTTGGCGAGGGTACGCCGCAGGACGCGGCCGCCAAGCTGGGCATCATCGGCGGGTCGATCCTGTCGGCCATCATCGGCTGGCTGGTGCTGCGAGGCCGACCGGCGCGATGACCGTCGTCCGCCGTTACGCCAGCTTTGCGGTTTTCGCCGGATTGCTGCTGGTATTGACGGTCGCCGGACTTGCCTTCGTGCACCCGGCGCAGGCGCTGCTCGCAGGGTTCGATGGTGCGGCGCTGGTATTCCTGGGTCTGATGATCCTTCGCGCCCGGCGGGACAAGGCCGACAGGATGCGTGCCCGCGCCGCCCGCAATGCCCCCGATCATCATGTCATGCTGGCGCTGGCGCTGCTCATTCTTGGCGTCGTGCTGACCGCGGTCTGGGTCGAACTGGTAGCCGGCGCCGGCCGTCATGGCACCGCTGTCGGGCTGGCGGTGGTGACGCTCGCGCTGGCCTGGCTGTTCGCCAACAGCCTGTTTACGCTGCACTATGCCCATGTCTGGTATCTGGCAAAGACCCCCGGGGAAGCCGGTCTCGATTTCCCCGGGAATGACGCCACCCCGGATTATTGGGATTTCGCCTATTTCGCCTTCGTCCTGGGCATGACCTTCCAGGTTTCCGATGTTGCCATCACCACCAAGCGCCTGCGACGCATCGCGCTCGGCCATGCCATGCTGGCCTTTGTCTTCAATATTGCCGTCGTGGCGCTGTCGGTCAGCCTCGTCGGGGCAGCGCTCGCCGGTTAGCCGAGATTGGCGCGCAGCATCCACGCGGTCTTTTCATGCACCTGCATTCGCTGGGTGAGCAGATCGGCGGTCGGTTCGTCATGCGCCGCATCGGCGAGCGGGAACACTTCGCGCGCGGTCCGCACAACGGCGAGCTGGTCTTCGGCAAGGATGCGCACCATGTCGGCGGCCGGCGGATTGCCTTGGGCTTCCTTGATCGTCGCAAGCGCCGCATAGGCCGAATAGCTGCCCGGGGCCGGTTCACCCAATGCCCGGATCCGTTCGGCGATCAGGTCGACGGCGAGCGCCAGTTCGGTATACTGGCCCTCGAACATCAGGTGCAGTGAATTGAACTGCGGCCCGGTGACGTTCCAGTGGAAATTGTGGGTCTTGAGATACAGCGTATAGGTATCCGCGAGCAACCGCGACAGGCCGGCGGCGATCGCACGGCGCTGCTTGTCGTCCATCCCGAGATCGATCGCCGGTTCGGCAGACTTCTTCGATGCTTTTGCCATGTTGGCCTCCATTTCACTATCTCCAAGTCTAGGCGACATGGCTTTGGCGTCCAATGGAAAACCCCATCGGACGCCATTGCCAGAATCGATTACCCTGCCGGCTTAGCGGCAGGTGATGTTGCCGCGGCCGATCGAATTGCCCAGGATCGCGCCGAGCGACCCGCCGATGATGGTGCCCAGCGTCTGCGACCCGCCCGGTGCGATCACATTGCCGAGCACGCCGCCGCCGATGGCGCCGATGATCAGCCCGGTGGTGCCGTCGCTGCGGCGGCAATAATAGCGATTGTCGTTGCCGCGATAGATGCGATCATTCGCCTGCAGCTGGTAGGGGCGATAATTGCCGGCGCGATAGTAGTTTTCGGCGTAATAGCCATTGTAGCGCGGATCGGGGCGGTTCCAGTTGTAGCTGCGTCCCTGCTGCCAATAGCGCGCATCGGCACGCTGTTCCTGGCGAGCGCGCTTCTGGCTTTTCTGCCAGTCGCGGCTGTCCTGCTGATAGGCCTGGCGGGCGCGCTGGACATCGAACTGTTCCCGGCGAACATCGTTGCGGTTGCCGTAACGCTGCGCCTGACGAACGTCCTGGCGCTCGTCCTGCAACCGCTCGCGGCTTTGCTGGACCTCGCGGCGGTCCTGGCGAGCTTCATCGCGGCGATCATTGTTCTGGCCAAGCGCCGGCGCGCCGGCAAGCAGTGCCAGGGCGGTGATCGGGATCATCAGATTGCGCATCGTTCTTCCTTCTGCAAATCTGAAACTGTTAACGCGTCGGGCGCCATTTGGTTGCATTCCGACCAGATCAGCCTGGCTGCAAAAAATTACCGTTGCGGTTCCTTGCCGAAAGTCACGATAGTCACGCCGGATGCGATTTTGGCGCGAAAAGCCCTTCCAAGGGAAACACAGTGCCGGGCGCGCTTCAATCGCAATGAACCGAGCCTTAACCGATAAGGTTCGTGTAGGACAGAGGTCATGAAAGGGGGGGCGTGGTGGGCGCGACAGGGATTGAACCTGTGACCCCACCCGTGTGAAGGGTGTGCTCTACCGCTGAGCTACGCGCCCACGCCCGAAACCGCAGCGACGTCAGGGCCGACAGCGGAACGGCTGGTTAGGCGAGCCAGCCGCGCAAGTAAAGCCCATCTTGACGATTCCCTGCCCCACGCGGCAGAGCGAAGCGATGTTGACCGATACCGAAATCGAAGCGATCGCGCTCGGCGTGCTCGATCGCAGCCTGCCCAAGCCGCGCTGGACGCACGAAGCGCATTTCGCCGCGGCGCTCTGGCTGCTCCGCCATGGCGGCGATTTCGACATGCCGGCAATCATCCGAGCGTATAACGACGCCACCAATACGCCCAATACCGACAGCACCGGCTATCACCACAGCATCACCCTCGCCTCGCTCGCGGCAGCCCGCGCGGCGTTGGCGGCGGTGCCGGGTGCGCCACTCGCTGTGGTGCTCGCCGGGCTGATGGCCGGGCCGTGCGGGCGCTCGGACTGGCTGCTGGCGCATTGGCGCCACGAAACCTTGTTCAGCGTCGAAGCGCGGCGCGGCTGGGTTGCGCCGGATTTGCTGGCGTTGGGGTAACTACCCGCCTCTCCCGCTTGCGGGTGAGGCGGCTGCGCACCGCTTCAACCAGCGCCGTCGCCCCCAGGATTGCACGCATCCTTCAGATTGCGCCCGACGCGAAATTTCGGCGCGATGCTGGCGGCAAGGTTCATCGGCTCGCCGGTGCGCGGGTTGCGGCCGGTCGTCGCCTTGCGCGTGCCGGCGACGAAATTGCCGAAGCCGACCAGCCGCACCTCTTCGCCGCGCGCCAAGGTTTCGGTGATGATTTCGAGCATTGCATCGATGGTGCGCGCGGTTTCGAGGCGGCCCTGCCCGGTGGCTTCAGCCACGCGGCCCGCAAGTTCCTGCTTGTTCATCGCGGTGCTGGCCCCAGGGGTTTGGCAAAAACGCCAGTCTTGGGGTGACGCGCGCCCTTGTCAAAGCCCCAATTGTGCGATGCACCGCTGCGCACGCCGAAGCGTGGCGAATGTGCAACAAACCGAAGCGGCGGCCGGACCCCGACCGCCGCCAGCGGTCAGTAGTGCTGGCCGCCGCCAGCGGTCAGTGGTGCTGGCCGCCGCCGGCGGTCAGTGGCGCAGGCCGACGTCGGCCACGGCCGGATCGGGTCGCGCCGCCAGTTCGTCGGTTTCCGACCATTCGATCGGCACCAATGGCAGCACCAGCGCCTGCGCCAGCACTTCATCGACATGCGCCACCGGGATGATGCGGATGCCATCGGTGACATTGGCCGGAATTTCAGCGAGGTCCTTCTCGTTCTCGGCCGGGATGAACACCGTGGTGATGCCGCCCCTGAGCGCCGCCAGCAGCTTTTCCTTCAAGCCGCCGATCGGCAGCACGCGGCCGCGCAGCGTCACTTCGCCGGTCATCGCCACGTCCTTGCGCACCGCGATGCCGGTGAGCGTCGAAACGATCGCGGTGACCATGGCGATCCCCGCCGACGGGCCATCCTTGGGGGTGGCGCCTTCGGGAACATGGATGTGGATGTCCTTCTTGTCGAACAGCGACGGCTTGATGCCGTAATGCACCGCCCGCGCCTTGGTGAAGGACAGCGCCGCCGAGATCGATTCGGTCATCACATCGCCAAGCTTGCCGGTCGTCTTGACCAGCCCCTTGCCCGGCGCGGTGACGGCCTCGATGGTCAGCAGCTCACCGCCGACTTCGGTCCAGGCAAGGCCCGTCACGGCACCGATCTGGTCCTCGATTTCGCCGACGCCATAGCGATACTTCTGCACGCCCGAAAATTCGGCAAGGTTGTCGCTGTCGACGACGACCGACTTGGCCTTGCCTTCGAGGATGCGCCGCAACGACTTGCGCGCCAGTTTCGCCAGTTCGCGCTCGAGCGTGCGCACCCCGGCTTCGCGGGTGTAATAGCGGATGAGGTCGCGCAGCGCCGCATCGGTAACGCTGAATTCCGACTTCTTCAGGCCATGCGCTTCATATTGCTTTTCCACGAGGTGGCGCTTGGCAATTTCGACCTTTTCATCCTCGGTATAGCCCGACAGCTGGATGATCTCCATGCGGTCGAGCAGCGCCTGCGGCATGTTGAGGCTGTTCGCCGTTGTCACGAACATCACGTCCGACAGGTCGTAATCGACTTCGAGATAATGGTCGTTGAACGCCTTGTTCTGTTCGGGATCGAGCACTTCGAGCAGCGCCGACGACGGATCGCCGCGGAAATCCTGGCCGAGTTTGTCGATTTCATCGAGCAGGAACAGCGGGTTGGACGTGCCGGCCTTCTTCAGATTCTGCAGCACCTTGCCCGGCATCGAGCCGATATAGGTACGGCGGTGACCGCGGATTTCGGCTTCGTCGCGCATGCCGCCCAATGACTGGCGCACGAATTCGCGCCCCGTGGCTTTCGCGATGCTGCGGCCAAGCGAGGTCTTGCCGACGCCCGGGGGGCCGACGAGGCAGAGGATCGGGCCCTTGAGCTTCGACGTCCGCGCCTGGACGGCGAGATATTCGATGATGCGGTCCTTGACCTTTTCAAGGCCATAGTGATCGTCATCGAGCACGGCTTGCGCCGCGACGATGTCCTTCTTCACCTTGGACTTTTTCGACCAGGGCAGCCCGAGCATAACATCCAGATAGTTGCGCACCACCGTGGCTTCGGCGCTTTGCGGCGCCATCGCCTTGAACTTCTTCAATTCGGCAATCGCCTTGTCGCGCGCTTCCTTGGGCAGCTTGGCCTTGGCGATCTTTTCCTCGAACTCGCTGGCTTCGTCCTTGGCCTCGTCGCCCTCGCCCAACTCGCGCTGAATCGCCTTCATCTGTTCGTTGAGATAATATTCGCGCTGGGTCTTTTCCATCTGCCGCTTGACGCGGTTGCGGATCTTCTTTTCGACCTGCAGGACGCCCATTTCGCCTTCCATATGGGCAAAGACCTGCGCCAGCCGCTTGCCGATATCGGCTTCGGCAAGCAGCGCTTGCTTGTCGGCGATCTTGAGACCGAGATTGGCGGCAACGGTATCGGCAAAGCGCCCGGCATCATCGATCGCGCCGATCTGGCTGGCGATTTCGGGGGCGGTCTTGCGGTTGAGCTTCACATAGGCTTCGAACTGTTTGGCGGCCGAACGCAGCTGCGCCTCGACAAGGCCGGGATCGGCAATGACATCGGCGAGCGGCGCGACAATCGCTTCGAGAAAGCCGGCATCGCCGTGGAGATGCGCCAGGGTGGCGCGCGACTGGCCCTCGACGAGCACCTTGACGGTGCCATCGGGCAATTTCAGCAGCTGCAGCACCGTTGCGATGGTGCCGACATCGTACAGGTCCTCGGCGCCGGGATCTTCATCACCGGGGTTCTTCTGCGACAGCAGGAACACCGTCTTGTCGCCGGCCATGGCGGTTTCGAGTGCGGCGACCGATTTTTCGCGGCCGACGAACAGGGGCACGATCATCTGCGGGAACACGACGATGTCGCGCAGCGGCAGCACGGGGTAACGCAGGCTGGTCATCACTCACACTCCATTCGGGGGCGGGCCGCAGGGATCAGGCCGGCCACCGTCTATCTTGCTTCGCCCCGCCATATGGGAAGCCGGATGCCGCGCATCAATGCGGCTGCGACACATACGCAAGGACTATGACGGCAGGCCGCCGCCAAGCCTAGGGAAGAAACGACGTAACCACGTTCAGGCCTGCAACGAACCATCGGCCGCAAAGCCGGCGATTTCGGCGTCGGTGAAGCCCAGCGCCGTCAGGACGGCGGCGCTGTGTTCGCCACGCCCCGGCGCCGCGCTGCCGGGCGCGGCCGGTGTGACGCCGAAACGTGCCGCCGGGCGGGCAACGCGCACCCGGCCGGCGCTGCCATGATCGACCATGGTGACACTGTCGTTATAGACGATTTGCGGGTCGTCGACGACATCGGGCAGTGCATTGACCAGTCCGCCGACGGCACCTTCGCGGATGAAGCCCGCCATCAGTTCGGCCCGGGTGCGCGCCGCAAGCTCCTTGGCGAGTTCGGGCGCCCATTCCTTCTGGTGCTGCATCCGGCCGGCAACACCCTTCAAACGCGGATCATCGGCGATGTCGTTGCGGCCCAGCGAGCGCATCATCGCCTGGAACTCGATATCCTGCATGAAGCCGATGGCGACCTGGCCATCCGCTGCCGCCCACAGCCGCATCATCGAGCCATATTCGGGGAACAAGGCCGGCGGATCATCGACAAAGCTGTAATTGTACATGCCATCAGGCCAGTTGAAGGCGAGCGCTGCATCGACCATCGCGACATCGATGCGCTGTGCCTCGCCGGTGCGTTCGCGGTGGAACAACGCCGCGGTGATCGCCTGCGCCATCGTCAGCGCCGTCACCTTGTCGGCCACCAGGTTGCGCACCAGCCCCGGCTTGCCGTCGCGGTCGGTCTGCGTCGCGGCAAGGCCGCTGACCGCCTGCACGACCGGATCATAGACGCGGATGTTGCGATACGGACCATCGGGGCCGAAGCCGGTGATGGAGGCGAAGATCAACCGCGGGTTGAGTTCGGCGCAGCGGGTCGCGCCGAAGCCCAGCCGCTCCATCGTGCCGGGGCGGAAATTTTCGACGAGCACATCGGCCCAGCGCACCAGCCGTTCGAGGATGGTGCGGCCGCCGCGGGTTTTCAGGTCGATGCTCAGCCCCTGCTTGCCGCGATTGACCGCGATGAACATCGACGAGCGATCGCCCTTTTTCGGACCGAGCACGCGCACCGGATCACCCCCCGGGCTTTCGACCTTGATGACTTCGGCGCCCTGCTCGGCGAGGAGTGCCACCGCCATCGGGCCGGAAACGATTTGCGACAGGTCGACGACCTTGATGCCGGCCAGTGGTCCCGCCATGGCTGATCCTCAATCGTGGATGTTGATGTGCCGCGTGTCCTTCAACCAGATCGCGGTGACGACAAAGGCGATGGCGACGACGACGACCGTGTACCACAGCCCGGCAAAGGCATCGCCGGTGCGCACCACGATCAGCTGGGAGATCAGCGGCAGGAAGCCGCCGAAATAGCCCGAGCCGATGTGATAGGGGATCGACAGAGACGTATAACGGATCTTGGCCGGGAACATTTCAACCAGGATCGCCGCCAGCGGGCCATAGGTCATGGCCGACAGCAGCACGATCATCACGATACCGGCGATGACCTTCCCGTGCGAAATCCGCGCCGGATCGGCAACATCGGGGTAGCCGGCCTTGACCAGCGCCGCCGTGTACGCCGCCTTGTCGAAGCCGGCGACCCGCTCACCGCCGACGATCAACGCCAGGTCGGCGGCTTCGCGCTTGCTGTGGTCGATGCCGCGCTTCGAGATGAAATCGAGCGCCTTGCCGCAATCGCTCACGGGCTTGACGAAGACGCTGTAGTCGCATGCCGGCAGTTCGAGCGTGACGGGTGCCGCGCGCGACGCTTCGGCGAGCGCCGGGTTGGCGCCATCGGCGAGCAAATGGAACAGCGGGAAGATCAGCGCCAGCGTCAGCGCATAGCCGGCCAGCGTCACCTGCTTGCGGCCGACCTTGTCCGACAGCCAGCCGAAAAATACATAGGCCGGCGCCGCCACCAGCGCCCCGCACGCCATGTAGAGCAGCGCCTGTTCCTCGGGGATGCGCGTCGTGCCCTGCAGGAAATACAGCGTGCCGAACTGCGAGGTGTAGAAGATCACCGTCATTCCGGCGGTGATGCCGATCATCGCGACCATCACCTTGCCAAGGTTGGCGCGATCCGAAAAGCTTTCGACGATCGGGTTCTTCGACGTGCTGCCGGTCGCCTTCATCGCCTGGAAAACCGGGCTTTCCGCCAGCTTCATGCGGATGAAGATCGACACCGCCAGCAGCGCCAGCGAGATCAGGAAAGGCAGCCGCCAGCCCCAGGCGTCGAAATCTTCGGGCGTCATGGCGCGGCGCGTGGCGATGACGACGACGAGGCAGAGCAGGAAACCGACCGGCGCGGCGATCTGGATGAAGCTGGTGTAAAGCCCGCGCCGGTTCGCCGGGGCATGTTCGGCGACATAGATCGCCGCGCCGCCATATTCACCGCCCAGCGCCATGCCCTGCAACATGCGCAGGAACAGCAGCAGCACGGGCGCCCAGATGCCGGCGCTGGCATAGGTCGGCAACAGGCCGATGGCGGCGGTCGCTCCGCCCATCAGCGAGATGGTGACCAGGAAGGTGTATTTGCGGCCAATGCGATCGCCAAAATAGCCGAAGATCACCGCACCGATCGGCCGGAAGAAAAAGCCGATGGCAAAGGCGCCGAGCGAGAACAGCAATTCGGTGGTCGGGTTGCCGGTGGCGAAGAACAGCCGGCCGAGCAGCGTCGCGAGGATGCCGTAAAGAAAAAAATCATACCATTCGAAGACGGTGCCGAGCGAGGAGGCAACGATCACCAGCCGGTCGCGCTTGGGGTCGAGCCCCGGGTCTTCGCCTGCCACTGCCGTCGCCAAAATGTCTCTCCCCCAAGCTCTTGGCTCGTGTCTAGCGCAGTCACCGCCCCACGCAAGCTTGTCATAAGGGCAGCGCCATGGTTGAGGGCGTCATGACCATCCGCAACCTTTTCGCCACGCCCTTCTACACCGGCCGCATCGACGATGCCGACCTGCTGACCGATCTCGATCACAGCTGCCGGTCCTTGGCGCGTGACGATCGCGCCGGGCGGCAGTGGGCGAAGGAGAACACCTATGCCGGCTACACCTCCTATGCCTCGCTCGCCGACCTGCCACAGCGCGACCCTGCCTTTGGCGATTTGAAGCGCCACCTCGACCGCCATGTCGCGGCGTTTGTTGCGGCGGCGCATCTCGATACCGGCGGCAAAAAGCTGCGGCTCGACAGCCTGTGGGTCAATATCCTCAAGCCCGGCGGTGGCCACAGCGGCCATATCCACCCGCACAGCGCGGTGTCGGGTACCTTCTATGTCGCCGTGCCGCCGGGTTCAGGGGCATTGAAGCTCGAGGACCCGCGCCTGCCGCTGCTGATGGCCTCGCCGGGCCGCTCCGCCGATGCCCCCGAGGAAGTGCGCAACTTCGTCTATGCCGAACCGGCGGCCGGCACGGTTTTCCTGTGGGAAAGCTGGCTGCGCCACGAAGTCGTGCCCAACGCCGCCAAATCCGAACGCATCAGCATCAGTTTCAACTACAGCTGAACCCCTTACCTCTCCCCGCCGGGGAGAGGTAAAATCGGTCAGACCGTCAGCACGATGCCCTTGGCCGGATCGATGCGCCCGGCGGCAAGTTCCTGCCACGCCGCGATCGCCGCCTCGGGGCCTGTGCCGCTTTCGACCTGCAACCAGCCCGTCGATGCAATGAACCCCGTCCACGCCGCAGCAAGTCGGCTTTCAAACCCCGCCTGCCCCCATTCGGCGATGCGCTCGACGATCACCGAAGGCGCGAAGAACAACCGCGGCGTCACCCCGGGGAGGTCGTTGCTGTTGGCGGCATCCCAGTGCGTATCGCCGACGACATGGCTTTCGATGAGCTTGTCGCCAAGCGCGCTGTGCACGGCGCGGCGAACCACGCCATTGCCCGAAAAATCGATCAGCGCGACCGGGCCGGCCTCGTGCGCAAGGCTCGCGGCATCGGCATAATCGATGATCGCGTCATAATAGCCGGTGGCGGTAACGAAATCGCGGTTGCCGGGCGCGGTCAGCCCGATAATCCGCTGCCGCCCCTTGGCCGCCTGCGCCAGGCCAAGCGCGGTCTTCGACGAGGCCGAGGTCAACACCAGCGTTGTCGCCGGGCTGGCAGCGAGCATCGCATCGAGAACGAACGACGTGGTGTAGAGCGGCCGAAACAGCGACTGGATCGCCTCGGGCCCGAACGCTGCGCTGGCCGCGACATAACCATTGTATACCGGCGGCAATTGCCGGCGATGCGCCGCGCCATCGGTAAAGCCGTGCGGCCCCAGCTTGACGGGCGTGACAAGCGCATGGCTCGCCATGGGCCAATAGCCATAGAAGCGTGCCCCTGGCGCGATGCCGTCGACCCGGCTTTCGACCACGGTGGCAAAGCCCCAGACCGGCACGATGCCGAAACCTTCGGGAGCCGGGAAAAATCCCCAATAGGCCATGTCGATGCCATGGGCGGCATAGGTCATGTTGTTGGCGGTCAACGCGAAACCGTCGATGCGCAGCAGGACCTCGCCCGTGCCTGGGTTCGCGTCGCGCGGGGCGGGCGCGATCACCGAAAGATTATCGCGCCTGACCAATAATTCCGTGATCTGCATGACAAAATATCCTTTCAACACATTGATTCAGAACACCCGGCCGAGCACGAGATAGACCGATCCGGTGCTGCCGCTCTGGCCATAGGCGAACCATATCGGGCCGATCGGCGTGTCGGCAGCAACAAACACCGATGCCGCTGTGCGCAAGCTGCCCAGCGAGATATCCGAGCGCAGCGACCAGACATTGCCCGCCTCCAGCGAGCCGCCGACGTAGATCGGCAAGTCGATGATCGGCGATTTGCCCGACAGGCGGTAGAAGCCGACGGCGCGCCCGAACAGAAGTTGCGGCCCGATCAACGAGTTGCGCGTCAATCCTGACAGGTTCAGAAAGCCGCCGGTCTGGAAATCGCCGATGAAATCATTGTTCGCCCGCGAGGTGGTGCCGAGCCGCCCGCCCAGCACCAGCGTGGCACGATCGAAGGCGATCGGCTTCTGTACATTCAATGTCAGGTTGTTGCGGCGGATTTCGCCGCCCAGCGCGCCGACATGATCGATGTACTGCACCTGCGCAAAGACGCCGCTGCGCGGGAAATTCAGGGCATCGAGGGTGTCGACGGTAAAGCCCAGCCGCCAGTCGACATCGCGGTTCCAGCCACCCGGAATGCCGAGCGTGGTGCTTTCATCGCCCGGGTTGAGCCCGCCGATACGCACCCCGGCGCGCAATTCGCCCCAATTGCCGAAAACCATGCCGCCATCGATGCCGGCGCCGGCGCGAGTCACCTGCACCGCGGTCGTCTGCTTCATCGACCCCTGTTGGACAACGACCGAGGAATAGCGCTGGAAAGCTGCCACCGGTTCGACAAACAAACCGCCGAACTGCTTGTAAAGACTGACATCGAACAGCACGTCGCTGCCGACACGGGCAAAACCGCGCCATTCCGCCCCGGTGCCGAGAAAGTCGCGATCGGTATAGCCGGCGGCAATGTCGAAGGTTGCCGATTTGCCGAAATTCGACGCGATGACGATCCCGGTCTGGTAGTATTTGCGGGCGTTGCGGCTGCCCTTCGCACCGACGACCAGGGTGTTGCCATCGGGCGCAATGTCGATGTGATAATCGACCCGATCGAATTCATCGAGGGCGTAGATTGCGGCGACGTCGCGCGCCATGATGCGCCCGTCGAGGATGTCCCCCTTGGCGGTCGTGACCAGTGGCGCGATCTCCGCGGTCGGTAGTTTCGAGGTGTTGACGATCTGCACCTTGTCGATGCGGATCGGCGCCGGGTGCCGCCTCGCCTCGCGCTCGGCGAGATATGTGCGCCACTGCGCTTCGTCGACCGACAACTCCGCCAGCTTGTCTCCCATTTTCTGTGCGGCGGCGCGGCCGCGTTCGACGCCCAATTCGGCCTTGTCGAACGCCGCCACCGACAGGCCAGTGATATCGGGTTCCACCAGCACATCGCGCCCGGCGATCGACGCGCGCTGGCGGCGTATCGAATCATAGCCAAGCAACAGCTGCATCTGGTTGAAAACGCTCAGTGCGCTGGTAATCTTGTCGGCGCTTGCCGGCGGCTCGCCGACATCGACGACAATGACGACATCGACCCCCATCTGCCGCGCCACATCGACCGGCAGATTGTTCGAAATGCCGCCATCGACGAGCAGCAGCCCTTCGCGCTCGACAGGCGGAAAGGCGGCGGGGATCGACATGCTGGCAAAGACCGCCGTCGAGAAATTGCCGCTGCCCATCGCGATCGGCTGGCCGGTGACGATGTTGGTGGCGACCGCGCGGAACGGGATCGGCAAATTGTTGAAGTCTTCGGTTGCCCGCCAGGGGGCGAGCAATTCCTGCACGGTTGAAAACAGTTTCTGGCCGCCGAATACGCCGGTCGGCAACGCCGCCTTGCCGTTGGAGACGCCCAACCGGGCATTGAGGAAGATGTCGCGCACCTCGCGCTTGCGCCGGAAACTCAGGTCCTTGCGCTGCAGATTGTCATTGAAGACATCTGTCCAATCAATTGCCGCAGTTATCTTTTTTATCTCGTCAGCATCGTTACCGATGGCATACATGCTGCCCACGACAGCGCCCATGCTGGTACCGGCGATGACATCGATCGGGATGCGGCGCCGCTCCAGCTCCTCGATGACGCCGATATGGGCAAAGCCCTTGGCGCCGCCGCCGCTGAGCACCAGGCCGATGCGCGGTCGGTTGCTGGCGGTGAACACCGGGGGTGCCGGCCGCACGGCGGGCACCGGCGCCTCGGGATCCGCCAGCAGCGGTGATGCCGTGCCAATGCCGACCGCGAAGGCCAAAAGCCATTTCAAATGGCTCGATGGCCCCGTCAGCATCTCGCTTCCCCCGGGGGTATCGCCCCCCCTGCGCCGCCAAATGGCCGCAGCGGTTGGCGCTTGGCAATCACAATCTTGCATCGGCGGCCGGGTCAGGCAGTCGGCAATCGGTAATCCTTGTAGCGATCGCGCAGTTCGGTCTTGAGCAGCTTGCCGGTGGCGGTGTGCGGCAGATCGGCAACGATCAGCACGTCATCGGGCATCCACCACTTGGCAATCTTGCCATCCAGGTACGCAAGTACGCTTTCTTTCGTGACGGTTGCGCCGTCTTTTTCACGCACCAGCAGAAGTGGCCGTTCATCCCATTTGGGATGATGGATGCCGATGACCGCGGCTTCGGCAACCCCCGGCGCGCCGACCGCGGCATTTTCGAGATCGATCGACGAAATCCATTCGCCGCCCGATTTGATGACATCCTTCGAACGGTCGACGATCTGCATGTAGCCATATTTGTCGAGCGTCGCGACATCGCCGGTATCGAACCAGCCATCGCTATCGAGGATACTGCCGCCATCGCCCTTGAAATAGCTGCCGACGATCCACGGTCCGCGCACCAGCAGCCGGCCAAAGGCGCGGCCATCACGCGGCAGATCGGCGCCATCATCGCCGGCGATCTTCATTTCGACACCGAAGATGCCGCGCCCCTGCTTGACGCGATAGTTGAGCTGGTCGTCATAGGACAGCGCCGCCACTTCCGGCGCCGGCGAGCCGATGGTGCCGAGCGGCGACATTTCGGTCATCCCCCACAATTGCACGACCCGCACGCCGTGCAGCGTGTCGAACGCCTCGATCATGCTGCGCGGTACCGCCGAACCGCCGATCGCAGTGGTCTTGAGCGCGCCGAGGTTGCCGCCCGATTTTTCGAGATGCTGGAGCATACCGAGCCAGATCGTCGGCACCGCCAGCGCGAGATCGACGCCTTCGTCGACGATCAGCTTGTGGAGGGTCGGCGGATCGAAATTCGGCCCGCCCATCACCAGCTTGGCGCCGCACGCCGCCGCCGTATAGGGCAGGCTCCAGGCGTTGGCATGGTACATCGGCGCGATCGGGCAGACGGTGGTGCGCGCGCCCATCGCGAAGGTATCGGTCATGCACGCCGCCATGGCGTGGAGAACGTTGGAACGGTGGCTGTACTGCACCCCCTTGGGGTTGCCGGTGGTGCCGCTGGTATAGCACAGCCCGGCGGGGGCATTTTCCTCGACGCGGGTCCAGCCATCGGGCGTGGCAGCGTCGACCAGTTCCTCATAGCAGAGCAGATCGAGCGACGTTTCGGCCGGCATATGGGCGCGATCGGTGAGCAGGACAT
Organism: Alphaproteobacteria bacterium; assembly: GCA_031426015.1. Taxonomy (GTDB): domain Bacteria; phylum Pseudomonadota; class Alphaproteobacteria; order Sphingomonadales; family Sphingomonadaceae; genus Sandarakinorhabdus. The sequence continues at coordinate 55,242 of JANPKK010000012.1, forward strand.
ATGTCTCGATCGACGTGAAGCGCGGCGCCAGCCGTTCGACAAGGCCAACAAAGGTCAGGTCGAAAAACAACACCCGGTCTTCGGCATGGTTGGCGATATAGACGATCTGGTCATCGAACAGCCGCGGGTTGATGGTGTGCGCAACGCCGCCCATCCCCGAAATGCCGTACCAGCTTTCGACGTGCCGCCAGGTGTTCCACGCCAGTGTCGCGACCCGGTCGCCCGGCGCGATGCCGAGCCCGCGCAACGCCGAGGCGACCCGCCGGGCGCGTTCATTAACCGTGCGCCAGTTGGTGCGGTGGGTGGTGCCTTCGCACGACAGGCTGACGATCTCGCGGTCGCCATGGTTGATCGCGGCATGGTCGATCAATTTCGATACCAGCAGCGGCCAATCCTGCATCGTGCCTGCCATCATCATCTCCCCAAAAACGCATTCTGCTTGCCCCGTTGATAGCCACAAAGAAAGCCTGTTGACAGACGGAACAAAACAGGAACATTATGGTCGCAACGAAGGGACATCACATCATGACACTCCTGCCGACGGCTTTCACCCTCCTCGCCTTCACGGGCATCTATGCCGGCGTGCTCGCCATGGTGGGCACGCGCAGCGATACGCTCGTCGCCGCGCTGTTCACGCGGCGGTCCTGATTCGGGCCGACGCTGGGCTCAGTCGGTATGCGGCAGGTCCATAGCGTCGGGTACGGTGCCGGCGTCGCGGGCCTTCAACCGGGCATAACTGCGCACGGCAAAGGGCACCGAGATCGCATAGCCGAAGATGCCCAAAGTCATCGTCATCCACGGCGCGGTGAACAGCGTGCCGGCGAACAGGCCGACGCCGACCAGCGCCGGCAGGCGTTGCGCCGGGCGCAGGCGAACTGCTCCCCAGCCATAGGTCGGCAGGCTCGACGCCATCAGGAACGCCGTCGTCATGGTGATGATCGCCACCAGCGTATACCGCACCCGCAGATCATCGAGGATCACCGGCTCGAGCCAGAAGGTCAGGAACAACGGGCTGAGCGTCAGCGCCGCCGCCACCGGTGCGGGCACCCCGGTCAGGTAACCGGCGCGCTTGTGCGGCTGTTCCTCGGCATCGATCTGGGCATTGAAGCGTGCCAGGCGCAGCGCGCAGGTCACGGCGTGCGACAGGGCAATCACCCAGCCGAAGCCCGGCAGATGCTGCAACGACCAGAGATAGACTATCAACGCCGGCGCCACGCCAAAGGCCGTGACATCGGACAACGAATCGAGTTCCGCGCCAAAACGGCTGCTGCCCTTCAACAGACGCGCGATACGGCCATCGATGCCATCGAGCACCGCCGCCACCATGATCGCGCCGACCGCCTTTTCCCATTCGCCGGCGATGGCGAAGCGCACGCCGGTAAGCCCGAAACACAGCGCCAGCACGGTAACCGCATTGGGGATCAGCGCGCGCAGCGGAATACCGGTGCGCCTTTGCAGGCGGGCGCCCGGTGACAATCGCCGTGGGGTTTCGGTCACTGGGCCGTCCCGCGCGGCAGGCTGAGGTTGTCGCCGAGCCTTGCCAGAATGGTTTCACCGGCGATGGCGCGCTGGCCGACGATCACGCTCGGCACATAGCCTGCCGGCAGGAAGACATCGACGCGGCTGCCGAAGCGAATCAGCCCGACGCGTTCGCCGACGGTCAATTTCGACCCAGGCTCGATGAAGCGCATGATGCGCCGCGCCACCAGCCCGGCGATCTGGGTGAAGGCCACCTTGGTGCCGGCGGCGTCCTCGACGATGAAATATTGCCGTTCATTGTCTTCGCTCGCCTTGTCGAGGTCGGCATTGAGAAACTTGCCCGGCACATAGACGATGCGGGTGCAGGTGCCGGCGATCGGCGATCGGTTCACATGGACATCGAAGACATTCATGAATACCGAAACGCGCGTACACGGCCCCGGTGGCAGCCCGCCGTCACCGACAAGTTGTCGCGGCGGCTCGACATTGGTGATCAGGCTGACCAGGCCATCGGCCGGCGAGATGATCAGCCCGGGGCCATCAGGTGTGACACGGATCGGATCGCGGAAGAAGGCGGCGATCCAGATCGTCAGCCCGGCCAGCAACCAGGCGATGGCATCGAGGTGCAGGACAAAACCGGACACCACCACCGCGATCGCGGCGATTCCGACGAACTTGCGGCCTTCGGGATGCATCGGCGGCAGCTTGTAGCGTGCCGATTCGCCGGGAATGATGGGCAACGGCCGTTCGGGAACGGTATCGATTTCAGTGGGGAGTTCGCTGCTCATCCCCGGGCTTTACCCGTCCCGCCCGAGCGGCGCAAATCAGGCTGATGACGCGGCGCCGCCAAAGCGGCATAGGGGCGCCATGATCAATTCCGTCCTGCTCTTCTGCGGCTCGCGCCCCGGCCATGATCCGGCGCAGGTGGCGCTTGCCGCGGCCTTCGGTGCGTTGCTCGCCCACCACCGTGTCACGTTGGTCTATGGTGGCGGCGCCGTGGGCCTGATGGGGGTGGCGGCGCGTGCCGCAATGGCAGGGGGCGGCCGGGTGGTGGGCATCATCCCGCGGCTGCTGATGACCGCCGAAATCGCCCAGACCGGCTGCGACGAGATGCACGTCGTCGAGACGCTGCACGAACGCAAGGCGATGATGCACGATCGCGCCGATGCCATTGTCGCGCTGCCCGGCAGCATCGGCACGCTCGACGAACTTTTCGAGTCGCTGACCTGGCGCGAGCTCGGCATCCATGACAAGCCGATCTGGCTGCTTGGCGACAATGATTACTGGGCGCCGCTCGGCGCCCTGCTTCGCCACATCGCCGGTGCCGGCTTTGCCCCGCCCGATCTCGAACGGCTGGTGCAGCCGCTGCCCGACCTTGCGGCGCTCGCTGCGTATTTGCCGGCGGCCGACCGGCTTTCCTGACCGGCAATTCTTGACCGCCATTCTTGACCCCTTGCCCTTGCGCGCCCTAGACGGGGCGCAGAAAAATTTCAGGTTTGGATCCGAGGGCAGCCATGGCGAAAATCAAGGTCAAAAATCCGGTCGTGGAGCTCGACGGCGACGAGATGACCCGGATCATCTGGCAATGGATCCGTGAACAGCTGATCCTGCCTTATCTCGATATCAAGCTGATCTATTTCGATCTCGGCATGGAAAGCCGCGACGAAACCGATGACAAGATCACCGTGCAATCGGCCAACGCCATTCGCGAACATGGCGTCGGCGTGAAGTGCGCGACGATCACCCCCGACGAAGCGCGGGTGAAGGAATTCGGCCTCAAGCGCATGTGGAAGTCGCCGAACGGCACCATCCGCAACATCCTGGGCGGCGTCGTATTCCGCGAACCGATCGTCATCAAGTCGATCCCGCGCCTCGTGCCGGGCTGGACCGACCCGATCGTCATCGGCCGCCACGCCTTTGGCGACCAATATCGCGCCACCGATTTCCTCGTCCCCGGCCCCGGCAAGCTGATGATGAAATGGGTCAGCCAGGACGGCGAGGAAACCATCGAGCATGAAGTGTTCGATTACCCGTCGGCCGGCGTCGCCATGGGCATGTACAACCTTGACGATTCGATCCGCGATTTCGCCAAGGCGTGCCTGAACTATGGCCTCAACCGCAAATGGCCGGTGTATCTGTCGACCAAGAACACCATCCTCAAGGCCTATGATGGCCGCTTCAAGGATCTGTTCGAAGAAGTCTATGTCAATGATTTCAAGGCAGCGTACCGTAAAGCTGGCATCGTTTATGAACATCGTCTGATCGACGATCTCGTCGCCAGCGCGCTGAAATGGTCGGGCAAGTTCGTCTGGGCCTGCAAGAATTACGACGGCGATGTGCAGTCGGACATGGTGGCCCAGGGCTTCGGCTCGCTCGGCCTGATGACCTCGATCCTGATGACGCCGGATGGCCGCACCGTCGAAGCCGAAGCGGCGCATGGTACGGTGACGCGCCACTACCGCATGCACCAGGAAGGCAAGCCGACCAGCACCAACCCGATCGCCTCGATCTTCGCCTGGACCGGCGGGTTGAAACATCGCGGCAAGCTCGATGGCACCCCCGAAGTCACCGCCTTTGCCGAAACGCTCGAGCGCGTGTGCGTCGAAACGGTCGAATCGGGTGCGATGACCAAGGATCTGGCGCTGCTCGTCGGCCCCGACCAGGCGTGGATGACCACCGAGAAATTCTTCGAAGCGGTCCGCGCCAACCTCGATGCGGCGATTTCCAAGGGCATCTGAACCGGCCCTGCCGAGACGAAAATCACCCCCGTCAGCCCGGCTGGCGGGGGTTTTTCATGGGCTGGCACACGCGTCATTCGCGGCTATCGTGGCAGCGACATCATTTTGGGGAAACAAGCATGACCTTTTCGACCTACGACGCGTCCGCCCCGGTTTTCGTCGCCGCGCTCGGCAACATGCGCGCCTGGCTCGACAAGACGGGTGACGCGTCCGAGGCCGGTCTGATGACGGCGCGGCTGGCGCCGGACATGCATCCGCTGCCGCGCCAGTTCCAGATGGCGTCCGATGCCGCCAAGGGCGCCGTGGCGCGCCTCGCCGGGCTCACCCCGCCGGCGATGGCCGATACCGAGGCAAGCTTTGCCGAGCTGAAGGACCGTATCGACCGCACCATCGCCTTCATCGAGGGCGTCAACCCGGCGCTGATCGCCGAGGGCGCAACGCGCGACATCGCGCTGAAATTCCCCAACGGCATGGGCTATCGCTTCAACGGCGCTGCCTTCCTGACCGGTTTTGCGCTGCCCAACTTCTTTTTCCATGCCACCACTGCTTATGCGATCTTGAGGGCCAATGGCGTCCCGGTCGGCAAGGTCGATTTCCTGCAACACCTCGGCATGCCGGAGGTGATGTGATCCGCCAGCCCCTGGCTGCCCTCGCCGCCGTCCTGCTCGCTGCCCCGGCCGCCGCCGCCGCGCCAACCGATGCCGACACCAGGGCGTGGTGGCGGCTGATCGGGCAATTGTCGTCGGATGCGATGCAGGGGCGCGATACCGGATCACCTGGCCATGCCCGCGCCATCGACCTCGTCGTGGCGCAGTTCAAGGCGGCAGGGTTGCAGCCGATGGGCGACGGCGGCGGCTTTCGCCAGACGGTGCCGCTCCACGAAAGCCGGGTCGAAAGCGCCGGCACACGCTTTGCCGTGCGCGCGCCCGATGGCCGCACCGTGCCGCTGCGCTTCCTCCACGATGTAGCGATCCGCGCCACCGATGCCCTGCCGGCGAAGTTTTCCGCGCCATTGGTTTTCCGCGGCTATTGCGGCGCGGCCGAGGTCGGCGCCGATGTTGCCGGCAAGATCGTGCTGTGCTTCGGCGGCCGCCGGGAAGGCATGCCAAGCGCTGCGGTACGGCTGGACGCGGTCGCCAAGGCCGGCGCCGCCGGGCTCATCAACATCGATGACATCGGCTATACGCAGGAACAACCGAACTGGTTCTGGCCGGTCGCCTATGCACGCAGCATCGATCGGCGCGGCGCGCCGCCGCTCGCCCATGCCGCGCTGCCGGTGATCCGGCTCAACGCCGCGGCCTTGCCGACGCTGCTGGCCGGCTCGGGCCAGGATGCCGCCGCCTTGCTAGCCGCCGGCGTCGCGGCGCGGCCCCTGCCCGGCTTCGATCTGTCGACGCGGCTCGAGGCCGAACTCACCGTCTCGCAGCGCGATTTCAGCAGCGACAATGTGCTGGCGCTGTTGCCCGGCACCGATCCGGCGTTGGCCGGCGAAACCATCGTCGTCGACGCGCATATCGATGGCTATGGTATCGGCACGCCGGTGAAGGGCGACGCCATCTACAACGGTGCCTTCGACGATGCCGCCTATGTCGCGACGCTGGTGCGGCTGGCAAAAGCCCGCGCCGGCAAGGGCTTTCGCCGGCCCGTGCTGTTCGCGGTCTTCACCGGTGAGGAAAAGGGCCTGCTCGGCTCGCGCTGGTTTGTCGATCACCCCAGCGTGCCGCGCGAGCAATTGGCAGCGACGATCACCCTCGATGCGATCCGGCCGCTGTTCCCCTTGAAAATCCTTACCGTCATCGGGTCGGACCGCAGCAGCCTGATGGGCAATGTCGAAGCCGTCGCGGCGCCGATGGGCATCACCCCGCGTCCCGACCTCGAGCCCGTACGCGGCATGATCACCCGCACCGATGCCTCGCCCTTCCTCGGCATCGGCGTGCCAGCCATCGCCTTCATGTTCGGTTATGAGCCCGGCAGCCCGGAGGAAGCGCGCTTCCGCACCTGGTACCGCACCCGCTACCACAAGCCGCAGGACGATATCGGCCAGCCAATCGATTTTGCCGCAGCGCTGGCGTTCAACCGGTTTTTCGATGCGCTGACGGCGCATGTTGCCGATGCGCCGCAGCGGCCGGCAATGACGCCGGCCGCCACGGGTGATCGCCCGCCCGGTCGTTGACCCGGGCGATGCGGCCGCTGCCGAGCCAGATCGCCACGGCACCGCTGTCGGCCAGCGCGGTGCGGTCGAACATCTGCCAGCGCGGCCGGCACCAGCGCGGCAGGCGGCGATCGGAAACGATGATGTCGGCGCGGGCGCATTCGGCCTCGAAACGCGGGCGGTCGATATAGTCGCGTGACAGGGTGATCAGCAGCCGCCAGTCGCGCCCGCCGCGAGCGAAGCGCGCGACACAGGCATCGCGGCTGCACGCCGTGCCGGGCAGATCGATGAGGTTGACATCGCCATCGGCAGCCAACGCATCGCCCCAGACATCGCGCAGAAAATCCCCGGTGCGCGGCCGGATGAAACCGAGCCGGTCGCCCGCCAGCCGCAACGCGGCGTTGCGGCCGTCGCCCGAGACCAGCAGGTCGGGCGGCGGTGCGGCGAGCGCGACGGCGAGCCCCAGCGCCGCCACCCCTGCCCCCCACCAGCGCCAGCGCGTCCGCCACAGCGCCAGCCACAGCCCGCCGGCGATGATCAGCGCATAGGCCGGCGCCGGCATCATCGGCAGGCGGACGATAGCACCGGGGGTTGCCGCCGTTGCCTCCGCCACCGCCACCAGCACCGCCATCGCCTTGCCGACCAGCGGCCAGGCCAGCCCGCCGATGCCGGCGATCTCGCCGACCAGCGCCAGCATCAGCGCCGGCATGATGACGAAGCTGGTCCAGGGGATGGCGAACAGGTTGGCGAACACGCCGTACAACCCGGCGCGATTGAAATGAAACAGCCCGATCGACGACAGCGCCAGTTCGGCGACAAGCCCGCTGACCAGCAACGACGCGAGATGGCGGAACAGCGCACGCCCGGGGCCTTCGTCTTCCCCCGCCACGATCAACCGGCGACCGAGCGGCGATTCGTAGAGCGCAACGATGGCGATGACGGCGGCAAAGCTGAGCTGGAAGCTCGCACCGAGCAGCGCTTCGGGCCGGAAGGCAAGGATGAGCATCGCCGCCGCCGCAAGCAGCCGCAGCGAAAACGCCTCGCGGCCGATGACCATGCCAATGAGCACGATCAGCGTCGCGAGGATGGTGCGCACCGTTGGCACTTCGGCGCCCGCCAGCAGCGTGTAGGCGATGCCGACCAGCGCCGCCGCCGCGGCCGCGATCGTGCGCAGCGGCAGGCGCAGCGCCAGGTACGGCGACAGCGCCAGCAGCCGCCGCACCAGCAGCAGCGTGCCGCCGACGACGACCGCGATGTGCAGCCCCGAAATCGACAGCAGATGCGCCAGCCCCGAATCGCGCATCGCCTGCTTGGTCGGCTCGGGAATGGCGCCCTGGTCGCCGGTCACAAACGCAGCGGCGATGGCCCCCGCCTCCCCCGGCACGGCGGCGCGGATGCGCAAGGTGAGCATGGCGCGCGCCGCCGCGAGCCGGGCGAGCACCCCGTTCGGCGGCGGCGGCGGAGTCGTGATGACCAGCGGCCCGAGCGGAAAGCCGGTGGCGCCGACCCCATCGAACCAGGCGCGGCGCGCAAAATCATAGCCCCCCGGGATCGCGGCACCCGCCGGCGGCCGCAACATGGCGCGCAGGCGGATGCGGGCGCCGGGGGCCAGCCCCGCCGGCGGCGCGCCGGTCAGGCTGATTCGCACCAGCGGCGGCACGGCGGGATCGGCGGGCGCGAGCGTCAGCCGCCAGCGGTCGCGACCGGGGTTGCTGGTCACCGCTGTCACAGCGCCCGCCAGCGTGACGACGCGCGGGCCCGCCAGCACCGGATGCGCCACCAGCGCCGTCCGTGCCTGCGCCACGGCCATTCCGGCCAGCGCCAGCAACGCCGCAACGGCGAGCGGCCGCCAGCGCTGCACCAGACCGGCCAGGGCCAGCCCGGCGAGCAGCACCGCCGTCGCCAGCCGCTGCGTTTGCCACGGCAGGCCGAACCACAGCGCCACCCCGGCAGCAAAGGCCACCGGCAGCCACAGCGCCAGCGCGGCGCGTTCGGCCTCGATCACCGCCCACCAGCGCGCCTGCAAATCGGGCAGCCGGAGCCGCGACGCGGTTTGAACCCCGCCGATGCTTCTGCTAGTCAGCCCGGGTTCGGGGCTTGGCATCCTTTGGCAATCGCTCCGACCCTGACGACCCGACCAAAATCCCCTCCGCCTTCAGCATTGGACATATCGACCATGGGCGCAAGCCAGCCCGTTTCCGGCACCAAGGTGGTGACACGCTTCGCGCCTTCGCCGACGGGGTTCCTGCACATCGGCGGCGCGCGCACCGCGCTGTTCAATTATCTGTTCGCGCGGCATCACGGCGGCGATTTCCGCCTGCGCATCGAAGATACCGATCGCGCGCGCTCGACCGAACCCGCGATCGCCGCAATCCTCGATGGGATGACCTGGCTCGGGCTCGATTGGGATGGCGAGGTCGTCTATCAATTCGCGCGTGCCGCCCGCCATGCCGATGTGGCGCACGAACTGCTCGCCAACGGCCATGCCTATCGCTGCTATGCGACGCCCGATGAACTGACGGCGCTGCGCGAGGCCCAGCGCGCCGCCAAGCAGCCGATGCGCTATGATGGCCGCTGGCGCGACCGCACCGATTGGCCGAACGATGCGCCCTATGTCATCCGGCTGAAGGCGCCGCGCGAAGGCAGCGTGACGATCACCGATCTCGTGCAGGGCCCGGTGACGGTCGCCAATGCCGAACTGGACGACATGGTGCTGCTGCGGTCGGACGGCACACCGACCTATATGCTCGCGGTGGTGGTCGACGATCACGACATGGGGGTGACGCATGTCATCCGCGGTGACGATCACCTCAACAACGCCTTTCGCCAATTGGCGATGATCCGGCTGCTCGGCTGGCCCGAGCCTTTTTATGCCCATATCCCGCTGATCCATGGTGCCGATGGAGCAAAATTGTCGAAGCGCCACGGCGCGCTCGGCGTCGATGCCTATCGCGACGAGATGGGCCTGCTCCCCGAAGCGGTCGAAAATTACCTGCTGCGCCTCGGCTGGGGCCATGGCGATGCCGAAATCATCAGCCGTGCCGAAGCGATCGAATGGTTCGGGCTGGAAGCGGTCGGCCGCGGTCCGGCGCGGTTCGACCTGAAAAAGCTGGAGAACACCAACGGGCATTACCTGCGTGCCGCCGATGATGCGCGGCTGGTGGCGCTGATCACGCCGCGGGTAGAAGCCGCGCTGGGCCGCGCGCTGACCGCTGCCGACAGCGATCTCTTGCAGCGCAGCATGCCCGAATTGAAGAAACGTGCGCCCAATCTCAATGATCTGGCGGCGGGCACGCTCTTCTATCTGCGCGCCCGGCCAATTCCGATGGACGATGGCGCGACCAAGCTGCTAGCATCGGCAGCACCGGGGGTTCTGGCGGGGGCACGGGCGCGCCTTGCCGGGGTCACCGATTGGTCGTCAGCGACGGTGGAAGAACAGGCACGGGCTTTGGCAGATGAATTCGCCTTGAAGCTTGGACAGGTGGCGCAGCCGTTGCGCGCCGCTGTCACCGGTTCGTCGCAATCCCCCGGCCTGTTCGACGTGATGGCAACGCTGGGGCGCGACGAGACCCTGGGGCGCATCGACGACGTGATCAACGGTCAGGCGGGATGACCCCGAACCAGACCATTCCAGCAACCTTCGTTTTTCAAGGGGCACCAGCATGACCGGACCGGCGCAATTCACCGTTGATGGCAATACCAGGGATTATCCGGTGCTGCAGGGCACTGTTGGTCCCGAAGTCATCGATATCCGCAAGCTTTACGCCAACACCGGGCGCTTCACCTTCGATCCGGGCTTCACCAGCACCGCGGCGTGCGAATCGAAGATCACCTATATCGATGGTGACGCCGGGGTGCTGCTCTATCGCGGCTATCCGATCGACCAGCTCGCCGAAAAGTCGAACTTCCTCGAAGTGTCGCATCTGCTGCTCAACGGCAATCTGCCGAACCCGGCCGAATACGCCGCGTTCACCAACAACATTACCCGCCACACGATGATCCACGAACAGCTGGCGCAATTCTATCGCGGCTTCCGCCGTGATGCGCACCCGATGGCGATCATGTGCGGCATCGTCGGCGCGATGGCGGCGTTCTATCACGATTCGACCGACATCCATGATCCGCACCAGCGCATGGTCGCCAGCCACCGGTTGATCGCCAAGATGCCGACGCTGGCGGCGATGGCGTACAAATATTCGGTCGGCCAGCCCTTCGTCTATCCCGACAACTCACTGTCCTTTGCCGGCAATTTCCTGCGCATGACCTTCAGCGTTCCCGCCGAGCCCTATGTCATCGATCCCGATGTCGAGGACGCGATGGAAAAGCTGCTGATCCTCCAGGCCGATCACGAACAGAATGCCTCGACCTCGACCGTGCGCCTTGCCGGGTCGTCGGGTGCCAATCCGTTTGCCTGCATTTCGGCCGGTATCGCCTGCCTGTGGGGCCCGGCGCATGGCGGCGCCAACGAGGCCGCGCTCAACATGCTGCGCGAAATCGGCACGCCGGCGCGGATCCCGGAATTCATCGCCCGCGCCAAGAATAAGGACGATCCGTTCCGCCTGATGGGTTTCGGCCACCGCGTCTACAAAAGCTATGATCCGCGCGCCAAGGTCATGGCCGGTGTGGCCAAGACCATTCTCGACAAGCTCGGCATTGCCGATCCGATCTTCGACGTGGCGCGCGAGCTTGAACATATCGCGCTTACCGACCCTTATTTCATCGACAAGAAGCTGTATCCGAACGTCGATTTCTATTCGGGCGTCGTCATGTCGGCGATCGGCTTCCCGACCTCGATGTTCACCGTGTTGTTCGCCATCTCGCGCACCGTCGGCTGGATCGCGCAATGGACCGAGATGATGGAAGACCCCGAACAGAAGATCGGCCGTCCGCGCCAGCTCTACACCGGCTCGGGCCCGCGCGATTACGTTCCGCTCAGCGCACGCGGCTGATGGCAGCGCCGGCCCTGCCCATCCGGGCGGAGCCGGCGCCCCCCAAGTTGAAAGTTGATCATGCGTTTTCCCGCCTTTCTTGCCGCGCTGCTGGCCTGTGCATCGGCGCCGGTAGTGCTGCTGTTTGGCGCCGCTCCGGCGCTGGCGGGACCCTTTGCCGAAGTCGGCGACCGGCAATTGCGCCAGGATGTCGGCCTGCTCCACGCCGCCGGGCTGATCGATGGCCCGGTCGATAGCTGGCCGCTGCCCTGGGCGCAGATCGAAACCGGGCTCAACAAGGCGCGCGATGGCCGCCCGCTCGATCCCTATCTCAAATCGGCGGTCAACCGGCTCGACCGCCTTGCCGATCTCGCGGCGCAATCGGTGGTGCTCGATGTGCGGATCAGCGGCACCAACGAAGTGTCGGTGGCGCGCGATTTTGGCACGCTGGCGCGCGGCCAATTCGATGGATCGGGCAAGATCGAATACAACTCATCGGTGATCAGCGTTGCGGTCGGCGCCGGCCTGCGCAGCGGCAGCGACCAGAAGAACGATCGCAGCTATTATCATTTCGAACCCTCCAGCGTGACGGTGCGGCTCGGCAATTGGGCGCTGTATGGCGGCTATATCGAGCAATGGTATGGCCCGGGCCAGGATGGCGCGCTGCTCTGGTCGAACAGCGCCCGGCCGCTGCCCAAGATCGGCATCAAGCGGCTCAACCCCGACCCCATCGATTTTCCGGTGCTGCGCTGGCTGGGGCCAACGCAGTTCGAAATCTTCGGCGGGGTGCTCGATGGCCCGCGCAATGATTTCAAGAATGTCCTCACCTTCGGCACCAGGCTCAGCTTTGCCCCGGCGCGCGGGCTGCAGATCGGGCTCAACCGCGCGCAAACGCTGTGCGGCCAGGGGCGCCCGTGCGGTTTCACCCAGATCAAGAACAGCTTCATCGGCATCGGCAATTCCGACAACCCGACCCCGGGCAACCCCAACGCCTTCTTCGCCCAGGCCGGCAACCAGATCGCCGGGTTCGACATCAGCTATGTCCAGCGCTTCGGCAAGATCAGCGCCAAATTCTACGGCGAAGCCGAAGCCGAGGATTTCGACAACGTCATTCTCGAACAGTTCACCCGGCTGGTCGGCACGACGCTGCAGGGGCCGATCGGGCAGCGTGGCGCTTCGTGGATGGCGACGCTGGAATACAGCGACACGCTCGCCGTTTCGCTGTTCAACGGGACGCCGCTCGAAGGCGTGACCGGCGGCGAAACGCGCTATCCGTTCTCGGCCTACAACAACAGCCTCTATACCGATGGCTTTACGTATCGCGGCCGCCCGATCGGGCATTGGACCGATGGCGACAGCCGTAACCTGTCATTCTCGGCGGCGGTGACCGACACCCGCAACCGGCGCTGGTATGGCTCGGTGCGATCGGTGCACATCAATGTCACCGATCTCGGCAACCCGCCGCTCGCGGTCTTCCCGCGCCCGGATGGCACGCCCGGCCCGGCGATCAGCTATCGTGTCTCGGCCAATTCGGAAAAATTCGCGATCGTGACGGCGGGAGCGGAATTGCCGACCGCGATCGGCGACATTCGCGTCGAGGGCCGGGTGCAAAGCGACAGCCCCAACACGCCCGGTGTGCGCGATCGCCAGGCCGCGGTGGAAGTGCAGTTCCGCCAGCGGTTCTAGGCGACCCAGCTTTCCGCAAACGCCAGCGCGCGCGGATCGTCGATATCGATCCAGTCATGCGCCGAAATATCGATTGTCAGGGCGCGCCCCTGCCCGGCAAGAATGCGCACGCCATCGGAAAGACCCGGAGCCGGCAACGGCGCCAGCGCGGCCATGAGTTCGGCGGTGATCAGGAACACGCCGCAATCATGCGCATCATAGGTGCAGATGCCCTTGCCGATGGCAATGATGCGGCCATGGCGGGTGGCGACGCGGGTGACGTCGCTTTCATCGGCCCAGGGGTGGCCCATGCGCCGGTCGACGCCGAGCACCAGCCCCGCCGCCGGTGATCCCGACGCCGCCACGGTGCGATAAACCCCGGGGCTGGCCAGGTGATCGGCCATGATGAGCAAGGATTGCGCCTCGAGCCGCGGTGCCGCAGCAAGCACCGAAACGCCGTTCGGCTGGTCCCAGTGCGGATTGTGCAGCGCTTCGGCGCGCACCCCTTCGGGGCCTTGCCACGCCGCCGCGGCAGCGCCGACTTCGTCGCCGCGATAGCCGGTAATCACCAGCGGCCGGGTGATCCCGGCGCTGGCGAGATTATCGAGAATGCGGTGCAGCAGCGGCCGCCCGGCGATCAGCGTCAGCGGCTTCGACGGCGACACGCTGCGCAGGCGCGTGCCCATGCCGGCAGCAAGGATGATGGCCTGCACGAAACGCCTTTCAACGGCCGGGCGCTAAGCCCGTGCCTGTCAGTTGGCGGCGGTGCCGGCGATGAAGGCTTCGAGGCGGGTGAAGGCTTCGTCGTCGGTGATCTGTTCCGGCGGATGCTTGCAGAAATACGACGACGGCGTGAGAATCGGGCCACCGAGACCGCGATCGAGCGCAACCTTGGCGCAGCGGATCATGTCGATGGCGACACCGGCGCTGTTCGGGCTGTCTTCAACCGACAGGCGCAGTTCGATGTTCATCGGCACGCCACCGAACATCCGACCTTCCATGCGCAGGAAGCAGACCTTGTTGTCGTTCTGCCACGCGACATAATCAGACGGGCCGACATGGATGTTATCGTCTTCGAGGCGGGTGAAAGCCACCGACTGCACGGCTTCGGTCTTCGATTCCTTCTTCGATGCCAACCGGTCCTTGTTGGTCATGTTGAGGAAGTCGGTGTTGCCGCCGGTGTTGAGCTGGTAGGTGCGATCGAGCGACACGCCGCGCTTGGCGAACAGGTCGGTCAGGGTGCGGTGGACGATGGTGGCCCCCAGCTGCGCCTTGATGTCGTCACCCAGGATGGGGACGCCGGCCGCGCGGAAACGTTCGGCCCAGGCCGGGTTCGATGCGATGAAAACCGGGATGTTGTTGACGAAGGCGACACCCGCGGTGATCGCGCAATCGGCATAGAATTCCGTGGCTTCCTGGCTGCCGACCGGGAGATAATTGGTCATCACCTGGGCGCCGGTGCGCTTCAGTTCTTCCACCACCGAGGCCTTGGTGGCCTGCGGCGCGTCGGAAACGACGAAGCGGCGGTCGGGGTGATAGGCGTTCATGTGCTCCGAAACGCCGTCGAGAATGCGGCCCATCGAAACCAGCGCGCCGGTCTTGCCGACGTGATCGCAGAACACGGCGGTGCAATTGGGCTTTTCGAAGATCGCTTCGCCGACATCCTTGCCGACCTTGCGCGCATCGACGTCCCACGCCGCGACGATGTTGATGTCCTTCGGGCGATAGCCGGCCAGGTCCCAGTGCATCAGACCCTGTTCGTCATTCGAGCCGCCGTTCGAATAATAGGACAGGCCCTGGACGAGTGAGGAAGCACAATTGCCAACGCCGACGATGGCGACGGGAATGGACGACATGGTTTAACGATCCTTAACGGGCGGCACGATTCCGGCCGCGAACCCCTGACTGATTTGTTGCAGTTAGACTACAGGTTCGTCGGGGGCAAGAAGGTGTAAGCGGTTGCCGCGTAGTTTGCGGCAATCCGTTCACCATGGGCGCGGGCGTAAGCGCTCAACCGCTTGTAAAAGCGCCATTGTGCGATTCCGGTGGTGACCACACTGTAGACGGCGAGCAACACAAAGCCTTCAAACCAGAACCCGAGGGCGGCGAAAAAGGTCCATGTCCATAAAAAAGTATTGCGTCGCCCGGCAAACAGCCGGATGCGCCGCTCCGCCACGCCGGCATCATCGAGTTGATGGCCGGTCAGGCGGCGGAAAAACTCGCCCTGCACGCTTTCCGCGATTGCCGGCAGGATGATCAGGGCGGCCACGGCCCATGGCAGGCCGGTGCCGCGGACGCCGGCAAAATGCCAGGCAATGCACAGATACCAGGCATATTCGAGAAGCTTATCAACAAGATGCTCGAGATCGCCCCATTTCGAAAATTCGACGCGGGTGCGCGCCAGCTTGCCGTCGACACCATCGAGCGGCCCCGTCACCAGCGCCAGGATCAACCCGGTCCACAACCAGCCGGTGGCAAAGGCCACAGCGGCGCCGACACCGATCAGCGCCGTCATGGCGGTAACCTGGTTGGGCGTGATCGGAGTCGGCGCCAGCAGGCGGACGAGCAAATTTTCCGGAAACGGATGCAGGAATCGCGCCGGCCAATCGAGACAACCCTTCTGGGCCGCGCCGATCAACTGGCGGGTCGCGGCATCGGCGCTGGCTTCATCGGGGCGCAGCCAGAGCATCGGTGCGACGCGGCGACGCGCCGGGGCGTAAAGCGGCAGGGCGTGAAAATCGATCCGATTCGTCGCCGGATCGGCGGCAACGACTCGGATCAACGTCGAGGCGAGATCCCAGTCGCCCAGCCCGAGCACCTGCTGGATGACCAGCGTGCCGGGCAGCACCATCACGCCGGCAGCGGCACTGCTGGAATCGATGCGTTCGATCGCCACCGCATCGGCGCGCGCCGGATCGCAGACCAGCAATGCCGGGGCGGGCGCCGCCAGCACGGCATCGATGGCGCGTTCGTCGATGATCAACCCGGCGGCAATGGTGGCGACGCGATCACTGGCGTTGATCCGGCTGGTCAGGGCACCCGGCCCGATCGCTTCGACCCCGGCGGGCAATTCGGTCAGCGGTTCGACGTTGATGGCAAACAGTGATGTTGCCCCGGCGCGACGCAACTGCCGGGCCTGACGTTCGAGCACGGTTATCCCGCCGGCAAGCAGTGAAGCCGGTATATCGGATGCCGGAAAAAGAAGGCCGACTGTACGCATTTCACCCTATCGGCTGATCGCGAGCCTTCTAGGTCGTGAAAGGCCTGCTTGCCAAGCGGTGACTATCAAATTGCGACCCGCTTCCACGCAGCGAAAAAAGATTGTAGCCGACACAGAGTGAATACCCAGCCATCCGTCGCGGCGCGGCCCGCCATCATCGAAGATCCCAGCAACCTGTGGATCGTGCATCCGCTCGCCGACAAGCTGCTGCCCGCGGCACTCCGGCTCGGCATCCACCCCAATACGGTGTCGTTCACCGGCATGGGCTGCGGCGCGCTCGCCGGCTGGTGCTACTGGCACTGGCAGCAGCCGGCCTATGTTCTTGCCGGTTTCCTGCTGATGGTCGGCTGGCACATCATGGACGGGCTGGATGGCAAGCTGGCGCGCGCCAGCGGCAAGACCAGCCCGCTCGGCCGGCTCATCGACGGGCTGTGCGATTATCTCACCTTCATCTTCGTGTTGCTGCCGATCGCGCTGTCCTTTGCCGATTGGCAGGCGACGCTGGCGCTGGCCGCCGTGTCGGGTGCCCTCCACGCCGTGCAATCGGCATGGTACGAAGGCGAGCGCGAAGCCTGGAAACGCCGCGCCCGCGGCGTTTTCGTCACCGAAGTGCGCCCGCCTTCGGGGCTCGGCATCGAAGGCCTGTACAACCGCGTCGAACAGGCGCTGGGCAGCGGCGCGCGCGCCATCGACCACGCGCTCGCGGCGCATCCCGCCGGGCTGTCGACCTATCTTGCCGCCAGCGCGCCGCTGGTGCGCGGGCTGTGCATCCTGTCGGCCAACAACCGCACCATCGCGATCGCGCTCGCCTGCCTCGTGGGCAACCCGCGGCTGTACTGGTATTGGGAAATCGCCGCGCTCAGCCTGATCGCGCTGGCCATGGCGGTGCTGCTGCGCCGCCGTGAAGCCGACGTGATCAGTGCCGTCGACCGCCTGCCGCCCGCGCTGCCCGCCACACCGCCTCTGGCCGGATAAGGAAACCCGCCATGGACGACCAGACCGAAACCACCCCTGCCCCGCGCTGGCCGCT
Source organism: Alphaproteobacteria bacterium (assembly GCA_031426015.1). Lineage (GTDB taxonomy): Bacteria > Pseudomonadota > Alphaproteobacteria > Sphingomonadales > Sphingomonadaceae > Sandarakinorhabdus. Next base: position 72,454 of record JANPKK010000012.1, read on the forward strand.
TGTCGTTGCACTGCTCGCCAGCCTCGCCTGGCTGGTCGCGGCCGGTGCCCGGCTGCTCGCCGCGCTGCCCGGCGTCAGCGTGCCCCCGGCGCTGCCCGGGGTTGCCGAAGCTGCCGCGACGATCCTGCTGCTCGCGGCGCCGCTGGCGGTAATCTGGCTGGTCGTGCTGCAGTTGCGCGACGGCGCCGCCAACCGCGCGGCGCGCAGCGCGCTGTTCGCCGACCAGGCGGCCTTTACCGAACGCCGGCTCGAACGTAGCGGTGATGCCGTAGCGGCGCTCGAAGACCGGCTCGACCGTCTCGCCGATCGCATCGAAGCCATCGCCAACCCGCTGGTCGAACGCCAGGGCGCGCTCGCTGCCGCCAGCAGCGCGCTCGAGGCCAGTGGTGCCCGGTTGGCGGCCATCGGCGCCAGCACCGAAGCAGCGGCGGCGCTGCTCGGCAAGACGACCCCGACCGCCATCGCCCAGGCCGAAACGCTGCAGACCTTGCTCGAAACCACCACCAAGGCCCTTGGCGAGCGCCTTGCCGAAACCGAAACCCTGCTCGCCGGCCTGCATGTCGGCGCCGCCGAGGCCGATGCGCAAACCAGGGCCGCCGCCGCCGGTGCCACCGCCAGCCTCGCCGCGCTCAGCGCCGCCGCCGGCAGTGCGCAGGCCGCGCTGGCCGAACCGCTTGCGGCGTTGCAGGCCGATGCCGATGCTGCCTTTGCCCGCACCGCCGCCGCGATGGATGCCACCCGCGACGGCGTCCATGCCCAGACCAGTGCCATGCTGGCGAGTGTCGACCAGGCGCGCGTCACCCTCGATCATATCGGCGGCGAGGCGGCGCGGCAGATCGAGGCCCGGCTGAAGACCTTGCTCGGCGATGCCGGCGCGCTCGGCAGCGAGATCGCCGTGCAAAGCGAGCGCGCCAACGCGCTGATCGACGATGTCAGCCGCGGCTTCACCGTGCTCGATGCCAAGCTGGCCAATTCCGCGACGACCGGCACCGGCTCGCTCGATGCGATCACCAGCCGGATGACCGAGGCGCGCGAGGCGATCCACCGTCTCGGCGAACCGATCACCGCCACGGAAAGCCTGCTCGCCAGTGTCGAAGCGCGCATTACCAGCATCGGCAGCGCCGCCGATGGCACGCTGAACGCCGTGACCGACAGCGCGCCGCAGGTCGAAGCCATGGCCGAGCGCATGAACGACCTGTTCGAACGCGCCGATGATCTGGCGCGGCCACTGGCGGCGGGCAGCAACAGCATCGGCGAGGCGCGCAACCAGCTCGACCGCGCCCGCGAGGCGCTCGATCGTGCCGCCGAAGCGCTCAGTGTCGAATTGAACGCGGCGCGCGACACCCTCGCCGAAATCGAAACGATGACCGGCAGCGCCTCGATCGCCGCATCGTCACAGTTGATCGACGTGTTCGCGCGGGTTCGCGATGTTGCCAACCAGACCGCCGGCACGATGCGCGAAACCCTGTCGAACGTCGTCGCCGAAGCCGAAGCCGCGTTGGGCGAAGCCGGCGCCCGCCGCGCCGAAACCGCCTTTGCCGAACCGATCCGCGCGCAGATCGCCGAAGTCGAATCGCTGCAGACGCGCGCCGCCGCCGTCGGCCAGGCCGCCGCCGAACGCGTGACGCAGCGGCTGGTGGCGCTGAGTGAAAGCGTCGCTGCGGTCGAGGCCCGCATCGACGAGACGGATACACGCTATGAAATCCGCACCCGCAACACGCTGGCGCGGCGGGCCAGCAAGCTGATCGATTCGATGCAGGCATCGGCAATCGACATTGCCGGGCTGCTCGCCTTCCAGCTCGAAGATACCGCCTGGGACAGCTATCTGAAGGGCGATCGCAGCATCTTCGTGCGCCGCATCGTCGCGACGCTGGAAGGCAATGGCACACGCGCCATCGGCCGGCATTTCGCCCATGATGCCGAATTCCGCACCGAAGCGACGCATTTCATCGAAGAATTCGAAGCGTTGATCAGTCATGTCGTCCCCGATCGCGAGGGGCAATCACTGGCGACCACGCTGCTCGCGTCGGACCTCGGCCGACTCTACACGGCATTGGGACAGGCCATCGGCCGCTTCGAATGACGCGCATCAAGACCTGCTGCATGGCGTCGATTGCCGAAATGCAGCAGGCGGTCGCGGCGGGGGCCGATGCGGTCGGGCTGGTCGGGCGGATGCCATCGGGGCCGGGGCCGATTGCCGATGATCTTATCACCCGCATCGCCGCCGCGGTGCCGCCGCCGGTCGCGGCGTTCCTGTTGACCAGTGAAACCGATGCCGAAGCGATTGCCGACCATGTCCGCCGCACCGGCGCGCCGGTGGTGCAGATCGTCAGCCATATCGACCCGGTGGAATCAGCGCGGCTGGCGCAGTTGCTGCCGCACACGCGCCGGGTGCAGGTCATCCATGTCGAAGGGCCGGAAGCATTGGGCATGATCGACACCTATGCGCCGCATGTGCACGCCTTCCTGCTCGATTCGGGCCGGCCCGGGGCGGCGGTCCCGACGCTGGGCGGCACCGGCGATGTTCATGACTGGGGCGTCAGCGCGGAATTCGTGGCGCGCTGCCCGCACCCGGTGTTCCTTGCCGGCGGGTTGACCCCGGCCAATGTCGGCGCCGCGATTGCGCGGGTGCGACCCTTCGGAGTCGATCTGTGCTCGGGCATCCGCAGCGCGGGCGTTCTCGACCCGGCCAAGCTCGTGGCCTTCATCGCCGCCGTGCGCGCCGCCGATCAGGCGGGTTTGTAGGGCCCGGAATTTTCCCAGCCGGGAATATCGTCGAGCACCAGCCAGCCGGCGACATAATTGGCGTAGAACAGCGCGAACAATGTCGTGCTGATGATCGTCGTCCACAGCAGTTTCCTGCCGAGCATCGGGTTGTGCGGTGCCGAATCGGCCTCGCCCGGCACCGGCTCCTGGCCCTGTTCGCGCGTCGTGCGCACCCCGAAGGGCAGCACCGCGAACAGGGTCAGCGACCAGAACAGCAGGTAGATGGCGATGGCCGACGCGGGTTTCACGATCTAGAGCCGGATGACCTGGACATCGGTAACGGGCTTCTTGCCGGTCCATTCGCGGGCGATGCGACGCACCGCAACGCGGACGGCCTCGGCATATTTCTCGTCATTCTTCTGATCGGCCTTTTTGGCGGCCGCTTCGGCCGCTTCGGCGCATTCGATCAGGAACGCCGGCTTGTCTTCTTCCACCGGCACGCCCTGCGCCGTGACGGCCGGCAGCGCGGCAACCTTGCCGTTGCGGTCGAGCACGACGGTGACGCCCATATGGCCGTTCATCATCAGGCGGCGGCGCTCGACGATGGTGGCGCCATCGGCGGGCAGGATGACATCGCCATCGAGGACGAGGCGCCCGGCTTTTTCATGGCTGAGCAATTTTGGCCCATTGGGGGCGAGCCGGATCGCGCTGCCGTTGATCGGCACCATCGCCCTTTTGACGCCGCAGGCCTTGGCGACCAGCGCATGCGCTTCCATGTGGCGGCGCTCGCCATGCACCGGAATGGCGATTTCAGGGCGAATCCATTCGTACATGGCTTCGAGCTCGGGCCGGCCGGGGTGGCCCGAGACGTGCACATGCGCCTGTTTCTCGGTGATGACCTCGATACCGCGGGTGGCCAGCGCGTTCTGTACCCGGCCGATGGCGAGTTCGTTGCCGGGTATCTGCTTCGACGAATAAACGACAAGATCGCCGGGCTCGAGCTTCAGAACCGGGTGCGAGCCGCTGGCGATGCGGCTGAGCGCCGCCATCGGCTCCCCTTGAGCCCCGGTGCACAGGATCAGCAGTTTCGACGGGTCCATGTTCGCCGCGGCATCCCAGGACAGCGTCGGCGGCATGTCCTTCAGATAGCCTGTCGCCTTGGCGACCTGGGTAATGCGGTCCATCGAACGCCCGGCGAGCACCAGGTGCCGCCCGGTTTCCTTGGCGACCCAGCCCAAAGTCGCGAGGCGCGCGGCGTTGGAGGCAAAGGTCGTCACCAGCACACGGCCGGTCTTGCGCGCCTTGACGACCTTCAACAGGCCCTCGCGCACATCGGTTTCGCTGCCCGATGCCTTGTCGTTGAAGACATTGGTCGAATCGCCGACCATCGCCAGCACGCCGGCATCGCCGATCGCGGTCAGCTGCGCCGCCGATGCCGGGGTGCCGAGCAGCGGACCGTCATCGAGCTTCCAGTCGCCGGTATGGAAAATGCGGCCATAGGGCGTGTCGATGACCAGCGCATTGCCTTCGGGAATCGAATGCGCCAGCGCGACATAGCGGAAGTGGAAATCGCCGAGCGTCAGTTCGCCGTCCATGGGGATGATGTTGAGCTTGACCTCCTTGGTCAGCCCTTCTTCCTCCAGCTTCTTGGCGATCAGCCCGGCGGTGAACGGCGTCGCATAAAGCGGCACGCCGAGTTCGTTGGCGAGATAGGGGATCGCGCCGATATGGTCTTCATGGCCATGGGTGAGCACGACGCCGAGCAGATCGGCGCGGCGTTCCTCGATGAAGGCGAGATCGGGCAGCACGAGATCGACACCGGGATAGCCCGGATCGGCAAAGGTCATGCCGAGATCGACCATCACCCATTTGCCGTTGCAGCCATAAAGGTTGACGTTCATGCCGATTTCGCCCGAGCCGCCGAGCGGCAGGAAAATCAGTTCGTTACCTGGTTTCATTTTAGTCTGTGTTCTTTTCTGGTTCGTTTGGCCCTGCATTGAGGGCGTGAATGCGGATCAAACCGCGAATTGTCAGGTCGCCATCGACGCTGTCGATGGCTGAAGTATGGCGATTGAACAATGTGGCAAGACCACCCGTGGCGATCACCGTGACCGCGCCGCCGATTTCGGATGTAATGCGCGCGACCAGTCCTTCAATCAAGCCGACATAGCCCCAGAACACGCCCGATTGCATGGCATGCACCGTACCCTTGCCGATTACGCCCAGATTTCCGCCACTTGCAGACGTTGGCGGCTCGACGGCGATACGCGGTAATTTTGCCGCCGCCTGGTACAATGCGTCCATCGACAGGTTGATTCCCGGCGCAATCACGCCGCCCTGATAGGCGCCATCGGCCGAAACCACATCGAAGGTCGTCGCCGTGCCGAAATCGACGATGATGAGGTTGCCGGGGTGATCGGCGTGCGCCGCGATGGCATTGACCAGCCGGTCGGCACCGACTTCGGCCGGGTTGGGCAGATCGATACGCAGCCCCAGGTTGATATTGCCCACGGCGACCACAAGGGGCTCGACCTGGAAATACTTGCGGCACAGGCGTTGCAGGTTGAACAGCGTTTGCGGCACCACCGTGGCGATGATCGCGGCGCTGACATGGGCACGCTCCACGCCTTCCAATTGCATCAGCTGGTGCAGCCAGACGGCATATTCATCGGCGGTGCGCTGGCCATCGGTGGAAATGCGCCAGCGCCATCTGATCTCGTCACCATCGCAGATGGCAAAGACGATATTGGTGTTGCCGACATCGATGGCGAGCAGCATGGACCCCTCCCCCCGTTACAACGCAAAAACTTCGCCGGCGTGGATGGCACGCAGGCTATCATCATCGGTGCGCATCGTCAGCGCGCCATCGGCGGCAAGGCCTTCGAAGTGGCCTTCGACCGTTTCGCTGCCGAGCCGCGCGGTGACGCGCTCACCCAATCCGGCGGCGCGGGCGAGCCAGCGGGTGCGGATGGCTTCGAAGCCTTCGTCCTCCCACAGCCGGCGATAATGGACAAAGGCCGGCATCAGCAGCGCCAGCACGTCCATCGGCGCCGGCACCGGCAGGCCGGCAGCGGCCAGCGAAATCGCCGGACGTTCGGTATCGGCCGGATGCTGCGCCAGATTGGCCCCGAAGCCGATCACCAGCGCGTTCCCGGCACGTTCGAGCAAAATCCCCGAAACCTTCGCCCCATCCAGCAGCACATCATTCGGCCACTTCAAGAAAAAGCGGGGTGCGGGGGTCTCAGACCCCTGCCCTTCCTTTGCTTCCAATGCCTCAAGCAAAGCCAAAGCCGCCACAAACGAAAGCTGCTGCACCGCCCCATTGGCCCGCACGATCACCGAGGCCATCAGATTGCCGGCGCCATCGCCCCAGGCGCGCCCGCGGCGGCCACGCCCGGCGGTCTGGCGGTCAGCGATCACCCAATGGTTATCGGCGAGGCCAACGGCGCGTTCCAGCAGCCAGTCATTGGTCGAACCCACTTCGGCGAGGTGGGTAAAGGCCGGCGCGGTCAACCCGAAACCGTGAACAAGGCTGCCGCGGCGCGGCCGGTGGCAGCAACGAGCGGCGTGATGGCGAGCATGCCGATCGGCGAGCAGAACAGCGCTGCAGCGGCGATCATCGCGCCGTTGGTGACGCTGCCGGTGCTGGTGGCGGGCACGCCGGGTTCATCGAAGAACATCACCTTGATGAGGCGAAGGTAGTAGAAGGCCGCGACCACCGAGGCGATGAAGCCGATGATGGCGAGCGGGATCAACCCGGCAGCGACCGCGGCCTGGAACACCGCGAACTTGGGCCAGAAGCCGAGTAGCGGCGGAATGCCGGCAAGGCTGAACATGAAGATCGTCAGCCCCCAGGCGAGCGCCGGGCTGGTCTTCGACAGGCCGGCAAGATCGGCGATCGCTTCGACGGGTTCGCCATCGGGGCGGCGCAGTTGCAGGATGACGAGGAAGCTGCCGAGGGTCATCGCCAGATAGACGGCGGTGTAGAACAACAGCGCGCCGATACCCTGTTCGGTCGCCGCCGCCAGCCCGACCAGCGCGAAGCCGACATTGGCGATCGACGAATAGGCGAGCAGCCGCTTGATATTGGTCTGGCCGACGGCACCGACGGCCCCCAGGATCATCGAAGCGACCGAGAGGAAGAAGACGATCTGCTGCCAATCAACCGCCATCGGGCCGAAGCCACCGACAAGGACGCGGACCAGCAAGCCGAGCGCGGCGGCCTTGGGCGCGGCCGAGAAGAAGGCGGCCACCGGGGTCGGCGCACCTTCGTAGACATCGGGCGTCCACATGTGGAAGGGCACCGCCGAAATCTTGAAGGCGAGGCCCGACATGATGAAGACCAGCCCGAACAGCACACCGAGCGAGCGTTCACTCTGCCCGCCGAGCACGGCGTGAATGTCATTGAAATCGGTCGTCCCGGCAAAGCCATAGACCAGGGTGATGCCGTAGAGCAGGATGCCCGACGCGAGCGCGCCAAGGACGAAATATTTGAGCCCGGCTTCGGAGGATTTCGATTCGCCGCGATGGAACGCCGCGAGCACATAGGCCGCGAGCGATTGCAGTTCGAGCCCGACATAAAGCGACAGCATGTCGTTCGCCGACACCATCATGCACATGCCGAGCGTCGCCAGCATCAGCAGCACCGGATATTCGAAGCGGCCGGTCTTGGCGGTCGCCAGATAGGGCAACGCCATCAGCATCGAGGCGGCCGACGCCGACAGGATCAGCACTTTCAGGAACGCCGAAAAACCATCGGCGACATAGAGACCACCAAACGCGAACTGCACCCCGGCCGGATCATCGAGCAGGGTCAGCCCGGCAATGGCGACGATGGCGACGGCGACCCAGGTCAGCACCTTGAGCACCTTGTCGCCGCCACCGAAGGCGCCGAGCATCAGGGTGAACAGCGCACCGGCGGTCAGCACCGCTTCGGGGCCGGCGATGGCGATGGAAGCGAAGGTCGGGTTCATGGGTGCGTCCCTTCGGCAGCGGCGGGAACCGCGGTGCCGGGTACCAGCGTCATGTCGGTCGGCAGGGTTGCCAGCGCGCGGCCTTCGAGCCGGGCGACGATGGCGGCGACGCCGGGCTTCATCGGGTCCTGGAAGCTTTTGGGATAGATGCCCATCCACAACACGGCGAGCGCGATCGGGACAAGGATGGCGACTTCGCGCATGCTGAGATCGGCCATGGCGCGGGTGTCATCGCCCGCCGCGGTGCCGAAGACGACGCGGCGATAGAGCCAGAGCATATAGGCGGCGCCAAGGATGATGCCGGTGGTCATCACGAAGGTCGCCCAGCTGCTGGTCTGGTAGAGCCCGAGCAGGACGAGGAATTCGGCGACAAAACCCGAGGTGGCGGGCAGGCCGACCGAGGCCATGGTGAAGAACATCAGCAGCAGCGCATAGCGCGGCATGTTGTTGGCGAGCCCGCCGTAACGCGCAATCTCGCGCGTGTGCAGCCGGTCGTAGATGACGCCGACGCACAGGAACAGCGCGCCCGACACGAGGCCATGGCTGAACATCATCACCAGCGCGCCTTCGATGCCTTGCGTGTTGAGTGCGAACAGCCCGGCGGTGACGAAGGCCATGTGCGCGACCGACGAATAGGCGATGAGCTTCTTCATGTCGTTCTGGACCAGCGCGACGAGCGAGGTGTAGACGACCGCGACCATCGACAGGCCGAACACCAGCCAGATCAGCTGTGCCGAGGCATCGGGGAACATCGGCAGGCTGAACCGCACAAAGCCATAGCCGCCAAGCTTGAGCAGCACCCCGGCGAGGATGACCGAGCCGGCGGTCGGCGCTTCGACGTGGGCATCGGGCAGCCAGGTGTGGACCGGCCACATCGGCATCTTGACCGCGAACGAAGCGAAGAAGGCCAGGAACAGCCAGAATTGCGCGCGTGGGTCGAAATTATACGCCGAAAGCACGCCGATATCGGTGCTGCCGGCCTGGCCGACCATGTAGAGCATGCCGACGAGCATCAGCACCGAGCCGAGCAGCGTGTAGAGGAAGAATTTGTAGCTGGCGTAGATGCGCCGCGCGCCGCCCCAGATGCCGATGATCAGGAACATCGGGATCAGCCCGGCTTCGAAGAACAGGTAGAAAAGGAAGATATCGCGCGCCGCAAAGGTGCCGATCATCAAGGCTTCCATGACGAGGAACGCCGCCATGTATTCGGGCACGCGCTTTTGCACGCTTTCCCAGCTGGCGAGGATGCACAGCGGCATCAGGAAGACGCTGAGCAGGATCAGCATCAGCGCGATGCCATCGATGCCGAGGCTCCAATCGAGGTACGGCGCGAACAGCGGCAGTTTTTCGGTGAACTGGAAGGCAGGGCCGGCATTGTCGAAGCCCGCCCAGAGCATCAGCCCGAGCGCGAATTCGACGAGCGTCACGACCAGCGCGATGACACGCGCCCGCCCGGCATCTGCCGGCAGCAGCGCCAACAGCAGCGCCGCCGCAACCGGCAGCAAAATCATGACAGACAGTATCGGCATCACTTCGCCGCCAGAGACAGGCCGGGCAGAAACCAGGCGGCCGCCGCAGCGAGCCCGATCAACATGACCAGCGCATAGGAATAGACATAACCCGACTGGAAACGACCCGCCGCGCGCGCGCCGCTCGCGACTGCGGCTGCCGCACCATCGGGGCCGAAGCGATCGATGGTCTGCTGGTCACCGCGGACCCAGAGGAAGCGGCCGATGGCGAACGCCGGACGCACGAAGATCGCGTCGTAAAGCTCGTCGAAATACCATTTGTGAGTGAAGAAGCGGTAGAGCGCCGGCACCGCGCCGGCGACCTTGGACGGAAGCTCGGGCGATTTGAGATAGGCGAACCAGGCGGCGCCGAGGCCTGCGAAGTACGCCACCGACGGAGTCCATACCACCCAGGCCGGCACTTCGTGCATCGCGTGCATGAGATGTTCGCGGAAGGCGAGGCTGCCGCGCCAGAAACCGGCGCCTTCTTCGGCCCCGACGAACTGTTCGTGCCACAGCCAGCCGGCCCCGAGCGCGCCGGCGCCGAGAATGAACAGCGGGATCAGCATCGAAAGCGGGCTTTCATGCGGGTGATAGCCGCCATCGCCCGTGGCGGGGGCGTGGTGATGGTCGTCATGCGCATGATCGCCGTGCCCGTGCGCGTCGTGGAGCGCGTGCTGGATATGCTCCGACGCCGCCCAGCGCGGCGCGCCGTAGAAGGTCAGGAACACCAGCCGCCACGAATAGAAGCTCGTCAGCAGCGCCACGAGCGCGCCGACGAAAAACGCGAACTGGCCATGCGTCGTGCCGCTGGCAAAAGCCGCTTCGAGGATCGCATACTTCGAATAATAGCCCGCGGTGAAGAAAAAGCCGGTCAGCGCCAGCGTGCCGACGGTCATCAGCGCGAAGGTGACGGGGATGTGCTTCCTGAGGCCACCGTAGAAACGCATGTCCTGCTCATGGTGCATGGCATGGATGACCGAGCCGGCGCCAAGGAACAGCAGCGCCTTGAAAAAGGCGTGGGTGAAGAGGTGGAACATCGCCGCGCCATAGGCGCCCGAGCCCGCCGCAAAGAACATGTAACCAAGCTGCGAACAGGTCGAATAGGCGATGACGCGCTTGATATCGGTCTGCACCAGCGCCACCGATGCGGCGAACAGAGCGGTCGCGGCGCCGACATAGGTGACGACCGTCTGCGCCGTCAGGCTCGCTTCGAACATCGGCGACAGGCGGCACACCATGAAGACGCCGGCGGTGACCATCGTCGCGGCGTGGATCAGCGCCGACACCGGCGTCGGGCCTTCCATCGCGTCGGGCAGCCAGGTGTGCAGGCCCAATTGCGCCGATTTGCCCATCGCGCCGACGAACAGCAAAAGGCAGATCGTCGTCATCACGTCGAAGCGCGCGCCGAGGAAGGAGAAACTCGCTCCCGCCTGCCCCGGTACCGCGGCGAGGATGGTATCGATCGACACGCTGCCGAACACCATGAAGGTGGCGAAGATACCGAGCGAAAAGCCGAAATCACCGACGCGGTTGACGACGAACGCCTTGATCGCGGCCGCATTGGCGCTCGGCTTGGTGTACCAGAAACCGATGAGCAGATAGGAGGCGAGGCCCACCCCTTCCCAGCCCATGAACATCTGGACGAGATTGTCGGCGGTCACCAGCATCAGCATGGCGAAGGTGAACAGCGAGAGATAAGCGAAGAACCGCGACTGCGACGGGTCTTCCTCCATATAGCCCCAGCTATACAGGTGAACGAGCGCCGACACCGAGGTGACGACAACGAGCATCACCGCAGTCAGCGTATCAATCTTCAGCGCCCATTGGACCGACAAGTCGCCCGACTGGATCCAGTCGAGCACCGGCACGGTGGTGGCGGCAGCGCCCGACAGCCAGAACTGGCTGAACACCACCCATGACAGGCCGGCCGAAACGAACAGCCCGCCGGTGGTGACGATCTTGGCGGCCTTGTGGCCGATGACGCGACCGCCCAGCCCGGCGACGAGCGCCATCAGCAGCGGCAGGAAAACGAGGAGCTGAATCACGTGTCGGTCAGCCCTTCATCATGTCGGTATCGTCAACCGCGATCGTGCCGCGGTTGCGGAAATAGATGACCAGGATGGCGAGCCCGATCGCCGCCTCGCCAGCCGCCACCGTCAGCACGAACATCGCGAACACCTGGCCGTGGATGTCGTGCAGATAGGCCGAAAAGGCGACGAGATTGATGTTCACCGCGAGCAGCAACAGCTCGATCGACATCAGGATGATGATGACATTCTTGCGGTTGATGAAGATGCCGAGCACCCCCAGCACGAATAGCGCCGCCGACACCGTCAGGTAGTGCGTCAGCCCGATCACAGCTCGACTCCCTCGCCGATGCCCGGTTGCGCCTTGTGGACGGCGTTGGCCGGGGTGCGCGCGACCTGGGCGGCGATGCTCTGGCGCTTGGTGCCGACGCGCTGGCGATGGGTGAGGACGATAGCGCCGATCATCGACACCAGCAGCACCAGCCCGGACGCCTGGAAGACATAGAGATAGCGGGTGTAGAGCACCGACCCGAGCCATTGCGTGTTGGTCATGCCCTCGGGCGGTTGCCCCAACGCTTCGAAGATCACGACACCGTTGCCCGGTACCCAGTCGATCACCGCGAATAGCACTTCGCCCAGGATGACCCCGGCGACGGCAAGGCCGAACGGCAGATATTTGGCAAAACCCGATTTCAGCGCGGCGAAATCGATATCGAGCATCATCACGACGAACAGGAACAGCACGGCAACCGCGCCGACATAGACGATAACGAGCAGCATCGCGAGAAATTCGGCGCCGAGCAGGATGAACAGCCCGGCGGCGTTGAAGAAACAGACGATCAGCCAGAGCACCGAATGCACCGGATTTTTCGACACGATCACCATCACCGCCGCGGTCAGCAGCACGGTGGCGAACAGGTAGAAGGAGAAAACGGCAGCGGTCACGAGCGCATCCAGAGAGCCGCCGCCGGTGCGGGGGGGGCAAGAAAAGCAGTGCGGCAGCGCGCCGCAGCAAGGTGCCGGGCTGTTACCGCCATGGCGCGTCTGCCGCAAGGTTCGCAGCGATGGCGCGTTCCCATTTGTCGCCGTTGGCAAGCAATTTGCCCTTGTCGTAGATCAGTTCTTCGCGAGATTCGGTGGCGAATTCGAAATTCGGCGTTTCAACGATGGCATCGACCGGGCAGGCTTCCTGGCACAGGCCGCAATAGATGCACTTGGTCATGTCGATGTCGTAGCGCGTCGTGCGGCGCGAACCGTCGTCACGCGGCTCGGCCTCGATGGTAATTGCCAGCGCCGGGCACACCGCCTCGCACAGCTTGCAGGCAATGCAGCGTTCCTCGCCGTTCGGATAACGACGCAACGCATGTTCGCCGCGGAAGCGCGGGCTCAGCGGCCCCTTTTCATAAGGGTAGTTGAGCGTCACCTTGGGCCGGAAGAAATATTTGAGCGTCAGCGCCAGCCCGGCGATGAATTCGAGCAGCAACAGCGATTTCGCGGAACGCAGCAGGGCACTCACAGTACAACACTCCCCGGAGCAGTCGCAAACTTGTCGGTAACGAACATCAGCCAGCCCGACACCACCACGACCCAGAACAGCGACAGCGGCAGGAATACCTTCCAGCCCAGCCGCATCAGCTGGTCATAGCGGTAGCGCGGCACCGCGGCCTTCACCCAGGCGAAGACGAAGAACATGAAGGCCATCTTACCGAGCATCCAGACGAAGCCGGGCACGTAATAGAGCGGCGCCCAATCGAGCGGCGGCAGCCAGCCGCCGAGGAACAGCACCGGGATCAGCGCGCACATGAACAGGATGTTGGCGTATTCACCGAGGAAGAAGAGCGCGAAGCTCATCGAGGAATATTCGACCTGATAGCCGGCGACGAGCTCGGATTCGGCCTCGGGCAGATCGAACGGCGGCCGGTTGGTCTCGGCCAGCGCGGTGATGAAGAACATGATGCCCATCGGGAACAGCAACGGATTGAAGATGTTGCCGTTCAATATGCCCAGCACATTGCCCTTCTGCGCCATGACGATATCGCTGAGGTTGAGGCTCTGCGCATAAAGCATCACGGCGACAAGGATGAACCCCATCGAGACTTCATAGCTGACCATCTGCGCTGCCGAGCGCAGGCCGCCCAGAAACGGGTATTTCGAGTTCGATGCCCAGCCCGACATGATGATGCCAGAGACACCCATCGACGAGACGGCGAAAACATAGAGCAGCCCGACATTGAGATCGGCGAGCACCAGCCCGGCATCGAACGGCATCACCGCCCAGATGGCGAGGGCCAGCACGAAGCTGATCATCGGCGCCAGGATGAACACCGCCTTCGATGCCCCCGACGGCACGATAGTTTCCTTGAGGAACAGCTTGGCGGCATCGGCAAAGGTCTGCAGCAGCCCGAACGGCCCGACGACATTGGGCCCGCGGCGCATCTGCATCGCCGCCCAGATCTTGCGATCGGCATAAACCGCCATGGCAACGCCGACCATGACCGGCAGCACGATGGCGAGGATCAGCACGGTGGTGCCGATAAACCAGCCAAGGCCATCGCCGAAAACAGACTGGAACCAGCCGGTGAAGGTCATTCCGCGGCCTCCTGCAGCGGCGCCGAAATTTCGGCAACGCACGCCGCCATCGTCTCGCTGGCGCGGGCGATGGGGTTGGTCAGGTAATGGTTGCCCAGCGCCAGCGCGATCGGGCCGGCCGGTGCCGGGGCATCGGAAAGCGGCGCGCCAAGGGTGACGCTGACGGTGTCGCCGAGCGCCAGGTGCGGCCATTCGGCACCGATGCGCGCGCGCAGCGAGGGCAGATCGTCATAGCCGAGCGGTGCGCCGAGCACCGCCGACAGCGCGCGGAAGATCGTCCAGTCCTCGCGCGCCTCGCCGGGCGGAAAAACCGCCCGCAAGCTGCGCTGCGCCCGGCCTTCCATGTTGACCCAGGTGCCCGATTTTTCGGTGTAGGCCGCGGCCGGCAGGATGACATCGGCATGGCGCACGCCATGGTCGCCATGGCTGCCGACATAGACGGTGAACGCATGCTTGGCCGGGCCGGTGCAGACTTCATCGGCGCCGAGCAGGAACAGCGCCTTGAGCGAGGCATCGCCGAGGATGCCCGAAACGCCATCAGACGTCGTCAGGCCGAGATCGAGCGCTCCGACCCGCGCCGCGGCGGTATGCAGTACGTTCCAGCCGTTCCAGCCTTCACGCACCAGCTTGATGTCGCCCGCCAGTTTTTGCGCCGCCGCGACCAGGCCGGGCTGCTTGAGCGCCCCCATGCCGAGAATGATCGCCGGGCGTTCGGCCTTGGCCAGCGCCTCGGCAACTGCCGCCGGCAGTGCGCCAAGCAGCGCCGCATCGTCGCCGAGCCATTCAACCGGATAGGTGAGGTCGACCACCGGCCCGATGCCGAAAACCTTCGACAGCTTGCGCGCCGCCTTCTTGCGCAACCGCACGTTGAGCAGCGGCGCTTCGTGGCGCGGGTTGGTGCCGACGAGCAGCACAACATCGGCGTTTTCGATGCCCGAAAGCCCCGAATTGAACAGATAATCGCTACGTGTCGTGCTGGCGAGCAGCGCGCCATCCTGCCGGGCCTCGATCCGCGTCGACCCCAGGGTCGCCAGCAGGTCCTTCAGCGCTACCAGGTCCTCGACCGCCGCCAGATCGCCGACAATGCCGGCGATCGCGTCACCCGGCACGCCTTCGAGCCCGGCGCGGATTGCGGCAAAGGCTTCGACCCAGTTCGCCTTCTGCAGCTTGCCGTCGCGCCGCACCCAGGGGCTGTCGAGCCGGCGCTCGCCG
The DNA here is from genome assembly GCA_031426015.1 of Alphaproteobacteria bacterium. Taxonomy (GTDB): domain Bacteria; phylum Pseudomonadota; class Alphaproteobacteria; order Sphingomonadales; family Sphingomonadaceae; genus Sandarakinorhabdus. The sequence continues at coordinate 87,472 of JANPKK010000012.1, forward strand.
AGCCCGTCGATGGCGAAGCGGCTCTTGTCGGCCAGCCATTCCTCGTTCACGTCATCGTTGATGCGCGGCGTGATGCGCAACACGGCGGGGCCACGGCTGCCGATGACGATGTTGCTGCCGATCGCGTCCATCACGTCGATGCCGTCGGTCTTCTTCAATTCCCACGGCCGCGCCTGGAAGGCATAGGGCTTGGATGTCAGCGCGCCGACCGGGCACAGGTCGATGACATTGCCCGAAACCTCGCTGGTCACCGCCTTTTCGAGATAGGAGGTGATCTGCATGTTTTCGCCGCGACCGATCGCGCCGATTTCCTCGACGCCCGCCACTTCCTCGGCAAAGCGCACGCAGCGGGTGCAATGGATGCAGCGCGTCATGATCGTCTTGATCAGCGGCCCCATGAACTTTTCGGTCACCGCGCGCTTGTTTTCCTGAAAGCGGGTGAAGCCCTTGCCATAGGCGACCGACTGGTCCTGCAAATCGCATTCGCCGCCCTGGTCGCAGATCGGGCAATCGAGCGGGTGGTTGATGAGCAGGAACTCCATCACCCCTTCGCGCGCTTTTTTCACCTTCGGCGTCGTCGTCATCACCACCTGGCCATCGGCGGCGGGCATGGCGCAGCTGGCGACCGGCTTGGGCGCCTTTTCCATCTCGACGAGGCACATGCGGCAATTGCCGGCGATGCTCAGCCGCTCATGATAGCAGAAGCGCGGCACTTCGACGCCAGCAGCCTCGCAGGCCTGGAGCACGGTGGCGCCAGCCGGGACTTCGACTTCGATACCATCGACGGTCAGTTTCGGCATGGTTCAGCACGCTCCTGCGACGGAGCGGCCCTGCAAGGCCTGAAAATACGCGCTCGGGCGGCTTGCCATGATCCAATCCAACCGGGTCAATCGCGGTAGAATCCCGCGTTGCGGCGGCTATAGCGAGCGCAGTGCAACATGGGAAGGCAGCACAGACCCCTTGCGCAAAATCCGGGACCACCCGAAAAGCCGGGGCATGACCAAACCCATCCACATCATCGGCGGTGGCCTCGCCGGTTCGGAAGCCGCCTGGGCCTGTGCGCGGGCCGGCGTCCCCGTCATCCTGCACGAAATGCGCGGGGTGCACGGCACCGAGGCGCACCACACCGACCAGCTCGCCGAGCTCGTCTGTTCGAACAGTTTTCGCTCGGATGACCCCGACAACAACGCCGTCGGGCTAATCCATCAGGAAATGCGCATGCTGGGTTCGCTCATCATGGCGGCGGCCGATGCGTCGCGGGTGCCGGCGGGCTCGGCGCTGGCGGTCGACCGCGATGATTTTGCCGGCCGGGTCACCGCGGCGATCGAGGCCGAGCCGCTGATCACCATCCGCCGCGAAATGATCGACGGCCTGCCACCGGCCGATTGGGACAATGTCATCATCGCCACCGGGCCGTTGACCGCGACACCGCTCGCCGAAGCGATCCAGCAACTGACCGGACAGGATCAACTGGCCTTCTTCGATGCCATCGCGCCGGTCATCCACCGCGATTCGATCGACATGGACATCGCCTGGGCGCAATCGCGCTGGGACCGGCCCAACGAGCATGGCGATACCAAGGACTATCTCAACTGCCCGATGGACAAGGAGCAGTACAACGCCTTCATCGACGCGATGATCGAGGCCCCCAAGGCCGATTTCAAGGAATGGGAGGCCAACACCCCCTATTTCGACGGCTGCATGCCCATTGAAGTGATGGTCGAGCGCGGCCGCAACACGCCGCGCTTCGGCCCGATGAAACCCGTCGGCCTGACCAACCCCGCCACCGGCCGGCGCGCCTGGGCGGTGGTGCAACTGCGCCAGGACAATGCGCTGGGCACGCTGTGGAACATGGTCGGGTTCCAGACCAAGATGAAGCACGCCGACCAGGTGCGGGTGTTCCGCATGATCCCGGGTCTTGAACGCGCGGAGTTCGCAAGGCTCGGCGGCCTTCATCGCAACACCTTCATCAAATCGCCGGTGTTGCTCGATGAAACGCTGCGGCTGCGGCTCGACCCGCGCATTCGTTTTGCCGGGCAGATTACCGGATGCGAAGGCTATGTCGAAAGCGCCGCGATCGGGCTGGTCGCGGCACGCTTCGCCATCGCCGACCGGCAGGGCCGCGTGCCCGTCCCGCCGCCTGCCACCACGGCGCTGGGGGCGTTGCTCAGCCACATCACCGGCGGCGCGGACGCCAGGCACTTCCAGCCGATGAACATCAATTTCGGGCTGTTCCCGCCGCTGGTGCCGCCACCGCTGACCAAGGACCAACGCAAGCCGGCGCTGGTATCGCGGGCGCGCGCCGATCTGGCGGACTGGCTGGCGGCATGACCGGCTTTGATTTTCAGCCGTCGCTGGCCACCGCTCAGGTAAAGTTGCGGCCGCTGGCGCCCGGTGACTGGGACGCGCTGTTCGCCGTCGCCGCCGATCCGCTGATCTGGGCAATCCACCCCGCGCATGATCGCTGGCAGGAACCGGTGTTCCGGCGCTTTTTCGACGAAGCGCTGGCCAGCGGCGGCGCGCTTGTCGCCATCGATCCCGCCACCGGCGCCATCATCGGGTCGTCACGCTTCGACACCGGCCGCGCCGAGCCCGGCGAGAACGAGATCGGCTGGACTTTTCTCGCGCGCAGCCATTGGGGTGGCACCACCAATACGGCTATGAAGGCGCTGATGGTCGGCCATGCGCTGGCGCATTTCGAGCGGGTGATCTTCCTCATCGGCGAAACCAACCTGCGCTCGCGCCGCGCGCTGGAAAAGATCGGCGGCACGCTCACCGACCGGATTTTCGATTCCGAAATGACCGGCGGCACCGTGCGCCATGTCATCTACAGCATCGATCGCGCCGGCTTTGCCGCGGGGCCGCTTTACCCGCTGTGGCTGGACAGGCACGACTGAGCCGATAAGCTCGACACCAGGGTTTCCGGGGGCGCCGCCATGACAGTATCTGCGCCCGGCCTGCCCGAACGAGTGATGCGCAAGGCGCAATGGCGGCTGCTGCCGATCATCTTCCTCGCCTATCTCGTCGCCATCGTCGATCGACTCAACATCAGCTTCGCCGCCGCGACGATGAACGAGGACCTCGGGTTTTCCGCCACCGTCTATGGCATCGCCGGCGGGATTTTCTTCGTCAGCTATGCCCTGCTCGAAGTGCCGTCCAACGTCGCCATGATGCGCTTCGGCACCTGCGTCTGGATCACGCGGATCATGATCACCTGGGGGCTGATCTCCGCTGCCCAGATGTTCGTGCAGACGCCGCTGCAATTCTACATCCTGCGCTTCCTGCTCGGCGGCGCCGAAGCCGGCTTCTTTCCCGCCATCCTGTTCTACGCCAGCCTGTGGTTCCCGGCACGCTGGCGTGGCCGCGCCGTCAGCCGCTTTTATGTCGCGCAACCGGTGTCGCAAATCATCATGGGCCTGGTTTCGGGGCCGATCCTGGCGCTGGAAGGCAGCGCCGGGCTGCATGGCTGGCAATGGCTGTTCCTGCTCGAAGCGATCCCGGCGCTCGCCATGGGTATCATCATCTTCAAATGCCTGCCCGATAGCCCGGCCCGCGTCGGCTGGCTCGATGATGCCGAACGCCGCTGGCTCACCGGCGCGCTTGCCGCCGATGCCGGCGCGATCACCGGCGCGCGGCACGACAGCGTGTGGAAGGCCGTTTCCGACCGCTCGGTGCTGTTGTTCGGCCTTGTCTGGCTGTTCTACGTCGGCGCGGTCAACGCCTTTTATGTCTCGACCCCGGTCATTCTCGGCCTGAAAACCGGCCTCGATACGCAAAATGTCGGCCTGCTGGTGGCGGCGGGCGGCGGCCTTGGAGTCCTCACGCTGATCGGCCTCGGCTGGCATTCGGACCGGCGCCAGGAACGCTTCTGGCACATGATCGTCCCCGCCCTCATCGTCGCAGCGAGCTTTGCCACCCTCGCGCTCGGCCCCTCGCCGCTGCTCGCCGCCATTGCCTTTCTCGCGCTCGCCGCCACCTGGTTGCCGTCGCAGCCGATCTTCTTCAGCGCGCTGTCCGAAACCCTCCACGAACGGCACCGCGCCGTCGGCATCGCGGCAGTCAACACCTTCGGGCAGTTCGGCAGCTTCGCCAGCACCACCGCGTTCGGCTTCGCCCGCGATGCCACCGGCAGCTATGATGCCGGGCTGGCGGCAATCGCCCTTTCGGTGCTGGTCGGCGCCGGCATGCTAAACCATATCCGCCGGAAAAACAGGCTTTTACCGGCCCGCGACTCGGCCTAGGAGAGTCGCAAAATAAATTGGGGTCAGCCATGAAGCGCATCCGCACCATTTCCGTCGCCGCCGTCATCGCGGCGCTGTTCGTTCCCGCCATGACGCAGGCACAGGCCCCGACCGCGGCCACTGCCGCCAGCGAAGACGCCCGCCTCACCGCCTTTCTCGATGCCGAATTTGCCGAATGGGTGAAGATCAACCCGCAGCTCGCCACCCGGCTCGGCAGCAAGGACGGCGGCGACAAATGGAACGACATCGGCGACGCCGCCGCCACCGCGCAGGTCAAATGGCGCCAGGCCAGCGCCGCCCGCATGAAGGCGCAGTTCGATCGCGCCAAGCTGTCCCCCGAAGCCCGGGTCAACTACGACATCTGGGCGCTCGAGGCCGATCGCGCCGCCATGTCCGAAGCAAATCGCGTCTATCGCCCGCCGTTTTATTCGCGGCTGTATTCGGCGCACAGCCAGCTGCCCGATTTCCTCGTCAACACCCATAATGTCGCCGATGTCACCGACTTGAAGAACTATATCGCCCGACTGCGCGGCATCCCCGCCGTGCTCGATGTCGCCATCGCGCGGACCAAAGCCAGCGCCGCCGCCGGCATCCACCCGCCGAAATTCCAGATCGAAACCATCATCAGCGGCAGCGAACGCCTGACCAGCGGCGCGCCCTATGGCGCCGGCCCGGATGCCGCCCTCTGGGCCGATGTGAAGAGCAAGACCGAAGCGCTGGTCACCGCCGGCAAGTTGCCGCGCGCCGATGCCGACGCCCTGCTCGGCGAAGCGCGCACCGCGATTCTCGATCTCAAGCCGGCTTACGGCCGCGTCATCGCCTGGGCAAAGTCCGAGCTGCCGACCGCCCCCAGCGGCAAGGTCGGCGCCATCACTCTGCCCGGCGGCGCCGCCTATTACGCCAACGAACTGCGCCTCAACACCACCACCGACCTCACCGCCGACCAGATCCACAGCATCGGCCTGAAGGAAGTGGCGCGCATCGAGGCCGAACAGGATGCGCTCGCCCGCGGCGCCGGCTTCAAGGACCGCAGCGCCTTTTACGCCGATCGCGCCACCCGCTTCCCGCCGCGGCCCTATGACGATGCCGCGCGCGCCGAGTATCTGAAGACCGCCAACGCCTTCGTCGCCCACACTCGCACCCTGCTGCCGGCGATGTTCAGCACGCTGCCGGCCTATGGCATCGAAGTCGTCCGCGAACCGGCGTTCAGCGAAGTCGCCGGCGGCGCCGCGCATGCCTCGGCGCCCAGCCCCGATGGCAAGCGCCCGGCGCGCACCTTCGTCCATCTCGTCGGCATGACCCCCGATCCGGCGGCACTCTACACGCTGATGTGCCATGAATCGGTGCCCGGCCATAATACCCAGGGCGACATCCAGGTCCGCCAGAAGGGCGGCCCCAAGTTCCGTTCGGTCACCGGCTATGTCGCCTTCGGCGAAGGCTGGGGGCTGTATGCCGAACGCGTCTGCAAGGAGCTCGGCGCCTTCCCGGATGTCGCTGCCGATTTCATGCGCCTCGATGCCGAACTGTTCCGTGCAGCGCGGCTGGTCACCGATACCGGCATTCATGCGCTCGGCTGGACCGAGGACGAAGCCGTTGCCTATATGATCAACACCGGCCGCCAGCCACCCGAACGCTCACGTTCCGAAGTGCGCCGCTACATCACGCTGCCCGGCCAGGCGACCGGCTACAAGATCGGCATGCTCAAGATCATGGAAGAACGCACCAAGGCCGAAGCCGCGCTGGGCAGCAAGTTCGACATCAAGGGCTTTCATGACCTGCTGATCGCCTCGGGGTCGCAGCCGCTGTCGATCCTCGAACGCCGGGTTGATGACTGGATTGCCGCGCGAAAGTGACCGTTCGGGATCGAAACTGTCGGCAGACTTTACAAGTTGCACACATTGATATCGTAAAGTCATTGAAAAATATGTGTTAATTATTTTGGCACAGTTGTTGCTAGAAATTTTCGCGCGTCCTCGTGCGTTTCGAAAGGATGTTTATCCCTATGCGCTTCGTTTCCGTTGTTGCCGCCGTCCTTGTCGCTGCCACACTGACCACCGCCGCCGCCGCCGTTACCGTCACCGTGGCGGTGCCCGGACTGTTCAATTCCGGGGTGGACAACAGTAAGGTGCCGCTTGGCAACAATGCCATCGATCCGCACTGGCGTTTGACCGCGGCGCCGACCGGCGTGACGCTGGGCAACGCCTACACCGGCGTCCGCAATGGCAGTTTCCCGGTGGCGGGCAACTGGATGCAGAACACCGCGACATCGCGCTGGATCACCCCGACCATCAACCACACCAGTATCGCGGCCGGTGACTACAGCTACGAACTGCAATTCACCCTGACTCCCAAAATGATCACGAATACCGGCAAGTTTACCGGTCGCTATGCGGTTGATAACTCGATGGTGTCGGTCATGCTCAACAGCACGGCGCTGACCGCGCCCGCCGGCAGCTTTACTGCCTGGACCAATTTTTCCGCCACCACCGGCTTTGTCGCGGGCCTCAACAAGCTGACCTTCAAGACCCGCAATGCCGCTGGCACCGGCAACAACCCCACCGGATTCCGGATCGAGTTCCTGACCAGCAGCATCGATGTGCTGCCCGAACCCGGCAGTTGGGCGATGCTGATCGCCGGCTTCGGACTCGTGGGCGCCGCGCAACGCCGCCAGCGGTCCCTGCTCACCGGCGGAGCCACCGGTTGAACCACCGGCCGGCGCTGGCACTCAGCTATCGGCGTCCTTCTCGCACACACACGCGGGCTTCGCCTTGCGCTTCACCGCCGTCGTGGCGAACTCCTTCGCCGCCAGCGCACCATCGCCGTTGCGATCCGCCTTGCCGAACTTGGCGACCGTCGCTGCCGCATATTCGTCGAAACCGACCTTGCCATCGCCATTCACATCGATCCTGGCGAACGCCTTCTTGCGGTTGACGAGATATTCTTCGCGGTCGATCCGCGCATCGTCATCCTTGTCATAGCGCGCAAAGCGCCGCGCCTCGCGGTCGGCATCGGTGACCGGGCTGGCGGGTGCTTCGATCGGGCCGTCATCATCGACCTCTGCGGCTGCGGGCGGCATCGCCTCGCTCGCCGTCGCCACCGGCACGTCGCGCGTCCACAGGAATCCCGCGGCCACCAGCGCCAATAGCGCCACCCCGAGCGCCAGCCATCGCCGCATGCCCTGTTCCCGAATTTCGCCGGCGAACCGGCGCATGGGTGACCCTGTTGCAGCAACCTACGCCGGTTCAACGGCCCACTCAACGACCAAGGGCAACGCTCATCAGCAACCGCAGCTGCCGTGCCGTGCTGCCGCGCGGTTCGCGCCCCTGGCCGGCGCGCGCCCGCGCCGCATCGCGCGCCGCCAACTGCACCAGCCCGAGCAGCGGCCGCAGCGGCGGCGGCACGGGCCGGACAGGCGTTGCTCCCGCGGCCCAGGCCGCACCGAGCCGCCGCGCGGTATCGAGATCGCCACCACCGAGCCGCGCCAACAGCGCAAACAACAGGCCGCCGCCGGCGATATGGCTGTCGGGAACGTCATCACTGCCGATCAGCCCGAGCCAGCGATCCTCCAGCCCCGCCAACTCGGTCCCCGACACGCCGCGCGGCAGCACCTCGGCAGCGATCAGCGCCAGCAGCGGCTGCGCCGGCACACGGCCGCTATCGAGCCCCGTCAGCGCATCACGCCACCACGCCAGCCGGATTTCGCCGAGCATCGGCTCGCTGGTCGAGGCGACGACCTGCGCCAGCTCGAGATCGAGCCCGTGCACGGCCAACAGCGCCGGCCGCGCCGCTTCCGGCGCGTAAAGCACGCTCAGATAGCGGTCACGGTCGCGCGCCTTCACATCGGCGGTGACGATATCGAGGTTGGTCGTCAGGCGGGGCCGACCCGACCCGTCCGGCTCATGCCGGACAGACTCTTAACACCCGGCTCATGCCGGACCAACGCGAAACGCGCAGAGCTTGTTGCCGTCGGGATCGCGGAAATAGGCGCCATAAAAGGCCTGCTCACCTTCCTCGCCGCGCACGCCGGGCGCGCCTTCATCCTTGCCGCCGGCGGCCAGCGCCGCGGCGTGCAGCGCATCGACCTTGGTGCGCGTGTCGAGCGGCACCGCCAGCATCGAGCCATTGCCCACTGTCGCCGGGGCACCATCGTACGGCGGGCCGACCGCGATCATCGGCACGTTCCAGTTGATGCCCCAGGCGATGCTGCCGGTCGGAAAGGTCATCAGCCGGCCGACGCCGATCGCGCCGAACACCGCATCGTAGAACGCATTGGCACGGTCCTGGTTGTTGGTGCCGAGCATCGCATAGCCGATCATCGTCGCTCTCCCGGTGGTTGCGCGCGCCTTTTACTGCCGCGCCGAGGTCGCCGCCAGTTCAATCAGGATTTTTTCCTCGACCGCGCTGAACGCCGAGCGGTGCGGTGGCTTGAAGGGATCATCGCGCGTGCCGGTGAGCGCATAGACCAGCACGCGCTGGCCGGCCTTGTCGACCCACAGCCCGGCGAGCAACCCATAGGCTTCGCCGAGATGCCCCCACCAGCGCGCCCCGGCGACCGGACTGTCACCGCCGCCGGTCAGGCAGTGCAGCCCGGGGCCGTAGCAGAGCATCTGGCCCTGATAAGTGTCATCCTGCGGCCGCCCGCTCGCCTGCCATACCGGGGCCATCAGCGCGCGAATCGACGCCGGCTTGAGGATCCGCGCGCCATCGACCTTGCCGTCCAGCAGCAGCATCCGGCCGAGCTTGGCCAGCCCGAGCGCCGAGATGCGCAGGCCGCCATGCGGGCTGAACAACGTGCCGTTGCTGCCGGGCACATAGGCGGCGAGGTCGCAAGCCGCGTCGGTCCGCACCGGGCACGGCCGCACGCCCTTCAGGTCATCGACCTGCGCCACCCAGGGGCCATCGGGGTGCCAGTCGGTTTCGTCGCGACCGGTGCGGTAGAGCGTGGCGGCGGCCGCCACGGCGGCATCGCTCGCCCCGCTCCAGTTATAGCCGGCGTCGAGCCGCAGCGGCGCCAGCACCAGCCGTGTCATCAGAAGGTCGAAGCGTTCGCCCGTTGCCGCCTCCATCACCGAAGCGATAATGCCGTAATTGAGGTTCGCATAGGCAAAGCGCGTCCCCGGCGCCGCCGCCCAATGGTCGGGCATCCTGTCCTGCAGCCGTTCGCCGAGCGGAAAGTTGTAGCCCGGCCCGTCGCTGATGCCCGACGTATGCGACAGCAATTGCCGCAACGTCACCGGCGCGTCGGGAAAAGCGGGGTTGCGCAGCCGCCAGCCGAGCCAGCGCGCGACATCGCTGTCGAGATCGAGCTTGTCCTGTTCGACCAGCCGCATGACAGCGATGGCGACGACCGCTTTCGATACCGAAGCCACCCGCAACGGGGTGTCGGGGGCAAGCGCGCGGGCCGGTTCCATGGTGGCCTGGCCGTAAGCCTGCGCCCGTACGATCCCCTTGCGGTCGGCGACCACGACCACCAGCCCCGGCAGTGCCGCCGACGGCCCGGCGACCAGATCGGCAAGCGGCGCGGCCGCGGCCGGGGCAGCAAGCAGCAGGGCGAGAAGCAGGCGCAGCATGGCGGCCACGCTAACACCCCACCGCGATTGCGCAAACGCCCCGCCGCCGCCATATCCGGCGCATGAGTGTAGCCTTCACCAAGGAATCCGACGCCGAAGCCGTTGCTGCCGATCTGCCCGACCGGCCGATCCCGGCGCACGCCAACCTCGTCACCCCCGCCGGCCTGGCGCAGATCGAGGCCGAACTAGCCGCCGCGCGCGCCGCCTATGATGCCGCGCGCAGCGCCGGGGAAATCAGCGCCGATCGCAGCGCCATGGCCCGCGCCACGCGCGATTTGCGCTATTGGTCCGCCCGCCGCGCCAGCGCGCAACTCGTGGAAACCCGCGCCCCCGATGGCAGCGTCCGTTTCGGCAGCCGGGTCAGCTTCGAACGCGACGACGGCCGCCAGCAGACTTACGCCATCGTCGGCGATGACGAAGCCGATCCGGCGCGCGGCAGCGTCAGCCACGTCTCCCCCCTCGCCCGCGCCATGGTCGGCAAGAGCGTCGGCGACATGGTGACGCTGGCCGGCCAGCCGGTGGAAATCATCGGCATCGCATAGCCGTGCGCCGCGTTGTGGCGCGAATGGCCATTTCCCGTCTGACCAAAGCGCTGCTGCTGCTCGCCCTGGCGCTCGTCGCCTTCATTTTCGCGCGCGACCTGCAGCGCCGCCACCCCGAGCGCCTGCCCTGGACGCCGCTGTCGCTCGCCGCGCCAGTGGGGCCGTTCACCGCCGCCAAGATCACGCGCCTGACCGAGGATGCCCCTGCCTGCCGGCGCCTGTTGCGCTACGCCGGCGCCACTTTCACCGCCCTCCCGCCGATCACCGGACCAGGCTGCGGCTATGCCGATGGCGTGCGCCTGCAACCCGGCCCCGGCCCGGCCGCGCGCTTCGGCCCGGATGCACCCGCCGTCGCCTGCCCGGTCGCCGCGGCCTTGCTCGTCTGGGAACGCGAGATCGTCCGCCCCGCCGCGCTCCGCCATTTCGGCACGGCGGTCACGCGCATCGACCATGTCGGCAGCTTCAACTGCCGCCGCATCGCCGGCAGCGCCAACTGGAGCGAGCACGCCACCGCCGATGCCATCGACATCGCCGGCTTCCGCCTCGCCGATGGCCGCCGCGTGCGCGTGCTCGGCGACTGGGCCGGATCGCCCGCCAAGGCCGCCTTCCTGCGCGAGGTCCGCGACGGCGCCTGCGGGGTGTTCGCCACCGTCCTGTCGCCCGATTACAACGCCGCTCACGCCGATCACCTGCACTTCGACCACGCCGCGCGCAGCATGCGCGGCGGGCAATTCTGCCGCTAGCGCGCCTCGATCACCACCTCGCCGATCGTGCCGCCGGTAAAGCCGAAGCCTTCCGCCGCCGGGTAATCCGCCACCGGCGACCCGCGATCGCGCCCGACATCGAAGCTTTCGTCGATGGTATACAGTCCCGGCGGGCTGGCGTGCACATGGTCGCTGCCCGCCGCCGCCCCATCGATGCTCCAGCGCACCGTGCCGCCCTTGCCGAAGCCCTTGCCATCATAATCGAAATCGAAGCGCAGCGTGTGCGCGCCGGGCGCCAGCGGCGCGGCCCCGCGCAATGTCACCGTCTGGATATTGAACAACCGATAGCTCAGCACCGGCACCCCGGCATCAATCCACAGCGACCAGCCCGCACTGCTGCCGCCCAGCGCCGCGACCACGCCCTGCGCCCCCGCCGCCGTATCCAGCGTCGCCGTAACGCTGAACGAGCGATTATAGGTTTTCGGCAACGACGATTCCGGAATCCCCGTCGTCCCCGGCCCGAAACGCATCACCGTCCGCTTGCCCGGGATCGACGGCAGCCCGCGCCCGGTCGATACGATGATGTTGGCGAGCGGCAGCACATCGTTCGCCGCCGCTTCCGCCAGGAACAGCGCCTTCATGTCCGCCAGCCGCGCCGGCTCCTTCGCCGCCAGGTCATGCGCCTGCGAAAAATCGCGGGAGAGGTCATACAGCTCCCATTTGTCGGCATCGAAGCTCTTCTGTTCGAGCGAAAACGCCTTCCACGGCAACCGCGTGTGAAATGCCGACGCCATCCAGCCCTGATGATAGATCGCCCGATGCCCGAACACCTCGAAATATTGCGTCACATGCCGCTCGGGCGCCCTGGCGTCGTTGAAGCTGTAGACAAGGCTCGTCCCGTTGATCGGCTTCTGCTTTATCCCGTCGACCACCGCGGGCGCCGCCAGCTTCGCTGCCTCCAATATCGTCGGCACGATATCGTTGACATGCCCGAACTGCGTCCGCAGCCCCGGCGCCGCGCTGATCCCCTTGGGCCAGCTCACCACCATGCCGTTGCGCGTCGCGCCCAGGTGCGACGCCACCGTCTTCATCCACGGCATCGGCGCGCCCAGCGCCCAGGCCCAGCCGGCCGCATAATGCGGGTAACTACCCGGCCCGCCCATCGCACCCAGCCCCGCCATCCGGATCGCATCGGTTTCGGGCAGGTTCTGGATGGCACCCATGTAACTGCCGCTGCCCTGCAAGCCGCCCTCGCCGCTGCCGCCATTATCCCCGGCGATATAAAAGATCAGCGTGTTGTTGAACTGGCCATTGGCCTTCAACGTGGCGATCAGCTTGCCGACTTGGGCATCGGTGTGCGCAAGGAAAGCCGCATAAACCTCCATCTGCCGCGCCGCGAGCCGCTTCTGGTCGGGGCTCAGCGTCTCCCACGCCGGCAATTGCGCATCGCGCGGGGTGAGGTCGGTGTTCGCCGGCACGATACCCATCGCCTTCTGGCGCTTCAGCGTCGCCACCCGCATCGCATCCCAGCCGCTGTCGAACTGCCCCTTGAAGCGATCGATCCAGTCGCGCGGCGCCTGCAACGGCGCATGCGCCCCGCCGGTGGAAAAATACAGCATCGCCGGCTTGTCGGGGGTCAGCTCATGCTGGGTGCGCAACCACGCCGAGGCCCGCGCCGCCAGATCCTCGCTCAGGTGATAGCCCTTGCCCGGCGGCCGCATGATGGCGGTGGTGCCCTCGAACAGGCTGGGGTCGAACTGGTCGGTCTCCCCACCCTGAAAGCCGTAGAAAGTGTCGAACCCCTCCCCCGTCGGCCAGCGATCGAACGGCCCGATGGGGGAAACTTCCCAATCGGGGGTCTGGTGCCATTTGCCGAAGGCCGCGGTGCTGTAACCATTCTGGCGCAGCACAGTGGAGATGGTCGCGGTGTCCTTGCCATGAAAGCCACTATACCCCGGCCGGTCATCGACCGAGTTCATCACCGCGCCGATGCCGGTCGCGTGCGGGTTGCGCCCGGTCAGCAGCGAGGCCCGCGTCGGCGAACAGATGGCGGTAGTGTGGAAGCGATTATAGCGCAACCCCGTCCGCGCCAGCGCATCGAGCGCCGGCGTCGGCACCGGCCCGCCAAAGGCCGATGTCGCGCCAAAACCGACATCATCGAGGAGAACGATAACGATATTGGGCGCGCCCGCAGGCGCCCGCGGTCCGAAGCGCGCGAGCGGGTCGGCGGGCGCGGGCGGGGGCGCGGGGGCTTGTGCGAGCGCCGGCATCGCCGCGAGCAACGCCAGCATCGCCGTTCCGACTAACCGCTTCATATCACACTCCCCTTGGCCGCTGCGGGCCTTGGGGAGAGGGTAGCGCGAAATGGTGGGGGGGCAAGGTGGATTTTGCGAACCAAGTCAGATGCAGCCAGGCGAAAACATCTGTCTAATATTAAAATTTATAACAAAAACATACAGCTAAAATAAAGTCTCAAATACGGAAAAACAAAATTCTTTGAAAATCAAATTTTATACCATTTATTGTTTTAGGTAGACGGCTTTTTCTTCTGATATATAAAATTTATCGCCCAATCTATCTGCGATTTTACCGCGAGCTAGAAGTGTTATCTGTTTGGTAGAATTTACGATCAACAAGAGGCCAGTTTCCTCATGCACAAACATACCTACAGTTCGATCATAATCCATCACAATTTTACGAGCGGAACTTTCGTCCGCTTCGCAGTACCAAGCCCTCAGCACCACACCCGTTTCCCTTGCGCTCTTGCTGATTGACGCGCAGCCGGGCCCCTGATCGTACCAGCGAGTACCAACAATACGGCGTGTAAGTGCTACCTCGTCAGCCAAACGGACGGCGTCGGGGGACTTGCCGACCACCGCGATAGCCGCCGGCGATGCGCTACGCCCCGACGTTGGCGAGATAGTTGCTCGTTGTCCCGCATCACGAGATTCGGTCCGCACCAATGATATGCGCGGGGGAGTTGAGTTTCGCCAATCTGGAGCGAGTGATTGTTCCGGGCAGAATTTAAATCTCGCACCGTCCATTTCATACAATGTGCTGCTTAACACGGCGATGCGCACTTTCTCGGATCTTCCATCCTCCCAGTTTTTTACATTGGCCGTATATATGCCCTTGGCTACCAATCGAGGTATGACGTTATTCATTCGCCCTGCAGAAAAAAATTCCCCATTATACCATTGCAGAGTGGCATTTGACCCTTGAGAGCAGGTAATCGATGCTTCTACGTATGCACCAGTACGAAGCTGAGGTAAGCTAATGTCATATTGCCGGGCAGGCTGGCTGCATAGCGCTTGAAGCCCAACAACGCATGATAGCGTTGCCAAAAATGTAAAATTTAGAAGTTGCCTAGCCAGCATTGACACGTTTACCTCCCGGCAGCTTTCAGCACCTGAGAACATCTTGGCTCAACGTTTTCGAGATGGCAAATTTCCTGATTCTTCATGGGCTGGATCACGTCATTGCCCTAAAAATTGTTGATCGAACACGTAGTTTCGTATCACATTTTCTTGCTATATCAAGCTTCGCAGACTGAATTGGAATAAATTACAAAGAGTCAACAAATTTTAAAGAATTTTATTTTATAAAAAAATAATTTAAAAAAAAATTTAATTTTCGCTTTCACTGTAGCTATAATATCAAATTTAAGAAACCTGTCTGGTGAATTTATTATGTTTGCATTTGAAAGTGCGGAATATTTTATACAGAAAATTTATATGATTATTCAAAATTTCGTCAAAAGGATTTTCATTTAAAGTTGTTTTATTTTGAAAAAGGATATTTTATTGTCAAATTGTACAGGCTCATTGATGAACTACGGGGATGAATTGAGAAAAAATTTCTTCTTGAAACAATCGTCAAGAATATGAACTACGGCGTGAAGGCTGTTCTGGATATGGAATCAATTTTGGAGGAATGGCCCGATGTGAAGGCTGTCACCTGAGAGGCAGAGCCTGGAACCAAATAAGACTCGAGTTCACTGTCCTACACGAACCAAATCGGTTATATAGCCGAGACATGGACAAAACCCCCACCCCTCGCCGCGCCCGCCATGATGGCTGGACTCCCGAACGCTAACAGCATTTCATCGCGGCGCTTTGCTATGGCTTGACCGTTCCCACTGCGGCCGCGATGGTCGGGATGAGCGCGCGGTCGGCCTATCGGCTGCGCGCGCATCCGGCGGCGGCCGGGTTTCGCGCCGCCTGGGAGGCGGCGGTTGCCCCGGCGATCGCGCCGCGCGGCCCGGACCTGCTCGAAAAGGCACTGGCCCGCATGATCGTGCCGGGGCGTTTCGACGGTGAGGACTGCACGATCAACCGGCCGATTTCGACGAAGCAGATGCTGCGCCTGCTCGACCGCGGTGAGGCGCGGGTGGCGAAGCTGCAAAAACGGGCGGAATCGTGACTTTCGTGAACTTTGCCTTGGGCAGTTTGCCACCCCCACTCGCTCATCCCGAGCCCTTCGACGCCGCCTGCGGCGTCGCTCAGGATGAACCGCGTCGAGGGAGGGATTTGTGCTGTCTGTGGCCACGTCCCTCGACTTCGCTCGGGATGAGCGGGTTCGGAGTAGTAGGGGCAGAGGTAGGGGCAACGCCGTACCGAGACTCGACGAAAACGTGACTTTCGTGAACTTTGCAGGTGGTGGACCGGCCGTTAGCTGACCAGCATCGTGACGCGCTCTTTCTCAGCTTTGATCTCGGTCTGCGTCGCGGCGGCGCCCTTCGCCCGAAGAAAAGCCCCCCTCTCCCGCCTGCGGGAGAGGCGACTCGGCATCTTCGCCGAGCGGGTGCGGGTGTTTTGTTGTAGCGACGCGAGGGTACACCCTCACCCGGCGCGCTGGCGCGCGTCTCGCCTCTCCCGCAGGCGGGAGAGGGGGGTACTTCTAACGCAGCGCCGCGATGCCCAGCTTGTCGGCCTTCGCCCGCGCCTTCACCGATTCCTCGCTGCGGGTCAGCGCCTTGGCGATCGCGCGCAGCGGCATGCCTTTCTTGGCGAGGGTGTGGAGTTTCTGCACCTCCTCGCTCGTCCAGGCCTGTTTGTGGCGTTCGAATTTTTCGGCCATCGTCGCTGCTCCCGGGGCCGCAGCCCCTTGCCAATCGCTTCGCTGTCCGCTGCATAGGGCGCCATGACAAGCTTCTATCTTGGCCTGGCGCTCATTCTGGCGCTTTCGATCAACAGCCGGCTCGCCGCGGTGCGGGTGCTGGCGCTGGTGCTGGCGGCGGTGGCGCTGGGCTTCATGGCCTGGTCGATCGTGCTGGCGAACCTGGATGGTACATTCGCTCGGGCGCCGGCGGGGAGCGCCCTGCCCTGGCTGCTCAATGGCGAAGCGGTGCTGATCGTGCTGGCGGCGCTGTTGCTGCTCGCCACCCTCCCGCGGCAATGGCGCAGCGATGGCGGCGCGGTGCCGTGGCGCAGCACGACCGGCGGCTATGGCCATCTGACCCGCGGGCTGCACTGGGGGAGCGCGACGCTGATCATCGCCGCCTTCACCATGGGGCAGTTCCTCGCCGTGCTCGCCCCCGGCAACCCGGTGCGCGGTGAATTCGTGGCGACGCACATGGCGGTGGGCGGGGCGATCTTCCTGCTCACCTTTGCCCGCATGTTCGAACGGCTGGTGCGGCCTGCGCCGCCGAACAAGGGCGCGGCGCATGTCGGGCATTTTCTGCTCTACGCCTTGTTGACCGCAATCTGTGTCACCGGGCTGTCGCTGGCGCCGGCGCCGATCGACCTGTTGGGGTTGAAGCTGCCCAATCTGCCGGCATCGGCGCGGGCGGCGGCGTTGCATGAAGTGCTGCCGTCGCTGCTGGCGTTGCTCTTCCTCGGGCATTTGTTTGCGGCAGTGCGGGCGATACGGCGCATGGCGCGCTAGGTCGCACTGGAACAAAGCGCGACCATCGCGCATATTGCGTTCATGGAAATCCAGATTCGCACCAGCCTTGCCGAACCCGATACCGATGGCAGTTTCGTGCCGCATCGCCCGGCGCGGCCCGAAAAGTCCGAAGGCGGGCAGCGTTTCACCCTCGCCAGCGATTATGTGCCGGCAGGCGACCAGCCGACCGCGATCGCCGAACTGGTGGCGCAGGCCAACGCCGGGGAACGCGACCAGGTGCTTTTGGGCGTCACCGGATCGGGCAAGACCTTCACGGTCGCCAAGGTCATCGAAGCGGTGCAGCGGCCGGCGCTGATTCTGGCGCCGAACAAGATTCTGGCGGCGCAATTATATGGGGAATTCAAGAGTTTCTTTCCGAATAACGCGGTCGAATATTTCGTAAGTTACTATGATTATTACCAGCCGGAAGCCTATGTGCCGCGGTCTGACACCTATATCGAAAAGGAAAGCTCGGTAAACGAAGCCATCGACCGGATGCGCCATTCGGCGACACGGTCGCTGCTGGAACGCGATGACGTGATCATCGTGGCGTCGGTGAGCTGCATTTACGGCATCGGCTCGGTCGAGACCTATTCGGCGATGACCTTCACGCTGAAAAAGGGCGAATCCGCCGACAGCCGCGAGATCATCCGGAAGCTGGTCGCGCTGCAGTACAAGCGCAACGATGCCGGTTTTGCCCGCGGCAATTTCCGGGTGCGGGGCGACAATCTGGAGATTTTCCCGTCGCATTATGAAGACAGCGGCTGGCGGATCAGCTTTTTCGGCGACGAGATCGAGGAAATCAGCGAGTTCGACCCGCTGACCGGCAAGGGGGTCGCCAAGCTCGATTATGTGAAGGTCTATGCCAATTCGCACTATGTGACGCCGGGCCCGACGCTGAAACAGGCGAGCGAAGCGATCCGGTTCGAAATGACCGAGCGGTTGAAGGAGCTGAATGCCGAAGGGAAGTTATTGGAGGCGCAGCGGCTCGAACAGCGGACCAATTTCGACCTGGAGATGATCGCGGCGACGGGTTCTTGTGCAGGGATCGAGAATTACAGCCGGTTTTTGACGGGCCGGTTGCCGGGGGAGCCGCCGCCGACACTGTTCGAATATCTACCGGAAAACGCGATGCTTTTCATTGACGAAAGCCATGTCACCATCGGCCAGATCGGCGCCATGGCCAAGGGCGATCACCGCCGCAAGCTGACGCTTGCCGAATATGGTTTCCGCCTGCCGAGCTGCATCGACAACCGCCCGCTGCGCTTTGCCGAATGGGAAGCGATGCGCCCGCAAACGGTGTTCGTTTCGGCCACGCCGGGGCCGTGGGAGATGGACAAGACCGGCGGGGTGTTCGTCGAACAGGTGATCCGGCCGACCGGGCTCGTCGACCCGCCGATCGAGATCAAGCCGGTGGAGGACCAGGTCGAAGATCTGATCCAGGAGGCCAAGAAGGTTGCCGCGGCGGGCTACCGCACGCTGGTGACGACGCTGACCAAGCGGATGGCCGAAGATCTGACCGAATTCCTCCACGAAGCCGGCCTGAGGGTGCGCTACATGCACTCCGATGTCGAAACGCTGGAGCGTATTGAACTGATCCGGGACTTGCGGCTGGGAGTGTATGACGTACTGGTCGGGATCAACCTGCTGCGCGAAGGGCTCGACATTCCCGAATGCGGGCTGGTGGCGATCCTCGATGCCGACAAGGAGGGCTTTTTGCGCTCAGAAACCTCGCTGATCCAAACGATCGGCCGCGCGGCGCGCAACGTCGATGGCCGGGTCATCCTTTATGCCGACCATGTGACCGGCAGCATGGAACGCGCCATCCGCGAAACCGACCGGCGGCGGACCCGGCAGGAGCTGTACAACACCGAACACGGCATCACGCCGGCGACGATCAAGCGCGACATTTCCGACCTGCTCGCCGATGTGTCGCAGCGCGACGGGCCGGTCGTTGATACCGGCGACGCCGATACGCTGCACATGGTCGGGCACAACCTCAAGGCCTATATCGCCGACCTCGAGGAGCAGATGAAGCGCGCCGCGTCGGACCTGGAGTTCGAGACCGCCGCCGCCATCCGTGACCAGATCCGCCGGCTCGAAATGGACGAGCTCGGCATTCCCGATGCCGACCGGGTGGCGCCGATCAAGGGTCGCAGCATGGGCGGGGCACCGGGCACGCGGACGACCCGCTTTGAAAAGATGAAGAAAAAGGCGAGTTTCGGCAAAAAACGCTAGAGCAAACATCCCACCCCGGCGCGGATGACTTCGGCCACCAGCCCCGGGTCGCGCGGGTCGCTGAGCGCATTGGCGATCTGCGGGATGCTCATCCGGTCCATCCGGCCGCCGTTCATCTTGCTGATCTCGTCGAGCCGCTTCAACTGCGCGATGCTCAGCCGGTCACCCAGCTTGTCGCCCATGCAGCGCGCCTGGGGTGGCGGCACGCCGCGGTCGACCAATGCCGTGGTAATGCGCTGCGACGGCGTCGCGCAGGCGGCGAGCAGGAGCAGCGGGGCAAGGACGAAAATCGGGCGCATGCGGGCAGGTCCTTCGGAGGCAGGTGCGGCAACGCCACTAGTGCGTAACCGCGACAGTCTGGCTATAGGCTTAATTCATGTTCGACACCCTCGCCAGCCTGTCCAGCCGCTACCCGGTGCTCACCGATGTCACCTGGTGGCAGGGGATCGGCATTGCCTTGCTCGTCGTGGCGATCATGGAGGTCGTCGCCATCGTCTCCCACAAATATGTCATGCACGGTTTCCTGTGGAGCCTGCACAAATCGCACCACGAACCGCGCATCGGCGCGTTCGAGCGCAACGACTGGTTCGGCGTCGCCGGCGCCATCCCGTCGATCATCCTGCTGCTCATCGGTACGCATTACGGCCTGCACATGATCACCGCGATCGGCGCCGGCATCACCCTGTATGGCGCCATCTATTTCGGCCTCCACGATGTGCTCGTCCACCGCCGCGTCAAGCACCGCTGGAACCCGCAATGGGGGTATATGAAGCGCGTCGTCCAGGCGCACCGCCTCCACCATGTCGTCGAAACCAAACATGGCACGGTCAGCTTCGGCTTCATCTGGGCGCCGCCGATCCGCAAGCTGAAGGCGCAACTCGAAGCCGATGGCCGCGGCCGCATCCGGGCGAGCGCCAAGATGAAGGCCGAAATGGGCATGATCGACAATGCCGAGCATTGGGCGCGCTAGGCTTGCCGCCGGCGGCGCGCCACCCTTGTCGCCGCGTTAACCAAGTCACGAAAGTCACGCCGAACGCGGTTTTTGCGTCACCAGCGTAACGCTGTAGGGCAACGCCCAAAGTTCACGAAGTTGACAGAATTGGCAGGTTTTCGAAACGTGACGCTGGGGCTTTGGGCCTCTCCAAAGCCTCTGTCTTTTCTTCGCAATGTCAAAGAGCCAATCTGTTTTTCTCTATGGCAGAAAGTCGTCATGTAGGACAGTTAATAGTTGCACTGCGCGGTGATTAATGCGCTATCCAGTCAGACCCTCGACATTCGACACCGTTTCGGCGCTGTGTGCAGAAATTGTACGGTCGGATATCGGGGGAAAATCAATTCTGGCATCAGCGTTACTGGCGTAAACGTGCAGTTTCAACCAAGTTCCTAAAATCGTTTATGGTCTTTCCAAAATAGTTGAGCCTTGGCGCCTCGAAAGTAATCATATAAAGCTTACCATCAATTATCGAAGCACGCGCCTCGCCTTTTCTGGTGAGTTCATCTGCATCGGTGTATTCATAGGTGAATACCACACCCTGACGTCCAAGAAAGGACGAAGGTTCAGCCGATAAAATTTGAAAGGACGCACTGTCCTTGTAGGTACGATATGTTCTTTCGAGGAGCTCAGGCACTTCGACGGGGAGAGTTGTGCTCGTAAATTTTGGCAGCGGCTGGTTTTTCTTGTTTTTTTCCCTGACTAGCGGGCTGTTGAACGGAATTCCTCCGTAAAAGGTGACGTCGTTTAGCTGTTCGCCGTCAAGAGTCCAAGTTTCGGTATTTTTACCGACCTTTACACTAAGACTGTTCCAATCGAGTTCGGGCGTCACGGACATCGACGAACCAGCAACTGCAACCTGTGCTCCCTTGATGCGAAGCTTGTGCGCTTGTGCCGCTGTGCTCGTTAACAGCAGCGCGGTAGCTGCCAGAACAAAACCGTGCGTTACAAATCGGAAAGTCACTTGTTGATCACCTCTTGGGGCACCAAAGTACGGATCATGCCTGCATCAGGTGCGTCTGATTTAAGGCTAAGGTAGGTCCGCAGGGCATTCTGACCATCAGTCAGTCGTCCAGTCTTTACCAGCGCCAAACCTAATCCGCGGTAGGCGTCTGCCATCGCCGGATCTAGCTTTATTGCCTCGCTGTAGAAATCTGCTGCATTGACGAGATCGCGCGGATTGCCACGGGTCCGGAACAACTCGCCGCGGGCATGCCAGAGCGGTGCTGTCCACCCGTTGGCAGAGAGCGCATTAATTAGGTACTCGCTGCCTCCGAAATCGTTCAGCTTGATCTGATCCTTGAGAAACACAGGCATCCAGTCTGCTAGCGCTGCTCGGTAACGATCTGCCCCGTCATCACGAGTTACCCCTTCTGGCACCGCAAATTGAGCAAGGTAGCCAGCCCTTTCCGCGTCCGGTGGGTGAGATGCTGTAAACGCAATAGAATTGAAGTTTGGCTTCTTCAGACCTTTTACGGTGGCGCTCGCCTCGGCCTCTCCCATGATATTCACCCATACGGCCGACGCCGCTTGCGGGCGCAAATTGCTCTTGTTGAGGTACCCAATTCCCAGGAGGTCCGCTTCTCTCTCCTGATTTCGCCCGTTTCGATAAAGGTTCCCATAAACGCTGTACTGGATATTCTGGTAAGAGTTCTGCGCATTGTAAGTGGCCGATAGACTTGAGAGCACGGCGGCCCATGCAAGCAAATCGGTACCACTTCGACTTGCCTTGAAATGCTCCAGCGTGTGTCGCCGTTCGAAATGTCCAAACTCATGGCCCAGGACTGATCCCAGCTCGGCTTCGCTATGCACCCGAAGAAACAAGCCGGTAAATATCCTTATAGTACCGTTTGGGCTCATTGATGCATTGAACGTCGGCTCACGCAGGATGTAGATCCGTGTCGCCTTGCAGCGATCTTCGCCAACGGTGTCGCACAGCACCTTTTTTACATAGGCGGTAAGCTTTTCGTCTCGGACTAGAAGGTTGGATGCGGCGGTCTGTTGCTCGCTTTCATCATCCTCGCGCCATAAGCCGACCTCATCAACACCCCTCGGCTGATACGCGCCTTGGTAGGGCGCGGGCGGCGGCGCGGGCGCTGCGTTCGCGGCGTGGATGCCCATCATGCCTGCAAGCAACGCCACATGCGACCGAGCAGGCTTCACTTCCCATCGGCCTTGGCAAGCTTGCTGCCAGGAAAGTCCTCCAACAGTTGTCGCGCGCGTTTTTCGGATCCTTCCTTATCCCGCACGTCACCGCCCATCTGGGCGTCTGCGTTCAGCCAAAGCAGGTCTCCAGTCTTGAGGTCGACCAGCCCAGCATATCCGATGTGCTCACCCGAGATCACGCCGACCCCGGCCAACATTCCCACAGCCTGCAACATTTTGCGGCCGGTCGAGCCGAAAGCGTCCTTGTTGTAGATAAAAAGCCCGTAGTCTGCGTCCTTTGCGCCCGGCAAACTCGCAACACCGGTTCCCATGGACCAATCAAACACAGCTTGCTTGTTCTCTCGCTTCTTAGTGGGGAGACGGTTTCCGACAAAAAATTGATAGCCGATAACCGACCGAGAAATCGCGCCGAAAAGTGCCATGTGCTCCTGAAGGTTGCGCGCATCGTCACCATATGACTCTGGAGCCAAGATTACTCTGTTTCCAAGTTGGTCTTGAATTTTCCCCAGCGCGCTTGCCAAATTTGCTTTAGCTTGTTCCGTCCAATCCGCGTTGGGCTCGAACAAGCCTCCCGTCGACTGCGCGCCGACTCTCACTGCCGGGCGAAACAGCAAGATCGTTTTGTTGCTGTTAGCTGGAAGCTCAAATCCCTGCTTTTTTGCAGCACGTTCCTGAGCCATCGCGATGCTAGGCAATGCTGAAGTCAGGCACGCAAATGCCAGCACGATGACGAATGGCTTCAAATTATCCCCCTTGGTCTCCGGTGCCGCAGATCAAAGCTCAATATTGTTTCAAATTATCAATTTAGCAAGAGCAGTCAGCCGATCCTATGACAACGAAAGCGAAGTCCTTCCCAGTTTATTGCCTTCCAGAAAAAATTTTGTTGACCTACCGACTGAAAAGAAGCCCCCGGAAGCTTCGTCAAAGTTGCAAAGAGCGCCGGAAAGGGGTCGCCGGCATTAAAGTTGGGAGTGGCTTGTGACGGGCTCGAACGGTGGACGGCAACGTCGTCACGGCATCGTCCACAACCCCTCGCGCTCAGGCCCCGGGAGCGGCCAGCGCTGCTTGCGGCGCAGCATTTCGGTGAGGGACATCGCCACCGCCGCCAGCTTTTCGGGTTTCGACGTGCTCATGCGGTTTTCGAGGCCTTCCGGCCCCGCGTCGCGGACCTTGCGGCCGATGTTGCCATAGATGCGCGCCGCGGCGAGCACCGCCCAGGCGGCGCGGTTGCCGAGCGCCGGGGTGCCGAAGCGGGCGGATTCCTCGTAGGTTTCGGCGGCGTTGACCAGGCGGGTGACGAGCCGTGACAATTGCCGGCGGTTCGACGGAAAGGCGTAGTTGTTGGGGGCGAGGCCGACGCTTTCGAGCCAGTCGTCGGGGATGTAGCGGCGGCTGTTGACCGCATCCTCCATCACGTCGCGGGCGATATTGTTGAGCTGGAACGACATGCCGAGATCGCAGGCGCGATCGAGCACCGGCTTGTCATCCGGGGCGATGCCCATGACGATCGCCATCATCACGCCGACACAGCCGGCGACGTGATAGCAATAGGTCAGCGTGTCATCGAAGGTGCGGAACGGCCGTTCCTCCATGTCGATGCGGAAGCCATGGACGAGATCGCGCGGATATTGCGGCGGCATGCCGGTTTCGCGGATCACCTGCGCCAGCGCTTCATAGGCATCATTGCCAGTCGGTTGCCCGGCGATGGCCATTTCGGTGAGGCGTTCGACCTCGGCGAGCCGTTCCGCCGGCGGGCGGGTATCGTCGTTGCGCCCCTGCCCGAGCACCTGGCCATCGATGACATCATCGGTGTGGCGGCACCAGGCGTAGAGCAGCATAGCCTTGTCTCGCGTCTCCGGGTCGAAGAGCTGCGACGCCATGGCGAAGCTTTTCGAGCCGCGGGCGATGGCGGCGCGGGCGTTGGCGAGGACGTCGGTCATTTTACTACCCTCTCCCCCCGGCGCGAAGGCGCCAACACCCGCTCTGGGAGAGGGCGACTCGGGCAACGCCCGAGCGGGGTGAGGGGTTTCGCATGGTCACTGCAATGACCCCTCTCCCCGCTCGGCGCAAGCGCCGAGTCGTCCCTCTCCCTCAAGGGGAGAGGGTAAAGGAGTCAGGCGGCCTGGCGGCCGGGGACGCCGTTGGCGATGGCGCTCGGAACGGCGAAATCCTTGGCGATTTCGCGGGCGGTCATCTTGGCGGACATCATCACCGAGGGGGTGCCGCCGCCGGGCTGGGTGCTCTGGCCGACGAGATAGAGGTTCGAAATGTCCTCACTCTTGTTGTGCGGGCGGAAGAAGGCCGTTTGGGTGAGGACCGGTTCGACGCCGAAGCCGTTGCCGAGATAGGAGCCGAGGGTCTGTTCGAAATAATCGGGGGTGACGAAGCTTTGATAGACCAGCCGGTCCTTGAGGTTGGGGATATAGCCGCGTTCTTCGAGGAAGGTGAGGACGGTGTTTTTGAAGCCTTCGCCGATCTTGGCCCAATCCAAGTCGCTGGCGTTGTTGGGGACCGGGATCAGCGTGTAGGCGGCGTGATGGCCTTCGGGCGCCAGGCTGGGGTCGGTCAGCGTCGGGATGTGGAGATACTGCGAAAAATCCGGGCCGAGGATTTTACGCTCGAAAATGTCGGTGAGGAGTTCCTCGTAGCGGGGCCCCAGGATGATGTTGTGGTGTTGCAGATCGGGGTCGCCCTCGGCTTTCTTGTAGCCGAAATAGATGACCATCAGCGACATGGATTGCTTGCGGAACTTGACCACGGCGTCGCGGTTGATGCGGCGATAGGCCTTGTCGATCAGCTTCATGTAGGTGGTGGCGTAATCGGCGTTGGAGACGACGACATCGGCGGCGATGACCTCGCCCGATTTCAGCGTCACGCCGGTGGCGACGCGCTTGCCGCCGCGTTTGACGACGTCGATCGAGGCGACTTCGGCATTGAGTTGCAGGGTGCCGCCCATTTCCTCGAACTTGCGGACCATGGCGGAGACGAGCGCGCCGGTGCCGCCGCGGGCGAAGTGGATGCCCCAGGTTTTTTCGACGAAGTGGATCATCGCATAGATGGCGGGCACCTTCATCGGGTTGCCGCCGACGAGCAGGGGTTCGAAGCTGAACACCTGGCGCATCTTGTCGGACTTGAAGTATTTCTTGATCAGCGAGAACAAGGGCTGGACGGCGCCAAGCTTGAGCAAATCGGGGACGACGCCGAGCATCTGGCCGACATTGCCGAAATAGGTGTAGCCGAGTTCGAGGAAGCCGCGGTTGAAGATGGCGCGGGCGGCTTCGTGGAAATCCTCATAGCCCTGCAGATCCTCAGGCGCGAGGCGGGCGATCTGTTCGCGGACGCGCACCGGGTCAGCGTCGTAATCGAAGAAGGTGTCGTCATCGAAATAGATGCGGTAAAACGGCAGGATCGGGATGATCTCGACATAGCGGCTGGTGTTGGGGCCGCCGCTGATGCCCGACAGGATGCGCTTGTCATCGCCGAGCACATGCGCCGGGAAATCCGGCTCGCCGAGCGCGGCATGGTCCTGTTCGAGCGAGAAGAGCTCCTCGATCAGGTGCGGGACGGTGAGCACCGTCGGCCCCATGTCGAAGGTGAAGCCCTCGGCGCGGCGGACATAGGCGCGGCCACCGGGGGAATCGAGCGCCTCCACAATGCGGGTATCGAAGCCCAGGCTCTGCAGGCGCATGGCGCAGGCGATGCCGCCGATGCCCGAGCCGATGACGATGGCGGTTTTGCGCTGTTGGTTCATGCCGCAGGCGTTACGCTTTTCGTGAAGCCAGTTCAAAGCCGAATGTGTCGCAGGCGATCAGGACTTGCCGAGCTCGTACTTGATCAGCGTACCGAGCGCGCGAAGCGGCGGGATCGGCGGCTTGCCGCTCAGGATGCGCATCCAGTCACGCAGTTCGGGCTTGGCGGCATAAAAGCGGCCGACCAGCGCGTCGTTATGGGCATAGAAACGCTCCAGGATATAGCGCCGCTCCTCGTCATGCGCGGCGAGGAACAGCATGCGGTTGAGCAGCCGGTACATGCCGCGCCCGCGCCAGGCCGAGACGCTGAAATCCCGCGCGGCGCGATAGATGCTCGGCGCATCGAGCACCGGCAGCGCGGCGATCATGTCCGCCATCGCCACGGCATCGGGAAAGCTGTAGCCCGTTACCGGGTGGAACATGCCGGCGCGCAGGCCGACGCGCGGCACGCCGGCCTCGCCTTCGTCCCAGAACGCCTCGATATTGCCGCCGATGCCGAGCGGCAGGATGCCCATTTCCTCGCGGATGATACGCACGATGGTCCAGCCCTGCAGCGCGGCATAATCGGCAAGATGCTGGCGCAACAGTTCGGGCGACATGTCGTTGCCGTCGCTGAAATAGGTGTCTTCGATCAGCACCCGGGTCGGGCCGAAGGGCAGCGTGTAGACGAAGCGATAGCCATCCAATTGCGGCACCGTCGCGTCCATGATGATCGGGCCGGTCAGGCCGTGCGGCGCGGCAAGTTCGACTTCGAGACCCAGAAATTTCTGCCAGCGCAGGTCGAGCGCTTTCGTCGGCCCCTGGCCGCGGCCATCGATGACCGCGGCGGCGGAGATGACCCGCTGGTCGCCAAGGGTGACGCTGGTCGGCGTCAGCGCCACGACCGGCATGCTGGTCAGGATATGTTCGGCGGGCAGCAGCCGGGCCACTTCACTGGCAAGACGTTCCGAGGTGGCGCTGCCGTACCCGGCGTCGAGCCGGCGTTGCAGCCCCGGGAAGCGCACTTCGTAATTGTCCCAACGGTGTTCGAACAGCGGTGCCGTCCAGACGCGCTGCTCGGGGGTAAGATC
Organism: Alphaproteobacteria bacterium; assembly: GCA_031426015.1. Lineage (GTDB taxonomy): Bacteria > Pseudomonadota > Alphaproteobacteria > Sphingomonadales > Sphingomonadaceae > Sandarakinorhabdus. Next base: position 114,629 of record JANPKK010000012.1, read on the forward strand.
ACGCGCGAACGATGACCAGGTGTGGTTGCCACCGATCGCGGCGCCCGATTCGACCAGCGTGACCCGCACTTCGGGGCGCAGTTGCGCCAGCCGCAAGGCGATCAGCCCATTGGCGAGGCCGCCGCCGGCAAGGATGAGATCCTGGTCCACGCCCCCGTCATAAGCGGGGATGCGCGGGCAGGAAAGCCCGGCGACACATTCACGCGCCCGCCTTGCTGGAGCGCCACGATTTGCGTATCAGCTCTCCGTATTCAGGAGATCGACCGCATGAACGCCCCGACCAAGGCCGACGCCTTCATTCCCGCCGACCTGCCCGAACCCACGTTCGATGACCTGAAGCACCTGCCCGGGATGCAGCCGGCGAAGATCCAGATGCTGCGCACCATCAAGTTCCTCAAGGATCCGCTCGGCCGCTCGCAGCAGATGGTCGAGGATTATGGCCGGGTTTTCCGCCGCCAGGATTTCGGCGGCTGGGGCGTCGCGCTGATCGGGCCGGAAGCCAATGAACTGGTGCTGTTCAACAAGGACAAGATTTTCTCGTCCGCGCTGGGCTGGAACCCGGTGCTCGAGAATCTGTTCCCGCACGGCCTGATGCTGATGGATTTCGATGAACATCGCATCCACCGCAAGGCACTGTCGGTGGCGTTCAAGGAAGCGCCGATGAAGCATTATCTTGGCGAACTGAACACCGGCATCGCGCGCGGCATCGCCGGTTGGCCCGGAAATGCTGGTTCGGCGCCGGAATTCAAATTCTATCCTGCCATCAAGGCGTTGACGCTCGATCTGGCGGCCGCGTCCTTCCTCGGCGTGCCCTGGGGCCCCGATGCGCAAAAGATCAACCAGGCCTTTGTCGACATGGTGATGGCCTCGGTTGCGCCGATCCGCAAGCCCCTGCCGCTCACCCAGATGCGTCGCGGCATGAAGGGCCGCGCCTTCATGAGCGCCTTCTTCGGCAAGGAAATACCCGGCCGCCGCGGCAAGGCCGGCGCCGATATCTTCACCCAGATCTGCAACACCACCGATGATGACGGCGCGCTGCTCAGCGACCAGGCGATCATCGATCACATGAACTTCCTGATGATGGCGGCGCACGACACCACCACCTCGTCGATCTCGTCGATCGTGCATTTCCTGGGCGCCTATCCCGAATGGCAGGACAAGATTCGCGAACAGATCCACGCGGTAAAGGCAAAGACCGGCGGCGCGCTGACCTATGAAACGCTCGGCGATCTCGATGTCATCGAACTGGTGATGAAGGAATCGCTGCGCCTCATCCCACCGGTGCCGTCGATGCCGCGCCGCGCGCTCAAGGACTTCGTGTTCATGAACCACACCATCCCGGCGGGCAGCCATGTCGGCATCAACCCGATGATGACCCATCGCCTGCCCGATGTCTGGCCCGATCCGGAACGCTTCGACCCGCTGCGCTTCACGCCGGAAAATTCCAAGGGCCGCCACAAATATGCCTGGGTGCCCTTTGGCGGCGGCGGTCACATGTGCCTGGGGCTGCACTTTGCCTATATGCAGGTGAAATCCTTCTTCTTTCACCTGCTCGCCGAAAACCGCATCGTCCATTCCGACAGCTATCGCGGCGAATTTTCGATGTTCCCGATCCCCAAGCCCAAGGATGGCCTGCCGCTGCGGATCGAGCGGCTCTGATGGCACGCTGGCCGCGCCGGATCGGCATCACTTTGGGCGTCCTCGTCGCCGTGGTCGGCGGGGCGTTCCTCGTCTTCCAGGTGCCCGACATTCCCGTTGAAACGCTGCGCGCCAAATATGGCGGCCCGGCGTCACGCTATGTCGAGGTCGCCCCCGGCACGGTCATCCACATGCGCGACGAAGGCCCGCGCGATGGCTTTCCGGTGGTGCTCATCCATGGCTCGAACGCCTCGCTGCACACCTGGGAACCCTGGGTGGCGCGGCTGTCGCCGACCTATCGCGTCATCAGCCTCGATCTGCCGGCGCACGGCCTGTCGGGGCCGGTGCCGAGCCGCGATTATTCGCAAAGCAGCTATGTCGGCGTCACCGAAAAGCTTGTCGATCAACTCGGCCTGACGCGCTTTGCCATAGCCGGCAATTCGATGGGCGGCGGCGTCGCCTGGCATTATGCCGCAGCGCACCCCGAAAAGGTCGCGGCGCTCATCCTCGTCGACAGCGTCGGCCAGCCCGAACCCGGCAAATCATCGCCGCCGATCGGTTTCCGCATCGCCCGCATTCCGGTGCTGCGCGATCTGCTCGCCTCGGTGCTGCCGCGCTCCATGATCGAACAATCGCTGCACCAGTCGGTCAGCGTGCAGAGCATCGTCACCCCGGCGGCGGTCGACCGCTATTGGGAATTGCTGCGCTACCCCGGCAACCGCTCGGCGACGATGGACCGCTTCGCCAGCTACCAGCGCCAGGACGATACCGCGCTGCTGGCGAAACTCACCATGCCGGTGCAGATCGTCTGGGGCCGCGAGGACAAGCTGATCCCGGTCGGTTCGGCGCAATGGTTCGCCAGCCACCTGCCCAACGCCCGCGTCACCATCCTCGATGGCATCGGCCACCTGCCGATGGAAGAAGCCCCCGACCGCGCCCTGGCGCCGGTGCTGCCGCTGCTCGCCAGCGTCGCGGCGCCTTAGAGCGACTATTCAGGCTAAACAGAGCCTCCGGCGGCTGGGGCCCTGGCCCCAGACCCCAATCAATCTACCGCCAAATAAAGATGTGGTTGCGACTGGACCGAGCCGGCAAAGGGGGGTCTGGGGCCAAGGCCCCAGCCGCCGGAGGTTCTTCACCGGCATTTCTTCAACCAAACTGCCATCGACCCTAAAGCATCGCGAACTGATCGCCGAACTGTTGCAGCCAGCCGAGCATCGCCGCGGCGGCGGCATCGGTCAGGCTGACATGGCTGCGGCGCGCGTCGAACGGATCGGGCTGGCGTTCGATCAGGCCGGCCTCGTCAAGGCTGCGCACCCAGCGCAACGCCGTTGTCGTCGGTACGGCGGCGGCGATGCACAGGCTCGACACCGGCACCTGCTTGCCCTCCAGCCGCGCGGCGGCGAGATCAAGCAGCATGTCCCAGGCCGGATCGGCGAACAGCGATTCCGGGAAAAAGCGCGCCCGGTCACGCCGCGCCCGGATCAACCGACGCACCAGCGCCGCGTCGATCGGGCGCTGTTGCCCGACCGGGATCGTGCGTTCTTCGGCCAGTCGGGCCAGTTGTTCGGCGATGCGGCCGGCCTCTGCCGACAGCGCGTTGATAATCCGGCTCGAGCCGTCGGCAACACGCGGTGCCCCGAGCGGGGCGATGGCCGCCGCCAGCACCGCGGCGATGGCCGGATTGTCGTCATCGGCAAGGATGAAGCCATCGGCGCCATCGATCAGTTCGGCCGGCGCGTCATCGCCGGCCAGCGCCAGGATCAGCGGCATCGGCGAGGCCAGCGCCAGGGCGATTTCGGACGGCGTCGATCCCGGTACTTCGATCAACCAGCCATCGGCTCCGGCATGTGCGGCGGGATCGCGCACCAGCGCCACACCGGGAAACGTCGCAACCCAGCCGCTGGCTGCCGCACACAACCGAAATGGCTGTAAATCTGTGCCAAACTGGTCGTTGTTATTGGTGGTAATGGCGGATTCTGGTTTCATTGCATTAATACTTTCCTGCCACAGTCCGGCAATCAGTTAGTCGCAAGCGTAAGGACAACCGGGAGGGGTTGTCTGTTTCGGGTCCGGTTTTAACAAAGACTTTACCTTGTGATGGACTTACTTATGGTAACCACGCGTTCTCGCAATACACAGCAACTTCCCGTTCTGGTCGGAAAAAGCAAGATCATCACCGCTGTTCGCAGCGAAATCGAAAAGATCGCCGATTCAGCCGCTTCGGTGCTGATCACCGGGCCATCGGGATCGGGCAAGGATGTCGTGGCGCAATTGCTGCACCAGCGCAGCCGCCGCGCCAGCCGGCCCTATGTCGCGCTGAATTGCGCCGCCGTCGCGGCCGACTTGCTGGAAAGCGAGATGTTCGGCCATGAAGCCGGGGCCTTTACCGGCGCCATCAAGTCCCGCCCCGGCCGGTTCGAAGCGGCGCATGGCGGCACGCTGTTCCTCGATGAAGTCGGTGACATGGCGCTGGCGATGCAGGCGAAATTGCTGCGCGCCCTGGAAACGCGCATCGTCGAACGCGTTGGTGGCATGTTGCCGATCGCGGTCGATGTGCGCCTGATCGCGGCCACCAGCGTCGAACTGTTTGCCGCGATCGATCGCGGCAGTTTTCGGTCGGATCTGCTTTACAGGCTCGATGTCGTGCGGATCGAAATGCCGGCGCTGGCCGAGCGCGCGGAGGATATTCCGCTGCTGCTCCAGCATTTTGCCATCCAGTCGGGCATGGCGCCGGTGCGGTTCGATTCGGCCGCGATCGACCATCTGATGACGCTGGCCTGGCCGGGCAACGTGCGCGAACTGAAGAACCTCGTCGACCGGGCGCAGGCGCATTACCCGGGGGAAGCGATCAGTTGGGATAAATTGGCCCGGCTGGTGCGGCCGGCCAACCCGGCGCCGCCGCGCCCGCCGGCGATTGCAGCGAGCGTCGCGCCGCTTGCGGAAGGCTGTGTCGATCTCAAGCGCATCCTGACCGATCTGGAAAGCGCCTACATCACCGCGGCGTTGACCGCGTCGGGCGGCGCGATCGCGGCGAGCGCCAAGCTGCTCGGCATGCAGCGCACCACCCTGATCGAAAAGATGCGCCGGCTACAGATCGGGAGTGCCGCCTAGCGCGTCAGCTGTCTCGCTTGCTCCAGGCGGCGATCTGCTGGTCGAGCTGTTCGCCGACGGCCTTCGATGCCGCGACGAGTCGGTCCATCGCCGCATATTGCCGGGTCAGCGTCGTGCGATAGCTGGCGAGGCGGATATCGACCTTGGCGAGATCGCTGGTTACCGCGCTGCGCTGACGGCTGAGCCCGCTGTTGGCCGGGTTGGTGAGCGCGGCGATCGATTGCAGGCGGTTGGGCTGGGTCGACAGCGACGGCGCCGACAGGGCCGTCAGCAGCGCTTCGGCATCGGCGAGGCGCGCCGGCGGCAGCGCGGCAAAACGAGCCGGATCATAGGAAATCGTGCCGTCGCGTCCGACGCTGAGCCCGACATCGCGCAGGCGCAGGCCATTCGCGGTCGAAAACGACGCGGTGACCAGCCCGGCGATGCGCTGGTCGATGGCGCGCGCGGTGGGATCATTCACCAGCGCCGCGGCGGCGTCGCTGCCGGTGGCGCCTTTGCGGAAGTCGGCGATGACCGAACGCATGGCCGTGAGCGTCGAGGCGAAATCGCCCAGCGTCGCGCCGATATCGGCGGCGCTGCGCGCGGCCGAAAGGCGGGTGGTGGCAGCGGCACCGGCCTTCTTGAGGGTGATGCGCGTGCCGGCAACCAGATCGTCGATGGTGTTACTGCTGCGCCGCACCGCGACGCCATCGACGCTGAGATCGGCATCGGTCGCGGTGGTCGCCAGCGCCAGTGCGCGGTTGCCGGGCGTGTAGGCGAAGCGCGCCAGCCCGGTGTCGCCCACCGCCGGCGCCGCGCTGATAATGAAGGCCTGCGCCGCGCCGTCGGTCCCGCGCAGGCTAAGCGTGGCGCTGTCGGCGTTGCTGATGATGCTGGCGGTGATGCCGCTGGCGCTGCGGTTGATGGCGTCGCGCAGGCCGGTGAGGCTGTTGTTGGTCGCGTCGATGGTGATGTCGACCGGGCTGGCGTTGCCGCCGCTGAACGAGAAATCGCCGCCGCCAAGGTCGGTGCGGGTGCCGAAGGCGAGGGTCAGCGTGCCGAGCCCAACCGGCGCGGTGGCGTCGGTCAGCGCCGGCGCGGTCAGTTGCTGGGCGCGCGCCAGCGTGTTGACGGTGATGTTGGACGAAAACGCCGCCGTCGGCCCGCTGCCGAGGCGTTCTATGCCGATGGCGGCGCTGTCGCTGCTGGCCGGTTGCAGCCCGAGCGCGCCGCTTTTCACCCGGGCATCGAGCGAGGTAGCGATGCCCTGCAGCGCCGCCTTGACCTGGCCGAGCGCCGAAATCCGCGCGTCGAGGCTGGTCGCCTTGGTGTTCAGCGGCGCGGTGCGGGCGCTGCGTTCGGCCGCCACGAGCTGGTCGATCAACTGGCGGGTATCGATCCCGGTACCGGCGCCAAGGGTTGAGATGATCGATGCCATGATGACCTTATAACGGCAGCGGCGCGCCGGGTTTGCGGCGCGCGCCCCGTTCGTCGAAATCGAAATCGGGCGGCACGAACACCGGCGGCGCGGCTTCGCTGGCCGGATCGTCGAAGCGCATCACGAAAGCGAGGATGGTGGCAACCGCGGTGAACAGTTCCTCGCGCACCGGATCGCCGCGCCGCGCCGAAAAGAACAGCGCGCGGGCGAGGCGCGGGGTGCGGATGACCGGCAGCTGCAGTTCATGCGCCGCCGCGATGATCGCCTGCGCCATCTCGAGCCGGCCCTTTTCAACTACGATCGGCGCCATGTCCTCCCCCGGGTGATAGCGCAGCGCGACGGCGAAGTGCACGGGGTTGACCACCACTACCGCCGCATCGGCGAGGCTCGATTTCATGCGCCGTGTCGCCGCCGCCATCTGCGCCCGGCGCAGCGCCGCCTTGACCTCCGGCGCGCCATCGTTCTGGCGGCTTTCGCGGCGGACTTCGTCGCGGCTCATCATCAGCTTGCGTTCGCGCAGCACGAAACTGATCGCGCCATCGATGACGGCGACGGCGACGAGCAGCAGCGCCGCCGCCCCGAACAGCCGGATGATCGCCCCGCCGATCACCGCCAGCGCGCCGCCATCATCGCCGATATTGGCGAGCCGCGGCAGCAGCGGCGGCACGATCGCCAGCGCCAGCGCGCCGATCGCGGCGATCTTGAGCACCGCCGTCACCGCGCCGGCCGCGCCACTGGCGGAAAACAGCCGCTGCAAACCGCTGACCGGGCTGACCCGCGACCATTTCGGCGCCAGGCTGGCAAGCGTCACGTTGCGGCTGGTGATGACCGCGGCGAGCACCACCGCCACGGCAATCGCCCCGGCCAGCGCCAGCGGCATGGCGATCGGCACGCGCATCGCCAGCGCTGGCAACACCGCTTCCCCCGTATCGAACGGCAGCGCATCGACCTGCAACGCTTCGGCAAGGAACCCCGCCAGCCCCTGCCACAGCCATGGCCCCGCCACCGGCACGACCAGCGCCGCCGTGGCGATCACCGCCGCCGGCGCCAGTTCGCGCGGTTGCCAGACATTGCCCTGCTTTTGGGCTTCCTCGCGCCGCCGCGCCGTGGGGGCTTCGGTCTTGTCGCCGCCTTCCGCCATCAGACGAGCCCTTGCGCGGCGTTGAGCGTCACCAGCGCCCGCGCCAGCAAGGCCTCGAACAACAGCGGCAGCGCCCACAGAAACCCGACGAGCAGCGCCGCCGGGCCGACCGCCATCGCCCCCAGTTGCGGTGCCGATCGCGTCGCCACCGCCACCAGCAGATTGCCGAGCAGCAGCAGCGCAACCACCGGCAGCGCCATGCGCAGCGCGCCGGCGAACATCATGCCGCCGAAGATCGCCGCCCGCGCCAGCCCGATATCGCCGGGCGGCAACAGCCCCTGCCCCGCCACGCCTTGCGCGAACAACCAGGCGACCCCGTCATTGGCCAGAAAGGCGCACCACATCAGCAGCGAAAACAACCCGCCGATGACCGAGACACTGCCCCCCGCACCGGCGAAGCTGGCAAAGCCCAGCCCCATCATCTGCGCCGCGACCTCCCCCGCCATCTGCGCCGCGGCGAACGCCAGCGCCAGCGCCAGCCCGGCCAGCAACCCCGCCATGACCTCGCCCGGCAGCATCGCCAGCGTCAGCACGGATGCCTGCGGGCCAAAGGCGCTGAACACCGACAGCGACGCCGCGACGCCCAACCGCGCCCGCCACGGCAGCACGGCGCCGCCAAAGCCCGGCAGCAGCGCCAGCATGACCAGCGGCCGCACCCCCGCCAGACTGAAGCGCGCCATGGCGGCCAGCGGATCGAAGGCCGGCAGATCGACGATCACCGGATCGCGCCGATCATGTCGAGCAGGCCCGCGGTCATGAAATCCCCCAGCGCGGTCATCACGCTGTCCCCGGCGATGGCGAGCATGACGACGAGCGTCGCCAGCTTGGGCAGGAAGGACAGGCTCGATTCCTGGACCGAGAGGATGGTCTGCACCAGCCCGACGACGACCGCGACGATGAGGATGGGGACGAGAAAGGTCGCCGTCGTCTGGGCGAACAGCATGATCGCGCTGCGCGTTACCGCCACCAGCACCGCATCATCGGGCATCGCGCCATCGATCATCCGGCACCGCCAAAACTTTTCGCCAGCGAGCCGAGCACCAGCGTCCAGCCATCGATGGTGACGAACAGCGCCAGCTTGACCGGCAGCGAAACCGTTGCCGGCGACACCATCATCATGCCGAGCGACATCAGGATGCTGGAAACGATGAGGTCGATGACGAGAAACGGCAGGTAGATGACAAAGCCGATCTGCATCCCCGTCTTCAATTCGCTCGCCACGAACGCCGGCAGCACCACGGCCAGCGGCACATCGCGGGGCGAAGCAAACGGCCCGGCACGGGCAATTTCGGCGAATTTGCGCAGGTCGCTTTCGCGCGTCTGGGTGAGCATGAAGTCCTTGAGCACATCCCCTGCCCGCCCCAGCGCGACATCGGCGCCGACGCTGCCCGCCACCATCGGCTGGTACGCGGTGTCGTAGATGCGATCGAGGCTCGGCTTCATCACGAACACTGTCAGCAGCAGCGCCATGCCGACAAGCAGCTGGTTCGGCGGGCTCTGCCCCAGCCCGAGCGCCTGCCGCAGGATGGCCAGCACGATGATGATGCGGGTAAAGCAGGTCATCATCAGCAACGCCGCCGGCAGCAGCGTCAGCGCCGACATCAGCAGCAGGATCTGCAACGACGACGACAGGCTGGGCAGCGAGGCCGCCAGGCTGGGCACCGCGGCGGCTTGCGCCAGGATCATGGTGCATCGCCTTCGGCCAGCCGCACCAGCCCGGCGCGGCTTTGCCCGACAAGCAGCTGGCGCCCGGCAAATTCCACCACCAGCAGCCGGCTGCCCGGCCCCAGCGGCAGCGCCTGCACGACCCGGGCGTGGCGCGCAGCCGCTTCGGGCCAGCCCAGACGCGACAGCCCCAAGACGGGCAGGCGTTCGCGCACCCGGTCGAGCCAGGCCGCGGTCATGTGCCCGCCTGCGGCACGATTTCGGTGAGCTTCACCCCGAAGCGATCGCCGATCGAAACGATTTCGCCGCGCGCGATCAACCGGTCGTTGATCAGCACATCGACCGGCTGGTCGAGCCGGCGGTCGAGGGTGTGGACGGCGCCCACTTGCAGCGCCAGCACATCGCGCAGGCACATCTTGATGGCGCCCACTTCCACGGACAGGCGCACCGAAATGGCGCCAAAGGCACCAAGATCGGCACCATGATCGGGATCGAGCGCGCTGCCCTGCAGGGCGCCCGGGGTCACGGCATTCATGGCTGTCCTTCCAGTGCGCCGAGCGCGATCGTGATGATTTCGGCCTGTTGGCGGCCGTCGGGCGTGGGGGTGAGCGTGACCGCGCCGATGGCATGATCGCCGAGCACCAGCGTCATGGCGCGGCGCGGATCGATCGGCAGCACGGTGCCGGGGCGCAGCGGCAGCAGGGTGCGCACCGGCACCGGGGCGGCCGACAGTTCCACCCGCAGCCGCATCGGCATGGCGAACAGCCGTGCCGCGAGTGCCGCCACAGGTGCCGGCGGCGGCGGTTCGGGCGCACCGGCCCCCGGCGCGACCAGCCGGACATGGCCCTGGATGACGCCGACGCTGATATCGAGATCGATCCCCGGGGCGCGGCAGGCCGGCGGCCAGGCCCGTTCGGCGATCCCGTCGAGAACCGCCCCGATCGCGCGCGCCTGGCGGGCGATGGCGAGCCCGGTGGGGAGGATCTCCACCGGCTGGTCGATATCGCCGCCCAGTTGCAGCGTGGCGAGCGCGCCGGCGAGGCTGGGCGAGACGCGCGGTGGCGGGGAACCATCGGCGCGTTGCTCGAATGTGCCTCCGGCACGTTGCTCGGATGTGCCTCCGGCACGTTGCTCGAATGCGCCTCCGGCACGGGGCGCGGGTCGGCCGGGCGTGGCGTTCACCGGCACGCCGAACAACTGGCTGAGCGCGCGGGCGCTGATCCGGGCGATGGGCCCGAAATCGACATCGTCATCGATGTCATCGAGGTTATCGACCCCGCGCGCCGCCGGCGGCAGAAAGGGCTGCGGCTGCAGCGGGTCGGCGCCGGGTTCGGAACTGATGCGCAGGCCGGTCACTGGACCACCAGGCTGGTGAAGAAAACATCCTCAACCCCTTGCGCTTCGCCATTTTCCTTCAGGGTCTTGTTGATCGCTTCCTTGAGTTTCCGGCGCAACTTGTCCTTGGCGACGCGGTCGGCGACATCGGCTTCGGACAATTCGCCGAGCACTTCGAGCACGGTCGAAACCAGCGCCGGCTTGTGGAGCTCGACCGCCTTGGTGACGGGTTCGCCCCCGGTCGTCGAAACGGAGATGCGCAGTTGCAGGTAGCGGCCGGTATCGATCAGGTTCGAGGTGAAGGCATTGTCGATCTCGACATAGCTGACCGGGCCATGGGCGAGCGGCGGCGGCGCTTCGGCATGGCTGCTGCCGCCGCCGACACCCAGTTTCGCCGCCGCCAAGATGGCGCCGAAGCCGCCGGCCCCGGCGCCGGCGACAAAGGCGACCCCGAACAACAGGATGCGAACGATGCCGCCGGCTTTCCCCTTCGGCTTGGCGGCCTTGGCGAGATCGGGTGTGGGTGCATTCATGGGCGGGCCTCAGGCAAAACGGTCGGAACGGGGGGTGGCGGGGCGCGGATCGGGCGCGGCGAGGAAGGCCGTCGGGGCCGGACGCGGCGGGTGGTGTTGGCCCTGCTGTTGCTGGCCCGATTGCTGGCCCGATTGCTGGCCCTGCGCCTGCCCGCCGATATCGAACGATTGCAGGCGCACCCCCTGCGCCGCCAGCTCCGCGAGCAGTCGCGGTGCTTCGGCGGCCATCAGCGTGGCGGCTTGCGGGGCGGCATCAAGGCGGAGACGCAGGTCGAGCGGGCCACCATCGAGGGCGACAGTGACGCTGCCAAGGGTTTCGCTGGTAATGGCGAGCGCTGTCGGCGCGATTGGCGTGGTGCGCGGCGCGGGTTCCGGCGCGGCCGGCGGGGCGGGGGCGCGGTCGGGCATGGCAGGGACGGCGCCGCGGGCCGTCGGCGCGGCATCGGCCGGCGTGTCTTCGGCCGGCAACGGTGCGGGGCGGAGACGCAAGGCCGGCGCGGTGACAGCGGGCGCAACCGGGGTGGAGACAGTTGCCGGCGCGGTGGCGGCGACGGCCACAGTGGCAGGCGGGGTGACCGGCAAGTCGCTGCTCCGCACGGCAATCGGGTCGGCGGGGGCGGCAGCGGCGGTTGGCAGCGCCTCGGGCGACAAGGTTGTGGCGCGTGCTGACGGCGGCACGTCGCGGGTGGGTCGGGGATCGGGGGCCGGTATCGCGGCAACGTGGGGCGTTGCGGCACGGGCGAGCGGCACCGCGGGCACGCGAAGATCGGCCAATGGCGGCGGTGCAATGGCGCGCGCATCGCGGGTAGCAACGTTACCCGCCGTTGCGATCGGCATGGTTGCCACGGCTGCCGGCGCCGCCGGGGCGATAATGCCGGGAGACGTGACGGATTCGTCGACCGGCGCGGCGACGCGTTCGGGGTCCGGCGATGTCACAACAGGCGCAAATGCTTCGAAGTGCGGCGGCTCGGATACAGGCACCATCTTGCTGCGGCCGTGCGGCGGGGCCGTTCCGGATGCGCCGCGAACCGCCGGTGAAATCGCCAGCGGCGCGGTTCTGGTGTTGCCTGGCTGTGCGATTGGTCCCGGTTGCGGCGCAGGTAGAGCCGATTGCGGAACAGCCGGCGTTGGTTGCGGCCAAGCCGATGTTGGCTGCGGCAAAGCCGATATTGGCTGCGGCGGAGCCGATATTGGCTGCGGCAAAGCCGATACGAGCGCGACCGCGGCCGGCATCGCGATGGCGACAGCGTCGGTTGCAGGTCCCTCGAACGATCGCGGCGTGCCTTCGGCAGGCAGTCGCCGATCATCATCGGGCAATGGCGCTGCCGCGGCCGGCCGGGGGAATGCCACTGGCGGCGGTGTCGCCGGCCGGATATTGGCGTCGGGCAGATAGTCCGGCGGCGGTGCAGCGCGGGGCGAAAGCGTTTCGGTGGGCGGACGCGGGGTTGCAAGCGCCGGCCGCGCCGGGGGCGATGACGCAGCAGTTGCGATTATTCCCGGGTTCCGGGCATTTATCGCGCCAGAAAGGTCGCTGTTCGGCAGGGTTGTGGTCGGTTGAGGGGCGCCCGGCGTCGCGATTGCCCGAGGTTCTGCGAAGATTGGCACGGGTATCGGCACTGAAACGGGCGCAAGTTCGGGTGGCTCCTCACGCAAAATCGGCTGGAAGAGGGGGGTCGCCGGACTGGAAATTGCCGGTGTCGGCGGGTTCGGGGCGCGCTGGACCGGGCTTGATGCGGGCAACGCAAGCGGTTCGGACGCGACCGCCGGCGGCAGCGCGTCTGTCGGCGCCGCCACTTCGGCACGATCGGCGGCAGCGCCTTCGTCCGGCGCTGCGCGGACTGCAAAGTCTCGCGCGGGAACAATCACGGCAACCGGCAACGCCATGGTGGCCAGCGCCGAGGCAGGCGCGGCCGGCAGGATCGGCGACAGCACAGGCCGAGCCGGAACCGGCAACCCCGGCAGCGCCGGGTCGGGCAACGGCGCCCGTACCCTGCCGGTGGCCGCGGCCGGGGCAGCCATCACCGGCGCTACCACCGGCGCCACCACCGGCGGCAGGGCCGCGGCGAGCAGCGCCGCAAAGCCCGGCGCTGCCTCGCCGGTGGGCGGTTCGGGCAGCGCGCCGGGCAGGCTGGCGAGGATCGGCAGCGCGTCAATCATGATCGGCCTCGCGTTCGGCACGGCGGTTGACGGCGGCATCGACTGCGGCGCGGGCGCGAGTGAGGGTTTCGGCGAGCCGGCGCTGTTCGGCGCTGGTCACCGCCAGCCGCCGCGCGACATCGTCCGCCAACCGGCCGAGCATCGCATCGGCGGCAGCGCGGGCGTTGGCGGCATTGGCATCGACGCGGCCCAGCCCGGGTCCGCCGCCGGCCAGCAGCGCCTGCACCCGGCCATCGAGATCGGCCTCGGCCTGGCGGCGGCCTTCCACGCGGCCGAGCGCCGCCAACGCCAGCCGGGCGCGGACTTCGCGGACGCGAACCAGACGATCAAGGCTGTTCATGCCGGCATCAGTTCGGTTAGCGCCGCCAGCGACGCGGCGAAATCGGCGCGATCGGCGCGCGGCTGCAGGCGGAACGCCTCGAACCGCGGGGCCAGCGCCAGCGCGGCATCGAGCTCGGGGTCGCTGCCGGGGGCATAGGCGCCCATCAGCACGAGATCGCGATTGTCCTCGATCAGTGCCGACAGGCGGCGGAAACGCGACGCGGCGGCAAGATGCCGGGGCGCACAGACATCGGCCATCACCCGGCTGGCGGAGGCGGCGAGATCGATCGCCGGAAAGACGCCCGCACCCGCCAGCTTGCGGCTGAGCAGGATGTGCCCGTCCATCACACCGCGCGCCGCATCGACGACCGGATCACCGGCCATCTCGCCTTCCGCCAGCACGGTCGCGATGCAGGTGATGGCGCCGCCGCTGGCGCGATCGCCGCCGGCGCGTTCCGCCAGTTGCGCGATCAGCGCCAGCGCCGACGGCGGATAGCCGCGCGCGCCGCCGCTTTCGCCGCGCGCCAGGGCGACTTCGCGGGCGCCGTGGACGACCCGCGACAGGCTGTCGAGAATGAGCAGGACATGCGCGCCCTGCCCGCGAAAGCCTTCGGCAATGGCAAACGCCCGCTGCGCGCCGCGCACGCGGAGCAGGGGCGCATCGCTCGCCGGCACCGCCAGCGTGACGGTGCGGGTGCGCGCCGCGCCCGCCAGTTCGGTCTCGATGAAATCCGAAATCTCGCGGCCACGCTCGCCGATCAGCGCCATGACGACGATATCGGCCGCCGCCCAGCGCGCCATCTGCCCGAGCAACACCGATTTACCGACCCCGGTGCCCGCCATGATGCCGACGCGTTGCCCGCGCCCCAAGGTGAGCAGCGCATCGATGGCGCGCACTCCGCAGGCGAGCGGTTCAGTGACGCGGGCGCGGGCGGATGGCGCGAGGCTGTCGCCCTGCAGCGCCTGCCGGCCATCGACATCGCGCAGCGGCCCGCGCCCGTCGAGCGGCCGGCCGAGCCCGTCGATGACCCGGCCGAGCAGCCCCGGCCCGACCGCAACGTGCGCGTCCACCCCGGCGGTTTCGACCGCCATGCCGGGCATGATGCCGGTGAGCGGCGACAGGCCCATCAGCAGCGCGCGGCCTTGCGTGAAGCCGATGACTTCGGCGGCCTGCGCCAGCGGCCCGATCCGCGCCCGGGCGCCGACCTGGGTTTCGACGCCGATGGCGGTGATGGTGGTGCCATCGAACCCCGCCACCCGCCCGGCGCGGCGCATGGGAAGTGGCGAAAACGCCAGCCGCGCGAGTTCGGCGGTGAGCGCGGTGGTGACGCTCATCCGCGTTCTCCCAAGATGTCGGCGAGGCGCATCGAAAGGCCGGTATCGATAATGAAGTCGGCGCCGGCGACGATGATACGGTCGGACGCGAGCGCCGCATCGGCGGTGGTGACGACGCCGGGGAGCAGCGGGCCGAGCGCCGCCAGCGTTTCGGGATGCGCCGCCAGCGTCGCCGCCTGCCCCGGCACGACCGCGGCCAGCGCCGCTTCGGCGAGCGCCAGCAGCACCGCCGGGTCACGCGCCAGTTCGGCCAGCAGCACCGCTTCGGCCAACTGCCGCACCAGCGCCGCCAGCGGCGCGCGCAGCGCTTCGGCTTCGACCACCGCCGCTGCCGCCAGCGCCTCGCCCGCCGCCGTCAGTTGCGCCTTCAACGGTGCCAGCGCAGCACGCTCGCTCGCCCGTCCCTCGGCGAGCCCGGCGGCATGGCCCGCTGCGTACGCCTCGGCCCGGATGGCATCGAGATCGGGCGGCGGTACCACGGCCTCGATACGCGGTTGCAGCGCATCGAGCAGGCCCGCCAAACCCGCTTGCCTGCCATTGGCGGGGTGGATCAGCACCTCAGACATAGGCCCCCGCCGCCCCTGGCAGCATCACCGCGCCGCTGTCGCCCAGCCGCCGCACCAGCGCGCAGATTTCGGCCTGCGCCGCATCGACTTCGGCGCGCTTCATCGGGCCGCGTTCGGCGAGCTCGTCCTGCAATTGCGCCGCCGCGCGACTCGACATCGCGGCGAAGATCTGGTCGCGCAGTTCGTCGTCGGCGCCCTTCATCGCCACCGCCAGCCCTTGCGGGTCGGCCTCGCGCAGCACCAATTGCATGTCCTTGGTGCCCAAGGCCTTGAGATCGGCAAAGACGAACTGCTGCGCCGCAATTTCGGCCGCCAGCGCTTCATCGACCAACGCCAGCGCCGACAGCAGCGCCGATTTGTTCGATGACAGCTTGATCAGCCGCGCGGTGAAATCGGTGCCCGCCAGCGCCGCGCTGTTCGCCGGCTGGTCGACCGCGGCAAGTTTCGCCTCCAGATCGGCCTCGAGGCTGGCGATCACCGCGGGCGCCACGGGCTTCAGCGTCGCCAGCCGCAGCACGAGATCGGATTGCAGCGCCGGCGCCAGCGCGTCGAGCACCCTGGCGGCGATTTCTTCGGGCAGATGCGCCAGCACCACCGTTATCGCCTGCGGATGTTCATCCCCCAGCAGCGTCGCGATCGTCGGCACATCGAGCCAATCGAGCCCGGCAAAGCGCCGCGGCGAGGCGGGCGGCCCGAGATGATCGATGACGCGTTCGGCGCGCGGTTGCCCGAGCGCCCGCGACAGCACGGCGCGCACCTGCCGCCCCTGGCTGTCGAGCGCCGAGATGCCGCGGCTCCGCTCGATGAACTCGTCGAGCACGGCGTCGATCGCGGCGGGTTCGATTTCGGCGACCGACAGCATCGCTTCGCCGACCGCACGCACCTCGGCGGCGGCCATGCGGCGCAGCAGTTCGGCGGCCTGCGCTTCTTCGAGCAACAGGATCAGGATGGCGCATTTCTGCGCGCCCGTCAGGCTGGCAGCGGTAATCGCGGTCATGTCGCGGCCAGCATCTGGCGCGCGACGGCGGTGGCGCGGTCGGCATCGCCATCGACGATCTCGCGCGTCGTGCCGAGCTTGGCGCTGTAATCGACGAGCTGCATCGCGCCGGCCGGGGTGAGCAGCCCGCCATCGATGAGCGGCGCCAGGCCTTCGGGGATCGGCACCAGCGGCTCGCCATCCAGGCCCGTCGCTGCCGCACCGGGCAGCGCGGCGCCGTCGACAGGCACCAACGCCGCCACCGCCTTGCGCCGCCGCATCAGCACCAGCGCGACGATGCCGCCGGCAACCACGATCGCGATGGCGATATAGGGCGCATTGTCCTTCACCGCCGGCGCCTGGAACCAGGGTGCGATCGGTTCGGCAGGCGGCGGCGCAAAGCCGCGCAGTTGCACCTCGACCAGATCGCCGCGCGCGGCGTCATAGCCGATGGCACCGCGCACGATACGGGTGATCGCGGCGATATCGGCCGGCGTCGCCTTGGCGAGCGCCGCCTTGTCGATGACGACCGCGACCGACAGGCGCTTCAACCGCGGCGCGCCGGCGCGGGTGACCGAGACATCCTTGCCGATTTCCCAGGCGCGGTTGGTAGTTTCGCTGGTGACGGGAGGCGGCGCAGCGGCGGCGGGCGGCGCGCCGGCGGGGGGCGTGCCGGTCAGTTGCGCCCCCGCCGGCGCAGTGTTCGACAACGCGCCGGGGATGCCGCGCGCCGGGGTTTGCGAGGGGTCGCTGGCGCGGCTGGCGCTTTCACTGCGCAGCACGCTGCCATCGGGGGCATAGCGTTCCGACGTCGCCTCGCTTTCGCTGTAATCGACATCGGCGGCGACTTCGGCGGTGAAGCGCCCCTGCCCGATCAACGGCGTCAGCAGCTTGACCAGCCGTTCGCGGACCATCGCTTCGACCCGGCCCTGATAGCCCAGTTGCGCCGCTTCGACGACGCTGCCGCCCGCCGACAGCAGCGCGCCCGATTGGTCGACAACGCTGACCTTGTCGGCCGCCAGCCCGGCCACCGACGAGCTGACCAGCCAGACGATGGCGCGCACCTGGGCTTCGCCGAGCGTGCGCCCCGGCGCGAGGGTGACGAACACCGAGGCGCTGGCCGGCAGCTTGTCGCGCACGAACACCGAGGGTTCGGGGGTGGCGATCTGGACGCTGGCCTGCCGCACGCCATCGATCGCTTTGATCGAGGCGGCGAGTTCGATGGCGACGGCGCTTTTCAGCCGCGCCGATTCAACCGCGCGCGACAGGCCGAGCGGCATGTCGCCGACAGGATCGAGCGGCGTGGCGGATTTGGGCAGGCCCTGCCCCGCCAGCAGGATGCGCGCCGCCGCGACATCGCCGCCCGAGACTTCGACGCTGCCGCTGTCGGGGTTGATGCGGGTGGTGTAGTTGCCCGCCTCCAGCGCTGCCATCACGGCGGATTTGTCGCCATCCGACATCTCGCCATACAGCGGCCGCCAATCGGGGCTGCGCACGGCCAGCCACAGGATGACGAACAGCAGTACGACGCCGCCGGCGATCAGCACCGGGCGGGCGCGCTGCACCGCCGGGTTGTCGAACAGGCCGCGGGCGCGCGCCTGCAGGGCATCGGCATCGATCCGATCGACAAGCGCCAGGCCGGTGGGCTCGGCCATCAACGTACGCCGGTCACAGCGCAAGTCTCGATTGCGGCGTTCTCAAACCCACTCGCTTATCCCGAGCGAATTCGAGGGACGTGGCTACGCGAGCGGCCATCTCCCTCGACTTCGCTCGGGATGAGCGGGTTGCTTCAAGACAACGGCACAAGGCGCCGGTCACAGCGGCATGCTCATCACGTCCTTGTAAGCGCCGAGCAGCTTGTTGCGGACCTGGAGCGTCGCTTCAAAAGCGATCGAGGCCTTCTGGCGAGCGATCATCACGCTGGCGAGATCATGGCTGTCGCCGCGTTCATAGGCCGAGGACGCGGTGGCGGCTTCGTCCTGGACGGCGCTGACCGATTTGAGCGCATCGGCCATGGCCGTATCGAAGCGTGGAACAGCTGGCGCAGCGCGGGCATCGGCGGCGGCGGCAATGTGCGACAGGTTGTTGCTGCGCTGCAGGATCTGCGCGCGCAGCGCCAGCACGGAACGTGTATCGACCGGCGGCAACATGGCTATTGCACCCGGGGGCTGGCATCATGGCCCATCGCCGCCAGCTTGTAGCGCAGGGTGCGTTCGGAGATGCCCAAGGCTTGCGCGGCGGCGCGGCGGCTGGGGCAATGCGCAACGGCATCGCGGATGACGCGGGCTTCGTGGTGGCGGACCTGGCCGGGGAGCGGTTCGGTTTCAGCGCCGCCGGGCAGGCGATCGAAGACCAGATGTTCGATATCGATCACCGGCGTGTCCGACAGCACCAGCGCGCGATCGATGACATTACCGAGTTCACGGACATTGCCCGGCCAATCATGCGCCGCCAGCGCCGCAAGGGCGCGCGGTGTCGGCCAGGGCAGCCGCCCCTGCCCGACCTGCAACAGCCGGTGCGCGGTGATCGCGGCGATATCGGCGGGGCGGTCGGCGAGCGGCAGGGTGCGCAACGGGAACACCGCCAGCCGGTAGAACAGATCGGCGCGGAAGCGCCCGGCAGCGACTTCAGCGGCGAGATCGCGATTGGCGGCGGCGATGATGCGCACGTCGATCGGCTGGGCGACCACCGCGCCGACGGGTGTGACCTCGCGTTCCTGCACGGCGCGCAGCAATTTGGCCTGCAACGCCAGCGGCAGTTCGGCGACTTCATCGAGGAACAGCGTGCCGCCCTGTGCGGCGCGAAACAGCCCCTGGCCGGCCGCGATGGCGCCGGTAAAGGCGCCGCGCTCGTGACCGAACAATGTTGCTTCCAACATTGTTTCGGGGAGCGCGGCGCAGTTGACCGCGACAAAGGGACAGTCGCGGCGTTGGGACGAGGTATGGAGGAGCCGGGCCAGCCCCTCCTTGCCGGTGCCGGTGGCACCTTCGATCAGGATGGAAATGTCTTTGGGGGCAACCCGCGCCGCGAGCGCCAGCAGGTCATGGCTGGCCGCATCCGCCGCCGCCGGCCGGCCTGCCGGAGCGACGAACGCGGCAACCAGCGCCAGCGCAAAGGCGTGATCGGCCGGCGCAACGCGCAGTTCCAGCCGGTTATCGAGCAGGATCGCCGCCGAACGCTGCGCCGGGGAGAGGCTGATGTGGCGGAACAGCGGCCGCGAACCATCGCCGACGATCGGGGTGATGCCGGTATCGATCGCCGCCAGCCCGGGCAGCCAGGCGAGCCGTGCGCTGTCCTGTCGGGAAGTGGCGGAAGGCGCCGAATGATCGAGCGGTTTCATGCCAAGGGTAAAGCAAGACCCGTGCCAAGTGGCCGTTACTGCGCGCGTCGATGGAGAGCGCGCGGGATGTGGTACGAAATGTCAAATTTCTGACGGGGGAAGCGTCAAACTCTTGACGGAAGCGTCAGGAAATTGACGCAAGATGTTATTAAGATTGATTTAACCTCCCTCTCGCGCGACGGGAGAGGGTTCAGGCCATCACCGTCGCCGCGATCGTCGCGCCACCCAGCACGCGGCTGCCGCGATAGGCGACCGCCGCCTGCCCCGGCGCCACGCCGAACTGCGGTGCCGCGAACGCCAGCCGGTCCCCCGCCCACACGCCCTCAGCGAGCGGCGCCATCGAGCGCACCTTGACCGTCACCGCGCCATCGAGCGGGGCCAGGGCGTTGATGCCTTCCAGCTGCATCGCCGCCACCGCCAGCGCGGCGCGCGGCCCGGCGATGACGCGGTTGGCGGCGGCATCGATGGCGATGACATAGAGCGGTTCGGGGCTGCCGCCGATATCGAGCCCGCGGCGCTGGCCGACGGTGAAGCGGTGGATGCCGCCATGGCGACCGATCGCCTGGCCGGCCAGATCGACGATGTCACCCGGGGTCGCCAGTTCGGGGCGCAGTTTCTCGACGACACCGGCATAATCGCCGCCGCCGACGAAGCAGATGTCCTGGCTGTCGGGCTTGGCGGCGACGCCGAGGCCGAAGCGCTGCGCCTCGCCGCGCACCGCTGTCTTGGCGAGGCCGCCCAGGGGAAAGCGCAGGTAATCGAGCTGCGCCTTCGTCGTCGTCCACAGGAAATAGCTCTGGTCCTTGCCCGGATCGGCACCGCGATGCAGTTCGGGGCCATCGGGGCCATCGAGCCGCTGGACATAATGGCCGGTAAGCAGCGCTTCGGCGCCGAGGCCCTGCGCCAGTTCGAGCAGATCGGTGAACTTGACCGTCTTGTTGCATTCGACACACGGCACCGGGGTCTGGCCGCGGGCATAGCTGTCGGCGAACGCGTCCATCACGGCGGCGCGAAAGCGCGCTTCCATGTCGATGACATAATGCGCGATGCCCAATCGGTCGGCGACGGCGCGGGCGTCGCGGATGTCGGCGCCGGCGCAGCAGGCCCCCGGGCGCGCCGCCGCCGCGCCGCTGTCGTAAAGCTGCAGGGTGATCCCCACCACTTCGGCGCCGGCTTCATGGGCGAGCGCTGCGACCACCGAGGAATCCACGCCGCCCGACATGGCGACCGCCACCCGCCGCCCGGCAAAGGGGGCGAGCAGTGCCCTGGCGGCGGCAGGATCGATCTCGGCAAGCATGGCGCGCGCTTCTCCCCGAACGCGCGGCGGGTCAAGCCCTGTTGATGTCGCTGCCGCTTCGAACAGGGCGGGTAATGGGCATTAACCACGAGTTTGGCTCAGTTCTGCCCTGCCGGCGCCGTCAACAGCGGTGGGACAGAGTGTTTGGTACAAAGGGTCAAGTTCGATGGAGGCAGTTTCGGGGACGGAGAGCCGCAGCAGTGACGACAACAGCGCCGACACGCTGCCGCCGGTGGAAACGACGCGGTGGGTGGCGCGGCGCAAGGCGGCGGTGGTCAAGGCCGTCGCCGATGGAAAACTGGGCCGGATCGAGGCGTGCGCGCGGTACGGAATCAGTGATGTCGAACTGCGTTTATGGGAACGCGCCATCGCTTGCGCCGGTGTTCCGGGGCTGAGAGTTACCAGAGTACAAATTTATCGCCCCATTTTTGAAGCAAAGGCGAGTCAATGAGCTCGGTTGGCCCTTTAATTCCGCCCCTTTGTCTCAATCGGCTTTACCTTGCCCCCCGGAAAATGTTTAATGATTTGGGGATCAGTGGTGATGCAAGGGTAGTTGCAGCCAGCTTGGACCCGCGGGAGACGGTGACCATGCGTGTTTTGCTAGTGGAAGATGATCGGGCGATGGCTCGCTCTGTCGAGTTGATGCTCGACAATGCGGGGTTTGAACATGAAACCGCTTTCAATGGTGAAACGGCGCTGGAATATGCCCGCACCTATGAATTCGACGTGGTGATGCTCGATCTCACCCTTCCCGACATGCACGGGCATGAAGTGCTCAAGCGGCTGCGCATGCTGCGCATCGCCACGCCGGTGCTCATCCTGTCGGGGGACAGCGAAACCGGCACCAAGGTGACGGGCTTCGGCGCCGGCGCCGATGACTATGTGACGAAGCCTTTCGACCGCGAAGAATTGATGGCGCGCATCCATGCGCTCGTCCGGCGCAGCCAGGGCCATGCCCAGTCGCTGATCGTCACTGGCCCGGTCTCGATCGATCTCGCGGCGCGCACGGTCGAAGTCGCCGGTCGCCGTGTCGGCCTGACCGGCAAGGAATATGCGATCCTGGAAATGCTGTCGCTGCGCAAGGGCATGACGCTGACCAAGGAAATGTTCCTCACCCATCTCTATGGTGGCCGCGACGAACCCGAATTGAAGATCATCGACGTCTTCATCTGCAAGCTGCGCAAGAAACTCCACCAGGCCGGCGCACCGGCCAGCGGCTGCATCGAAACCGTCTGGGGCCGTGGCTATTCGCTGCGCGATCCGCAGCCGGAACGCGCCGCCGCCGTGGCATAAAGTGATTTCTGGCGCTTCGGGCTGGTATCAGAGCAGCTCGAAGCGTTCGAACGCCAACGACAGGATTTCCAGCACCGGCGCATCGGTTGCGGCGGCATCGAGCGGCGAATAGCCGAGCGAAACCGGGCTGGCCTCATAGAACACCCAGCGCAGCAGCGGCGCCCCGTCGGCACCGTGCAATTCCACCGTCACCGTGCGCGGCGCGCTGTGCGGGTTGCGGCGAAACGCATCCCACCAGCGATACAGGCCGAAATCGCGCGAAACAGCGCGGCGCAGCACCAGCGGCTCGCTGCCTGGACCGCCGGTGGCGAAGACATCGGGCAGCCGCACCGAGGCATAGAGCACAAAGCCCTGGCCATCGCCGACATCGACGAGAAATTGTGGCGGCGCGACCCGGTTGCTGTCGGTACTGTGCATGCATCCGTCACTCCGGGCTGCAGTTGCCGGAAGGTTAACCGACAAGGAGCGGCGGAGTCGATGCTTGTTGCTCCCTCCCCCCTGCGGGGAGGGCGACTCGCGCCCTTGCGCGAGCGGGGTGGGGGTACGCGTATGGGCACAGGAGAACCCCCACCCCACTCGCCTTCGCCGAGTCGCCCTCCTCGCAGGGAGGAGGGAGTTCAGACTGCGCCCGGCCCGCGCTTGGTCACCAGCCCGCGAATGATCCCGCGCAGCGTCCGCACCTCGCCGGCGCTGTATTCGGGCCGGGCGAACAGGTTGCGCATCACCAGTCGCGCCGCATCGGCGCGGCCCTTGACCGGGTTGTAATAGCCATTGGCGATCAGCGCGTCATCGATCGCACCGATCAGACCTTCGAGTTCCTCATGCGGCGCCGGGCCTTCGTAATTGACCAGCGTCGCCGCCGCCGCGTCGCTGCCTTGCCGGTGATATTCATACGCTGCGACCAGCACCGCCTGGGCGAGATTGAGCGAACCGAACGCCGGGTTCACCGGGATGGTCAGGATCGCGTGCGCCACCGCGAGATCCTCGGTTTCGAGCCCCGTCCGTTCCGGCCCGAACAGGATGCCGCCCTGCCCCGGCAGCGCGTGGAATTCGGCGGCCGCCTGCAAGGGCGTGACGACGCGGCGGATGAGATCGCGGCCGCGCACCGTGGTGGCGAACACCTGCCCCAGCCCGGCGCAGGCTGCGGCGACGCTGTCGAACACCTGGGCTTTTTCCAGCACTTCATCGGCACCGCTCGCCGCCGGGCCGGCATCGGCATTGGGCCAGCCGTCGCGCGGGCTGACCAAGCGCAGGTCGGTCAACCCGAAATTGAGCATGGCGCGCGCACAGGCGCCGATATTCACGCCGAGTTGCGGGCGCACGAGGATGATCGCCGGCGGCGATGGGGCCAGAATGATCGCCGGAGGCGATGGGGCCAGTATGATCGCGGCTGGTACCGCTCCTGCTGGCGTCACGCCTCCTCGCCATCGGGCTGGTGCAGCCGCCCGGCGGCAACGCTTTCCGACAGGCCGCCGACGAAGGTTTCGAAATCGCGGGCCTCGCGGAAATCACGATAGACGCTGGCGAAGCGGATATAGGCGACCGGATCGAGCGCCTGCAGCCCTTCCATCACCATTTCGCCGACGACGCCGGCTTCGATTTCGCTTTCGCCGAGCGATTCGAGCTGACGGACCACGCCGCTGACCAGCCGTTCGATGCGTTCGGGGGCGATCGGGCGCTTGCGACAGGCAATCTCGATGCTGCGCGCCAGCTTGTCCCGCTCGAAAACCTCGCGCTTGCCGGATTTCTTGACGATGGTCAGCTCGCGCAACTGGATGCGTTCGAAGGTGGTAAAGCGCCCGGCACAGGCCGGGCACTGCCGCCGCCGCCGGATGGCACTGCCATCCTCGGTCGGTCGACTGTCCTTTACCTGGCTGTCTTCATTGCTGCAAAACGGGCAGCGCATCAGCTTTTCTTGGTGACCGTGCGCAGATACCCCAACCCGGCACCGATGATGGCGCCGATGAACGGCCCGACGAACGGAATCGGGATGGCGACCACCGCGCCAGCCGCCGCGCCGACCGCGACATTGCGGCCAAGGACATTGGGGATATTGGCCTTGGTCTGCTCGCTCGCCTGCTTGGCGAGTTCGACCGCCTGCTTGCCGATATCGCTTTCCAGCGCTTTTTTGCCGAATTCGCTGTCAGCGATTTTCTGGCCCATTTCGCTGGCGGTCTGGAAGGCGCTTTCGGTCGCTTCCGCCACTTTCTTGCCGGTATCGGTCTCGATGAACTTCTTGCCGGCCTCCAGCGCGTCGGCGGCGAGTTTTTCGGCCTTTGCGGCCAGATCGTCGGGCTTGCCGCCAGGATTGCCGCCGGAATTGCTATCGTTCATCGCGTCTCTCCTCAGCCGTTGGGATAGATCGGGAAACGCGCGCACAGCGCCCGCACCCGCACGTTGACCGCGGCTTCAACCGCCGCATTGCCTTCATCGCCATTGGCGACAAGGCCGTCGAGCACATCGGCGATCATGTCGCCGATCGCGGTGAATTCGGCCTGGCCGAAGCCGCGCGTCGTGCCGGCCGGCGAGCCGACGCGGATGCCGCTGGTCTTCGTTGGCGGCAGCGGATCGAAGGGCACGCCGTTCTTGTTGCAGGTAATGCCGGCGCGTTCGAGCGCTTCGTCGGCCTGGCGACCGTTGAGGCCCTTGGGGGTCAGGTCGATCAGCGCCAAATGCGTATCGGTACCGCCGGCGACGACCGCGCAGCCGCGTGCCGCGAGCCGGTTGGCCAACGTCTGGGCATTGGCGACGACACGGATGGCGTAATCCTTGAATTCGGGCTGCAACGCTTCGCCGAACGCCACGGCCTTCGCCGCGATGACATGCATCAGCGGGCCGCCCTGCAGCCCCGGGAACACCGCGCTGTTGAATTTCTTGCCGAGCGCTTCGTCGTTCGACAGGATCATGCCGCCCCGCGGCCCGCGCAGCGTCTTGTGGGTCGTCGTCGTCACGACATCGGCGTGCGGCAGCGGCGACGGATGGATGCCGGCAGCGACCAGCCCGGCGAAATGCGCCATGTCGACGAGCAGTTTCGCCCCGACCTTGTCGGCAATCGCCCGGAAGCGCGCGAAATCGATGATGCGCGGATAGGCCGAGCCCCCGGCGATAATCAGCACCGGCTTGTGCTCGAGCGCCAGCCGCTCGACTTCGTCATAATCGATCAGGTGATCTTCGCGGCGCACGCCATATTGCACCGCATTGAACCATTTTCCCGACATGGCGGGCGCGGCGCCGTGGGTGAGGTGGCCGCCGGCATCGAGGCTCATGCCGAGGATGGTATCACCCGGCTTGGTCAGCGCCAGCATGACGGCGCCATTGGCCTGCGCCCCCGAATGCGGCTGGACGTTGGCATAGGCGCAGTTGAACAGCTTCTTGGCGCGCTCGATGGCGAGCGTTTCCACCGCGTCCGACGGGGCGCAGCCCTGATAATAGCGCTTGCCGGGATAGCCTTCGGCATATTTGTTGGTGAAAACCGAGCCCTGCGCTTCGAGCACGGCGCGCGAGACGATATTTTCGGACGCGATCAGCTCGATCTGGTGCTGCTGACGGTCCATTTCGGACGCGACCGCAGCGGCAACCGCGGCATCGGCGGCGCCGAGATGGGTATCGAAAAAGCCGGTCGGCAGGGTGTCGGTGACCGAAACGGGGTTGCTGCTCATCGTCTGTCCTTTCACTGGCCCAGCTTGGCGACACGACCCGCGTGGCGCCCGCCGGCAAATTCGGTGGCGAGAAATTCGGTCACGCAATCGCGCGCGGTTTCGATACCGATGATCCGGCTGCCGAGCGCGATGCAATTGGCATCATTATGCAGCCGCGCCAGCCGCGCCATCAGACCCGATGTCACAAGGGCGCAGCGCGCCGCGGGGTTGCGGTTGACCGCAATCGAAATGCCGATGCCCGAGCCGCAAATGGCGATGCCCCGCGCGGCACGGCCATCGGCAATCGCGGTGGCGAGTTTGGCGCCGAAATCCGGGTAATCCACCGACGCTTCATCGAACGGCCCGAGATCGAGCACTTCATGCCCCTGTTCACGCAATTCCGCGACCAGCAGCGCCTTCAGCGCATAGCCGGCATGGTCGGAAGCAAAGGCGATAGCAGCGGACATACTGGCGGTGGGGCCTCGCGGGCGAATCTAGGGCTGTATCTAGAGGCTGGGACGCGCGGGGGCAATCGAATTGGGCAGGCCGGCGCCGCCATTGACAGGGGTGAAACCGGCAGCAACCTTCGCACCGCCATAGCCAATGCAGGAAATGCCGATGCCCCTGGGGTCTGCCACCGAAGACGACCGGCTGCGCGCCGAAGTGCGTGACTTTCTCGAGGGCCTGGTGCCGCCCGACCTGCGCTACAAGCACGACACCATCGAACGGCAAACGCGCGAGACGGCGGGCTGGATCCAGCACAGCCTGAACGGCAAGGGCTGGAGCGTACCCAACTGGCCGGTCGAATTCGGTGGCCCCGGCTGGACACCGCTGCAGCAGACGATTTTCCACAGCGAATGCGCCCGGATCGGCGCGCCGCTGCCGTCGCAATTCGGGCCGATCATGATCGGGCCGGTTATCTATACGTTCGGGACCGAGGCGCAAAAGGCGCAGCATCTGCCCGGGATCCGCGACGGGTCGGTGTTCTGGTGCCAGGGCTATTCCGAACCGGGCGCCGGATCGGACCTTGCCAGCGTCAACACCCGCGCGGTGCGCGATGGCGATGATTATGTCGTCAACGGCCAGAAAATCTGGACCACCCAGGCGCATTGGGCCGACTGGATCTTCTGCCTCGTGCGCACCGATCCGGACGTGAAACCGCAGGCGGGTATCTCCTTCCTGCTCATCGACATGCGGACGCCGGGCATAACGGTCAGGCCGATCATCTCGATCGATGGCCTGCATCATCTTAACGAAGTGTTCTTCAGCGATGTGCGGGTGCCCGCCGGCAATCGGATCGGCGCGGAGAACAACGGCTGGACCTATGCCAAGTTCCTGCTTGCCAACGAACGCGCCGGGCTGGCGGGGACGGCGCATCTGCGCGTCCTGCTCGGCCATCTGCGCGCCAAGGCAGCGGCGCTGGCCGACGCCGGCAGCTTCGATTTCGGCAGCTTTGCGCGCAAGCACGCCAGCCTGTCGATCGACGTCGATGCGCTGGAAGCGCTGGAGCGGCGCGCCTTGCTGGCGGCACCCGGCAGCGCCGATGCGGCAACGCTGGCGATGCCGTTGAAAGTGCTCGGCACGACGCTGCAGCAACAGGTCGCCGAATTGGGCATCGAGATCGCCGGGCCGGAGGGACTGCCCTGTGCCGGAACAGCGGGCGGGGCGGCCTCGAACCAGCCCGATCACAATGTCTCGGGGCCGGTGCTGATGGAACATTATCTCTTCAAGCGTGCCGCCACCATCTATGGCGACACCTCGGAGATGCAGCGCGCGATCATGGCCAAGGCCGTGCTGGGGCTTTAGGGGAAATAGCGTGAATTTCGAAACATTGAAGCTGCATCACGATGGCCGCGTGCTGGTGGTGACGCTCGACCGGCCGGCCAGCCTCAACGCCATTTCGGCGACGATGCTGCGCGAATTGCGGGCCTTGTTCGAAGTCGTCGGCCATGATCGCGACACGTCGGTGGTGCTGATAAAAAGCAACGGCCCGGTGTTCTCGGTCGGTTATGACCTGAAACGCGAGGATTGGGTGGCGGATCAATATCCCGCCGATCACCCCCAAGGCGTCGATATCGGCATCGACCGGCAGAATATCCATGCGCTGCTCGCCGTCTGGCTCGGCATCTGGCGCCAGCCCAAGCCGGTGATCACCCAGGTCCAGGGGCCGTGCCTGTCGGGGGGCAATGAACTGCTCGCGGTGTCCGATCTGGTCGTCGCCTCGACCGCGGCGACCTTCGGGCACCCGGCGGCGCGCGATCTCGGCCTGCCGCCGACGATCTTTTTCTGGCCGCTGCTGATGGGCATGAAACAGGCGCGCGAACTGCTCTACACCGCGAAAATCATCGATGCCGAAACGGCGCTCGGGCTGGGCCTGATCAACCGGGTGACCGCGCCCGAGGATCTCGACGCCGTGACGATGGCGCTGGCGCAGGACATGGCGCGCACGCCGATGGAAAACCTCATCATCCTCAAACAGGCGACCAACGCCTGGTACGAAAATATGGGGCTGTTCGCCTCGTGCGCCACGACCGCCGATTTCGACGCGATCTTCCACCAAAGCGAATCGTTCAAGACCTTCTTCCGGCTGGTGCAGGACGGGGGCATGAAAGCCGCCCTGCGCGACCGCGCCGCGCGCTATGGGTAGGTAGCGCTGACCCGTTCCTTATTCGAACGTCAGATCGCCACTGTCGGGTTCGCGCAGATACAGCGCGATGTCGTCCTCGCTGACATCCTCGAAGCGTGCCGGGCTCCACAGCGGGTTCTTGTCCTTGTCGAGCAGGACGGCGCGAACGCCTTCGAAGAAATCATGGCCGTGGCGGATCTGGCAGACCATACGATATTCGGTGATCAGCGCGTCCTCGATTTCGGCGTCTTCGGCCATGCGCAGGCCGAGCAGGCTGAGCTTGCACGAGGTCGGCGACATCTTGCGGATGATCGCCGCCTGCGCCAGCGCCCAGTCATCGCCTTCATCGAGGCTGGCAAGAATATCTTCCACCCGGTCATGCGCGAAGTGGAAATCGATGCCGTCGCGCAGCGCTTCGAGCGCGCTTGGGCCGGGATCGCCGTGGAGGGTGGCGAGGATCGCGGCGATATCTTCATCACTGTCGGCGAGCAGATCACGCAGCACCGGCAAGCGTTCGACCGGCACGAAATGCGTCGCGATGCCGGCATAAAGGCAATCGGCCGCCTTCAACCGCGCGCCGGTGAGCGCTGCCCAAGTGCCCAGTTCTCCCGGCAGCCGCGCCAGCGCATGGGTGCCGCCGACATCGGGGATCAGGCCGATGCCGGTTTCGGGCATGGCGAAGAGCGTGCGTTCGGTGACGATGCGGTACGGGCCATGAATCGACAGGCCGACGCCGCCGCCCATGGTGATGCCATCCAGAATCGCGACATAAGGCGTCGCCAGCCGGGCAATGGCCTGGTTCATGCGATATTCGTCGTGGAAGAAATTTTCGAACAGCGCGCGGTCCTGCCGGCCTTCGCGGCCGAGGATAGCGATGTCGCCGCCGGCGCAAAAGGCCTTTTCACCGGCGCCTTCGATGATGACGCGTTCGACTTCGGGGTCGGCAGCGGCGGCGAACAGCGCGCGGTGGATCGCCTGCGCCATCGGCAGGTTGAGCGCGTTGAGCGCCGCCGGGCGGTTGAGCACCAGCCACATTGCGCGGCCGCGGCGTTCGACGAGCACGTCATCAGGGGTCATCATCTCGGTCATTTCCGCTCCACCATGTTGCCGCCGCCCTGGGGGATTGCGACGGGGACGGCGCTGGTTGTCAAACGCGCCAGCAGCGTGCCGGACTCATCGGTCATGTCGGCTTCCATGAAGGCGACGCGCTTGCCCATTTTCAGGCACCGGGCATCGACGAACAAGGGCACGCCGGCCTTGGCGGGGGCAAAGAAGCTGGTTTTCAATTCGATCGTCGGGATGCCGATGCGTTCGCCGGCCTTGGCGATGGCGGCAAAGGCGGCGGCATCATCGAGCATGGCGACGACGATGCCGCCCTGCACGCTGCCCATCGGATTGGTGAATTCCGGGCCGGGCAGATAGCGGACGCGCACGGTGCCGGCTTCGCTGTCGAGCGCCAGGATTTCCATGTTGAGCAGCACGCCGGTCGGCGGCACGAAACGGTTCATGCGGGCCATCAGTTCGGCATCGGTCATCGCCATGGCGCGGCCCCCTACAGGATTTCCGTGGTATCGAGCCCGAATGCTTTAAGCGCCGGTGCGAGCGCGTCAACATGGGCATCGGCGCGGGTGAAGATGGCACGACCCGGCGGCGGGGTGCCTTGCGCCGCCGCGACCGCGTCCGGGCCGAGGAGATACGCCACCCGCCGCGCGATGCCGGCGGCGCCATCGACGAAGCGCAGCGTAGTCGCAACGCCATCGACGAAGCGCAGCGTAGTCGCAACGCCATCGACAAAGCGCAGCGTAGTCGCAACGCCATCGACAAAGCGCAGCGTAGTCGCAACGCCATCGACAAAGCGCAGCGTAGTCGCAACGCCATCGACGAAGCGCAGCGTGGTCGCGACGCCATCCACGAAGGCGAGCGGTTGCGCTGCTGCGGCGGTCAGTTGCGGCAACAGCAGCGGGAAATGCGTGCAGGCGAGGACCACCGTATCCATGCGGTCACCCCCCGGCTGGCCGGTGAGTCCTTCGAGTTCGGGGGCGACATCAGCGGCGGTGACGGTTTCGCCCGCCAGCATCGCTTCGGCGAGTTCGACCAGCCGCGCCGAGCCATGGCGCAGCACCAGGCAATCCCCGGCGAATTCGGCCGACAGCCGGTCGACATAGGGCTGCCGCACCGTCGCCTGGGTGCCGAGCACGCCGATGACCCGGCTTTGCGAGGCTTCGGCCGCGGGCTTGATGGCGGGTACCGTGCCGACGATCGGCACGTCCAGGACGGCGCGGGCATGGCCGAGCGCGATCGTCGAGGCGGTGTTGCAGGCGATGACGATCATTCGCGGTCGCAACCGTTCCGACAGCCGGCCGAGCAGCGCACAGGTGCGGGTGGCGACTTCCAATTCGGTCTTGGTGCCATAGGGGAAACCGGCATTGTCCGCGGCATACACGACAGGCAACCCGGGCAGTGCGGCGCGGATCGCGGCGAGCACCGACAGGCCGCCGACACCGGAATCGAACACTAACAGGGGCCGGGGTGCGAGCATCGACATGGTCGCCCGCGCTGTTAGCCGAGTTGCATCCGAAAGTCATCACCCACTTAATTACTGGGAATATAAGCCGTACGACAAGTATTCTGAAGTCTTGAGTAAATTATATTTTGTTGTTGACGGAGCGAACACCCTCTTCAGACGTAATAGTAGAGCAGCAGGCTATAAATTTGCTGCAGAAGCGCGGAGTCGGAAACGAATTTTAAGATAATATAAATCAGAGGGAGTCAAGACATGTTTTCCAAAGTAGCTTTGCGGATCTGTATTTTACCAGCAATCGGCCTCGCCGCACCGGCGTCGGCGGCGGTCGTGATTGGAACCGGGGCGTTCGGCTTGTCCAGCAATGTGAAGGTGCTGAACACCGTGGGCGTGACGGTCGGCCCGGTGGCAGCGGTCAGTGGCACAACACCGCCAGGCTATGACATCGATGGTTCGCTGGCGTCGCTCGCGACATCGACGGATCTCGGCGTGGTAACGCTCGTATCGGCCGGTCTCGACATCAGCACCGGACTGATTACGACCAACGCGACGGCCAATGGCACCACCCTGTTCGATACCACGAGTGGCAGTGGTTTTGCCCAGATCAACGATCTCGATGTCGGCCTGTTCACGCGGCTTTTCGGCATCACCACCACGACGCTCGGC
The DNA here is from genome assembly GCA_031426015.1 of Alphaproteobacteria bacterium. Classification (GTDB taxonomy): domain Bacteria; phylum Pseudomonadota; class Alphaproteobacteria; order Sphingomonadales; family Sphingomonadaceae; genus Sandarakinorhabdus. The sequence goes on from JANPKK010000012.1 coordinate 146,205, forward strand.
CTGTCGGCCGACACGATCACGTCGCGGACCACGGTTACGCGGATCGGCAATATCAACACGCTGGTCGGTGAATCCGTTCTGTCGAACCTCAACTTGTCGGTGCTCGGATTGCTCGATTTTTCGCTGGGCGCCAATGCCCAGGTGGCACCGAATTTCGTTGCGCTCGACGCGCTGGGGCTGCGGATCATACTCAACGAACAGACCAGTTTCACCAACGGTTCGACCTTCGAATCGCTGGTGACCAACGCGCTGCGGATCAATTTCAACAATTTCATTCTGGGCGGCAGAACGCTGACCGGGGATTTGATCGTCGGCCAATCACGCGCCAGCATCGACGTGTCGGCAGCGGCAGTGCCCGAGCCGGCGGTGTGGTTGCAACTTTTGGCCGGCTTTGGCCTGACCGGCATGATCGTGCGGTCGCGGCGCGGGCAGCTGCAGCGCGTGGTCGCCTGACGCCGGCGGGCGCCGCCACCGAACTCACACCATGGTTGCGCCGTGCGGATCGGGCGCATGGAGCACCAGCCAGGCCATGGCAACCAGTCCGGTGGCGGCGCCAAGCGTCAGGATGGCGCGCAGCCGCGGATACCAGGGCGGCATGCCCCTCGACAGCGCATCCCAGACGAATTGCAGCGTCAGCAGCGCCGCCATGACCAGCAATTGCAGCGGGCGTGGCAGGCCCGGCGCCAACAGCAACGCCAGCGCGGCGATGGTGGGCAGCATCGACACGGTGATGGTCAGGAACCCCGGCGCCGGCACCGCCACCGCCAGCCCCCAGCGCGCGCCGCCGAGGAAGGACAGGATCAGCGCGCCATAGGCCAGTGCAATGAGCGCGAGGAAGCCGCCATGCGCCGGCACCGCTGCCGCGAGCAATGGCGGCGCCAGAAACGGAATGAGGCCGAGCAGGCCATAGGCGAGAACGCTGCGGGGGATGGAGGGCCGGGTCATGCCGCCTGTTTGTCGCGCCCTTCCTGATCTGTCGATGCAGCGGATGCGCGCAGCCTCCCGCCCCAAAGCCGCAGGCGACGCCTTCGCGTCAACGGGGAGGGCGTTGACATGGCCGTGCCCCATTGCCCGCGCCATCCCCGGCGCTATGGTGCCGCGCAAATGATTGGGGAGTGCCGCAATGCCGTTCGTTCGTGATGATGTGCAGATGATCCTGGGGATGCTCGCCGCGGCGCCCGGCCCCGCGATGCACGAGATGGACCCCGCCGGCGCCCGCCAGATGATGACGGTGATGGGCAGCATGGCCGAACGCCCGCGCCCCGATGTGGCGGAGCGCCGCGACATCGCCATTCCCGGCCCGCACGGCCACAGCATTCCCGCTCGCCTTTATCGCGCCACGCTGGCCGCCGATGCGGCGCCGGTGCTGGTTTTCTACCATGGCGGCGGCTGGGTGATCGGCGATCTGGACATCTATGATTCGGTTTGTGCCGAAATCTGCAGCGTCCTCAACATGACGGTGGTGTCGGTGGATTATCGCCTTGCGCCGGAACATCGCTTTCCCGCCGCCACCGAGGATTGTCTTGCGGCGACTCGCTGGGTGGCAGGCTCGCCCGATGTGATCGGCCATCCCGTGACGGGCGTCGTTCCGGCCGGGGACAGCGCCGGCGGCAATCTGGCGGCCGTGATGAGCCTGGAACTCCAGGGTCAAATGCCGGTGCCGATCATCGCGCAATGGCTGATCTACCCCGCCACCGACATGACCACGACCGACGGCTCGATGACCGAATTTGCCGATGGCTATTTGCTGACCAAGGCGAGCATGGACTGGTTCAACGGCCATTACATGCCGGCCGACGCCGACCTGAAACACCCGCACGCCTCGCCGCTGTTCACCGAGAGCCTGGCCGGCCAGCCGCCGACGCTGGTGTTCACCTGCGGGCTCGACCCGCTGCGCGACCAGGGCCGCGCCTATGCCGGGCGCCTGATCGCCGCCGGGGTGCGCACGATCTTCCGCGAAGCCGCCGGGCAGATTCATGGCAGCATCACCCTGCGCGGCGCGATCCCTTCGGCGCAGGATGATCTGCACAAGTGCCTTGCCGACCTGAACAGCCTGATCGAGGAAGCAACGGCGTGATGAGGCTGGCGCTGCTGGCGCTGCTCGCCGTCACCCCGGTGGCGGCGCAGGAAAACCAGCCCGCCGAAGCGCAGATGATGCGCGAAACCTGGGGCAAGACCGACCAGCCGACCATTGCGGTGGTGCAGCAGGTTTATAATCGCGTGCTGTCATTCAAGCTGCCGCGGCCGTTCGTCACCGCCTATCGGCAACAGGTGCCGGGGGGTTACATCGTCGAATATCTGCCCGACGGCCAGACGCTGGCGAACTGGACGCAGATGATCACACTGACGTCGCAGCCGGGTGTCGGTGCGGCGCAGGTCGAAGATGCAGCGCTCGGCAATTATATCTTCAACAAGCGTTCGTGTCCCGGTTGGATCTATCGCGATCTCGGTGCGGTGGCATCGCCGAGCTCGGCGCGGCAGCGATTGATCGTGCTCGGTTGCGATGAAGTGCAGGGCAGCGATTACAGCAAGGCGGTGCCCGGCGCGAGCGAACGTGCTGCAATCGTCTTCATTCGCGATGGCGAGAATATCTGGTCGGTGCAGTTCGCCGAACGCAATCTGCCCGGCCAGAAGCGGCCGTTGTTCGATCCCGCCACGGCGCCGGCACTGATCGCCAAACTGGCGGTGCAAGCCTGCGCCGCCAGCGATACCAGCGCCGAATGCGGCACCGCGACAACGGTGAGCAAGGCGACGCAAGCCCCGGAGAAGAAATGATTACCGCTGCCCCGCGTACCCACCCCTCCGGCCTGCCCTATCGCCCCGGAGTCGGCGTGCTGCTGATCAACGCCGATGGCCATGTCTTTGTCGGGCAACGCCTCGATTCCAAGCTGGAGGCGTGGCAGATGCCGCAAGGCGGGATCGACGACGGCGAGGACGCGCAGGTGGCCGCCTTCCGCGAGCTGGAAGAGGAAACCGGCGTGCCGGCGCACCTCGCCGAAATCATCGCCGAAACGCCGGACTGGCACTATTACGACCTGCCCGAGGACATGATCGGCACGATCTGGAAGGGCCGTTATTGCGGCCAGCGCCAGAAATGGTTCGCGATGCGGTTCCTGGGCAGCGACGCCGACGTGGCGATCGACCAGCCCCACCCCGAATTCAAGGCGTGGCGCTGGGCGGAAGTCCACACGCTGGTCGACCTGGCAGTCCCGTTCAAGCGCGATCTGTACCGGGATATCATCGCCAGCCTGAACATCTGACTCCCTCCCCCCCTGACGCGAAGGCGTCGCCTGACGGCTGCGGGGAGGGCGAGAGACGCGCGCAGCGCGGCCCGGGGTGGGGGTTGCGCCTGACCCTTCAGATCAACCCCGCCAACGGTGAACTCGGGTCCGCATAGCGCCGCTTCGCCATCCGACCCGCCCGATAGGCCAGCCGGCCGCTTTCGATGGCCAGCTTCATCGCGCGCGCCATCAGGATCGGGTCCTTGGCCTCGGCAATCGCGGTGTTCATCAGCACGCCGGCGCAGCCCAATTCCATCGCGGCGGCGGCATCCGACGCCGTGCCGACGCCAGCATCGACGAGCACCGGGACCTTGGCGCCTTCGATGATCATGCGGATCGTCACCGGGTTCTGGATGCCGAGCCCCGAGCCGATCAGGCTGCCGAGCGGCATGATCGCGCAGGCGCCAAGCTCCTCCAGCTTTTTCGCCGCGATCGGATCATCGGCGCAATAGACCATGACATCGAAGCCGTCCTTGACCAGCTCGGCGGTGGCGATCAGCGTTTCGGCCATGTCGGGATAGAGCGTCCGCGCTTCGCCGAGCACTTCGAGCTTGACGAGGTTCCACCCCCCCGCCTCGCGCGCCAGCCGCAGGGTGCGCACCGCGTCCTTGCCGGTGAAGCAGCCGGCGGTGTTGGGCAGATAGGTGAATTTCTTCGGGTCGATATAATCGGTCAGCATCGGCTGGCCCTTGTCGGTGACATTGACCCGGCGGACGGCAACGGTGACGATTTCGGCGCCCGAGGCTTCGAGCGCGGCGGCGTTCTGGGCAAAATCCTTGTATTTGCCGGTGCCGACGATCAGCCGCGAGGCGAACTTGCGGCCGGCGACTTCCCAGCCGTCGTCCTGCCCACCGCCGACGAAATGCACGATTTCGAGCTGGTCGCCCTCGGCAAGTTCGACCGTCGCGAAGGTCGATCGCGGCACGATTTCGAGATTGCGCTCGACCGCCACCTTGGCGGCATCGAGATCGAGTTCGGCGAGCAGCCCGGCGAGGCTGGACCCGGGTGCGACGCGGCGCGGATCGCCATTGAGGACGAGATTGATCATGGCCTCTCTATGGCGCGTGGCGTCGCGGGTTGGAAGGGGCGGGATTGTCTCGCCTCCTCTTCTCCCGCTCGGGGAGGGGAGAAGGAGGAAGTAAGGAAGGAGTGAGCCTCGCACTCTGGCCTTTACCGCACGCCCCCCTATACTCCGCGCATGTCCTCCAATCTCGTCCTTGTACTCAACGGCCCCAATCTCAACCTGCTCGGATCGCGCGAGCCGGAAATCTATGGCCATGACACGCTCGACAGCATCGCGGCGGCGCTCGAGGACCAGGCGCTCGGGCTGGGGCTGGAAATCGACTTGCGGCAATCCAACCATGAAGGCCATCTCGTCGACTGGCTGCACGAAGCCGGGGCGCGCGGCTGCTGCGCCGTCATTCTCAACGCCGGCGCCTATACCCACACCTCGGTAGCGCTGCACGATGCGATCAAGGCCATCAGCGTGCCGGTCATCGAAGTTCATCTGTCGAACCCGCACGCCCGCGAAGCGTTTCGGCATCATAGTTACGTTTCCGCCGTCGCGCGTGGCACGATCTGCGGCTTCGGCGCCCAATCCTATGCGCTGGCGCTGGACGCGGCGGCACGCTTGCGGCAATAACCACCCCTTCCGGGGGCAACAGATAAGGGACGCACATGCCTGAAGGCATTGGAATTGCAGTCGATACCGCACTGGTTCGCGAGCTTGCCGAACTGCTCGATTCGAACCATCTCACCGAAATCGAGGTCAAGGACGGCGAACGCGTCATCCGCGTGGTGCGCACCGCCGCCGCCGTGACCGCCTATGCCCCCGGTCCGGCCTATGCCCCTGCCCCTGCCGCCGCTGCCGTTGCCGCCCCCGCTGCAGCGCCCGCCGGTGATGACTGGAAGTCGCACGCCGGGCTGGTCAAGTCGCCTATCGTCGGCACCGCCTATCTGACGCCCGAACCCGGCGCCGCGCCCTATGTCAGCGAAGGCCAGACGGTTGCCGTTGGCGACACGCTGCTGATCATCGAAGCGATGAAGGTGATGAACCCGATCACCGCGCCCAAGGCCGGCAAGGTCGTGAAAATCCTCATCCGCAGCGAACAGCCCGTCGAATATGACGAACCGCTCGTCGTGATCGAATAGGCGCATGGCAATGTTCGGGAAGGTCCTCATCGCCAATCGCGGCGAAATCGCCCTGCGTGTCCATCGCGCCTGCCGCGAAATGGGCATTCGCACGGTGGCGGTGCATTCCACCGCCGATGCCGATGCAATGCATGTGCGGCTGGCGGACGAAGCGATCTGCATCGGGCCGCCGTCGGCGACCGACAGCTATCTCAACATCCCGGCGATCATTTCGGCGGCCGAGATCGCCCAGGCCGATGCCATCCACCCCGGCTATGGCTTCCTGTCCGAAAACGCGCGCTTTGCGGAGATCGTCGAGCAGCACAAGATTGTCTGGATCGGCCCCGACCCTGAACATATCCGCAAGATGGGCGACAAGGTCGAGGCCAAGCGCACCGCCGCCGCGCTCGGCCTGCCGCTGGTGCCCGGCTCCGATGGCCCGGTGAACACGCCCGAAGAAGCGATCAAGGTCGCCAATGACATCGGCTATCCGGTGCTGATCAAGGCCGCATCGGGCGGCGGCGGCCGCGGCATGAAGGTGATCCCCGATGCGGCGTCGCTGCCCGGACTGATGCGCCAGGCGCAGAACGAGGCCAAGGCGGCGTTCGGTGACGACACCGTCTATATCGAGAAATATCTTTCCGAACCGCGCCACATCGAATTCCAGGTGTTCGGCGATGGCAAGGGCGGCGCCGTCCATATGGGCGAGCGCGATTGCTCGCTGCAGCGGCGCCACCAGAAGGTGCTCGAGGAAGCCCCCTCCCCGGCGCTCAACCCCGAGCAACGCGCCGAAATGGGCGAGATCGTCCGCCAGGCCGTGTCGAAACTCAAGTATCGCGGCGCCGGCACGATGGAGTTCCTGTTCGAGGACGGGAAATTCTATTTCATCGAAATGAACACCCGCCTGCAGGTCGAACACCCCGTCACCGAAGCTGTTACCGGCCTCGACCTGGTGCGCGAACAGATCCGCGTTGCCGCCGGGCTGCCGCTGTCGGTGACGCAGGAACAGATCCGTTTCGAAGGCCATGCCATCGAATGCCGCATCAACGCCGAAGACCCGGTGACCTTTGCCCCCTCGCCGGGCCGGGTGACCGATTTCCACGCGCCGGGCGGCTTGCATGTCCGCGTCGATAGCGCGCTGTACGACGGCTATCGCATTCCGCCTTATTATGATTCGCTCATCGCCAAGCTGATCGTCTATGGTGCCAACCGCAACGACGCGCTGATGCGCCTGCGCCGCGCGCTCGAGGAATTCGTCATCCACGGGCCGAAGACGACGATCCCGCTGCAACAGGCGATCATCGAGGACCCCGATTTCATCGATGGCAACTACACCATCAAATGGCTGGAACGCTGGCTGGCGTCGCGCGCCGACTCGTGACGGTGAACGAACCGGGGCCGGCGCTTTCGGACTTCTGCCTTGTCGACGAGTGCGTGCTGACGGGCGGCATCAAGGTCGGTTTCCTGTATCGCGAGGACCCCGAACCGGGCGATCCGCACAGTGACTCCGGCTGGGCGCTGCGCGGCGAAGCGGGCGATGCAAGTGAAGAAGAAATAGACGCGCGCGATGTCGCCTGGGTGCCGCTAAGCGCTGTCCTCGCCGTCGATGACACCTGGGCGCATCTCATGGCTTCACCGCCGGGATCGGCGTTCGCGCGCAACCCCAAGACCTGGAAGTTCGAGGCCGTCGATCCGGACGCCGCATGATTTTGTCCCCCATTTGGCTGCCCGCGACGCTGATGGCCGGGGCGTTGCAGGCGTGGCGGACGGCAGTGCAGCAGCGGCTGCGCGGCACGCTGTCGGTCAATGCGGCGGGGCTGGTGCGCTATCTTTATGGCTTTCCGGTCGCGCTGCTGCTGCTCGGGGCCTATCTGGCGGCGCGCGGCGGCGTGGTGCCATACCTGCCACCGGCGTTTTTCGGCTTTGCGGTGGCGGCCGGCATCGCCCAGATTATCGGTACCAACCTCCTCATCATGGCGTTCGGCTATCGCAATTTCGTTGTCGGCACGGCCTATTCGAAAACCGAAGCCGTACAAGGCGCGCTGCTGTCGGCATGGTTGCTCAACGAGGCGCTGACGCCGCTGATCTGGGCCGGCATCGGGCTGGGCGTTGCCGGGGTGATCATCCTGTCGACGGGGGGCCGCAAGCTGTCCCCGCGCGAACTGCTCGGTGAAATGGTCCAGCCGGCGGCACTGTGCGGGCTGGGCGCCGGCTTCGGTTTCGCCCTGACATCGGTGTTCGTGCGCAACGCGACGCTGCAACTGGCGACCCCCGACCTGTTGCTGCGCGCGCTCACTACGCTGGCGGTGACGATGGTGGCGCAGGCGCTGATGCAGGGCGCTTACGTCACGCTGCGCGAGCCCGAACAATGGCGCAAGGTGGCCGCGACGTGGCGGACCTCGGCGCAGGTCGGCGGACTGGCGGCGCTCGGGTCGGCCGGCTGGTTCACCGGCTTTGCCACCGCCCCGGTCGCGCTCGTCCGCATCGTCGGGCAGGTCGAAGTGATCTTCACCCTGTTGTTCGGGCGCTTTTACCTGAAGGAGCGCTTTGGCCGCAGCGAGGCGCTGGGGCTGTTCTGCGTCGCCGGCGGGGTCGTCCTCGCCCTGCTCGGCAGTTGAGATGAGCCCGCCGCGGCCCACCGTGCTCGATCCCGATGTGCTGTTGCGCGCCTATGCCAGCGGCGTTTTCCCGATGGCCGACAGCGCCACCAGCCCCGATATCTTCTGGGTCGAGCCCAAGAAGCGCGGCGTGCTGCCACTGGATGGCTTCCATCTGTCGAAAAGCCTCGCCAAGACGCTGAAATCCGAACGCTTCACGCTCACCGCCGATCGCGCCTTCGATAAAGTGCTGGCCGCCTGTGCCGAGCCGGTGCCGGGGCGCACCGACACCTGGATCAACCCGGTAATCGCCCGCGCCTATGGCGAACTCCACCGCCGCGGCCAGGCGCATTCTGTCGAGGCCTGGGCCGAGGATGGCTCGCTGGCGGGCGGACTCTACGGCGTGCGGCTCGGCGGGGCGTTCTTCGGCGAATCGATGTTCACCCGCGTGCGCGATGGCTCGAAGGTCGCGCTGGCGGCGCTGGTGGCGCGGTTGCGTGTCGGCGGTTTTACCCTGCTCGATACGCAGTTCCTGACCAGCCATCTCGAATCCTTTGGCGCGACCGAAGTAACGGCGCGCGCCTATCGGCTTCAATTGGGCGCGGCGCTCGGCGTGGCGGGGGATTTTTTCGCGCTCGATGGGGCGGCGCTTCGCCCGGCCACCACAGTCGCCGGCCCGGTTTCGGGAAAGCGCATCGTGCAGCTTTTGACCCAGACATCGTAGCGCGGGTGTTCGAGCGGGTGGAGCGATGGGCTTTCGGCGAACATCCAGCCCGAAAACACCCGCTTCATCGGCGCGTTGACCATGCGTTCGTCGATCAGCAGAAAGGCGCCGGTCAGCCGCTGTTCCCACGGCGGAGTCGTCTCGCAGGTGCGCACCGTGACGCGCAGACCGGCAAAATCGAACATTTCGCCGGGGTGCAGGTTGAAGGTGCGGCTCTGCCCGGTACGCTTGTTGATCGCGCCGATGCTGACCAGCCGCTGGGCATTGGGCGTAATGCCGCGTGCCGGATCGGGCGTTGGTGCGGCCTTGGGCGGCGGGGGCTTCGGCGTCGCTTTTGGCGGCTCCACCGTCGCGGGCGGCGCAACCGGGGCTCGTTCCTGCGCCAGCGTCGGGGCGGCGAGCAGCAGGCCCAGCATCAGGCACAATCGCCCAGCCATGGCGATCAGGGCGCCGGCGGGGTAGCGGCAGAGGGGGCGGCAGCAGGTGCGGGCGTTTCGCCCGAACGGTTCACCACCGATCCGATCAGCCCCATCAGGTCGGTAGCGCCCGAGGTTTCGGTGATTTCCTCGCCGGGTTTCAGCATCACCGAATCCCCGCCCGGGGTCAGCGAGATGTAATTGCCGCCGAGCAGGCCTTCGCTGGTGATTGCCGCGCTCGAATCGATCGGCAATTTCAGCGCCTTGTCGATACCGAGTTCAAGGATGGCTTCATAGCTGCCGGGGTCGAGGCTCTGCTTCGTGACGCGGCCGATCTTGATGCCGGCAATCTTGACATCGGTGCCCGGCGTCACCCCCGCCACGCTCGGGAAACGTGCCACCAGCGCATAGCCGGTATCGCCGCTGCCGGCCTGGGTGCGGCCATAGGCAAAGGTCACGAACCCGATCGCGACGAGCACGACGACGAGCCCGACCAGCGCTTCGATGATGTTATCCTTGAACAGCGCGCGCATCAGTCTGCCGCCGCGTCGTCGGGCAAGGTTTCTCGTTGGTCGCCCTCAGGGCTCCAGGCCTTGTAATCCCCCCGCGCCGGCGCGCGCTTACCGCCGGCATCGAGGCTGCCCGATGGGAGATAGGCGGCGCTGGTACCGGTGGCATTGGGCGTCCACGGCTTTTCCCAGACGCGCGGCACCATCGGCGCTTCGGTCGGTGGCAGCGCAACGGTCTTGTGCATCCAGCCGTGCCATTCGGGCGGGATCCGCGAGCCTTCGGGGGTACCGCCATTATAGATCACCCAGCGCCGCTCGCCGGGTTCGCCCGCCTTGCCGCGGCGGTAATAGATATTGCCTTCGCCATCGCGGCCGACTTCCTGGCCGTGGCGCCGCGTCATGATCCGCGTGCCCAGCCCCGGGCCGTGCCACCAGGTGAAGATGTTGAGCAGGATTCCCATGCCCCTCTAGAGCCTGAAATGCACCGCGAAGGCAAGCGGAAGTGCGCGCGTGGCATGCCGGCAGGCGGGCGATCTTCGGCCCGCCAGGGCCGGTGGCCCGGCGACGCTGTCCAGCGCCGGGCGCCCCCTTCGGCGGCGACGTATAAAATAGTTCAACGCCCGGCAATCATTCTGACACGAGAAATCGCCATGGCTGCCCCCGAACCCAAGACCAATCGGGGGGCAAGTCAGGTGATCCGCAAGTTGACGCGGCCGGGCTCGACGCTGGTTCTGCTGTTGTTGTCGAGCTTTTCGGTAGCGGCCGCGCCCGACCATTATGACGGGGCGATCGAACACGCCCGGCCCCGCGGCAGCCTGAGGCTCGATGGCGAGCTTTTCCATGTCCAGGGGCTTGGTCTGCACGGCCGGCATATCTGGGTGACATCGGTCGACCTCGCAAACCGCAAGGGCTTCCTGCATCAGTTCGACCGCGCCACGGGCCGCTTCGTGCGCCGCCTCGAATTGACCGATGGCGCGCGCTACCACCCCGGCGGGATCTCGATTTCCGGTGGGTCGATCTGGGTGCCGGTCGCCGAGATGCGGCCGGAAAGTTCGGCGATGCTGGTCGAGATCGACGCCGCCAGCCTGGCGATCCGCCGCAAGATCCCGGTCGCCGATCATCTCGGCTATGTCGCGGCAGCGGGGCACACGCTGGTCGCGGGCAATTGGGACAGCAAGCTGCTGTATATCTTCGATCTGCGCCACGCAGGTCGGCTGCGCGTTGTTCCGAACCCATCGGCAACGCATTATCAGGACATGAAATTCGTCGGCAACAAGCTGGTGGCGGCCGGGTCGCGCACATTGTGGAGCGGCACCGTCGACTGGATCGACTGGCCATCGCTGAAGGTGACGCGCACCTTGCGCAGCGGCGCCGTCGGCCTCGCCCGACCCTTTGGCCGCGGCGGCGCCTATACGAGCGAAGGCCTGGCGATGGAAGGCGGCGACCTCTACCTCTTGCCCGAAGATGGCCCCAGCCGGGTATTTCGCTTCACGATCGATGCGTAACGTTGGTCACTAACGCCTGAACGGCCTGGTTCCCCGGCAAGACCAGCGTTGCCTGCCCAGCCCCGAGCGGTGCACCGCGGGTGTAGAGCGCTGCATAGAGTCGCCCCGCCGCGAGATCGGCGCGGTCGCGGCCGGTGAGGGTTAGCGTCGTGGTGCTCCGCATCTGGCCGGCGAGCAGCAGCGGCGACAGCACCGGGCCGGGGCCGCCTTCGTGCTGGCGATGGAGGGCGACCGCGACCGGCACGTCCTTGCCCAACCCGCCAAGCCGCACATCGGCGGTGAGCGCCGCCGTCAGCGGATCATAGCGAAAGCGAATCGTTGCGCGCCCTTGCGGCGACGCGATCAGCGTCGTGAAGGCTCGCGGCGCCGGCGCTTTGCCGTTGATCAATGGTGGCGTGCTGAACGGCGCTTGCCGCGGGCGGGCGGCCTGTTCCCAGCCCCAGGCCAGCGCCAACAACCGAGGCTCGGTGAAATCGGCGCCGAGCAGTTCGATGCCGACCGGCAGGCCGCGCGGCGTGAAGCCCGCCGGCACCGCCAGCGCCGGCAGGCCGGTCACCGCGCTGAAACGGCAATTGTCGCTGCCGGCCCCGGTTTCGGCGGTGTGCAGCGGCGGGCGCTTTAGCGTTGTGGGATAGAGCAGCGCGTCGAGCCGGTTTGCGGCAATCAGCGCCCGTGTCAACGCCCGTGCCGTCTCGCGCTTGGCCAGCGCCTGTTCATAGGCGGCAACATCGGCGCCGCCCTTTTTCGCCCGGTCGCGAAACCGCGTGTCGAGCCGGTAATGGTGCAGGCCAGCGGCGATGATCGCGTCGAGCCCGGCCACCGGCGCACCCGGATGGGCCGCGAGATAGGCGGCGAAATCACCCTTGAATTCGAAAATGCTGACATTGTTGTCGACGAGCAGTGCAGCAAGTTCGGGTATGGCGACGTCGAAAACCTCCGCCCCTTCGGCGCGCAGCCGGGCCAGCGCGGCATCGACCACGTCCTGGCCCTCCGCATCTTCAGGCCCGTCGGTGAACAGGCTGCGCATCACGCCAATACGCGCGCCCTTCAGGCTGCCGGGCACCAGCGCGTCGCGATAGGATTTCGGCACATTCGCCGCGGCGCCCGCGGTGCTGGCGTCGGCCGCGTCGGGGCCGACGGTGGCATCAAGCATGATCGCCAGATCGGTGACGCTGCGCGTCAGCGGCCCGGCGATATCCTGGGTCGATGACAGCGGGATCACCCCGGCGCGGCTCGACAGGCCGCGCGTCGCGCGCAGGCCGAACAGGTTCTGGTACGCCGACGGGATGCGGATCGAGCCGCAGGTGTCGGTGCCCAATCCGGCGGCAGCGAAGCTGGCGGCGACGGCCGCACCGGTGCCGCCGCTCGATCCACCCGGGGACCGCGCCGGATCATAGGGATTGCGCGAAATGCCGGTCAGCGACGACACGGTGATGATGCACGAGGCGAGTTCGTGCAGCGTCGTCTTGCCGAGGATGATCGCGCCCGCCGCGCGCAGCCGCGCCACCTGGGTCGCATCGGCGCCGGGTTGCAGCGTCGCCAGCGCCAGCGTGCCGCCGCTCGTCGGCATGTCTTTCGTGTCGAAATTGTCCTTCACCAGCACCGGGATGCCGTGCAACGGGCCGCGCGCGCCCTTTTCACGGCGTTCGCGATCGAGCGCGTCGGCTTCGGCGAGCGCAGTGGCGTTCCGGGTAACAAGCGCGTTCAGCCGCGGCCCGGCCTGGTCATAGGCGGCAATGCGCGCCTGATAGGCGGCGACAAGCTGGCGCGAGGTGACCCGGCCGCTGGCGAGCGCCGCCTGAAGATCGAGGATGCCGGCTTCGGCAACCTGGAAATCGGGCGCAGCGGCAACCGGCGCAGCGAGCGTCAGCAGCAGGCCGAGCCAGCCGGCGCGCGCGTTTATTTCAGCACCCTGTCACCGGGTTTCAGCCCGATGCGCTTCGCCTC
>JANPKK010000013.1:0-9204 GCA_031426015.1 Alphaproteobacteria bacterium
GGCGCCGGCAGCGGCAAGGGCGGCACGATCGGCTGCCGCGATGGCCCGCACGCGGACAGGATCGAGGCAAGCGCGACGAGCAGCAGGGCGGGTCTGGTAATAGGCATCGGCGTCCTTTCGGGTTTCGGCGGCAAGGGCGTCCAGGGCGACGCTTGCAGCCCTGGCGGCGGTCTCTGCACCGGCGACGGCTTGCGCGCGCTGAGCGGCCTCGCTGGCTGCCACAGCGCGCAATCGGGTGGCTTCCTTCTCCCACTCGGCACGCTCGTGGCTGACACCCCGGTCATAGGCCCGGTCGTTGATCGTCCAGGCACCCAAGGCCAGCGCCGCGATGACGGCACCGATGACATAGGGAAGCGCCGGGCCGAGCGCCCAGGCGATGGCGGTCTTGATCATGGTCGCGGGTCCTCATCCGTGCCGCAGGTGCAGGCGGCGCCGGCCTCGAAGCCGGGTGGAACAACATCGATCTCGGGGCCGGGGAAACGATTGCGCACGATGCCGGCCGCATGGTTGAGCAGGATCGTCGCCAACCCGACCACGGCGGCAAGCGCGCCCTCGCCGGTGCCGTGCCACGCCAGCCAGGCAACTACGCCGAACGCCGAGAGGGCGCCGCCGATGACGAGCAGCGCGATGATGGCATCGAGCCGCAGCCGCGTCACAGCCGCAGCCCCGGTGCATAGGCCATGCCGCCACCCTTGCGCGGGCTGGCGGTAAGGACTTCGCGGCGCAGCCGGCCCTCGCGGTAGCTGACATGCACCCACCCTGACGACGGCACGCCCGGCGTATAGGCTTCGAGAATAAGCTGATCGAAGGGCAGCCAGTCGCGGATGTAGATGGCCACGTCGCCATTCGGGATGCCCGGCACCTCGATGTCCGCCGCTTCACCAAGAACGTGTTGAGAGGTCGCGGCACCGCCGATGGCGCGATTGACGCGCGGCGAGCGATAGCCGGAGTTGATCGTCACCGGACGGCCATAATGGGCGCGCAGCGGTTCGAGCACGACGCGGCACAGCTGACGGAGAGCAAGCACGACAGGCGGCGGCGGGTCATTCGTCCAGCCACGGCGTGCGGCCGACTGGCTCTTGCTCATTTCGGCCAGGCTGAAATTGGGGCTGAGGTCCATCACCGTTCCTCTTCGTCGTTCGGTGTTTCTGGCCAGGTGCGGATTGCCCAGCACAGCAGCGCGACAGCGCCGAGCAGCAGCACGATGAGGGTGAGCGCGACGGGCGGGCTCATGCCGCAGCGCCATCGGTATCGAGCACCGGCAGCGTGGCCATCATGTCGGGCGCGAGCAGCGCCTGTGCCTGCGCGATGACGGCCGACTTGGGGTTGATCCGGTGCAGTTCGGAAACGACGAGGCGATAGGCGGCGTTCTGCAGCGTCACCTTCATTTCCAGCGCATGGGCTTTCGCCTCATTCGCCTGTGCCTGTGCAGCGATGGCATCGACCCGTTGCGACATGGCGTCGATGCGCTGCTGACAGGTCAGATCGTCGCTGCGTTTCTCGCCGCGCATCGCGGCCTTGGCGTCGATCGACATTTTGTTGAGCAGCGGCCACGTCTTGATGAGGGTGACGAGCACCACGGCCAGCAAGCCGTAGACGCCGACGCCGCCGACATTCAGCCCCGCGATGCCGAACACATCCTGGCCGGTCATTTCGATCATGCTTGTTCCCCCGGTTTAGGTGCCGACGATGCCATGGGCGGTCAGCGCGTCCTGGAGCGCCTTGACCACCTGTGCGAGTTGGGTGAGCGTCACCGTGCCGGTGGCAAAGCCGCCCTTGCTGGCGGTGCCGGTGAAGGCGGTCCAGCCGGTGTCGCGGGCGCCGAGCAGCTTCACTGCATTGCGGCGGACTTCGCCCTGAAAGTCGACGTTGCCGTCGCTGTCGAACTTCACCATGTCGGCGGCGGCACTGTCTCGGATGACGACAGCGGACCCGCCGGCGGCGTCATACAGATCGATGATGATGCGGTTGTCGCTGGCCAGCTTGCCGGCGCGGACGCGATAGGCGCCGTCCTCGGAACGGATGCCGACATAGCCGCTGTCGCTGGCCAGCCACACGGCGATGACCCACGCGCCGCCATCGAACCGCAGCATCCGATCGTTGAAATTGTCCCACACCGCGAAGCCTTCGCGCGGGATGGCGAAGCGCCAGCCGCCGCCGGTCCATGTCGCCAGCTGCCCGGCCTTGCCCACCCATGCCCCGGTCGCGCCGGTGGCGACGAGATAAGTGTCACCCAAGGCTGGCGAGCCGGGCGGCGCCGTCGTCGTCGGGTTGATGATGGCGGGCATCACCAGCGCATCGAGGGCGGTCAGCGCCTCATTGTGCGTGACGGCCTTTTGCGCCTGTGTTTCGGACAGCGTCGGCAAGGCCAGGCGCGGGGTCGGCATGATCGTCTCTCCTTAAAGGGTGGCGCCGGCCTGCAAGCCGCGGCCGACGCGGGCGCTCATCTGGTAGATGCGCACCGCGATGCTCGCCTGTGCCGAACCGAAGTCGGTCACCTGATCGGCGGCGGTGTAGGTTGCGGCCGGCGTCGTGCTGGCGATGGTGCGAACCACGGTGCCGCCGTTCATGATGTCGACCTGGTAGGATTCGGTGTCTTCCCCCACCGGCGCGTCGACGTTGTCGCGCCAGCTGGCATCGAGCCGCGTCCGCCGTACCCAGCTGATGGCGAGGTCACCGCCGCCATTGCGCGTGCCGGCGAGCAGCACCGGTGCCAGCGGCAGCAGCGAGCGCCCGGCATCGGTGAACGGGAAGGATGCCGCCGTCGCCACCTCGGTTCCGATCGACACGGCTTTCCAAGTGCGCGGCACCCCGATATCGGCGAGCGTCTCGGGTGTCCGCACGACGCCGGCGCCGGTCAGCAGCACGAACCGCACCCCGGCGGCAGCACCCGGAATGCGCTCCTCGGTGCCCTTGCGACCCCGGAGGAAGCCGCTCAGCTGATAGGTCTGCGGCCCGGTCAGGGTGGCGGTGCGGAATTGCACGACCTCGTCGCCGATCAGGGCGGCATTGGCGCCATTCAGCACATCATCCATCGTGACGCTGGCCAGCGTGTCGTCGGCGCGCAGCAGGGTCACCGTGACGACGCTGCGCTCATCCCAAAGCTCGGGGTCCGCGTTCGTCACCAGCGCCGTGGTCGCGCTGCCCAGCGTTGCAATCTCGGGCAGTTCCTGGAAGCGGTCGAAGTTGACGCCGCCATCGGTCGAGCGGAACAGCGAGGCACCGATATAGCCGGCCTGAAAGCCCGCCGCCGCCGCGTAGAAGCCGGGGCCATCGTCGGCATCGCGCAGCAGCGGGATGTCCATCAGGGCATAATTGGCAACGCCGGGCAGCTGCACCTCCTGCGGCGGAACCGGGGTGACGCTCGCCGCGGCGGACGAGGGCACCGTTGCCACGCCATCCGCCTCACACTCGAGCTCGACCGTTTGGGGAAAGCGCAGCGTCTTCCTGACGATTCGCGCCGCGCGCACCTTGCCGTTGTCGAGAGGCAGCAGCGGCTTCGATCCCGGCTCCAGCGTCATCCACCGCAGCGGCAGCGAGACGGTGAAGCGGGTGCGGCGGCTCCATGCCGTGGCGAGCGAGCGTTCGGCGAGCAGCTTGGCGTCGGCCGCGTCCATCACCATCGGCATTTCCAGCGTGGTCGATGCGGTTGCGGCGCCGGTCTGCCGGCGGGCGCGCTGGCTGTTCGTCTGATAATCGCGCGCCGGGTCGGAGTGGCTGACGACGATCTCGCGCGGCAATTCGGCGGGGCCGGTGCGTGCCGCCTCATAGGGGTTGGGGCGCTCGCTGCCGGCCAGGTGCGCGGCCAGGCTGCCGGCCTTGATGTTGGCCACCGGAGCGCCATCGCTTGGACCGAACCGCAGCAGCCCCCGGTCTTCGACGGCATCGAAAAGGAACGCCTCGCGCAGCGGCTGCAAGGCATCGCGGGCGCTGCTCTGCCGGCCGATCGCAAAGCCGCGCACATTGAACTCGGCGCAGTCGGCGGCGTCGATATCGGTCAGGCCGGAGGCCGCGCACAGATCGAGGATGATCGTCTCGGCGGTGCAGGCGTTCTGCGCGATGACTTCGAACTGGAGGAACGGCAGCCGGTTGCCGAAGTCCGCCAGCTGCAAATTCTCGATGACGACATAGGCCATGCCGCGATGCGCCGGCGTGTTGGCGACGCCCTCCGCCGCCTGAATAAGGCTGTCGGGTAGCTGCGTTTCATCGCCGAGGTAGATGCGCACGGCGGTGGCTTGCTTCTGCGTGCCATCGGCCTCGCGGAATATCTTGCTGTCAGCCCAGATGCGGCCGACGCCGCTGATCGGCCCGACGCACAGCGCCAGCGCCACATCGACGGCATAGGTGTAGGTCGTGGTCGAGGTCTTTGCGCCGCCGACGCCCTTGCCGCCCGAGCCTTCCGTCGTCTTCGTCTCGCGCAGCCCGCTTGACCAGATGACATTGCCGGCAATGCGGTTCTCGGGGCCGTAGAGCCGGGGCACGGCGCTGCCATAGGTCGAAGTCTGCACGCTGAGGTCGGACAGCCGCGGGCCTTCGGTGCGGATGGTGGGCGTGAACAGCGCCTTGTCGATCAGGCTGCCGGCAGCGGCGCCGATCAATCCGCCGATCGGCCCGCCGAAGATGCGGCCCACGGTGCCAAGGACGAGCGACGCCATCAGCCGGGCTCCGGCAAGCGCCAAGCGCCGATGATGCGCTCGTGCCAGGTCGCATCGAGGCCGTGCTCGACGACACGCCGCGCCGCCGCATGGGCGTGGATCATGCCGATATCGGTGGCGATGCCGACATGCCGCGCGCGCGGCCCGCTGATTGCGAACAGCAGCACGTCGCCGGGCTGCCATTCCGCGACCTGCTCGCAGTGCAGGTGCAGGTTTTCGAGCAGGATATCGGCCTCGGGCTCGCGGCCATAATCGGTGCGGTCCTCGACGCTCAGCCCGATCTCGCGGGCAACGCCAACGACAAGGCCGATGCAGTCGACGCCGACGTGCTTCAACCGGCCCTGATGGTGCCAGGGTGTGCCGAGCCAGCTGCGCGCCGCAGCGACGATGGTGTCAGGATTTGGCATCGGGATATCTCAAGACAGCGTCCTGGCCGGGGACGTGCGGCTCGCCGCGAAAGTTAACGACGTTGCTGAATTTGCCCGAGCAGGTGGTCAGCCGCTTGTCGCAGCCGGGCGTGATGGTGAAACTGTCGCCGACAGCGAAGCCCAAGTTGAGCGGTTCGAACAGATCGATGCGCCCGCCAGCCCAGCGCGCCACCTCCATCGATCGGCCGACGCTGGCGCCGCTGGTGAAGGTGATGATGCCATAATCGAAATAGCCATCGGCCTGCGTCAGCGCGCCCGCGAACAGCCGCCGGAAATCCGCCGTCGCGCCGAGCGTGCCTTCGGTCAGCGCCGTCACCGTCGCCGCCACCGCATAGCCCGACAGCACGACCTTGCAGCGAGCGTCGCCAAGATCGGCGCGGCATTCCGGCGTGAAGCTCTCGATGATCGGCGTTTGCAGGCGCTGCGCCAGCCCGCGCATCTCCGCCTGAAATGCCGAGCCGGCCTGGCTGACGGTGCCCAGCCAGCCCTTGCGCAAGATCAGCCGGCCACCGGCGACGTTGGTCCAGTCGCACGCCGATGCCTCGAATGCCGCGCCGTCATAGATCCCGGCGAGCAGGTCCGCTGCCGACAGATCATCGGACGCGATGGCGCCGACGACTTCCAAATCGGGCACGCCCATCTCGGCATCGGCAACGAACGCCGTGGCATCGAATCCGCCGGCGGGCTGATAGGTCGTGCCGTCAACGGTCAGCGGCAGGTCGTGGCTGGTGTAGGCTTTGACGACGCCATCGAGACGCTCGATCCGCCAAAGCTGCGCGAGGTTGGTCTGTTCGGGGAACAGCATCCATTCCAGTCGGCCATAGGTCCAGCCGTCGCGCCACACCTGCTCGCGCGACCACACATAGAGTTGCTTCGGCCCCCGCGCCGCGGCGAGCGACAGCGCATAATCGGTGTGTTCCCACACATAGGCATCGGTGGGGAGGAGCGCGAAGCCACCGAAATATTCGATCTTGTTGAGCGGATAGCCGAGCACCGTCTGTGCCAGCATCCATGTCAGCGGCAGCTTCTCGAACGCCGCCTCCGCCACCCAATCATAGTCCTCGATCTGGAGGACATCGAACGCCGGGGAAGCCCATGCCGCGCTCGGGAAATTCAGTGTGTAGAGCATCGGCGCCACGGTCGAGAGCAGCTGCGGCGTGAAGATCAGCAGGTAACTGGTGGCGGTCGGGTGCGTCGCCTTGACCTGTGTCGTCAGATAGCTCGTAGCCGCGCCGAGGCGGTCGCGCAGCCAAGCCAGATAGGGCGCGTGCTGTGCGGCCGGCTGCGCATCGACCGTTGTCAGGAACGGCGTCGGCACTGCCCCCACCGCCGCGACATAGGCGGCTTGGGTAACGGCGTCATAGATGTGCGGCGCCCGGCTGCCGAAACTGCCATCCCACCACCAAGGCTCGCCGATCTGGAAATGCTTGGCGGCGCCGCCGGGCAGCTGCGCCAGCACGGCCAGGAACACATCGCGGAAATAGGCCAGCGCGGCGGTGTTGGTGGGCGCTGCCAGCGATGACGGCGGGTTCCATCCGGTGCGCGCCTCGTTGCCGGCATAGTCGCGCTGTTTCCACGCCGTGGGCATGATCGAATTGAGGATTTCAAAACTGACCGAGGGGATGATCGTGAAGCCCTTGGCGTGCAGCCGGGTGAAGAAATCGGCGAGCCACTGCGCGGCCGGCGCATTGAGGATGGGCTTGGCCGGGTCGACGACATAGCGGCTCTCCCCGGCATTCCAGCTGAGGGCGTGGAATTTCGAGATGCCCATGTAGAGGACGTACTGACCCCGATATCCCAGCCGGTAGACCTGCTCGACGATGCGTTCCGGCGTCAGCGGATAGGCGTTGTCGAAGCCATCGGTCATCGCCAGTTCGTGCGCCGCCAGCCCGGTTGTGCGAATCGGCAGCGTCGCGTTGGCACCGGTGACCGAAAGGTTGCTGATCGTCACCTCGGCAGCCTGCTCGCCAATCTGCTGTTTGGTGGCGGTCTGCACATAGGCTTCGGTGCCGGCCGGCGCCGGGGCTGGCAGCGGCGGCGTGATGCCGATGGTCTGTGTCGCGCCGCTCGTCGTCGTCGTCACTGTGAACGGGTCGCGCGCCGCGAGCAGGAACAGTTGGTCGCCCGGCACGATCGGCCCGGCGTCGCCGACATTCAGCTGGATCGAGGACGCGCCGGTGCTGGCGTTCGTGGCGACGGTGCAGTTGCCGCGCCCGGCTGCTGCCGGCTGCAGCGAGATGAACAGCCGTTTGACATCGTGCCAGGGCACATCGGTGTCGGAGGCATAGCCGCTCTTCGTGCCCGGCCCCAAGGTCATGCTGATCGAGCAGGCGGACGGCGTGCCGCTCGTCTTGTAATTCCAGATGCGGATGTAGTGAACGCCGTTCGAATAGGTCTCGACTGTCAGCGTCACCGATTGCAGCCGCTCCATCGACCGGATGCCCGACGACGCCCAATCGAACGCCACCGTCACCCCGCGCCAGTCGCGGCGCCGGGGATAGGCGAACATGGCATGATCGGTCTTGTCCTCGACAGCCCAGATCAGCCCCATCAAATCCTGATTGGTGCGGAACAGCGCGCGCACCCGCAGCGCGTTCGGACCGGTCGTGACGACGGTGGCCATCATCTCGATACCGAAGTCGACGGTCCAATAGGCCGGCTCGAACCGCCGGATGGTGGAATTCGCTTCGCTGGCCAGCGGCGCGCGGGTAAGGCGGCTCATTCGCGCACCTCGATCAGCGGAATTTCCGGCAGCATCACCGTGCGCTTGTTGACCGCAGTGGGCGCCAGGCTGTCGGTATCGAAGCGCACCGGCACGTCGAACAGGAAGCCGGCGGTCACCGCGATTCCCGGCGCCGGCGGCGTGGCGAAGGTGATGCGCCCCAGCTGCGTGTCGACAGTGAAGCCGGCGAAGACCTGGACGCCGCCGCGCGCGACGAGGACGCTGCCGGCGCGCGGGCGGGTGATGGTGCGGCTGTGCGTCACCGCGCCGGAGACGTAGCGGCGGGTCAGCTGAAAGACCATGTTGGCGCCGTCGCCGGTGCCGATCGGCTGATCGAGGAAGGACGGCACCGCCGAGGCCGCGCAACTTTTGAAATCGAGCGGGTCGGGGTAGCGAAAGCCGCGAGCCTTGCCGCCGCGCGCATAGAAGAAATCGCGCAGCAGTTCCCATTCGGGAAGCTCGACCGTGCGCGAGCCGACATCGAACGACAGCCGGGCCTTTGCCCAATTGCGGTTGCGGCTTTCATAGCCCGATGCCACCTCGACAACATCGGTCGAGAACTCGGGGCCACCGCTGCTGCCAAGCGCCAGGCGCACCGGGAATGCGATATCGTCGAAGCTCACAGGCCACGCCTCCCGCCGGCGCTTGCGCGTGCCAGCCGCGCTGCGGCCTGGCTGCCGGCAAGGCGCACCTGGCGCGGGTTGGAGACCGGGCCGTTGAAGTTGATGACGACGCCCGACCCCATGGCGCGGGTGGCGGCTGCCGTGGCGATGGTGCCGGCACCGTTCGGCATGAACATCTCGGGACCTTTCTCGCCGACGAGATAGGCGAGGCCGGGCTGCACCGGGCCACCGATCGCCTTGCCGCCGCCGAACAGCCCGCCGAGGAAGGATGCCGCGGCGCCGAATATCCCGCCGCCAGAGCTGCTGCCCCCGTCGCCGTTGAACAGCGATTTGAGACCCGAGGAGATGAGTTCGGCGCCGGCGGAACGCAGGCTGTAGACGAGCACGTCACCGAGTGACCGGCCATAGGCGACGGCGTTGCCAAGGTCCTCGGCCAAGCCCTCGCCGAACCGCTGCGCCCGGTCTAGGAGATCGGGCGTGATGACATCGATCTTGGGAATTTCGATCGCAGTGACCTTGATGTCCTGCAGCTGCTTGCCGAAGTCATAGCTGCTGTCGACGATATCCCTGAGGCCCTGCGAGATACCGCCGTCGCGGCCGAGAACGTCCTGCAGCGTGTCGAGACCGCCCATGCGGACATCGCTGGCGCTGAGGCCCTTGTAGATGTCCTCGGGCGATACGAAGCCGTTTGCGAACAGACAACGAATTACAAAGCTGCGTCGAACTGGATTATGGGGCCGGTGAAAGGGCAGCTTAACGAAAAATCCGTGCGCGAC
>JANPKK010000014.1:0-17498 GCA_031426015.1 Alphaproteobacteria bacterium
CGCCGCCGCCTGTCGATTCCGCAGCAATGGATGTTTCCGTTCCAGCCGCTGATCGACCGCTGGAAGACGTCGCGTACACCCGCCAATTGACAGGGCATGACATGAACAGATTTCGGGCGGTGATGATGGTCGGCACGCTGATGGCAACCGCGGCGGCTGCCGCGCCGGTCGAGCAGGCGATCACCGTGCCGGGCTTTGCCGATTTCCTCGCCATCGATGGTGATACGGTGTGGGTGACCAATGCCGGCCGTGTCGAGCAATGGTCGCGGCAGGGCAAGCTCGCCGAGGTCAAGCTGACCAAGCCGTGCGGCGCGATGACGATTGCCGCGGGCTCGCTCTGGGTCGCCGACTGCGTCGAAAAAACGCTCAACCGCATCGATATCCGCACCGCAAAGCGCAGCGCCGTCATCAAGACCGGGCTGGCCAGCCCCGATGGCGAAATGAACGTCGTCTCGGGCGCCGGCTCGATCTGGGTGGGCAGCGACAAGACCGGCCTGGTGGCGCGCATCGACCCGGCCACCGACACGGTTATCGCGTCGGTGAAGGTCGAACCCGGCAGCTGTTACCTCGCGTTCGGCTTCGGCGCCGTCTGGGCGGTCAGCGCCGGCAGCCAGACGCTGCAAAAGCTCGATCCCGCGACCAATACCGCGGTCGCCACCGTCAAGGTCGGCAAGCAGCCGGGTTTCCTCGCTGCCGGTGAAGGCGGCGTCTGGGTGCAGGAACAGGGTGACGGCACGCTGGTGCGCGTCGATCCGAAAACCGCCACGGTGACCGGCCGTGTCAAGATCGACGAAACGCTCAAATATGGCGATATCGATACCGGCGGCGGCAAGATCTGGCTGCGCACCACCGCGAAACAGAGCTTTGTCGTGGTCGATCCGGTGTCGCTCGCTATCCTGGCGCGGGTCGGCGACGCGACGGGCAGCGGCGCCCTGCGCTATACCGACGCCGGTGTGTGGACGACGGCGCACGACAAGCACATCCTGTCGTGGTGGGCCGACCCCGCGACGATCGGGAACTGAACCGCCCGAGCCGCCGCTATGCCCCCGCCAGCTGCTTGCGGAACAGCCGCTGCACCAGCCACGCCTCGAGCAAGCGGCCGATGACGTAAAGCGCCGCAAAGATGCCGGCAAAGACATAGGCCGGCGTCGGCTTGGGCTTCTTGTCGTCGCTGTCATCCTTTTTCTTGGGGTCTTTCTTCTTCGGTTTGTCGGGTTCGGGGGCACCGAGCGCCTTGTCGATCGGATGCAGCACGATGATCTTGTCGGGCTTTTTCTTCGCCTCGGCAGCCTTGCTTGCCGCCGGCTTGTCGAGCTTGTTCAGCGCGATGGTCAGCTGTGCCGCCCCCAGGAACAGCAGCGGCGCCAGGAAGCACGCCAGCAGCGACCGGCTGATCAGGTCATAGCGCAGCTGCGGCCCGGCGGCGGCGCTTTCGATGCGCAGCGTGCCGGTGTTGAAGATCGCCAGCGGGTCCTGCGACGCCGGGTCCTTCTTGCGAAAACGCAGCGTGTCGCCGCTACGGTCATGGCTGGTGCCGGTCTGTTCGAACACCGGCTCGAGCCGGGCAAAGGCTTCATCGCGCGATTGGCCGGGCACGAGTTCGATGCTGCCCCTGACATGCCAGATCCAGTCGATATAACGCAGGTTCACATGACCTCCGGCTGAAAAAGCCCCTCGCCGAGCATGTCGAGCGGCAGGGGGAGGTGATGCGGCCGCGCCTATTCCGCCGGCAGTCCGACCGGGCGGCCGAAGCGTTCGCGCAGCGTCTTCCAGCCTTCGGTGAACGGATGCGCCATCTGTTCCGGAATCGACATGCGCCGCCCGCCCTCCAGTCCAAGCAGTTCGGCCTCGCCATCGACACAGGTGCCGAAGATGCGATCGATGAAGATGTAGATGCCGGCATAATTGCTGCGCGTGGCTTCGAAATCCTGCGAATGATGGACGCTGTGATGCTCGGTGGTGTTGAAAACGTACCGCCACCAGCGCGGCGTGTTGAAGCGCACGTTGATGTGCATGTAGCTGCCGACCGCCAGGCTGATGGCGCCGGCGAGCAATGCGGCGCGCGGCAGGAAATCGAAAAAGCCGCCGATGCCGAGGCCGATCAGGAACAGTTCGACCGGGTTGCCGACCGCGCCCTTGTTGATGTTGAACTGGGTGATGTAGTGGTGCACCGAATGCGGCAGCCACAGCGGGTACCAATTGTGCATCGCGCGGTGCATCCAATATTGCCCGAAATCGAAAATGAACGAGATTGCAAAGGCTTGCACCAGCAACGGTAGCCCGGTGAACCAGGCCAGCTTGTCCCAATCGTAGCTCTTCTGCACGGCTTCGATCATCGCGCCATCGCCGATATAATGGTCGAGAAGGCGCAGGAAGGTATAGCCGAGCCCGACATAGAACAGGTCGGTCGCGCATTCCTTCCAGGTCAATTGCCAGCTTCTGTAGCGCGGATTGACCCATTCGAGGCCGAGCAGCAGCACGCGAAAGCCGATGCCGATGCCGATCGCGGTCGATGCCTTGGCGATCGAATTGGGCGCATAATACCAGAAGCCGACCAGCGCCACGAGCATCACCGGCTGGAACCAGGTGAAGAAGAACTGCTTGAACGGGCCGCCTTCGACCCGGGGGATATTGTCCCAGCCCAGGGTCACCGGCGCCTGCGTGCCGATCAACCGGTTTCCAACGCGCACGCCTTCCATCTTGCCCCCGCAGTGTCCAATCGCCCCTATTCCATATACGAATTCGCCGGCAGCGTCATACGTCATCGAACGTAGGGCCGCCCTGCGGTCCGGGGCGCGCCGGGCCATGGAAATAATGGGCCGCGACCCTAGCGCTGCGACGCCTGTGACCTGCCTGCCGTTTTCTGGACCGTTCTACGCTGGGGATTGCCATTCTGGCGCGATGAAAGCCGGGGTCACGTCACTTCTGCTGGCGGTCGCGGAGCCTTGCGGCACCAAAGGGTCGGCGGCCGCGTGGGGAGCGCAGCCGCCGGTAGAAGGAGCGTGTGGGAGCTTGAACCTGGCGCGTAACCTCGGCGCAGCAATTCAGCGCTTCTCGGCCAGCTGTACCGGGGTATCGAGCTGGCTCATCGCCAAGGTGAATTTCTTGTCCGCTTCGGTCCGGCCATTTTCGGCACACAGCTGCTCGGCGAGCCGGGCGGTGCGGAGCGCCTTGGCCGCTGCCTTGGGCTCGGCAGTCTTGGCCAGCGTGCGGACCTGCTCGGCCTGAACCGTGCAACTTTGTGCCGTCGCGGCCTGTACCGGGCTGAAAGCGGCGAACGGCAGCATGGCGGTGGCGAGCAGAACTGCAATGGTGAGGCGATCGAAGTTGATGGTCATGGTGAAAATCCTTCCTGTTTTCGGCGGGTTTGCCGTTGCCGATGACCAAGTTTTAAGTCACACTCAGGAAAAGCATAATCCCTATAATTCTCGGTGAGCCGTGAAGCACAGCTACACAATCCCGCGTAACCTGCTCGATGGCATCGAGTCGTTTCTTCGCGTCGCCGAGCGACGAAGTTTCCGCGCCGCGGCCGAAGACATGGGCGTGTCGCCTTCGGCCATCAGTCAGACCGTGCGCGCGCTCGAGACGCGAATGGGTGTCGCGTTGCTGACGCGCACAACCCGCTCGGTGGGGTTGACCGAGGCCGGCGCGCGGTTGGTGGCCGAAGCCGGCCCGGCCTTTGCCGGACTGGTGGCAGCATGGGAAAGCGCGCGCACGCTGGGGGACCGGCCGGCCGGGCTGCTGCGCATCAACATGCCGCGCGCCGTGGTGCCGATTGTCATCGAGCCGATCATCGCCAGCTTCTGCGGGCTTTATCCCGACGTCGATGTCGAAATCGCTGCCGAAGACGGGCTGATCGATCTTGCTGCAAGCGGTTTCGATGCCGGCATCAGGATCGGCGAAATGATGGAAGCCGACATGATTGCCGTGCGGCTTTCAGAGGGTTTTCACTACGCCGTCGTCGGCACGCCAGATTATATCCAGCGCCGCGGCAGGCCGCTTTGCGCCGCGGATCTGAAGCAGCATGATTGCATCCGCATGCGCTATCAAAGCGGCACCCTGGCGCCCTGGCGATTCAGCGAAGCGGGACGCAGCATCGATGTTGCCGTGAAGGGCCGCATCATCAACAACGACATGCAATCGACGATCGCGATGGCGCGGCGTGGGCTCGGGCTCGCCTATGTGTCGGAACCGCTGGTCACGGCCGAAATCGAGTCAGGCGAACTTGAAATCGTCCTCGGCCATATTGCAGCGTCGAGCCCTGGGTTGTTCCTCTATTACCCCAGCCGAGCGCAGGTGCTCCCCAAGCTGCGTGCCTTCATCGATCATGTGAAGGCGCAGATGGCTGCTGGCGCCTTGCTCGCCCTGGCGCAACATTGATGGTCAGCCCTGGCAATGCTGCGGTCAGTCTGATTGCAGGTCGTCGCCGGTGGCCGTGGAAAGCCAGAAGTGGCCCAGTTTGCTGAGATTTCGTGTCACGCGTTGCGGTGCTGATGAGCGAGGTCGAATAGCGCTGCCAGGGCCTCGGTCTTCGTACCAAGCTCGGCCCGGGAGAGCCGTCGTCGATAGGCATGGTCTCGCCGATCATACGGCTGGGTCTCAATGCCGGTTGCCTCGATCGCCGCCGTTTGCTCCTCGGTCTCATCCAGACAGATGCCAACCGATACGCTCTTCCTTTGCGGCCGAAACTTCACAAAGTTGAACGCCTGGCCGGCTTTCGCGATGCCGACGTAGAATTTGGTGTATTTGAGCTCCAGGGCTCTGTCGGCGCGCCGGAGCAGCGCGAACAGCTCGTCGGTAAGCTGGAGCATCTGCGGGCTCGATCGCTGATCCCAATATGCCCGGTCTGCTGGCGCGGCCTGGGCATCCTCGTCTTCGTCGACCAGGCCTCGGGTCAGCTCGCTGATCACTGTGGTGAAATTAAGCGTCAGATGCTCGCCGACTCGGAGTGCCTGCATCTGAATGGCAATGAGCGGGATGGCGCCGTTGAACAGCGAAATGACGTTCAAGAACCGGCTTGTGATGTCCTCAGCGATGATGACGGCACAGTGGTCGTATTGGGGGTATCGTTTTACCTAATCGCGGTTCAACAGCAAAGATTTCGATTCGACTTTGCCCTCGCAAAGAGCGTTGATGGTCTCATGAGTCGCCGGCGTTTGCGCCCGGGCACTCGCCCTCGGACGGTGCTCGCCGGGGCTTCAGCTCGTGGGAGGCCCGCACATTGTGTGCAGTGCCCCCAGGAGACCGATTATGACAAGCCCCACAACCTCGATTGAACCTTCAAAGCCGACGCGAACCAAAGCCAAAGCCGCTGTAAGCGCAAGCAAGTCCAATATCGTCTTGAAACTGCTTGCGCGATCAAAGGGCGCCTCCGTCGCAGATTTGACAACTGCCACCGGCTGGCAACCGCATAGTGTTCGAGCGTTACTTTCCGGGCTTCGCAAGAAGGGTGTCGTGCTCATCAGAGACGTCCGGAAGTCTGGCGAAAATTGCTATCGCATCGCTGCCGTGAAAACGAAAAATGAGGCCGGCCAGCCCCCCGCGGCGCGCGCTGAATGGCGGCGCGTCTATCGCAGCCCGGCGCCGCGACTGACCCCCGACCTGCTCGTGCGCGGCATCGCTTATCGGCTGCAGGAGCGCACCCTGGGCGGGCTGCCGGCAGTCACAATCAGCCTCCTCGAGAAGACGGCACGACGGCTGCGCCAAAACGAAGACATCGACCAACACACGCGCCAACGTTTCAAGCCCGGCACGAGGTTGGTTCGCCGTTGGAACGGCAAGACCTACAGTGTCCTTGTAACCGACGATGGTTTCGAGCTGGCCAACCAACGGTTCACTTCGCTCACGCACATTGCCAAGGAAATCACCGGCGCGCATTGGTCCGGACCGCGGTTCTTCGGCATCGCGGGGTCGACAGGCACGACTGGCGCCGCGGCCGCGTCGGCCAAACGCCGAGCCTTGTCAGCACGGGTGGCAACGGTAACCCCAATGACATTGTCAGCGGCACTTGCGGCGCGAAAGGCCTTATCGTGACCGCGGCCACGCCTATCCGCTGCGCAATCTACACTCGCAAATCGACCGAAGAGGGGCTGGAGCAAGCGTTCAACTCGCTGGATGCCCAACGCGAAGCCTGTGTCGCCCATGTTGCCAGTCAACGCCACGAAGGCTGGTTACTGTCGCCTGAACTTTATGACGACGGCGGGTTCTCTGGCGGCAACATTAATCGGCCTGGGCTGACGGCGCTTATGATCGAGGTCCAGGCCGGGCGAATCGACGTGATCGTTGTCTACAAAGTCGATCGCCTAACACGCAGTCTGGCTGACTTCGCCAAGATCGTCGAGGTGCTCGACACCCGGGGCGCCTCGTTCGTTTCCGTCACACAGTCTTTCAATACGACGACCAGCATGGGCCGGCTGACTCTCAACGTCCTGCTCAGCTTTGCCCAGTTCGAGCGCTACATTGAACAGGGCTCGGTGGTCGCAACCGTTAAAGCGCTCAACCGCGATCACTTCAAAACCAAGGTCACATATACCCGCGAAGGCCACACCCGCGGTGGCATTACCTGGAGCCGCGGTGCCCTGGCTCATCTCCCCCGGAACCGCGTTTACATCGGTGAGACCAAGCACAAGCAGCAGCATTTTCCCGGCGAGCATCTGCCGATCGTTACTAATGACGTGTGGAACTCCGTGCAGGCGCAGCTCGCTGGCAACACCATCGAACGTAAGCACGCGCAGCTGCTCCGCCATGCCAACCTGCTTGGCGGGCTGCTGTTCGATGGGCTTGGCCGCCGAACGGAATCGAGCCAGTCCGCTAAGGGCGCCAAGCGGTACCATTATTACGAGACGGCGGTTGATGCGGTCGTCAAAGAGCCCGGGACAGTATGGCGGGTGCCAGCGCACGATATTGAAGCATTGGTCTTGTCGCGGCTGCAGTCGTTTCTTGGAAATCGGGTGGAGCTGCAGGATGCCATCGCGACCACCACGATGACAGCCCACGCGCTCGAGGACGTATTGGATCGGGCGCAATCGTTGGGTGCGACCGTCCAGGATCCGGCCGCATCCCGCAACTTAGTCCGCCAAATCGACCTGGCCGAGGATCGTAATTGACGCGTCAAAAGTTGGCCAAGGTCGCTAACCTGCCGATCGACTGGAATGAGCAGCGGCAGATGCTGGGGTTCCAGGCGGCATAAACTGCTGCCACATTGCACCTAGGTGCATCGAACAAGCATCGCATCTGACGACTGCCAAAACTGGCTTTTGAGATAAACGCCCAAAATTGCCGCCAAAGAAGCCTCTTAGAAGCGTCTCAGAGTTCAACGGCGATGACAGGGGCCCCGATACCCCGCGGAAATCGCCACGGAAATCCCGCGAAATCCCGCGTCATACCGGATAATCCCGGGTGATCGGGCTGCGTGGTGCCGGATGAGGGGATTGAACCCCCGACCTTCGGTTTACAAAACCGCTGCTCTACCGCTGAGCTAATCCGGCGTTCCGCGTCGGCTACAGGCAAGCCGCCTGCATTTCAACACCCGAGCGCGCATTTCGGGTCTGCATCCCACCAGACGATGCGCACCACCATGTCGCCGGCGTCGCGGCGCGGATCGGTGGCGATGGTGTTGATGCGGCCGGTTTCGGGGGCGGTGACCGTCTCGATCGTGCGCCCGAAGGCGTCGGCGATCGATGCGACCGGCTGGCCCTTGGTAACATCGCTGCCCAGCGGCGCCAGCAGGGTCATCCAGCCGGCGCGGCCGGTGCGCACCGCGACGATGCGGTTGGAGACATAGGGCATTGTCGGGGCAACGCTGCCGGCGATCATCCCCCTTGCCGTCATCAGGTTGGTCAGCCCGGCAACGCCGCGCGCCACGCTGGCAGCATCGAAAACCTCGGGCCGGCCGAGTTCGAAGGTGATCGCCGGCACGCCGTCGCGGGTCAGTTCATTCTCCACCGTGCCCTTGTCGCCGGTGTCCATCTTCAAAATGTCGGGGCCGACCAGTTCGGCCATCACCCGCGTCTCGAGGGTCGAGGCAAAGGCGTACAGGACATAGGCGGTGCCGCGCGATTGCGTGTGCAGATCGACGGCGAAATCGGCATTGGGGCGCAACAGCGCATCCCACAGCCGCTTGGCATAGCGTTCGGCAGCGCCGCCCGCCTTGCCGGGCATGACCCGGTTGAGATTGCTGCCATCGGGGAATTCGCGTGTGCTCGCCAGCAGCGCGGGGGTGTTGAGCCCCGGCACCATGACCAGCGTGCCGGACAGCCGCGCCGGATCGACCTGCGCCGCCAGCCGGTGGATGACGGCGATGCCGTTCAGTTCATCGCCGTGGATGCCGGCGGTGACCAGCAGGCGCGGGCCGGGCCGGGTGCCCTTGATGACGATCACCGGCACCTGCCAGCCCTGCGCCACCGCATTGTCGCCGGCGCGGAACCAGAAGCGCTGCATTTGCCCGGCGGGCAGGTCGGCGGTATCGAGCCGATCGATGACCGGCACGCCGCCCAGGCTGCCGCTGCGTTCGGTCGCGGCGGTTGCCTGTGTCGCCAGCAGCTGTGTCGCCAGCAGCAGCGCCGCCACCAGCAGCCGGATCACGCGGCCTCCCCCGGGGCGCTCGCCTTGATGACCAGTGCATGCACCCCGCCCGGCGCCATCAGGTCGCCCAGCGCGGCATAGACCAGCCGCTGCCGCGCGATCCGTGATTGCCCGGCAAAGGCCGCCGCGGTCAGCCGGACGGTGAAATGGCTTTCGCCCGAACCGTCATGCCCGGCATGGCCGCGATGGCTCTCGCTGTCATCGATGATCGCCAGTGCCTCGGGCGCCAGTGCGTCGCGCAGCCGCGCCTCGATCTTGTCTGCCACCGCTCCCATATGTTCCCTTTCGCAATTCGCCTGTCGTCTATAGTCGAACCAGCACCAACGCCAACACCGCCAGGGACTGCCCGCCATTAACGCCGAATCACCCGAGACACCGCGGCGCCCGCAACGCCTGCATGGCCGCATCGAGCGCCCCGATCCGGCCCGGTGCGACCATCCCGGCTGTCCGCTGCCAGGCGAATTCCGCGCGCCGCGCTCGAATCGCCTGCCCGGCAGCGAAGGCGGCTGGCAGTTCCTGTGTCTCGATCATGTCCGCGCCTTCAACGCCGGCTATAACTTCTTCGATGGCCTGTCGCCCGATGAAATCCACGAGGCGCAATCGCCGCTTGCCGGCTGGGAACAGGCGACCACCCCCAAGGGCCGCCCGGCGTTCAGTTTCGGTGATGCACACGACCTGTTCAGCGCCGACAGGCGCCCCGCCGCCCCGCGACGCTGGGCCGCAACCGGCGATGCCGCGGCGCTGTCGGCGCTCGGATTGACCGATGCCGCCACCGCCACCGATGTGCGCCGCGCCTACAAACGCCTCGTCCGCCGCTACCACCCCGACAGCAATGGCGGGGACCGCAGCCACGAAGGAAAGTTGCAGGCGGTCGTCAACGCCTATACGCACCTGAAATCTGCTTCAGCCTTTCGAACGGAGTCCTGATCGCCGTGGCCACTTTCCCGACCGACCCTGCCAACCCGCTATGGAGTGCGCCGCGCGCGCCCGACACCAGCGTCGATGCCCGCGAAGTCTTCGGCGTCGATATCGACATGCAGGTGCCGGCGTTTTCGGTCGCCGATGAACGCGTGCCCGATCTCGACCCGTCGTATGTGTTCGATCCGGATACCACGCTCGCCATCCTGGCGGGGTTTACCCACAACCGCCGCGTCATGGTCCAGGGCTATCACGGCACGGGCAAATCGACCCATATTGAACAGGTCGCGGCACGCCTCAACTGGCCGTGCATCCGCATCAACCTCGACAGCCACATCAGCCGCATCGATCTGATCGGCAAGGACGCCATCGTGCTGCGCGACGGCCAGCAGGTGACGGAATTCCGGGAAGGCCTGCTGCCCTGGGCGCTGCAGACTCCGACCGCGCTGGTCTTCGACGAATATGACGCCGGGCGCCCCGACGTGATGTTCGTCATCCAGCGCGTGCTCGAAGTGGAAGGCAAGCTGACCCTGCTCGACCAGAACCGCGTCATCCGGCCCCACCCATTTTTCCGGCTTTTCGCCACCGCAAACACCGTCGGCCTCGGCGATACCACCGGGCTGTACCATGGCACCCAGCAGATCAACCAGGGCCAGATGGACCGCTGGAACATCGTCACGACGCTGAAGTACCTGCCGCACCACACCGAAACCGCGATCGTTGTCGCCAAGGTCAAGCAGTTCGATACCGAGGCCGGCCGCAAGCAGGTCGCCAACATGGTGCGCGTGGCGGACATGACCCGCGCCGGCTTCATCGGCGGCGACATCTCGACCGTCATGAGCCCGCGCACCGTCATCACCTGGGCGCAGAATGCGACGATCTTCAACAATATCGGCTTTGCCTTCCGGTTGAGCTTCCTCAACAAGTGCGACGAAGCCGAACGCGGCATCGTGGCGGAATATTACCAGCGCGTGTTCGGCGAGGAATTGCCCGAAAGCATCGCGGTCAAGGCGCGCAGGTAACGGCAACAGGCGATGTCCGCCCCTGAAAACCCCGTCGAAGACTTCCGGCAAGCCGTGGCCGCTGCGCTGCGGGCGCTTGGCCATGCCCCCGATGTCGAACTCGCCTTTACCGCCGACAAGCCTTCGTGCTTCGGCGACCAAGCGCGGGTGCCGCAGCCGGGGCGGGCGCTGCCGGCCGACCAGGTGGCGGAAGTGCGCGGCTGGGCCGACAGTTTCGCGCTGCGCAAGCGCCACCATGATCCGGCACTGCACGGCGTCGACCAGCCCGAAGCCGGGTTGGCGCGCGATATCTGGAATGCCGTCGAACAGGCGCGTTTCGAAGCGCTGGGCGCGTCGGAAATGGCCGGAGTGTCGAAAAACCTCGATCGGATGACCGAGATGCGGGTGCGCGCCGATCCGATCGTGCGCGCCCGCAGCCCCGAGGAAGTGCCGATGGCAACCGCGCTCGGCCTGCTGGTGCGTGAGCGGCTGACCGGCCAGCCGGCGCCCAAAGCCGCCGAGACGGCGCTCGATCTCGTCCGCTGGGATATCGAGGCGCGCGCCGGCAGCCATCTCGATGAACTCGTTGCCAGCCAGAGTGACCAGGCGGCGTTTGCACAGGTGATGCGCCGCGTGCTGTCGGATCTCGGGCTGGGTGCCGATCCCGATGCCGAACCCGAGGAGTCGGGCGATTCGGAAGAAGAACAGGAACAGGACAGCCCCGGCGAGGAAGGCGACGAGCAGGACCAGGATGCCGGCGGCGACGAGCAATCGACCGAAAGCCGCGTCGAGGAATCGCAGGACGACGCCGAGGCGAGCGAGACCCGCGAAGCCGAAATGGACAGCGACATGGTCTCCGACGCCGATATGGGCGAGGACGGCCAGGAAGGCATGACGCCGTGGCGGCCGAACCTGCCGATGTCGGACCTGCCCCCCGATATCGACTACAAGGCCTATTCGCGCGCCAATGACGAGATCATCGCCGCCGATGAGCTCTGCGAGGCCGAGGAACTGACCCGGCTGCGCGCCTATCTCGACCAGCAGCTGGTGCCGCTGCAATCGGCGGTGACCAAGCTGGCCAACCGGCTGCAGCGCAAGCTGATGGCACAGCAGAACCGCAGCTGGGATTTCGACCAAGAAGAAGGCCTGCTCGATGCCGCGCGGCTGGTGCGCATCGTCACCAACCCGAGCTACGCCATGAGCTACAAGGTCGAGCGCGATACCGAGTTTCGCGATACGGTCGTCACGCTGCTCATCGATAATTCGGGCTCGATGCGCGGCCGGCCGATCAGCATTGCCGCGATCTGCGCCGATATTCTTGCCCGCACGCTCGAACGCTGCGCCGTGAAGACCGAGATCCTGGGCTTTACCACCCGGGCGTGGAAGGGCGGGCTGGCGCGCGAGAAATGGCTCGCCGATGGCCGCCCGGTGAAGCCGGGCCGCCTCAACGATCTTCGTCACATCATCTACAAACAGGCCGATGCGCCGTGGCGCCGGGCGCGCAAGAACCTCGGGCTGATGATGCGCGAGGGCCTGCTCAAGGAAAATATCGATGGCGAGGCGCTGCTCTGGGCGCACGACCGGCTGATGGCGCGGCGCGAGGATCGCCGCATCCTGATGGTGATTTCGGACGGCGCGCCGGTCGATGATTCGACGCTGAGTGTCAACACCGGCAATTATCTCGAGCGCCACCTGCGCCAGGTCATCAAGCATATCGAGGGCAAGTCGCCCGTCGAACTGATCGCCATCGGCATCGGCCATGACGTGACGCGCTATTATGCCAAGGCGGTGACGATCATGGACGCCGAACAAT
Organism: Alphaproteobacteria bacterium; assembly: GCA_031426015.1. Taxonomy (GTDB): domain Bacteria; phylum Pseudomonadota; class Alphaproteobacteria; order Sphingomonadales; family Sphingomonadaceae; genus Sandarakinorhabdus. The sequence goes on from JANPKK010000014.1 coordinate 12,316, forward strand.
TGGGCGGCACGATCATCGACCAGCTGGCGGGCCTGTTCGAAGCAAAGGCCGCCGGGCGGCGCTGATGACGGCGCCGACACGGTCCGGCATCGATTACGGTCTCGACGCGCCCGGCCTGGCGCGCGGCTTCTTCGCTGCCGGCGGCGCGGCGATCGCCCTTGCGATCGGTATCGAAATCGCCGGGCTCGACTGGCCGATTGTCGCTGCCATGCTGATGTTCGGCGCGCTCTATGGCCTCGGCATGGGCAGCCTGATGGTCGTCTGGAGCCGCGTCATCAAGCTGCGCGAGCGCGAGACGATCCTCGATGCCATTGCCTGGCGCGGCGACGAGGCCGTCCTCGATATCGGGTGCGGTCGCGGCCTGATGCTCGTCGGCGCGGCAAGGCGGCTGACCAGCGGCCGGGCGGTCGGCGTCGACATCTGGCAGGCCGCCGACCAATCTGCCAACAGCCCGGCGGCCGCCATGGCCAATGCCGAGATCGAGGGCGTCGCGACACGCATCGCCGTGCAGACCGCCGACATGCGGACGCTGCCGTTCGCCGATGCGACCTTCGATGTGGTTGTTTCGCACTGGGCGGTTCACAATCTTGCCGATGCGAGCGACCGCGAAACCGCCCTTGCCGAAATGGTGCGCGTCGTGCGGCCCAAGGGGGCGATCATCGTCAGCGATATCGGCCATCGCGGCGATTATGCGGCGATCCTGCAAGGCCTTGGCTTTGCCGGGCAACGCGTGATCGCCGCCGCCTGGCGCGACACGCTGCTCGGACTGGTCAGTTTCGGCAGCTTTCGTCCCGGTACCATCGTCGCAACCCGCGCCGGGTCGCTCGCCGATCGACCCGCCACGGCGGCTTTCGCCGCCCTGCCCGCACAGTGACGATCGGTCAGCCCGCGCCATTGGTCGGCTGGCGGCGCTGCCCGAAACGGTTCAGGGGGGAGACGACGCAGGGTTCCGGTGCCGGCCGGCAGGTTGTACCGTTATCCGTAACTGGTCACGAGGTCGTATCGATGCGGAACATTGTGCCAGGGGCCTGTCGCCTCGCCATGGCGCTCGTCGCCGGGGTGGCGGCGATGACGCCGCTGTCTGCCGCGCCCTACCAGGCGAAACGCGTCGGTGACTGGGCGGTGGCCGCAAGTGCCGACGAAAGCGGCTGCTTCCTCAGCCGCGATTATGACGAGCCTGAGGGCACGACGCTGCTGCTGGGGCTCGATATCGCCGGCACCAACCATCTGTCGGTCCTTAATCCCGACTGGTCGATCAAGCCCAAGGCGCAGGTCGTCCTCGATTTCCGGCTGTCGAAGGGGGCGTATCCGCAGCACGCGGCGATCGGTATCGCTGCGATGGGCAAGCGCGGCTTCGTCACCGATTTCGAGCCGGGCTTTCCGGCGCATTTCGCCGCGTCGGCATTTCTGCACGTCCGGCGCGGCGCTGTGCCTGTCGCCGAACTGAGCCTTGCCGGCAGCGGTGCCGCTGTCGCCGAACTGCGGGCGTGCGTGGCGGCGCAGCGGCGGCTGGCGGCGGCAGGACCGCGGCAACAAACGGACGCCCCCCGCGTCCCGAAGGACCCTTTCGCCGCCGAGTTCGACCAAAGGTCGCGCAAGCCGTGAGGCGCAGCGACACGCGGCAGACGTGATTTCGACGCGAACCCCGTCGTCAACCGGCTGCCGCGATTCCCGGGCGGATCGACGGTTTCGGGCATGGATCGAACCCGTCAGGGGGAACATAATGGTGCCGCGGCGGTTGTTGCGTTGGGTCAACTATGGAGGTTACCGCAATGTCCCCAACGATAACGAAACTCACGCCGGCAGCGATCCTGCTGATCGCGGCGACCGGCCTTGGCGGCTGTGCGACCAAGGGCTTTGTGCGCGAGCAGATCGCGCCGGTCAGCCAGCGCGTCACCCAGCTCGAGACCGCATTGCAGGAAACCGATGGGACCGCCAAGCGCGCCCTGGCCGAAGCCCAGGCGGCATCGGGCCAGCTGCAGTCGAGCACCCAACGCCTCGAACAGCTCAACGGCCGTGTCGATGGCATGGAACAGCAGATGCAGGCCCAGGCCAACCGCGGACGGCGGCCACGCAACTGATGCAGCCGGGGGGCAGCAACGCACAGGTTCGCGGGCATCTGACGCGATGATTGCTGTCCTGCTGGCGTTCGCTGCCCCCATAGCGGCAATGATCGCACCGGCGCCGATGGTCGCGGTGCCGGAGCCGCCGTCACCGGCGCCGGTCGCGCCGCCGCCCGCCGAGGGCGATGCGCCGCTGACGCGGTCGGCGGCGTCGGCGCGCGTCGCCGACTGGTTTGCCGCGTCGAACGACAATGGCGGCCTGCCCTATATCATCGTCGACAAGGCCAGCGCGTCGCTTGCGATGTTTGACGCGCGGGGCAAGGCGATCGGTGACGTGCCCGTGCTCGTCGGCATTGCGCCTGGCGATGATGCGACGCCCGGCATAGGCACCAAGAATCTGTCGCGGATCGGCCCGGCGGAGAAAACGACCCCGGCGGGGCGTTTCCGCGCCCGCTACGGCCTTGCCGCCGGCCGCCAGAAAATTCTCTGGGTCGATTATGCGACGTCGGTGGCGATCCACCCGATCCCGCCCAAGTCCGAAAAGTCCGAGCAGCGCCGGGCGCGGATGCTGTCGCCGAGCCCCGACGACAACCGTATCACCTTCGGCTGCATCAACGTCGCATCGGCATTCTACCGCAAGAGCGTGCGGCCGCTGTTTCAGAAGAAGGGCGGCTATGTCTATGTGCTTCCCGACATCCGGCCGATCGAGGAGGTTTTCCCGCGGCTGCGCGTTCAGGCGCTGATCGACCGAACGGCGCCATAGCCGCAGCGATCGCGGCGTCGGGGGGCTGGCGCCAGACGCCTTGTCGGCGCGGCCGGTGATTGCGTTGGCGGGCGATGATTGCCATCACTGGCGATGATGAGCGACCTCCACCTCGCCGGCACCTATCGTCGCCGTGTCGCTGCCAGCGTGGCGCGCATCCGCGAGAATGTCCTCGACTGGGAACATCTGCCGGCGCTGCACGGCAGCAGCTTCGCCGCCTGCGACCTGATCGACAGCGACGCCGACGGCTGGCGGGTGCGGCTGGTCAACGCCGGCAGCACGGCGCCGCAGGTGCTGAAGCTGGTCATCGCCGCCGACACCAGCGGCTATCGGGTCGTCACCGAGGCCGGCCCCGGCGCGACGAGCGAAATCCGCGTGACCGTGACGCCGGTGGCGGCGCACGTCACCGATATCGCCGTCGCATATCATGTCCCCGAGGCCGATCCGGCACGGCTGGCGATGATCGGGCGCGGCTTTGTCGCGATCTACGAACGGCTGTGGGACGAGGACGAAGCGATGATGGTGGCGCGCCAGGCGGCGCTGGCGCCGCGCACGCCGGCGCCGACGCGCGTCGACCTCGGCGATGCGGCGACGCTGACGCTGCCGGTCGACTTCGACTGCGGCACCGGGCGCTTCCGGCTGGTCCGGCATGGCGGCGCGCTGGTCGCGCACAGCCTGACCTGCCCGCACTGGCGCGGGCCGCTGACCGGCGCCATCGCCGCCGACGGCAGCGTGACCTGCCCCTGGCACGGCTATCGCTTCGACGTGGTGACGGGATGCAGCGCCGATGGCCGTGGCTTGCGGCTGGCGCCGGCGCCGCGGATCACCGTCGAAAACGGGCGGATCATGGCGTGCGCGTAAGCCTGTTCACCCGCTGGCCGACGCCCGGGCTGGCCAAGACACGGCTGATTCCGGCGCTGGGGGCGGCAGGGGCGGCCGACCTGCACCGGCGCCTGACCGAACGCACCGTGGCGACGGTGCGCGCCGCCGGCTTGCGCCTCGAAATCCGATCGACCGGCGCCGATCCGGGGGCCTTTCGCGACTGGCTCGGCGAGACTCTGGCGGTCGTCGACCAGGGCGACGGCGACCTCGGCGACCGGCTGGCACGAGCCGCTGCGGGCGTGCCGGTGCTGCTGCTCGGTGCCGATATTCCCGGCCTGTTGCCCGGCCATCTGACCGGCGCTGCCGCGGCGCTGGCGCACCATCGCGCCGTCATCGGACCGGCCGCCGACGGCGGCTATAGGCTGCTCGGGCTGGCGACGCCGATGCCGCAACTGTTCGGCGGGGTGGCCTGGGGCAGCGCTTCGGTGCTGGCGACGACCCTCGCCCGACTTCCGGCCGACACGCCGCGGCTCGAGACGCTGTCGGACCTCGACACGCCCGACGATCTGGCGCGCTGGCCGGGAATCTGACCGGCAACCGATGATCACCCCCCCGATGATCGCCATCGTCATCCCGATGCGCAACGAGGCACCGCAGCTGCCGCGGCTGGCGCGCTGCCTGACGAGTCTCTGCCCGCAACCGCACGAAATCATCGTCGTCGACGGCGGCAGCACCGACGACAGCGTCGCCGTGGCGCAAGGGTTGGGGCTGACCGTCATCATATCGCCGCCGGGGCGGGCGCGGCAATGCAATGCCGGCGTTGCGGCGACGACGGCACCGCTGGTCATGGTCCTCCACGCCGATACCTGGCTGCCCGACGATGCGATGGCGGTGGTGGCGACGACGATGGCCGACCGGCGCGTCAATCTCGCCGGCTTTACCGCCATTCTTGCCGGCCCCGAGACGACGCGATGGGTGACGAGCGCGCACAACTGGCTGAAGACCTGGTATGCGCCGCTGCTGTTTCGCCCGCATCTGTTCCTGCGCGGCGGGCGGCTGCTGTTCGGCGACCATGCGATGTTCTTTCGCCGCGCCGATTTCGACGCCATCGGCGGCTTCGATGCCGGCATGATGGTGATGGAGGAGGCCGATCTGTGCGTCCGCATGGCGCGGCGGGGGCGGACGCGGCTGGTCAATCGCATCGTCATCACGTCGGATCGCCGCGTGGCGCAATGGGGCGAATGGCGGGCGAACTGGGTCTATCTGAAGGTCGGCATCCGTTGGGGGCTGGGGATCAGGCCGAAATCGCTGGCGAAGCTGTATCCCGACGTGCGCTGACAAAGCCCGATTCGCGGCAGAATGCAATCAACCGGTCGAGCCACAAGCGGTCGGTCGGCGGGCAACGCACGCCGAAGTCCGACGCATTGGTGGTATCAAAGCGCGGGCTGCGCAGCAGATAGCTGGTGTAAAGCGCGGCGGCCGCGGCGTGATAACGCCGCTCGACCGGCGGCAAAGTGCGCGGATCAAAGGCCTCC
>JANPKK010000015.1:0-31064 GCA_031426015.1 Alphaproteobacteria bacterium
ACGGTGCGCTGGCAGATGTCGGCGATTTCGTCGCGCAGCTTGTGGGTCAGCACGCCGGTTTCGGCGCAGAAGGCATGGAACAGCTTGATGATGCCTTCGCAGTGCAGCGATTCATCGCGCACCGACCAAGTGACGATCTGGCCCATGCCCTTCATCTTGTTGAAGCGCGGGAAGTTCATCAGCATGGCGAAGCTGGCGAAGAGCTGCAGGCCTTCGGTGAAGCCGCCGAACATGGCCAGCGTGCGCGCGATATCGGTGTCGGTCTCGACATTGAAATCGGCGAGATAGTCATGCTTGTCGCGCATTTCCTTGTAGTTGAGGAAGGCGCTGTATTCGCTTTCGGGCATCCCGATCGTGTCGAGCAGATGCGAGTAGGCGGCGATGTGCACCGTCTCCATGTTGCTGAACGCTGCCAGCATCATCTTGACTTCGGTCGGCTTGAACACCCGGCCGTATTTTTCGTGGTAGCAATCCTGCACTTCGACATCGGCCTGGGTGAAGAAGCGGAAGATCTGGGTGAGCAGGTTGCGCTCGTGATCGGTCAGCTTTTGCGCCCAGTCACGGCAATCCTCACCGAGCGGCACTTCCTCGGGCATCCAGTGGATCTGCTGCTGGCGCTTCCAGAAATCATAGGCCCAGGGGTATTCGAAGGGCTTGTAGGAGCGCGAGGCCGTGAGGAGCGACATGGGAAGAGTCCTTGAAAGAAGAGGCAGGGGGTGACCCCCTGCACCCCGTTTATTGGGTGGGTGCTAAAACAATGGGGTGCAGGGCCTCAGGCCCTGCCCGCCGGAGGCTTCTTTGCTTGCGCCTGTTGGTTGGGAGGGGGCCGTGGCGGTGAGTCGTGGAAGTCCACGCCGCGGCCCCCTCACCGGCCATGACGGCTGGCGCCGCCACGGTCCCCCCGGCGAACCGGAGGTCATGCCCTACTGACAGGCAAGGCATTCGTCGTAATCCTTCATCTCCATGCGCATGATCGGCGCTTCGGCGGTATTGTCCGCCTCCACACCGCCGGCAAAACCGGCGCGCTGAATAGACATCGAACGCAGATAATAGAGCGATTTGATGCCGAGCTCCCATGCGCGATAATGCAGCATGAGCAGGTCCCATTTCTCGACATCGGCGGGGATGAAGAGGTTGAGCGACTGCGCCTGGTCGATGAACGGCGTGCGGTCGCCGGCGAGTTCGAGCAGCCAGCGCTGGTCGATTTCGAAGGCGGTGCGGTAGACGGCCTTTTCATCGGCGGTGAGGAAGTCGAGGTGCCCGACCGAGCCGCCGCGTTCGAGGATCGAGTTCCAGACGGCGTCGCTGTTCTTCGACTTCGAGATCAGCAGCTTTTCGAGATAGGGGTTCTTGACGACGAAGCTGCCCGACAGCGTCTTGTGGGTGTAGACGTTGGCGGGGATCGGCTCGACGCACGCCGAGGTGCCGCCGGCGATGATCGAGATGCTCGCCGTCGGCGCGATCGCCATTTTGCACGAAAAGCGCTCCATGACGCCCATGTCGGCGGCATCGGGGCAGGGGCCGCGTTCGGCCGCCAAATTCATCGACGCCTGGTCGACCTGGGCGCGGATGTGCTTGAACATCTTCAGGTTCCACGACTTCGCCATGGCGCCTTCGAAGGCGATGCCGCGCGCCTGGTAGAAGCTGTGCAGACCCATGACGCCGAGGCCGACGGAACGCTCGCGTTCGGCGGCATATTTGGCGCGCGCCATTTCGGGTTCGGCGCGGTCGATGTAATCCTGGAGGACGTTATCGAGGAAGCGCATGCAATCTTCGATGAAGCCCGGCTGGTCGTGCCACTGGTCCCAGGTTTCGAGGTTGAGCGACGACAGGCAGCAGACCGCGGTGCGATCATTGCCGAGGTGATCCGGCCCCGTTGGCAGGGTGATTTCCGAGCACAGGTTCGAGGTCGACACCTTCAGCCCCAGGTCGCGCTGGTGCTTGGGCATGGTGCGGTTCACTTCATCGACGAAGATGATGTAGGGCTCGCCGGTGGCGAGGCGGGTTTCGACGAGCTTGGTGAACAGGCTGCGGGCATCGACCTGGGCGCGCTTTTCGCCGGTCTTGGGGCTGACGAGATCGAAGGTCGAACCGTCGCGGACGGCCTCCATGAAGGCATCGGTGATGAGGACGCCGTGGTGGAGGTTGAGCGCCTTGCGGTTGAAATCGCCCGAGGGTTTGCGGATTTCGAGGAATTCCTCGATTTCGGGGTGCGAGACGTCGAGATAGACGGCGGCCGAACCGCGGCGCAGCGAGCCCTGCGAGATGGCCAGCGTGAGCGAATCCATGACGCGGACGAAGGGAATGATGCCGCTGGTCTTGCCGTTGAGGCCGACGGGTTCGCCGATGCCGCGGACGCGCCCCCAATAGGTGCCGATGCCGCCGCCGCGCGAGGCGAGCCAGACATTCTCGTTCCAGGTGTTGACGATGCCATCGAGGCTGTCGGACACCGAGTTCAGGTAGCAGGAGATCGGCAGGCCGCGGCCGGTGCCGCCGTTCGACAGCACGGGCGTGGCGGGCATGAACCACAATTGCGAGATATGATCGTAGAGGCGCTGGGCATGGCCGGCATCATCGGCATAGGCGGCGGCGACGCGGGCAAACAGATCCTGGTAGGATTCACCCGGCAGCAGATAGCGGTCGTCGAGCGTGTCCTTGCCGAAATCGGTAAGGAGGGCATCGCGCGAGCGATCGACGGTGACCGGGAATTTCCACGGCATGATCTCGTTCGACGCGCGCTTGGGCGCCTTGGTGGCGGCGGGCGCGGCCGTTTTGGCGGGTGCCACGGGATCGAGCGCCAGCAGATCGCCGCTGGTATTGTCCGTGCCGTCGCTGCCCATGTTCCGAAACTCGCTCACCATTTCACTCCTGAAAACATTCCGCCCCGAAACGCCCTATCCGAGCCTGACAGCATAGGATGAGAACAAACCGGGGTCACGCGCCGAATTGCCGCCGGCGCGCTTATCCCCGATATCCACAGCCGGACATGTGCCCAATGACTGCCTCCCCTCGCCGCGGCTACCACAATTGGTGTGTATCGCTGCTTCCCCGGGCTACAGATTGTGCCTGAACTGTCGGCGATGACAAGCGGCTTTTCTGCCGCAAGCTGCAATTTCGCACTGGACTTTTGCTATCAACCACTTGGCAGAGACCGGTGCGATGGAGCATCAACGCGATGTGGACCAAGCGCCGCAGCGGGCGTATTCAGGGCGCACCACGATACCGCCGCGGGGGAATACGCCATGACGCTGATCAAACAAGATGATGTCATCGAATCGGTCGCCGATGCGTTGCAGTATATCAGTTATTTCCACCCGATGGATTACATCCGCGCGCTCGGCCGCGCTCATGACGCCGAACAGGGGCCGGCGGCCAAGGACGCGATTGCCCAGATCCTGACCAACAGCCGCATGTGCGCCGAAGGGCATCGCCCGATCTGCCAGGATACCGGCATCGTTGTCGCTTTCGTCAAGGTCGGCATGAACGTGCGCTGGCAGGCGACGATGACGCTCGAGGAGATGATCAACGAGGGCGTGCGCCGGGCCTATCTCCACCCCGAAAACCGGCTGCGCGCCTCGATCGTCGCCGATCCGGCGTTTGCGCGCACCAATACCAAGGACAATACGCCGGCGGTCACCCATGTCGAACTGGTGCCGGGGGATCATGTCGAGATCACCGTGGCGGCCAAGGGCGGCGGCTCCGAGAACAAGACCAAGTTCGCCATGCTCAACCCGAGCGACAGCATCCGCGACTGGGTGGTCAACACCGTGCCGTTGATGGGCGCCGGCTGGTGCCCGCCGGGCATGCTCGGCATCGGCATCGGCGGCTCGGCCGAAAAGGCGATGCTGCTCGCCAAGGAATCGCTGATGCTGCCGATCGACATGGCGGAACTGAAGGCACGCGGGCCGAATTCCAGGATCGAGGAACTGCGCATCGAATTGTACGATGCCGTCAACGATCTCGGCATCGGCGCGCAGGGGCTGGGCGGGCTGTCGACGATCCTCGATGTGAAGATCCTCGACACGCCGACGCATGCGGCGTCGAAGCCGATCGCGATGATCCCCAATTGCGCCGCGACCCGCCACGCGCATTTCACGCTGACGGGCGATGGCCCGGCGTATCTGGAGGCGCCCAACCTCGCCGAATGGCCGCAGGTCGAATGGAAGCCTTCGAAACAGGCGATCCCCGTTGATCTCGACACGCTGACGCCGGAAATCGTCGCGAGCTGGAAGCCCGGTGATCGGCTGCTGCTCAACGGCAAGATGCTCACCGGGCGCGATGCGGCGCACAAACGCATGGTGGACATGCTGGCGCGCGGCGAAACCCTGCCGGTCGATTTCACCAATCGCGTCATCTATTATGTCGGCCCGGTCGATCCGGTGCGCGACGAAGTCGTCGGCCCCGCCGGGCCGACCACCGCCACCCGCATGGACAAGTTCACCGAGGAAATGCTCGCGAAAACGGGCCTCATCGCCATGGTCGGCAAGGCCGAGCGCGGCCCGGCGGGGATTGCCGCAATCCAGAAGCACAAGGCGGCGTATCTGATGGCGGTCGGCGGGGCGGCCTACCTCGTCTCGAAAGCCATCAAGGCCTCGAAGGTGCTGGCCTTCGAAGAGCTCGGCATGGAGGCGATCTACGAATTCACCGTCCAGGACATGCCGGTGACGGTGGCGGTCGATGCGACAGGTGAGAGCGTTCACGCGACCGGGCCGCTGGTGTGGCGCGAAAAGATTGCGAAGATGAAGGCGCTCGAAAGCGCGTGAGCCGGCGCTCGCGGGTGCCTATGCCGCCAACTGCCAGATCGGCGTCTTCGCGACATCCCCCGGCACTTCGCGGACGAAGCGCGGCACCAGATAGCCGGGCAGCGCGGCACGCAGGGCGGCTTCGAGCGTGAGCGCTTCGGCGAGCGGTACGTCGAAGTGCGCGGCGCCCGCCACTGGGTCGAGAAGGTGGGTGTAATAGGGCAGCACCCCGCAGGCGAACAGCCACCGGGCGTGGGCGGCGGCGACAGCGGGCGTGTCGTTGATGCCGCGCAGCAGCACCGACTGGTTGAGCAGATGCACCCCGGCGCCGCGCAGCCGGGTCAGCGCCGCGGCGACGACGGAATCGAGTTCCTGCGCATGGTTTGTGTGGAGGACGATGACGACCGGGGTGCCGAGCCCGGCGAGCAGCGCCACCAGTGCCGGGGTGACGCGCGCCGGCACCGCGGTCAGCGTGCGGCTGTGGAGGCGGATGCTCGTCAATTGCGGCAGCGCGGCGAGGGCGGTCAACAACGTCGCGAGCCGGGCATCGGAGAGGGTCAGCGGATCGCCGCCCGACAGGATGATTTCGGAAATCCCCTCGTCTGCCGCAATCGCCGCCAGCGCGGTCTCGAGTTCGCCGGCGGGCAGCATCGCGGCGCCGTAATCGGTGTGACGGCGGAAACAGTAGCGGCAATGAATGGCGCAACTGCCGGCGGCGAGCAGCAGCGCGCGGCTGCCATATTTGCGCAGGATGCCGGGGGCGAGGCCGAAGCCGCTTTCGCCGAGCGGATCGGTGCTGGTGCCGGGCATCGGCGCAAGTTCCTCGGCGCGCGCCAGCACTTGCAGCAGCAGCGGATCGAGCGGGTCGCCGCGGCGGATGAGGCCCAGGAAATGCGGCGGCACGCGCACCGGGAACGGCGTTTTGGCGATGGCATAGGGCAGCGCCGCGGCATCGAGCCCGACGCGCGCCAGCAGATCGGCGCTTGACATGGCGGCGGCGCGATAATCATCGCGCCAGTCGCAGGCATCGAGGTTGGCGAGAGTGGCGGACATGAGATACCCTTCGGCGCGCGGCCGGCGTCTGTGGTCGCTCGCGCGCAGGCTGGCAAGAGCGAGTAGCGCCGGCGCGGTGCGATCGCTGATGAAAGCGCTTGCATCCGTGTAACCTTGGCGTTACTTTGTAACCCTTGGGTTACACGAAAAGACAAACCATGGCAGATTCGAACGATATCGCGCTTGCCGACCATCTGACGCGGCGTCGCGCCCGGGTGTCGACGGTGCTGGCGCTGATGTTCATGGCGAGCATGGCGCAGAGCTACAGCTTCGGCGACGCGCCGAACCGGCCGCAGACGCTGCACCTGGCGGCCTGGATCGTCTGGGCGGCGATGCTGGTGATGCTGCTCGCGCTGGGGGGAGGCTATGGCCGCAGCCGTACCGTGCGCGGCCTGATGAACGACGAAACCACCCGGGTGAACCGCCGCGAGGCGATGGCGGCGGGTTTCTGGGCGGCGGTCTTCGCCGGCTTCGGGCTGTATGCGCTCAACCTATTCGTGCCGCTGGCGACCGGTGATGCGATCCGCCTGTCGTTGACGGCGACGGTGGCGACCGGGCTGTTGTGGTTCGGCAAGCGGGAGCGCGAGTCGCTGCGCGATGAGTGAGGGGCTCGAGTGCCGGCTGAAGGCGGTGCGCACGGCGCGCGGCTGGACCCAGGCCGAGCTTGCCGAACGCGTCGGGGTCAGCCGCAAGACGATCAACACGGTGGAGAACGGCGTGTTCGTGCCGTCGACGGTGCTCGCCCTGAAGCTGGCGCGGGCGCTCGATTGCGCGGTGGAAACGCTGTTCGCGCTGCCAGATTGACCGCGCTATGGTCAAAGCGGGGGGCTGGTTTGGCAATGCCGGCGGAGCGCCGGACAAGGCAAGATCAGCCAAGCGGGGACCAGCATGACCGATATCGCCACGATCAAGGCCGAACTGCTCGCCGCCATCGCCTGTGCGCAGCCCGATGGCAACTATGCCGATGCGGATTTCGATCGCATCCATGCCGCCATTGCCGCGCTGGTGCCGCTGACGCCGACGCCCGATTGCCTGGCCGCGCAGGATTTCGTCGCGTCGCCGTGGCGGTCGCTGTATTCGCAGTTCGGGCCGCGCCACACCGCCGGCAAGCCGACGCGGCACCAGACGACGATGAACCTGCAAAGCTTCAACAAATTCCCCGCGGTCGACATGCTCGTCAGCGATATCGACCAGGAAATCCGGGTGGTGGATGCGCATTACAACAACGTCGTCAGCATCCAGACTTTGGACGGCGCGCACCAGGCGGAGATGATCGTCTGGGGGCAGTACAGGATCGATGCCGCAACGCCGCAGCGCTATGCCGTCAATTTCTATGCGGTCGAGCTGCGCCCGCCGGCGGGGGTTTCGGAAGCCGCGGTGCGGGGGCAGTTCGGACTGCCCGCGGACCAGCCGCTCAAGTGCGAATTGAAGCCGATGAAGCTGCATTCCGATGTCGTTTATTGCGACGACGACATGCGCATCAATTTCGGCAGCATGGGCGGGGTCTATGTGCTGCGGCGCCTCGCCACGCCCGGCAAATCAGTGGCTTTCGACTGACGCTTGCGGCAAGAAATGGGGCATGGATGATGCCCTTCACGATGTTTTCGACAGCGCCTGGCGGCTGCTCGGCCGCGGCGCTGCCGACCGGCGCAGCCCGCTCCACACGCCGGTGGTGGCAAGCGTTTGCGACGGTGCCCCCGATGCCCGGGTGATGGTGCTGCGCGCTGCCGATCGCGGCGCGGCGCGCTTGCGTTTCCACACCGATGCGCGCAGCCCGAAATGCGCAGCGCTGGACGGCCAGCCGGTGGCGGTGCTCGGCTATCACCCGGGGGAGGCGGTGCAATTGCGGCTGACCGGCCGCGCGCGGGTGCTGCGCGACGGCACCGAGGTCGACCGCATCTGGACGCAGGCAACACCCTTCGCGCGGCGCTGCTACCTCGTCGAGGTCGCGCCCGGCACGCCGCTGCCGGGGCCGGCGTCGGGGCTGCCGGAATGGGTGGATGGGCAGAAGCCCGAAATCGAGGACCTGGTGCCGGCGCGGGAGAATTTCGCGCTGGTGATGGTCGATATCGCGCGGATCGACTGGCTGCATCTCGCGCAGGCCGGGCATCGCCGGGCGGTGTTCACGCGCGACGGTGACCCGTGGCAGGGCGGATGGCGGGTGCCCTGAACGGAGCGGCATGCTAACGTGCCGGCAATGACGGGGGATCGGTGATGATACGCAAATGGATCTGGCTGGCGGCAGTGGCCGTGGCGGCGAACGCCGGGCCGGCGGCGGCGATCGACGCCGTGTTGTTCGAAGGCGTGCGGGTGTTCGACGGGACGAGCCCGCAGCTTTCCGCCGCGACCAACGTGCTGGTCGTCGGCAACCGCATCGCGGCGATCGGCGCTGGCGCGCTGACGGCACCCGACGGCACCGTCGTCACCCGCATCGCCGGCAAGGGCCGCACGCTGATGCCCGGGCTGATCGACGCCCATACCCATATCATGTTCCAGTCGCTGCCGCAGATCGCGCTGCTGACCACCGATATCACCTATGTCAGCATAGCCGCGGCGGTCGGCGCGCGCGACATGCTGATGCGCGGTTTCACCACGGCGCGCGATGCCGGTGGCCCGGTGTTCGGGGTGAAGCGCGCCATCGATACCGGGTTGATCCCCGGCCCGCGCATCTGGCCGGCAGGCGCGATGCTCAGCCAGAGCGGTGGCCATGCCGATTTCCGCCTGCCCAATGAACTCGGTGGTGACGCAGCACTGCAAAGCTATGGCGAACGCGTCGGCGCCGGTATCATCGCCGACAGCCCCGACATGGTGCGCAAGCGCGCGCGGGAACAACTCGCGCTGGGCGCGTCGCAGATCAAGATGCACGCCGGCGGCGGCGTGTCGTCGAATTACGATCCACTCGACGTGACGCAATATACGGTGGCGGAGCTGCGCGCCGGGGTGGAGGCGGCGGAGAATTGGGGCACCTATGTCACCGTCCATGCCTATACGCCGCGCGCCATCCGCCAGGCGGTGGAGGCCGGGGTGCGGGTCATCGAACATGGCCAGTTGATCGACGATGCGACGGCGAAACTGCTCGCCGACAAGGGCATCTGGTGGTCGCTGCAACCGTTTCTGGCCGATGAGGATGCAACGCCGTTTCCGGCCGGTTCAGCGAACGCGCTGAAACAGGCCGAAATGATGGCGGGGACCGATGCCGCCTACAAACTGGCGCGCAAATATCGCATCAGGACGGCCTTTGGCACCGACACGCTGTTCGATGCCAAGATTGCGGTGCGCCAGGGCGCGCAGCTGACCAAGCTGCTGCGCTGGTACACGCCCGCCGAAACGCTGGCGATGGCGACGAGCGGCAATGCCGATTTGCTGGCACTGTCGGGCAAGCGTGCGCCGTATCAGGGCAAGCTCGGGGTGGTGGAAAAGGACGCGCTCGCCGACCTGCTGCTCGTCGAGGGCGACCCGATCGCCGATATCAAGCTGATCGAGGACCCGGCGAAGAACTTCGTCGTGATCATGAAGGACGGGGTGATTTACAAGAACGCGCTGACGGGCAAGTAGTACGCAAGCGGCGGGGAAGGGCCGCGGCAAAGCCGCGACCTGACGCCAGACGGGTGCGGCGCGCAGGGGCGCGCACCGCACCGCTGGCCGGCGTTGCGCCTGTCGGCGTTTAGCTACGCTAAACGCGCGCGGCGCTACCGCGTAAGTTTTTTGTACGTCAGCGCCGTCGGCCGATCGGCCGCATCGCCCAGGCGGCGGCGCTTGTCTTCCTCATAGGCTTCGAAATTGCCTTCGAACCATTCGACATGGCTGTTGCCTTCGAAGGCGAGGATGTGGGTGGCGAGGCGATCGAGGAAGAAGCGATCGTGGCTGATGACCACGGCGCAACCGGCGAACGATTCGAGCGCTTCTTCGAGCGCGCGCAGGGTTTCGACGTCGAGATCGTTGGTCGGTTCATCGAGCAGCAAGACGTTGCCGCCCTTGACGAGCATCTTGGCCATATGGACGCGGTTGCGTTCGCCGCCCGACAATTGCCCGACCTTCTTCTGCTGGTCGGCGCCCTTGAAGTTGAAGGCGCCGACATAGGCACGGGTCAGCACTTCGTTCTTGCCGAAGTAGAATTTCTCGTTGCCCTGCGAAATCTCTTCCCAGACATTCTTGTTGGCGGCGAGCGCATCGCGGCTCTGGTCGACGTACGCCAGCTTGACGGTATCGCCGATGCGGATGGTGCCGCTGTCGGGCGTTTCCTGGCCGGTGATCATGCGGAACAGCGTCGTCTTGCCGGCGCCATTGGGGCCGATGATGCCGACGATGCCGCCGGGCGGCAGGCTGAAGCTGAGGTTTTCGAACAACAGTTTGTCGCCGTACGACTTGGTGAGATTGTTCGCTTCGATGACGGTATTGCCGAGCCGTTCGGGAATCTGGATGAGGATCTGCGCCGAGCCGAGGCGGCGATTGGCCTGTTTTTCGACAAGCTCATCGAACGCCTTGATGCGCGCCTTGGACTTGGTCTGGCGCGCCTTGGCCGATGAACGGATCCATTGCAGTTCGTCGGTGATGGCTTTCTGGCGGCTTTTGTCCTCGCGTTCTTCCTGGTCCATGCGCTTGGCCTTCGCTTCGAGCCAGTCCGAATAATTGCCTTCGAACGGGATGGCCTGGCCGCGATCGAGCTCGAGCACCCACTTCACGACATTGTCGAGGAAGTAGCGATCATGGGTGACCATGATTGCCATGCCCTTGTATTCCTTGAGGTGATTTTCGAGCCACTGCACCGATTCGGCATCGAGGTGGTTGGTCGGTTCATCGAGCAGCAGGATATCGGGCTTTTCGAGCAGCAACTTGCACAGCGCAACGCGGCGCTTTTCACCCCCCGACAGGTTTTCGACACTGGCATCGGCCGGCGGGCAGCGCAGCGCGTCCATCGCGATTTCGAGCTGGTTATCGAGCGTCCAGCCATCGACGGTGTCGATCTTTTCCTGAAGGGTGCCCATTTCCTCCATCAGCTTGTCGAAATCGGTATCGTCCTGCGGGTCGGCCATTTCGGCGCTGATCGCGTTGAAGCGCGTCATCATGTCGGCGACCGGGCGCACCCCGTCCATGACATTGCCGCGCACGTCCTTGGTCGGGTCGAGCTGCGGCTCCTGCGGCAGATAGCCGACGGTGATGCCTTCGCCGGCCCAGGCTTCGCCGACGAATTCCTTGTCGATGCCGGCGATGACCTTCATCAGCGTCGATTTGCCGGCGCCGTTGGGGCCGATGATGGCGATCTTGGCACCAGGCAGGAAGGACAGCGTTATGTCCTTGAAGGCGGGCTTGGGCGCGCCGGGGTAGGTCTTGGACAGACCCTTCATGACATAGGCGTATTGATAGGCCACGGGCGGGGGCTTTCGATTGCAAGGCTGCGAGGATGTGGGCGCGGCTTAGCGGATAGCGGGGCCAAGTTCAAATGCTGCGCTGCCGCAACAGGCCTCTTGGCCACAACGCCCGGCTCGGCCATGGTGGTACGGGGCAGACGAGGAGAGAGTGGTGGCTACGGGACTGTTTGCGTTGCTCGACAAGATCACCGCGATCGCGCAGGTGGCCGCGGCTTCGCTCGACGATACCGCGGCCGCTGCCGGCAAGGCGAGCGTCAAGGCCGCCGGGGTCGTTATCGACGATACCGCCGTCACGCCGCGCTATGTCCATGGTTTCGAGCCGGCGCGCGAACTGCCGATCGTCGGCAAGATCGCCATGGGGTCGCTGCGCAACAAGCTGCTGTTCCTGCTCCCCGGCGCGCTGGCGCTCAGCTTTTTCGCGCCCTGGGCGATTACCCCGCTGTTGATGGCGGGTGGTGCCTTCCTTTGCTACGAAGGCGCCGAGAAGCTGTACGAGGTATTCTGGCCGCACCCGGTCGCCGCCGATGATCCGGTCGATGAAGACCCATTTGCGCTCGAACAGACGATGGTGAGCGGCGCGATCCGTACCGATCTGATCCTGTCGGGCGAAATCATGGCGATCACCCTTGCCGATGTCGCCGAAGCGCCGATCACCGAACAGGCGGCGGTGATGGCGGTCGTTGGGCTGGGCATCACCGCGATGGTCTATGGCGCGGTCGCATTGATCGTGAAGGCCGATGATGTCGGCGTCGCGCTGGCCCGGCGGCCGGGCACCGCCGCCGGGCCGTTGCGCGCGGTCGGACGCGGGCTGGTCACCGGCATGCCGCCGTTCCTGCGCTTGCTCGCCAGTGTCGGCACGGCGGCGATGCTCTGGGTCGGCGGCGGCATCGTCGTCCATGGCATGGAAACCTATGGTCTTGCCGAACCCGGCCACAGCATCCACCATTTCGCCGAGGTTGCAGCGGCGGCAACGGGTGGCATCGGGCCGTTTACCGGCTGGCTGGTCGGCGCGGTCGGTTCGGGATTGTTCGGCTTGCTGCTCGGCGCGATGATCGTGGCGGTGCTGCACCTGCGGCCCGGCAAGAAGGCCGGTGGTGAGGCGCATTGACGCGGCACGGTCGCTTTGCGTATTAAGGTTGCAATACAGTTTGGAGCCCCGCGATGCGAATGAAGACGATATTGGTCGGCGGGGCCGCCGCGGCCGCGTTGGCGCTGTATTTCGGTGCTGGTGAGTTTTTCGAATCGGACGACAACGACGCCCACAAGGCCAAGGTCAGCATCTCGATCGACGGCGACAGCAAGGATGTCGCCAAGGTGTTGAGCGATGCGGAGGCCGATGTCGCGATCGTCGCGGCGTCGGACCCCGGCAAGATGGCGATCAAGCTGCCCGGCGGCTTCGAAGCCAAGCTGCCGATGCCCGACAGCATTGCCGAGGACAGCAAGTTCGATATCGACGGCGTCGGCCTGTATCCCGGCGCCCGGGTCGATACGATCAACGTCGATGCCGACAAGAAGGGTGATGCGTCGGGCGACAAGGCGGTGGTTGTGCTCGGCTTTGCCGCCCCCGCCAGCGCCGCATCGGTCGCCGGTTGGTACGAAGGCCAGTTCGCCGCAAAGGACATCGGCGTGCGCCGCAAGGGTAATTTGCTGACCGGCAAGACCGACGAGGGCAATGACTTTGCGCTGCTGCTCAGCGATGTTGCGGGCGGGAAAGCACGCGGGCAGTTGACGATCCACGATCGGAAGTAATTCCCCCCTCTCCCGCAGGCGGGAGAGGGGTCGCCCGATGCGGTTAGAGCGCGCCGCCCGAGAACGTATCGCACCCGGCAACCGTGCCTGTCGTCATGCCGCGCATGAACCATTTCGTGCGCTGGGCGCTCGAACCATGGGTGAAGCTTTCGGGGACGACGACGCCCTGCGCCGCCTTTTGCAACGTGTCGTCGCCGATGGCGGTGGCGGCGCGCATGGCTTCGTCGACATCGCCGGGCTCGATGCGGCCGGCATTGTCCTTGGCCCAGACGCCGGCGAGGCAATCGGCCTGGAGCTCGACCTGCACCGAAATGGCATTGGCGCGGGTTTTCGACGCGCGCTGCTGGGCTTCCTGCGCCTGGCCCGACACGCCGAGCAGATTCTGGACATGGTGGCCGACTTCGTGGGCGATCACGTACGCTGCGGCAAAATCCCCCGGCGCACCGAAGCGGCGCGACAGTTCATCGAAGAAACTCTGGTCGAGATAGACCTTGCGGTCGGCGGGGCAATAGAAAGGCCCCATAGCCGATTGCGCGGCGCCGCAGCCCGATTGAACGCTGCCGGTGAACAGCACGAGGCGCGGTGGCTGGTAGGGTTGGCCGATTTCGTTGGTGAAGATGGTTTCCCAGGTGCGTTCGGTGGTGCGCAACACCTTGGCGACGAAGCGATCGGCTTCGGAGGCCGGGCGCGCCGGATCGGCGGGCTGTTGCGGCTGGCCGATCTGCTGCCCGCTCGGCACGCCCTGGCCGCCACCCCCGCCGAGCAGCGACATCGGGTTGATGCCGAAGACCAGCGCGACGACGATGACGATGGCAATCGTGCCGAGCCCCATGCCGCGGCCGCCGATATTCAGCCCGCCGCCGCCGCCCAGCCCGAAGCCGCCGCCACCCTGGCCGCGCCGGTCCTCGATATTGCTGCTTTCCTGTTCGTCATCGAGGCGCATGATGTTTCCCTTTGCTACGCGTCCCTAACGCCCGAGCGCGGTGTTCAGCAACATGGCGAGCCTGACGCCGGCGCGTTCGACCTGCAGGCGGACCGCCGGAGTCGCGGTCTTGATGTAGCCGGCATCGATGCCGGCGCGCAGATTCGATCCCGCCGGGCAGGTATCGGGATAATTCTTCAGCTCGGGATAGGTGATGGTGCGCGACACGTCCCAGCTTTCGCGCGCCCAATCGGCGACGCTGCCAGTGGCCAGGCCGGGACGCTTGCTGGCCGCCCAGGGCGTGATGGCCGGCGGCTCGGTGAGGGCGCGTTCGGCGAGATCGGAATCCCAGATGCGGTGCAGGTTCATGCGATCGGGCGCCTTGACGCCATAAGCGGCGCGCACATCATTGCCGCCGCGATCGCGTTTTTCGCCGATGTGGAGCGGCTGGTGCATGTCGCCGACGAAATGCACCACGAACGCCAGCGCCTGCGCCCGCGCTGCCGGCGACGCCTTGCGATCGGCGGCGATGGCGAGCTGGCGCGGGATCTGCGCCGTCACGCAATTTCCGTCGGGGCATTTGGCGTTGGCGTCGAAGGGCTGGCAGATATCGATGTTCTGGTAATGCCAGGATGCGCTGAACGCGAAGCGATCACCCAGCCCGCGCACGCAATCGGGCCAGACCGAGGCATCCTCGATCGTGCGCAGCGCGCAGGTCGGGGTGTCGACGCTGCCGCTGCGTGCAAGGATGCGGCGCACTTCGGCCCGCGCGCGCGGCGACAGATCGGCCATGGCGATCCCGGCGATCAGGCGATGGGCATAATCGCCCCAGGCCAGCGCCGGCGCGGCACTGGTGAGCAGGACGGCGGCGATCAGGCTACGGAACATCATGGCCACATTCTATGCCGCATCGGCGCGGTGGTGGCGATGGCAGAATCTTGCCGCTATGCTTGCCCCCTTGCACCGCGGCCGGTTGTTGCACATCTGCAACGCACACGTGACATGACAGGATGACAATGCGCGATCCCTATCAGGTACTGGGCGTGACCCGCACCGCCAGCGATGCCGAGATCAAGAAGGCCTATCGCAAGCTGGCCAAGGAAAACCACCCCGATCGTAACGCCGATAATGCCAAGAAGCTCGAACTCTTCAAGGAAGCCAATTCGGCCTACGAACTGCTGTCGGACCCCGACAAGAAGGGCCGCTTCGATCGTGGCGAGATCGGCCCCGATGGCAACCCGACGTCCCCCTTTGCCGGCGGCTTTCGCGGCGGCGGTGGCGGCGCCCGGCCGGGGCCGGACCCCTTTGCGCGCGGCGGGCGCACCGCGCCGGGGGGCGGTGGTTTCGATTTTGGCGGTGGCGGCCCCGAGGATCTGTTTGCCGAATTGTTCGGCGGGCGCAGCCCCTTCGGTGGTGGCAATAGCGGCGCCGGTGGCGGTTTTCGCACCCCGCCGCAAAAGGGCAGCGATGTCACCTATCGGCTGGTCGTGCCGTTCGAGGATGCCGCCGCGCTGAAGCCGCAGCGGGTGACGCTGCGATCGGGCAAGACCGTTGAGCTGAAGCTGCCGGCCGGCCTTGAATCGGGCCAGCAGGTGCGCATGGCCGGGCAGGGCGAACCCGGACCCGCCGGGCCGGGCGACGCGCTGGTGACGCTGGAGATCGGTCGCCACAAGGCGCTGCGCCGCGATGGCGACGATGTCCGGCTCGACCTGCCGGTCACCCTTGCCGAAGCCGTGGCCGGCGCCAAGGTGCGCATGCCGACGGTGGAGGGCGCCGTGACGCTGACGCTGCCGCCCGGCAGCAGCTCGGGCAAGGTTTTCCGCCTCAAGGGCCGGGGTTTCAGCCGCGCCGATGGCAGCCGCGGTGACCAGTTGGTGACGGTGCTGGTCGATCTGCCCGCCGATGATGTCGCGCTGGCCGGCTTCGTCGCCGGCTGGAGCGACGGCCGCGACGTGCGCCGCGATCTGGGCGTCTGATCCCCGGGTGATCGATATTCGCAGACTGTTGTTGCGCAACCGCCGCGTGTGGGTGGTGGCGCGCGATACCGTGGCCGGGGTCTGGGCCGATGGCTTCACCCATGCCGGGAACCTTGCCTATCTGTCGCTGCTGACGCTGTTTCCCTTTTTCATCGTGCTGGCGACGGTAGCGGGGTCGCTGGGGCGGACCGAAGACGGCATGCGTGCCATCGCGACCTTCCTGCGCGCGCTGCCGCCCGATGTTGCCGCGCTGGTCGCCAAGCCGATCGCCGATGTCATCGGGGCGCGCGCCTCGGGCGGGCTTTTGACCTTCGGGATCATCGTGACGCTGTGGACGGTCAGCGGCTTCATCGAAACGATCCGCGCCATCATCCATGATGCCTACAAGGCCGGGCATACCGTGCCGGTGTGGCGCAAGCGCGCGGGCTCGATCCTGCTGGTGTTCGCCGCGGTGCTGTTGATGCTGCTGGCCTTTGCCGCCCAGGTCGTGCTGACCGGGGCCGAGGAATTCGTCACCCGGCTGATGCCCTTTGCCGCTGACGCCGCGCTCGGGCAGAGGGCGATCGGGCGGTTGCTGCCGGGGGTGGCGCTGTTCGGGGCGCTTTATCTCATCTTTCTCGCGCTGACGCCGCGGCGGTTCCGGCTGCTGCGCTGCCCGATGTGGCCCGGCGCGCTGGTCACGACCCTCGTCTGGGTCGGCACGACGATGGGCATGCCGCGCGTGCTGGCGCAATTTGCCAACTACACCCTCACCTATGGCTCGCTGGCAGGGGTAATCGTGGCGCTGCTGTTCTTCTATATCGTCGGGCTGGGGGTGGTTGTCGGGGCGCAGCTCAACGCGGCCCTCGCCAAGCAGCGGCAAAGGCGGCTAAAGACGGTCGCAACGATTTAGATATGGCTGGAGATTTATGGCCGGATTGATGAATGGCAAGCGCGGCCTGATCATGGGCGTTGCCAATGACCGCAGCCTCGCCTGGGGGATTGCCAAGGCGATCGCGGCACAGGGCGGCGAGATCGCCTTTTCCTATCAGGGCGATGCGCTGGAAAAGCGGGTGCGGCCGCTGGCGGAATCGCTTGTTGGCGAACATGGGGGCGTCGCGCGGCTGTACGAATGCGACGTCACCGAGATGGCGAGCATCGATGCGATGTTCGCGGCGCTGACGGCGGAGTGGGGGACGATCGACTTCCTCGTCCACGCCATCGGTTTTTCGGACAAGAACGAGCTGCGTGGCCGCTATGTCGATACGTCGCTGGATAATTTCCTGCTGACGATGAATGTCAGCGTGTTCAGCTTCACCGCCATCGCGCAGCGCGCGCTGCCGCTGATGCCCGAGGGCGGATCGCTGCTGACGCTGAGCTATTATGGCGCCGAAAAGGTCATCCCGCATTACAATGTCATGGGAGTCGCCAAGGCCGCGCTCGAGGCCAGCGTCAAATATCTGGCGATGGACCTGGGGCCGCAGAAGGTGCGCGTCAACGCGATCAGCGCCGGCCCGATCAAGACGCTGGCCGCCAGCGGCATCGGCGATTTCCGCTATATCCTGAAATGGAACGAATATAATTCGCCGCTGCGCCGCAACGTGACGATCGACGATGTCGGCGGGGCGGGGCTCTATCTGGTCAGCGACTTGTCATCGGGCGTGACGGGCGAAATCCACCACGTCGATGCCGGGTACAATGTCATCGGCATGAAGGCGGAGGACGCGCCGGACATGAGCGTGGTGTGAGCCACAACAGCTTCGGCCATCTCTTCCGCTTCACCACCTGGGGTGAATCGCACGGCCCCGCCATCGGCGCGGTCGTCGACGGCTGCCCTCCGGGCCTCGCGCTCTCCGAAACCGATATCCAGCCCTGGCTCGACAAGCGCCGGCCCGGGACGTCGCGCTTCACGACGCAGCGGCAGGAGCCCGACCAGGTGCGCATCCTGTCCGGCGTCCACGAGGGGCTGACCACCGGCACCCCGATCAGCCTGATGATCGAGAATGTCGACCAGCGCTCGAAGGACTATTCCGAAGTCGGCAAGGCCTATCGCCCCGGCCATGCCGATTATGCCTATGACGCCAAATATGGCCATCGCGACCCGCGCGGCGGCGGGCGGTCATCGGCGCGCGAGACCGCGTCGCGGGTCGCGGCGGGCGCGGTGGCGCGGGCGGTGATCCCCGAGGTGCGGGTGCGCGCCTATCTCGTCGAACTCGGCGGCATCGCCATCGATTACCGCCGCTTCGACGATGCGGAGATCGACCGCAACCCGTTCTTCTGCCCCGATGCCGAGGCGGCGGCGCAAGGGGAAGTCGTGCTCGACGCGGCGCGCAAGGCCGGGTCATCGCTCGGCGCCATCGTCGAATGCACCGCCACCGGCGTTCCCGCCGGCTGGGGGGCGCCGCTCTACCACAAGCTCGACAGCCAGTTGGCGGCGGCGTGCATGGGCATCAACGCGGTCAAGGGTGTCGAGATCGGCGACGGTTTTGCCGCGGCGCGGCTGCGCGGTGAGGACAATGCCGACCGGATGCGGCCGGGCAATGATGGCCCGACCTTTCTCGCCAACCATGCCGGCGGCACCGCGGGGGGCATTTCGACGGGGCAGCCGATCGTCGTGCGCATGGCGCTGAAGCCGACGAGTTCGATCCTGACACCGGTGCAGACGATCGCCAGGGATGGCAGCGCCACCGAGATCGTCACCAAGGGCCGGCACGATCCCTGCGTCGGCATCCGCGCCGCGCCGGTGATGGAGGCGATGGTGGCGCTGGTGCTGGCGGATGCCAAGCTGATGCACCGCGGCCAGACGGGGCGGTAATTAAAGCTCCCTCCCCCCTGCGGGGAGGGCGAGAGACGCCGAAGGCGGCCCGGGGTGGGGGTACCCGCTCTGTCACACGCGGACCCCCACCCCGCTCGGCTGGCGCCGAGTCGCTATCCCCGCAGGGGGGAGGGGGCCTAGAACAAGCGCCCGCCGTTCGGCACGGGTTGCTCCGGGTGCAGCAGCACCACCTGGTCCTCCGCATCGGGCACCCCCAGCATCAGCACTTCCGACAGGAACTTGCCGATCTGGCGCGGCGGGAAGTTGACGACGGCGATGACCTGGCGGCCGATCAGCGCATCTGGTTCATAATGCCGGGTGATCTGTGCACTCGATTTGCGCGTGCCGATCACCGCGCCGAAATCGATGGTCAGCTTCAGCGCCGGCTTGCGCGCCTCCGGACAATCGCTCGCCGCGATGATCGTGCCCACCCGCACATCGGCGCGAAGCCAGTCATCGAAGCCGATCACCGGCTCGGCGGGCGCGTCGGGGTCGTGGCGCATATGGCTCATGCGTCGCCCAACGCGGCGCGCGCCGCTTCCCAGCCGCCGGCGCCGTCATAGGGGGTGATGACCGGCCTGATGCCCGCCACGCCATCGAGCGCCCGCCAGTTGATGCTGTAGCCATCGGGGTGCGAGCGGGGGACGTAGAAGCTCTTGATGCCGCAGGTCCGGCAGAACAGGTGCCGCGCCGTGCCGGTACCGAAGCGATAATCGCTCAGCATGTCGGCACCGCGCAGCAGGTCGAAATCCTCAGTGCCGGCGATCAGGTGCAAAAAGCCGGTTTTGGTGCAAATCGAACAATTGCAATCGAGCAATTGTGGCGGGTCGGCAAAGCGGACCACAAAGCGAACGGCACCGCAGTGGCAGCCGCCTTCGGCGTGGCGCAGGACCATGTCTGTCATGCCGAAGTTTTTGCCTGAACTTCCCGCCCGGGGCTAGGTCGTGAACGCATAAATGTCCTGCCCCGGCACGGCCCGAACCGCGCACCCTGAAACGCAGCATCATCTGTTCAACCCTGGCTCCAGCCTGTAGGCTGCTGGAATCGGCTGTCCGAAGCCACTGCCGCCACAGCGCCGCACGGCGCGGCAGGGCATTTCGGCCACCGTTCTGACACCCCGGCAACCGCTTCGACCGCGGGGCAATGCAAGGACCCGCCTTGGCCACGCGCACCTTCACGACACAGGCGACATCGACCATCGCGCTGGTCGTCGGCCTGTTGTTCCTCATGGCCGCGCCGATAACCTTTCTGCAGGTGCGCGCCCGGTCGGAAGCGACCGCGCTGGCCGCGCTCGAAGCCTATGGCGAAACCGTCGCGCGCGAACAGGAATTGCGCTTTGCCAAGCTGCGCGAGATCGAGGCACGCGCCGCAGCGGCGATGCGCACCAGCCTCGCGGTACCGCGCGCCGATGCTGCCGCGGCGCTCGATCGCGATTTTCCGTTGCAACAGGACGGCACGCGGCGCAGCCGACCGGCGCTGTTCGACGGTGAAATCCGCGGCGATGGCATGCTGGTCGAAGGCATCGGCGCCTTCATTCCCGATGCGGCGCGGCTGCCGCCCGATCGCCTGCGCCGGCTCGTTGCCGCCTTCGATACGGTGCGCATGCTGGCGCCGGGGATGCGGCCCGAGCTGAGCAACCTCTATTTCTACACACCCGATAACGACATCCTGATCTATGGCCCGCTGCGCCCCGACCGGTTGCTGTTCTACCGCGCCAAAGCCCCGGCGACGCTCGATTTCCAGGGCAGCAGCGTCGCCCGGCTGGCGACGCCCGCCGCCAACCCGGCACGCGCGCTGCGCTGCACCGATCTCGAACCGGCGAATTACGATCCCAGCGGCCACACCTGGACGACAGGCTGCGTGACGCCCTTCGATGTCGGTGGCCGCCATGTCGGCGCCTGGGGGATCAGCATCGCGCTCGCCGAACTGCCGGTTGTCGGTATCCGGCAGGGCCTGCCCAATGCGACGACGCTGATCGTGTCGCGCGCCGGGCGGGTCATCTACGATGCACGGCTGTCGGCGGGCGGCCAGCCGGCAGCGACCAGCCTCGATCTGCGCACCTCGGCCGATCCCGATCTGCGCGCGCTCTGGGCGTTTTTGCAACAATTGCGCGACAAGCGTGGCGGGCCGGGGGGCAACCGGCATTTCCAGGGCTATGTCGCGTCGCTGGGCGCCTATGTTGCGGTCAACCCGGTGGCGACCCCCGATTGGGATGTCATCACCTTTTTCCCGCGCCGGATCGTGCTGGCGCAATCGGTGCGATCGGCCCAGACGATCCTGCTGGTCGGGCTGCTTGCGGTGATCGCCACGGTGCTGTTGCTGCGGCACTTCCTGCGCCGCACCGTCGGCGTGCCGCTGCTGGCGCTCGCCGACCGGTCCGAAGCGATTGCAGCGCTGTCGGGACAGACAGTGCCGCCGCTGTCAGGCGATGCCGGGCTGCCCGAGGAAGTCGCCCGGCTCAACGCAAATTTCGCCGCGATGGAAAGCGCCATCCGCGCCGAGCGCGACCGGCTGACGCGCTCGTTCGACCTGCTGGCGCAAAATGTCGAGAATTACGCGCTCTACATGCTCGATGCCGGCGGGGTGATCGCCAACTGGAACCGCGGCGCCGAGCGGATGACCGGCTATCCCGCGGCCGAAGCGCTCGGCATGCCGGTCGATCGCCTCGCGGCCGGTGATGACACTGCCGATCCCGGCGCGATGCGCAGCCTGGCGCTGCAGCAGGGCCGCGCCTTTGCCGAAGGCTGGCGCCAGCGCCGCGATGGCAGCCGCTTCTGGGCCGCCGTGCTGACCGAGGCGATCCATGACGAGGCGGGCGCGGTGACCGGCTTTGCCGAGATCATGCGCGACACCACCGAGGAACGCGAACGCCAGTTGCAGGTCGCCGAAAGCCTGCGCTTGCTGACGCTTGCCGAAGACATGGCCGAAATCGGCCATTGGCGCTTCCGCATCGGCGAGGACCGCGTGTCGTGGTCGCCCGGTTGCTATCGCATCCATGGGCTGGCGCTGGGCACGCCGGTGACCATGGCGATGGTGATGGGCCATTATGCCCCGGCCGAGGCGACGTCGGTGACATCGATGACGGATCGGATCCTGTCACGGCGCAGTGGTGAAACGCTGGTCACCGATATTATCCGCGCCGATGGCGCCCGGCGCCGGGTCGCGATCCAGTCCTTGCCCGAATATGGCGCGTCGGGCGAGCTCGAGGCGCTTTTCGGCGTGATGCGCGACATAACCGAAGCCCATGAAGCCACCTTGCGGTTGACTGCGGCGCGCGAAGCCGCCGATGCCGCCGCCGCCGACCGCGCGCAATTGCTGGCGACGATGAGCCATGAAATCCGCACCCCGATGACCGGCATCATCGGTATGCTCGACCTGTTGGGCGAAGGCGGCGGGCGCATTCCCGCCGATATTTCGGTGGCAGGCATCGCCCGGTCGGCGCGCACGATGATGGTCATTCTCGACGATGTGCTCGAACACAGCCGGCTCGACAGCAATGCCGTGCAGTTGGAAATGGTGGCGTTCGATCTGGCTGTGCTGATCGACCAGACGGTGCAGATGTTCCGGCCGCTGGCGCAGACCAAGGCGCTGGGGCTGACCGTGGTGGCTCCCGAAACACTGGCGGTAACGGGTGACCCGACGCGGGTGCAGCAGATCCTGTCGAACCTCATCGGCAATGCCGTCAAGTTCACGGCGCACGGCGGCGTCACCATCGGTTGCAGCCGCGATGCCGCCGGGATGATCATGGTCACCATCACCGATACCGGTATCGGCATTGCCGCCACCGCCGTGCCGACGCTGTTCAATGCCTGGCGGCAGGCCGATGCCGGCATCGCCCGTGCCCATGGCGGCAGCGGGCTGGGCCTGTCGATCTGCCGCAAGCTCGCCGAGGCGATGGGGGGTGGCATCACTGTCGAAAGCATCGCCGGGCAGGGCAGCCGTTTCACCCTCAGCCTGCCGCTGCCGGCGGCGACGCTCGCCGACGAAGGGCCGGCGGCGCTTACCGATGCCGGCTCGGCGCCGGTGGCGCTGATGACCGCCATCGGGCGTGCACCGCACCTGCTCGTTGTCGAGGATACCGAAACCACCCGCCAGATCGTTGTCGCGCAACTGGCGTTGCTCGGCGCGACCAGCAGCGTGGCGGTCGATGGCGTTGCCGCGCTGGCGGCGCTGGCGCAGGGCGATTTCGATGCGGTGCTGATGGATGGCCAAATGCCGCGGCTGGATGGCGTGGCGACGACGCGGCTGGTGCGATTGCTGCCGGGGGCGCCGGGGTGCGTACCGATCATCGGCTTCACCGCCGGCAATGCGCTGGGCAGCGAGGCGTTGCGCCAGGCCGGCGCCGATGCGGTGCTCGGCAAGCCGTTCGATCGTGCCCGGCTGGCGGCGGTGCTGGCGCCCTTGCTCGCAGCTCCGCGCGCGGTCGACGAACCCGATGCGGTGGCGGCGCTGGCGGCGCTGTTCACCGCGCTGCCGCCGGCGGCCCGGCAACGGCTGGCCGCCAGCGCGGCGGGGGATATCGGTGCGCAGGGCGACGCCATCACCGCGGCGCTGCGGGCCGGCGATGGCGCGGCGGCACGGACCGGGTTACACGCGCTGAAAGGCGTGGCGCAAACGCTCGGTGATGCGACGCTGGCGGCGTTGTGCGCCTGCGGAGAGGCAAGCCTCGAACGCATCGCGCCGGAAGATTGCGGCTGGCTGGGCGATCGGATCGCGCGCGCCGTCGCGGAAACCGGCGCGCGCATCGCCTTCTGGCAGGCACCACCCGCATGAACCTGACCCAGGCCGAACACATCGCCCTGCTCGAACGCCGCCTTGCCCGCGCCGAAGCGGCGCGGCGCGAGGCCGAAACGCTGCTCGAACGGCGCTCGCGCGAGCTTGACCGCAGCAACCGCGAACTGCGCCAGCGCGAAGAGGAACTGATCGCCCGGCTCGACCAGGGTAACCGCAACCTGCTGCTGGCGCAGACGGTGGGTGGCATTGCCACCTTCTACCGCGTCGCGGGGGAGCCCTTCATTGCCTCGACTGCGCTCAACCAGTTATTCGGCCGTGATCTCGATATCGCCTTGCCGCTCTCCGACATCGTCGCGGCGCTGCACCCGCTCGACCACGACCGGGTGACCGCCCTGGAAGAAGCATTTCAGCGCGGCGAAGGCAACAGCGACCGGATCGAGATCGAATTCCGTATCCGGCGCGGCGATGGGGCGCGGCGCTGGCTGCGGTCCCGCCAGGAACGCAGCCGCGATGCCGCCAGCGGACGCAGCATCATTTCGGGTACGTTGCAGGATATCACCGAACGCCGTACCGCCCAGCGCCATGCCGAGGCGCTGCGGCTGGTTGTGCAGCGCAACCTGGTGCGGCTGTCGCGGGCCGAAGCAGCACTCGCCGACCGCGTTGCCGAGTTGGAAACCGCTGCCGTGGCGCTCGCCGCCAGCCACGACCGCACCGAAGCGGCGCACCGTGCCAAATCGCGCTTCCTGGCGCAGATGAGCCACAACATCCGCACACCGCTGAATGGCGTGCTTGGCATGATGGCGGCACTGGCGCGGAGCGATCTGGGGGCAGCGCAGGCCGATCAACTGGCGCGCGCGCGCCGTGCCGGCGATGAATTGCGGGCCCTTATCGACACGATCATCGAGATTGCCGACGCCGGGATCGACGCGCCGCTGCCTGCCGATGACGCGAAACCGGTGCTGCAGGAAGAGGGCGTGGCGCCTCTGCTCGTTGCCGGGCGGCGGCCTTTCATCCTGGTTGCCGAAGATATCGAGACCAACCAGATCGTGCTGACCTCGATGCTCGATACGCTCGGCTGCGATCATCTCGTCGTCGGCGATGGTGCGGCGGCGCTGGCGGCGGTCGAAGGCGTGCGCTTCGATGCGGTGCTGATGGACATCCGGATGCCGGTGATGGACGGGGCGGAAGCGACGCGGCGTATCCGGGCCGGCGATGTTTCCGCCACCGTGCCGATCATCGGCATCACCGCCCAGGCCATCCAGTCCGAACGCGATGCCCTGGTTGCCGCCGGCATGACGAGCTGCCTTGCCAAGCCGATCGGGCTGGCGGCGCTGGCGGCAGCGCTGGCGGAAGCGTTTGCCGCGGCCGCCCCGCCACTGATCGATGCCGAGGTTTTTGCCGCCGCGCTGGCGCTGCTGCCGCCGGCACGGCGGCCGCTGCTTTTCGACCTGATGGTGCGCGATCTCGATACGCTGGCGGCGGATTTCGCCCAGGGTGCGGCGGCGGGCGATGACGATCTGATGCGCCGGGCGCGGCACAGCCTGAAGGGGGTTGCCGGCAATTTCGGTGCGCTGGCACTGCTGGCGTTTCTGGGCAGCAACCGGCGGCGCGCGGCCGATGGTGACGTGCTGCTGGCGCTGATCGCCGACACGGTCGCGGCGGCGCGGGCGCTGCTGGGCAATATCGCCAGCGAATAGGGCGCAGCCCCATGCGTCCCGAACGCGGGATGGCAATGGTCGGCATGCGTTTCTGCCGCTTTCGCAAACTGCGCGATTTTCGCAATTTGCGACGCCAATCTTTATCATTCGGCAATAAATCAGCGCCTCTTTCGCGCCTTTCGACACGTTTTTGCGGCCGCTTCCCTAGGGCGACCCACTTGGCACGCTTCTTGAAAAGGAAGGAGCAGAGCCGGAACGGTTCCGACGCTCACTTCTGCCAGATGGCAACCTTAACGGAGACTACCCATGCGCAACTTCATCTCGACCCTCGCTCTTGCCACCGTCCTCGCCGTTGCCGGCGCTGCCGCTGCCAACGCCGCGCCCGTCACCGCCGAAGCCGGCGCCGGTGCCAAGATCATCGCCCCGCTGGAAATCACCAACACGTCGTCGCTGTATTTCGGCACGATCGCACCGTCGCTGACGCAGGGCGACAATGTCGTCGTGTCGCCGGCCGGTGACAAGAAGTGCGGCGCCGCGCTGACCTGCCTGACCGCCGATCACACCGCCGCATCGTTCGACGTCAAGGGCGAAGCCGACGCCGTCTACACGATCTCGCTGCCGGGCGGCATCGACATCACCAACGACAAGGGTGATGCCATGAAGGTCTATGACTTCACTGGTTCGAAGGACAATGGCCGTCTCGTCAAGGGCGAAGACAGCTTCAGCGTCGGTGGCACGCTCGACGTTGGCGTCCGCCAGGCCGCCGGCAAGTACACCGGTCGCTTCATCGTCGCCGTCGAATACCAGTAATCGTCTCTGGCAGGGGAAGGAGCCCGGATCGTCGCAAGATGGTCCGGGCTCCGACCCTGTCTAACCCCCTCGCTCGAACGAAAGCCCCTGCCATGCGCCTTTCGATCCCCGGCTGCCTCCGCCTTGCGCCGCTGCTCGCCATTTTCGCCGTGCCGCTGCTGCCGACCCCCGCCAGCGCCGAACTGATGATCGCCCCGACCCGTGTCGTCCTCGCCGGTGCCGAACGCAGCACCGAGCTGATCCTCGTCAACAAGGGCGCTGAACAGACCGCCTATCGCATCGATGTCGAAAACCGCCGCATGCGCCGCGACGGTGCACTCGAAACCGCCACCGACACCCGCCCCGGTGAATTGTTCGCCGCCGACATGATCCGCTTTTCGCCGCGCCGCGTCGTCCTCGAACCCGGCGCCCGCCAGTCGCTGCGCGTTTCGGTAACGCCGCCCGCCGGCCTCGCGCCGGGCGAATATCGCAGCCATCTGCGGCTGATGTCGGCACCGACCAACGCCGGGACCGCCACCGCGGCGCCTGCCGAAGACGCCAATGACGGCGCGCTGTCGATCCAGCTGATTGCCGTGCGCTCGATCACCATCCCGGTCATCGTCCGCATCGGCGCGCTCGATGCGACGGCAACGGTCGATAATGCTGCGCTGACCCGCCAGGGCGACAACATGCTCGTCGTCAAGCTGACCCGTGGCGGCACGCGATCGACCTATGGCGATCTGCGGCTGACCATCGCCGGCGAAACCAACCCGGTCTACAGTGTGCGCGGCGTTGCCATCTACACGCCGAACACCGACCGCGACGTGATGCTGCCGCTGCCCGCCGACATCAAGGCAAAGCTCGCCGGCCGCGACGTGCGCATCGACTATGTCTCGTCCGATCCCAAGGCGCCGGGGCTGATCGCCACCCGCCGCGTCCAGCTCTAACACCGGCGACACGGGCGGCGGATGCCGGGCCATGCGGATTTTCTTCGCTTTGCTGGCAACGCTGTTGCTGGCCGGCCCGACGTGTGCCCAGGTTCAGGAAAACGATCCCCAGCGCGCGCCCGCGCGCGAGAACGACCCCCAGCGCGCGCCAGCGCGCGAGAACGACAAGGTCTATGACGACCTGTTCGGCGATGAACCGGCGCGGGTAACCGGCACCCGCACCCCCCGCGCCGGGCGCGACGACCTCAGCATCGTCGCGCTCCACCTCGGCCGCTACCAGCTGCTCGAATCGCTGCCGGTCTACACCACGCCCGCCGGGCTGTGCCTGCCGCTGCTGCCGGTGCTCGACGCGCTCGAGATCGGCCAACGCGATGACGCCGGCCAACCGGTCATCGAACTCCACGCCCCCGAACGCCGCGTGCCGGTGCCCGCCGCCGAGCTGACGCCGTCGCCCGAAGGCCCGTGCCTCGCCATGGCCGCCTATGCCCGGCTGCTCCCGGTCAGGATCCGCCACGACGAAGCCAATCTGCGCATCAACATCGAGGCGACCGAGCCGCTGCCGGTTATCGCCCGCCTCGATCGTGCCGAACGCCGCGCCCAGGCGCTGCGCGGTGCCGAGCCGGCGCGGCCGCAGTTCCCGCGCATCGCCAACCCCTGGGGTCTGGCCGGCCTGCCGACCATCGACATGTCGCTGACCAGCGAAATCGGCAGCCGCGGCCGTTTCGCGTCGGGCCAGGCCGAACTCGTCGCCGATCTCGCCGGCATGACGGTGCGCGCCCGGCTCGCCGGCGACAGCAGCGGCCAGGCCAGCGTGCGCGTCGCGCTCGGCCGCGATAGCGAAGCCGCCGACCAGCTCGGATTCCTGCACGCCCGCAGCTTTGCCATCGGCGACGTCAACGCGCCCGCCCAGCCGTTGATCGGCGTCGCCAGCAGCGGCCGCGGGATCGTCATCTCCAACCGCCCGACCTGGCGCGCCGACCTGTTCGATCAGATCGAGCTGCGCGGGCCGTTGCCGCGCGGCTGGGATGCCGAATTGCACCGCGACGACCGGCTGGTGGCGGTCTGCGACAAACCCGATGCCGGCGGCGATTATGTCTTTGCCGATGTGGCGCTGCGCGCCGGCGCCAATAATTATGTCGTCCGCCTGTTCGGCCCGCATGGCGAAATCGAGGAGCGCCCGTTCAGCCGCTTCGTCGGCAGCGAGCTCAACCCGGAAAACGAATGGGTTTACAGCGCCGGCGTGGTCGACAGCGGCGTGCCGCTGCTCGGCGCGCCGGCGCCGACGCAGACAGCGCTCGGCAAGGTTGCCTTTGCTACCGTCGAACATGGCCTGTCGGGGGGTGTTTCGATGCGCGTCGATATCCGCGCGCCATTGGACGGCGGCACGCCGGAAGTCGCGGCCGGCGTTCACGCCGCGCTGTTCGGCGGCTTCGGCAGCTTGGCTTTCGCCGGCGATGGCGGCGGCCGCCCGGCGGTGGCGCTGCGCGGCGTGCGGCAATGGGGTCGCACCAACATCAAGTTCGATACTGCCGATTATGGCGATCTGTCGGGCCCATCGCTGCCGAGCGCGGTCAGCGACCTGGCGCGCGAATTCGGTGTTTCGGCCGAAACCCGCGTGGCGCTCGGCCGCCGCAGCCTGCCGTTGCTCACCGGCTGGCGGCATTCGGTCGACCGCGGCGGCAATAGGCTCGACCGCATCGATGCCAATCTCGCGCTGGCGCTGGGTGAATGGCGCTTTGCCAATGGTGTCAGCCTTGAAAAGCGCCGTGGCACCGCGCCGACCCTGCTCGGCAATCTTGCCGTGGCACGCGCGGTCGGCAGCTGGCGACTGCGCGGCGGGGTGGATTTCAGCGCCAACCAGGGGCTTCGGTTGCGCCAGATCGGGGTGTCGGCGGGCCGCGCCACGGCGCGCGGCAGCCTGGGGATCGACCTCGGCTGGGATGCCGAACGCGGTGCGGCAAGCATCGCCGCCACGGCGCAGCGCCATTTCGGCGCTTTTTCGGTCGGCGCCGGTGCCGGCTATGGCGCCAATGGCTGGCGCGTCGGCCTGTCGCTGTCGGCGGCGCTGTTCCCCGACCGGCGCGGCTATCACCTCGCCGCCGCCGGCATCGGCCGCAGCGGCACCTTGCAGCCGCATGTCTTTGAAGATATCGACGGCGACGGCGCGCAGGGGCCGAACGAGCCCGATATCGCCGGCGCCAGCTTCATCGTCGACAGCAGCGTGCGCCGCGAAGCGACCGAAAGCGATGGCCGGGTGCGCATCGGCGGTCTGATGCCCAACACCGGGATCGACATGGAAGTGCAGCTGGCGTCGCTACCCGACCTGCGGCTGCGCCCGGTGCAGCCCGGGGTGACCGCGGTGCTTCGCCCGGGCCAGGTGCTCGATGTCGCGGTGCCGCTGCGCCAGACCGGCGAGATTGAGGCGCAGGTCGAAAGCGTCAACGGCGACCTGCGTCGGCCCCTGCCGGGTATCGAGGTCGCGCTGGTCGATGCCGCCGGCAAGCGTTTTGCGGTCACACGCAGCGATTTCGACGGCCTGACCTATTTCGACGGCGTGCCGCCCGGGGCGTGGCGGCTGGAAGCAGCGCATGCCGCGCCGGTGCCAGTGACGCTGAGCCGCGAGACGCTGCTGGTCAGCGATGCGCACATCATCGTCGGGCGCTGAACCGACGCTGGTGCAAAATGCGGATCCGGGTCTTGCGATTTGCAACATCCGCGGCGGATTCCGGCCCGATTGGCGCTGCAACCGGCGATTTCAGCCCCGGAGCGACTTGGTACGCTTCTTGAAAGGCAATGGGCAGCCCCGCTGTTCGCGCTTCCCCCGGCGCGAACAGCACCTCCTCCCTTTTCAAGGCCTGCCACGATCATGAGCAACACCCGCTCCACGTGCCTGCGCCAGCGTCTGATCGGCCTGGCCGCAGCGTCGGTTCTCATCACCTTCGGCGCCGGCGTGGTGGCCGCACCGGCCGCTGCGACCAGCAAGATCGAAAAGCCCGAAGACGAAGATTGCCGTTCGGTGGCTTCGGTCAACGGCTGCCTGTTCACCGGCAATATCGGTCCGGCAACCGTCGCCGAGACCCAGGCGGTCTATCGCCGCTTTGCCCGCGACAAGCGCATCGCCAACCCCGACATCACGCTCGCCTATCTTTTCAAGAGCGACGACAGCGATTTCGCCGGCACGGTGACCGGCAGCGACACCGCCGGCGGCTGGTCCACCCCGGGCTATCGCGTCGATTTCATCGCGGTCAAGGCGGCGAACAATTTCGTCCTCTATCAACTTCCCGTCGCTGCCAGCAGCGGCCTGTGGTCGACGATCGACATTCCGCACCGCCGCAACAGCCTGAAGGCGTTGTCGCACATTGCCTTCTTCGGTGCCGTCGCCGCCAGTGCCATCGCGCCCAATCCCTCGGGCGTGCCATCGGCGGTGCCGGAACCCGCCAGCTGGGCGATGCTGATCGCCGGCATGGGTTTGGTCGGCATCAATGTGCGCCGCCGTCGCAGGCTGGCATCGGTTGCGGCCTGACATGCGCGTTGCATTTTGCGATGGTTTGGTTGCATTCTGCGACCTTTCGCAGAATGCAACGCCTGTTGCTGTTGCGCTGCCCTTGGTAAACGACTGGCATATTACTTGCAGGGTTGCGCACGTCGCGTGTGATCGCGGCGTCGCATGCCTTGGCAGCGTATCACCACTCGAAGGGCAAGCATGAAGGGCGTGATCTTTACCGAACTGGTCGGCTATCTCGAGACCGAGCACGGGCTCGGTTTCGC
This sequence comes from Alphaproteobacteria bacterium, assembly GCA_031426015.1. GTDB lineage: Bacteria > Pseudomonadota > Alphaproteobacteria > Sphingomonadales > Sphingomonadaceae > Sandarakinorhabdus. The sequence goes on from JANPKK010000015.1 coordinate 30,502, forward strand.
CGATGCCGTGATCACCGGATCGAAGCTGCCCAATGATGGCGCCTTCACCAGCGTCGGCAACTATCCCAGTGCCCAGGCGCTGACGATGGTCGGCGTCGCCTCCGCGCTGAGCGGCATCGACGGCGCGGTGCTGTGCCAGGATTACGGTACCTGGCTGTTCGGGCGTTTCGGGGTGCTGTTTCCGGAGATCATGGCGCATTACCCGACGGCGGAAGCGCTGCTGATGCACGTCGGCTCGCACATCCATGAGGAAGTGCGGGTGCTCTACCCCGACGCCCGGCCGCCCGAAATCGGCGCGATCACCGAAGGCGATACGATGACCGTCACCTATCGCTCGCACCGGCCGATGGCGCATATCGCCTTCGGCCTCATCCGCCAGTGCCTGGTGTCCTATGGCGATCCGCGCCAGGTGCGCTGGCTCGATGCGGGGCGCGCCGATGAAGCGCGCTTTCATATCGCGGCTGTCCAGACATTGTTCGGGCTGGCGGCGCACCCGATGCTGGCGAACGGGCGGGTGCCGTTGACACTGCGGCTGACCTCGCCCGCCGGCCGGCCGATCCAGG
>JANPKK010000016.1:0-25557 GCA_031426015.1 Alphaproteobacteria bacterium
CGAGGATGCCGGCTTCGGCAACCTGGAAATCGGGCGCAGCGGCAACCGGCGCAGCGAGCGTCAGCAGCAGGCCGAGCCAGCCGGCGCGCGCGTTTATTTCAGCACCCTGTCACCGGGTTTCAGCCCGATGCGCTTCGCCTCGCCGGCGTTGAGTTCGATCACCGCTGCGGTAACGCCGCCCGAATCGATCAGATCACGCGAATAGGGCTTGCCAGGCGCGATGGTGAGGACGCGATTGTCGGTATCGACGAAGATAAGATCGAGCGGCAGCGGCGTGTTTTCCATCCAGAAACTGGCCGGGCGCGGCGGCGTGAAGGGGAAGATCATCCCGGTGCCGCGCTTCATCGTCTTGCGGTACATCAGCCCGCATTCCTGCTGTTCGGCGCTGGCGGCGACTTCGAGCGCATAGCGGAACTTGCCGCGCGCCGTGACGAAGGTGGCCGGTGACAAGGTGAGCCCGCTGCTCGGGCAATTGGCCGGCGCTGCCGTAGCCGGCGCGGCCGCGACAAAACACGCAACAACGAACAATTTGCGGATCATGCCGGGTCAACCTCGTCTGACGCATCGCTGCTGCCATCGTCGGTCGCATCAGCGGACGCGATCAGCACGGCAAGCGGACCCTTGTGGCCCGGCGCCACGCGCGCCGTCAACGCCTGCCCGGGTTCAAGCTCCATCAACCCGGCGCGGCGCACCGTTTCCATGTGGACGAAAATATCTTCGGTCGACCCGGGGCGAGTGACAAAACCATAACCTTTCAAGCGGTTGAACCATTTCACGACCACCGGCTCCAGCGCGCCGGCAGCGGCAATCATCACCTTGGGGTCAACGCGATCGGCGGCGCGGGCGGCGGCGGTTTCGGGGTCGGGGCCGATGGTGGTCGACAGGTCGATATCGATGATGCGCCGGGCCTGGCGGCCACGATCGCGCGCCACGACGGCACAGGTCAGCGTTGCGCCTTCGGGCAAGGTGCGGCGACCGATGTCGCGCACCAGGGTGAAATGAACGAGCACATCGGTGCCGCTGTCCTGCGGCACGAGGAAGCCATAACCGCGCACCGGGTCGAACCATTTGACCGTACCGCGGACAATGGTCTCCTCTTCGGTCTCCTCGACCGCTTCATCTTCCGAAACGCGTGTCATCCCCCGCCCCCTAAACGCAACAAAATTGCTAAAATCCCCAGCTTATTCATACCGTAAAAAAGAATTGACGCATAGCGTGTTTCCTGAACGTCACAGCGCTCATACGAATGTCGCGTATTAATGACCGTTTGGCGGATACTCCGGGGGCCCTGCTGGGCGGTGGCGGTAGCTCGTGGCTGGCGCTATGGAGGCGGCACGGGCGCAATGCAAATGGAGATGGTGCGATGCAACTGACGGGTGAAGTGACCATCATGGCAGCGCGCAACCAGGTGTGGGCAGCGCTCAACGATCCCGATGTGCTGGCGCGCTGCATCGAAGGCGTCGAAACGCTGACGCGGGTTCCGGGTGACAACGGCGATCGTTTCGAAGGCAAGATGAACGCCAAGGTCGGTCCGGTGCGCGCCACCTTTACCGGCCAGGTGACCCTGACCGATGTCGTGCAGCCTGAAAGTTATGTGCTTGTCGGCGAGGGCAAGGGTGGCGTCGCCGGCTTCGCCAAGGGCCAGGCGGCGGTGACGCTGGAGTCCGTGGGGCCGGCGGAAACGCTGTTGCGCTATGACGTGACCTCGAGCGTGGGCGGCAAGCTGGCGCAACTGGGTGCGCGGCTGATCGAAGGCACCGCCAAGGGCTATGCGACCAGCTTCTTCACCCGGCTGAAGGACGAGCTCGAAGCCCCCGCCGCGCCGATGGCCACCGCCGATACGCTTGCCAGCGACGTGCGCGCCGAAGTACCGTCGGTGCGCGCCGATGCGGTGAGGACGCCCGAAATCGATTTCGCCATTCCGGATGCGGTTCCCTCGGTCCCGGCACCGGCGGGCGGCGTTTCGCCGCTGGTCTGGGGCGCGGCGCTGGTGGTGGCGGTGCTCGCCTTCCTCGCCTGGCAGTGGAATTGAGATGAGCGACGATCTCGCGACGCTGGCGACCGCGGCCGGCTGGGCGCGTGCCGGCCACCGTGTCGCGATCGCCACCGTCATCGAAACCTGGGGATCGGCGCCACGCCGGGTCGGCAGCCACCTCGCCATCCGCGACGATGGTCTGTTCGAAGGCTCGGTGAGCGGTGGCTGTGTCGAGGGCGATGTCATTACCGAGGCGCTGGCGCTGCTCGAAAACGGTGGCGGGGTGGTGCGCCGCGATTATGGCGTCGCCGATGCGACCGCCTGGGAAGTCGGGCTGGCGTGCGGCGGCAGGATTTCGGTACTGGTGCAGCGGGTGGCCGATGACGGTTTTCCGCTGGCGCTGACCGACCGGCTGGTCGCGGCGGCGGCAGAGGGGGATGCAGTGGCGCTGGTCACCGACCTTGCAACCGGCGCGACGCGCGAAGCGCCCGGCGACGGTTTCGCCCGCGCCTATCCGCCGCCGCGCCGGCTCGCCATCATCGGCGCGGTGCATATCGCGCAAGCCCTGGTGCCGCTGGCGCTGGCGCTCGGCATCGCCCCGACGGTTATCGACCCGCGGGGGCTGTTCGCGGCGGATGCGCGCTTTGCCGGGCTCGATCTCGACCGGCGCTGGCCCGACGACGCGCTCGCCGAATGGCGCCCCAATGCCGCGAGCGCGGTCGTCGCGCTGACGCATGATCCCAAGCTCGACGATGTCGCGCTGGCGGCGGCGCTGCGCTCGCCGGCCTTTTACATCGCCGCGCTGGGCAGCCGGAAGAACCATGCCGGGCGGCTGGAACGGCTGGCGGCGCTGGGCTTCGATGCCGACACGCTGGCGCGGGTGCGCGGACCGGCGGGCCTCGCCATCGGCGCCGCCGACCCGGTCGAGATTGCGCTCAGTATCGCGGCCGAAATGACCGCGGCGTGGCGCGGCGTGCTGCCGCCGCGCGGGTGATTTTCGCCAGCGTTCCGGTGGCCCAGGCGACAGGCGGCCTGCTGGCGCATTCGCTGCTCGTCGGCGGCACGCGCTGGCCCAAGGGCCGGGTGCTGACCGACGCCGATATCACGGCTGCGATGGCGGCGGGGCTGACCCACCTCACCATCGCGCGCCTGTCGGCGGATGATGTCGGGGAGGATGCCGCTGCGGCGCGTCTGGCGGCGGTGCTGACCGGGCCAGGCCTGGCGGCACTGGCGGCGGCGCATGGCCGGGCGAATATCGCGGCGACCGCGGCGGGTGTGTTCGGCGCCGATGCGGCAATGGTCGCGGCGGTCAACTGCATCGATGAAGCGCTTACGCTGGCGACCCTCGCCCCGGGGGCGCGGGTGGCGGCGGGGGAAATAGTCGCGACGGTCAAGATCATCCGCTACGCCGTCGCCGCGCGTGCGCTGGCGGCGGCCGAGGCGGCGGCGGCGGCGCTGACGCTGGCACCGTTCCGCCCGCTCCGCATCGCGCTGATCGCGACGACGCTGGCGGGCACCAGCGAAAAGGGCCTCGCCAAGACCCTGCGGATCACCCGCGACCGGGTGGAGAGTCTCGGCAGCACGCTGACCGCCCTGCCCGATTGCGCGCACGACACGGCGGCGCTGGCGACGGCGATTGCGGCGGCGGAGTGCGACCTGCTGCTGATCATCGGCGCCTCGGCGACGGTCGATCGCGGCGATGTCATCCCGGCGGCACTGGTCGCGGCGGGGGGCGTCGTCGACCGGCTCGGCATGCCGGTCGATCCGGGTAACCTGCTCTGCCTCGGGCGCTTGGGCGCCATGCCGGTCATCGGCCTGCCCGGTTGCGCGCGCAGCCCGAAGCGCAACGGTTTCGATATCGTCCTCGAACGCCTGGTCGCCGGGCTGGCGGTGACCGGCGGCGACATCGCCATGATGGGCGCCGGCGGCCTTCTCCCCGAAGCCGAACGCCCCGAGCCGCGCGCGATCAGCGCCGCCGGCCCGGTCGGCGCAATCATCCTCGCCGCCGGCCGGTCGAGCCGGATGGGCGACGACCACAAGCTGTTGGCGTACTGGCGCGGCAAGCCGCTCATCGCCCATGTCGCCGATACCATCGCCGCCGCCGGCCTGCCGCCGCCGCTGGTGGTGCTCGGCGCGCGGGCCGATGCGGTGCGCGCGGCGCTGGGCGGCCGCGACGTGCAGTTCGTGGTGGCGGACGATTACGCCGAAGGCCTGTCGCGATCCTTGCGCGCCGGCATCGCCGCGGTGCCCGCCGACTGGCGCGCCGCGCTCGTCTGCCTCGGCGACATGCCGCGCATCGAGCCCGACCTACTCGCCTCCCTCGCCGCCGCACCCGGCGATGTCGCGCTGCCAATCTGGGCCGGCAAGCGCGGCAACCCGGTGCGCTGGGACCGCCGCCACTTCGCCCGGCTGATGGCGCTCGAAGGCGATGTCGGCGGCAAGGCGGTGCTCGCCGATGCGGCGGACCTGCACGAAGTTGCCGCGCCGAGCGATGCGGTGCTCGACGATATCGACACGCCGGCGGCGCTGGCAGCGCTCAGGGCGAGGACCTGACTAACCGAAGCTGACGCTTGGCACCCGAGTTGATGGGTAGTTCAATGGCGAGAAGTGGTGGAAAGCCGTCATTCAGCGGCAGGCCAGTGCCACCCTTCGAAGCGGCTCAGCTTGCCCAACGTACCACGGCTCTTCCATCTCATTCGGCGCTTCAATCGTAATTTCTTCGGAGTCGGTCAGCAGCAGCAGTCGAAGTCGCGAAGTAAGCTTAGACCGCCCTTCCAGCAGGAATGCAGTCATTTTCGTTTTAAACACGACCGATCCGATTGCGAGCGGTGGTACATTCTTGAGAACCAATTCTGTCGGAACTTCGTATTGAAGGACAATCTCCTTCGATTTTTTATCGCATGATACTGTAAACACGGTCGACTTTAGGTCCCATGACATGAACTTGGCCGTCGCGTATGTTCCGCCCCCCGAAGCGTCAAACTTCCATTGTGCTTCTCGTGTGTCCGGTTGCGCTGGGGTGGCGGCCGATGTCAAGGAGAACAGGCCTACGGCCAAGCAGACAATTTGCTTCATCAGTGATTTGTAGCTCATATCTCGAATGGCTTAAACTGGGGCGAAAGCAGTCATACCAGTGCCCGTCATCTCGATCCGCGTCGGGAGGGCGACAAATGATCACTAGCCGCTATTCGAATACAGGAACGCACCTCGGCCCTTCTCGCCGTCAGCACGTCTACTGCTGCATCGCCGCGTTTCGCGCCTTGCCGGCCGCAACGGCGGCGTCCCATTTTTCCCACGCGATGGCGCGGCCGGGGTAGGCGATTTTTGCGAACGGCCAATCCCTTCGCATCCAGTTGGTGACCCAGGCGAACAGTTCGGCATCGAAGCCCGCGTGATGTTCGGCCTTGGTGACCCATAGTCTTACCTCGGCGTCGTACCCCGCGATGGGGCTGGGATAGACGTACACGCAACCGCGCTCGCGGCGGCCATCCTTCGTCAAAACGGCATAGGCAAAGGACGTGCGCTGGCGGAACCGGGCCTGCTCGGTTTCCATGTCCCGCAGGGCGTCGGCATCGGATATGCTCTTGTGCGGCCAATCGGTGCTGCGCGTGAACGTCTTTTGCAGATGCTCGATCGATGCCATGTACGCATCGAAATCGATCTTCACCAGTTCGGGGCCGAGCGGCACGATGTTGAAGGCGCCGGTTTCGACAAGCGTCGGCACGGTGAAATCGGCCGGGACGAGGGGTGGCACCGGTTTGGGAGCCGCTTTTGTGGCTTGCGGCGCATTTTGCGTTTCCGAGGATGTTTGGGCGCTGGCCGGATAGCCGGCGATTGCCAGCGCAACCAGCGTCAGACCGGTGCGAGCTATCTTCAAACGCATCGTGTCGGTTCCTCACACCCAGTGCCGTTCGTCAGTCAGTTTGAAGATGGCCAGCATTTGCCGCCAAGGCAATGTCCGCAAGGGGGCGAGAGTTGCCTCGGCCGCGCCATAACCCGGCGTCAGATTTTGACCGCGAGGCCCATTTGCGCAAGATCGGCCGGGCGGCGCGCGCGGGCCTGTAGCACAAGCGGTTGGCCAGGGAGGCGGGAATGACCGACAGTGCACGCGACCAGTATCGCTCCCGGATGCAGCGGGTGCTCGATCATATCGATCGGCACCTCGCTAGCGATCTTGGGGGCGATCTGGGTGTCGAAACGCTCGCCGGGATCGCGGCGTTTTCGAAATTCCACTTTCACCGGCAATTCACCGCGATGTTCGGGGTGGGGGTGGCGCGCTATGTCCAGGGGCGGCGGCTCGAACGCGCCGCGGCGCAGCTGGCGTTTCGCGACGGCACCCCCGTTACCGACATCGCTTTCGACGCCGGCTATGCCGTGCCCGAAGCCTTTGGCCGCGCCTTCAAACAGGCGACCGGCCAGACGCCGACGGCGTTCCGCGCCGACCCCGACTGGGCGGCGCGGCAGGCGTTGTTTCAGCCTTCAGGAAACCCGATGATGTTCCAGACCAAAGACGTTCGCCTTGTCGACATGCCGATAACGCCGATCCTGTTCATGCGCCACCAGGGCGACCCGGCGCTGATCGGCGCCACCATCCGCCGCTTCATCGCCTGGCGTCGTGCCAACCGGTTGGGGCCGCGGCTGTACGCGACCTTCAACATCTTCCATACCGACCCCGATGTCACCCCGGCGGCCGAAGCACGCACCGACCTTGCCATCGCGACGTCGCGCGCCGTGGCGGCGGGGGATGACGGCATCGAGGCGGGCAGCATCCCCGGCGGCCGCTGCGTCGTGCTGCGCATCTCCGGCGGCGATGCGGCGCTGGCGGCGGGCTTCGCCTTCCTCTACCGCGACTGGCTGCCGGCGAGCGGCGCGGCGATGCGCGACTTTCCGCCGTTCTGCCAGCGGATCACGCTGTTTCCCGATGTGCCGGCGCATGAGGCAGTGACGGATTTGTTTTTACCGCTGCACTAACCCCCCCTCTCCGTTGACGCGAAGGCGTCGCCTACGGCTGAGGGGAGAGGCTATTTCAACCCCTGCAACCACCCGATTACCTGTGTCTGCAGCGCAATCCGCGCGTCCGACCAGCTATGATCGGTCGCAACATGCGCGGTGGTCACCTGCCCGCCGGCCTGGCGCACGGCCGCCGCCAGCGCGTCGGCGCCCGGCGCCAGGCCATCGTCGGAGGTCAGGACGAGCAGCGGCAGCTTGGCCAGCCCGGGCGCTGCATTCATGAAGTTGTTTGCCGCCGCCCCGGCGATCAGTTCATCGGCCATGCGTTCCGGCGAGGTATCGGCCAGGGTTTCGGTGTTGCCCGCCGCCGCCTGCACCACTGCGGCGCGCGGCAGCGTGCCGATGCCCCCCATGTTCGCCGCCGAAATCAGGATCGCGCCTTTCAAGCCTGCGTCCCTCGCCGCCGTCATCGCCGTCGCCCAGCCGCCCATGCTGTGCCCCGCCAGCGCAATCCGCGCCGGATCAATGCCGAGCTTGGCCGCCACCCCGGGCGTGCGCAGCCAGGCAATCACCGCTGCGGCATCCTGCGGCACCTGCGCGAAACGGAACGCCCCCGGGCTGCCCCAGCTGCCGCGATAGTTGAAGGTTACCGCGTTCCACCCTGCCCGCCGCACCGCCTGCGCCAGATCGAGGTTCTTTTCATTGCCCGGCCAGCCATGCGCGATGACCAGCGTGGGGTGCGGCCCCGGCCCCGCCGCCAGATAGGCGACGCCGTTGATTGCCACGCCGCCCGAAGGCACGTGGAGCACCTCCATCCGCGCCGGGTGCGCCGCATCGCGCGGCGGGTCCTGCTGGAACAACGGCACCTGCGCCGCCGCTGGAAAGGCGATCAACAGTGCCAGCAGCAACGTCCGCATTCATCCACCCCCGCGTTTACACTGTGCCGGGGCTCGCCTAGATTTGCGTATCCCCCAACCGGAGCGCCAGCATGTCCGATACGCCCCCCATTTCGCAAGCGATGATCGACCTGTACGACCGTTTCACCCATATCGGTGGCAGCCGGCGTGATCTGCTCGACGGGCTGGCGCGGCTGGCGGGCGGGGTCGCCGCGGCCAGCGCCATCCTGCCGCTGATCGAGGCGCGCGCCGATGCTGCGTCGCTGACCAGCGAGGACAATGGCGCGATCATCGCCGATCGCGTCACCTATGCCGGCGCCGCCGGGCGGATGATGAGCGGCTATCTGGTGCGCCCGGTGAAGGGCAAAGACCGCGCCCCCAAGGTGATGGTCATCCATGAAAACCGCGGGTTGACCGAGCATATCCGCGATGTGGCGCGCCGCCTGGCACTGTCGGGCTTTGTCGTACTGGCGCCGGATTTCCTCGCCCCCTATGGCGAAACCCCGCGCAGCGGCGACGGCAAGATGAGCGCAGAGGATATCGCCCGCACGATGATCGGCCAGATCGATCGCGGTGCCGTGGTCGCCGATGGCGTTGCCAGCCTGAAATGGTTCGACGGCTACAGCGACGGCCGTGGCAAGCCTGGCGCGGTCGGTTTCTGCTGGGGCGGCGGCATGATTAATGCGCTCGCCCTGGCCGCGGGCAGCCTGTTGCGCACCGGCGTTGCCTATTACGGCCCGGCCCCGGCCGATGCCAGCGGCGCCGGCAAGATCAAGGCACGGCTGGTGCTGCACTATGCCGGGCTAGACGAACGGGTGAACGCCGGCGCGGCGGCCTGGCAAGCGGCGCTGACGGCGGCGGGGGTGAAGTTCGACGCCTACACCTATGATGGTGTCAACCACGCCTTCAACAATGATACGTCGGAGGCGCGCTACAACAAGGCGGCGGCATTTGCCGCGTGGAAGCGAACGATCGACGCGCTGCGGGGGTAGTTTTCTAAGCTCCCTCCCCCTTGTGGGGAGGGCGACTCGGGGCTTGCCCCGAGCGGGGTGGGGGTTGCGCCTGTGGTAGCCACTTGTCCAACCCCCACCCCGCTCGGCTGCGCCGAGTCGCCCTCCCCGCAGGGGGGAGGGAGCTAGTTTTTTCCACTTGCCTGCAATTGCATCTTGTTTATGCTGCGCCGGCATGAGCGCCACCACCCATTGCACCGCCGCCAAAGTGCGCCGCCTGTCGCGGCGCATCACCCAGATTTATGACGAGGCGCTGGCGCCGCATTGCCTGACCATCGGCCAGATGGGCCTGCTCGCCACCTTGCGCCGCCGCGAGGGCATCGGTGTCGGCACCCTCGCCGAACGACTGTCGGCGGACGCTTCCACCGTTTCGCGCCTGCTCAAGCCCCTGCTTGCCGCCGGCTTCATCGCCATCGATCCCGATCCCGAAGACCGACGCGCCAAGCACGTCCGCCTCACCGAAGCCGGCCATGCCCGCCGCGCCGCCGCCGCGGTCGCCTGGGCGGCGGCGCAGGCACGGGTGCAGGACACCCTTGGCGAAGGCCGCCTCGCCGCGCTGCGCTTCATCGTCGACGACGCCCATGCATTACTGTAAACCATCTGCATATGCAGCCATAAGGACGCTCGCATGACCGAACACGCTCCCCTGTCTCCCGCCGACATGGCCGGTCTTTCGGGGCTCGCCCTGATGCAGGGCATGATCGAAGGCCGGTTCCCGCGCGCCCCGATCGCCGAACTGATGGCGATGCAGGGCGGCAGCGCCGGCGATGGCTGTATGGTCTTTACCGGCACCCCCGGGCCGCAGCACTACAACCCGATCGGCACGGTGCACGGCGGCTATGCCGCGACCCTGCTCGACAGTTGCATGGGCTGTGCCGTCCACACCACCCTGTCGGCCGGCACCGGCTACACCACCGTCGATCTGAACATCACCTATATCCGCGCCATGTCGGCCGCCACCGGCATCGTCACCGCGCGCGGCGAGGTCATCAGCCGCGGCCGCCGCATCGCCACGGCGCGCGGCAGCCTGATCGACAGCCGCGGCAAGCTGATCGCCAGCGGCACCACCACTTGCCTGATCTTCCCCTTGAGTGAAGGAGCCGCCGCATGACCGGTGCCGCTATCATTGTCGGCGCGGGCGACGCCACCGGCGGTGCCATCGCCGCGGCCTTTGCCGCCACAGGATTGACGGCGGTACCGGTGCGCCGCACCGCTGACGCGCTCGCTCCCCTCGCCGAGCGTATCCGCGCCGCCGGCCATGCCTGCTTGCCCATCGGCGCCGATGCCCGCGACGAAGCCCAGATGGTCGCCCTCTTCGACCGCGTCGAAGCCGAGATCGGCGCGATCGAAGTCGCCGTCTTCAACATCGGCGCAAACTCACCCATGTCGCTCCTCAATGAAACCGAGCGCCGCTATCGCAAGATCTGGGAACTCTGCGCGCTCGGCGGCTTCCTGATGGCGCGCGAGGCCGCCCGCCGCATGGTGCCGCGCGGCCGCGGCACCATCCTCTTCACCGGCGCCACTGCCTCGGTCCGCGGCGGCGCGGGGTTTGCCGCCTTCGCCGGCGGCAAGCACGCCCTGCGCGCCCTCGCCCAAAGCGCGGCGCGCGAGCTTGGCCCCAAGGGCATCCACGTCGGCCACATCGTCATCGACGGCGCCATCGATACCGAATTCATCCGCAGCCAGTTCCCCGATCGTTATGCGCTGAAAGACCAGGATGGCATCCTCGATCCGGACGCCATCGCCGCCAATTACGTCATGCTGCACCGGCAGCATCGGAGCGCCTGGACGCACGAGCTCGATCTGCGGCCTTGGGGTGAGAAATTCTAGAGCCTCCGGCGGCTGGGGCCTTGGCCCCAGACCCCATTTGAAAGGGACCAACCGATGACCAGGACTGTGGAATTTTTGTTCGATGTCGGGTCGCCTACGGCGTATCTCGCCTATCGGCGGCTGCCGGCGATCGCGGCGCGTACCGGCGCGGCCGTCGACTATATCCCGGTGCTGCTCGGCGGCATCTTCAAGGCGACCGGCAACGCGCCCCCGGGCACCGTCGCCGCGCGCGGCCGCTGGATGCAGATCGATATGGCGCGCTACGCCGCGCGCGAAAACATCACCCTCACCCACAACCCCGATTTCCCGATCAACACCATCACGCTGATGCGACTGCTCACCGCAGCGCGCGGCACCGCCGATTTCGCAGCCCTGCTCGAAACCCTGTTCGCCGCGATGTGGCAGGAACCGCGCAACATGGGCGACCCGGCGATCCTTGGCGCAACCCTCGCCGCCGCCGGCTTCGATCCGGCGCTCTGGCTGGCCCGCGCCGCCGACCCCGAGGTCAAGACCGCCCTCGTCTCGGCCACCGACTACGCCATCAGCCGCGGCGCCTTTGGCGCGCCGACCTTCTTTGTCGGGGATGAATTCTTCTTCGGACAGGACAGGCTGGATTGGGTGGAAGCGGCGCTGCGCTAGCCCGCTGCTGTCCGCTGCACCCGCCGGGTCCGCGGCGGTGGCTTCAACGACGATGCAGAGCCGGCCGCGCTCGCGTCGTCCCTGCCGACGACGTTGCCGCTACGCCCGCGCGCCCGTAACGACACCGACCGAATTGTGCCGCAGTGCTTCGAGCACCGTCGCCACGATCGCCGGCGCATCGAGCCCAGCTTCGGCATATTGCTTGGCCGGGTTGTCGTGATCCTGGAAGATATCGGGCAGGCGCAGGGTGCGCACTTTCAGCCCGGCATCGGTCAGGCCTTCGTCGCTGAGCCAGGTCAGCACATGCGCGCCGAAGCCGCCGGCGGCGCCTTCTTCGATGGTGAGGACGACTTCGTGCGTCGTCGCGAGCTTGCGGATCAGGTCGTGATCGAGCGGCTTGGCGAAGCGCATGTCGGCGATGGTGGTGGAAAGGCCCTTCGATTCGAGCTCGTCGGCGGCCTTTTCGGCTTCCTGCAGGCGGGTGCCGAGCGACAGGATGGCGACGGTCTTGCCTTCACGCACGATGCGGCCCTTGCCGATGGCCAGCCTTGTCGGTTCGGCCTGGATGGCGACCCCGGTGCCTTCGCCGCGCGGGTAGCGCACGGCGATCGGGCCGTCATCGTACAGCGCCATGGTGTGGACCATGTTGGTCAGCTCATTTTCGTCCGACGCCGCCATCACCACCATGTTGGGCAGCGTCGCGAGATAGGCGACATCAAAGGCACCGGCATGGGTGCAGCCATCGGCACCGACGAGCCCGGCGCGATCGATGCCGAAGCGCACCGGCAGGTTCTGGATGGCCACGTCATGGACGACCTGGTCATAGGCGCGCTGCAGGAAGGTGCTGTAGATCGCGCAGAACGGCCGCATGCCCTGTGCCGCCAACCCGGCCGCAAAGGTAACCGCGTGCTGTTCGGCGATGCCGACATCGAAGGTGCGTTCGGGAAAAGCCTTGTTGAAGCGGTCGACCCCGGTGCCCGACGGCATCGCGGCGGTGATCGCGACGATGGTCGGATCACGCTTCGCCTCGACAATAAGCGCGTCGCCGAAAACGTTCTGATACGCCGGAGCGCCCGGGGTTGCCTTGTGCTGGGCACCCGAGACGACATCGAATTTCTGCACGCCATGATATTTGTCGGCCGCGGCTTCGGCGGGCGCATAGCCCTTGCCCTTTTGCGTCACGACATGGATCAGGATCGGGCCTTCGGCGGCATCGCGGACATTTTCGAGCACCGGCAGCAGATGCTCGAGATTATGGCCGTCGATCGGGCCGACATAGTAAAAACCCAATTCTTCGAACAAGGTGCCGCCGCCCTGCATCAGGCCGCGGGCATATTCATCGGCCTGGGCTGCGGCCTTTTTCAGCGGCGGCGGCAGCACCTTGCGGCTGATCTGCTTGATGGCTTCGCGCAGTTCGAGGAACTGCCGGCTCGAAAACAGCCGCGACAGATACGCCGACAGCGCACCGACCGGCGGCGCGATGCTCATGTCATTGTCGTTGAGGATGACGACGAGCCGATTGCCGGCCTGGGTCGCGTTGTTCATCGCTTCATAGGCCATGCCCGCCGACATCGAGCCGTCGCCAATGACCGCGATCGCCTTGCCGGGCTGGTTCTTCAGCTTGTTGGCGACGGCGAAACCGATAGCGGCCGATATCGAGGTGCTGCTGTGCGCGGCGCCGAACGGATCATATTCGCTTTCGGTGCGCTTGGTGAAGCCGCTGAGCCCGCCGCCCTGGCGCAGGGTGCGGATGCGATCGCGCCGACCGGTGAGAATCTTGTGCGGATAGGCCTGGTGGCCGACATCCCAGATCAACCGGTCATCGGGCGTATTGAAGACGTAATGCAGCGCGACGGTCAGCTCGATGACGCCGAGCCCGGCACCCAGATGCCCGCCGGTCGTCGACACGGCATCGATCATTTCGGTGCGCAGTTCATCGGCCAGCTGGCGCAGATCGCCGTGCGAGAGTCGCTTCATGTCGGCCGGAACATTGACCGTATCGAGCAACGGGGTGGAAGGACGCTTTGTCACCAAGGAACCGCCGGAATTATTGATTCTTGAACAAAGACGCTAGCGACTTGCGCGCCGCCTGTCGATGCGGCGTGTCGCGCCGGCTTGACAGTCGTGCCGCGGGTCAGCCGCAATCGGCGCAGCGGCCGCGCACCTCGACCACCGGCTTTTCGGGGCGAAAACCCGTTGCCGAGGCGGTTTCGCGGATACGCGCCGACAATTGATCGTCATCGACATGGGTGGCGCGGCCACAGGCATCGCAGACAAGAAAGATGCAATCGTGCAGGCAGCCGGGATGAGCATTGGCGAGATAGGCATTGGCGCTTTCGACCCGCGTCGCGACATTGTTGGCCACGAACAGATCGAGAATGCGATAGACGCTGTTGGCCGCGATGCGCCGGCCCTGCGCCGTGCTGACGGCTTCGGTGACGTCATAGGCGCTCGCCGGGCGATCGAAGCCCGACAGCGCGACAAAGACCGCGGCGCGCATCGACGTCCATTGTTCGCCCGATTTCACGAGGGCGCGTTCGGCGGCGTCGATGAGCGCGGCGCCGCTGCGAACATCATGGGCGTGATCGTGATGGGTGGCCATGGCGCCAATATCGGGCGTTATGACGCCGGCTGCAAGCTAACGCCTTGAAGCGCGCAAATTCCACAAATGCGCCGACGCGAGCAGGCAGACCCCGACGATCGACAACGCCACCTCGGCGATACCGCCATGGCTGATGAGCAGCGACGCCGCCATCAGGCCGATGCCGACCGCGCCGAGCACGCCGATCGCCCAGCGGCCGTGCACCGCAATGCCGCGCCACAGCGCCACGGCCGCCAGCGGCAACGCGAGCAGCAAGCCGACGACATGAACATCATGGCCCAGCCAATCGCCCGACGCGGCGAACACCGTCAGCAACAGCGACCCCGTGAGGCAATGCACAAGGCAAAGCCCCGACAGCATCATCGCCGATTTGTCGAGCAGGTGGGAAATACGCGCAGGCATGGCAGTTTGATATATTATAACATCCGGCAGCGCAAGCCCGGGGCGCAGCGGCCGCGACTCTTGCGCGCTTGGCGGGCGGCGGCGGAGCGATTAGGGAATTTGCCATGGCCACACTTGCTGTTTCCGCCCCTGCCCGCTCCACCGCCGCTGCCCGGCCGCGCGCCATTGCGCTATGGTTGTTCTCGGTTGCGGCACTGGTGTTCGTGATGGTCGTCGTCGGCGGCATCACGCGGTTGACCGAATCCGGCCTCTCGATCACGCGCTGGGATGTCGTTTCGGGCACGCTGCCGCCGCTGGGCGATGCCGAATGGCAGGCGCAGTTCACCGCCTATCAGGCAAGCTCGCAATACCAGCTGATGAACCGCGGCATGTCGCTCGCCGAATTCAAGGGCATCTTTTTCTGGGAATATGTCCACCGCCTGCTCGGCCGGGTCATTGGCCTGGCCTTTGCACTGCCCTTCGCTTTCTTCTGGCTGCGCCGGGCAATTCCGGCCGGCTACAAGCCGCGGCTGTTCGCGTTGTTCCTGCTCGGCGGGCTGCAGGGCACGATCGGCTGGTGGATGGTGTCGTCGGGGCTGGTGGGGCGTACCGAGGTCGCGCACGAGCGCCTGGCGGTGCATCTGTGCACGGCGCTGACCATCATGGCGGGCTGCATCTGGACGGCGCTTGACCTGCGCCGCACGGCGCCACCAACGACCGCCCGCCCGTCGGGCTGGGTGCTGCCCTTTGCGGCGCTGCTCGCCGTGCAGATCGTCTGGGGCGCCTTTGTCGCCGGCATGCGCGCCGGCCATGCTTCCGACACCTGGCCGCTGATGGCGGGCGTGTTGGTACCACCGGGGATTGCCGAACGGCTCGGCGATCTCGTCAATGATCCGGTGACGGTGCATTTCCTGCATCGCAGCCTCGCCTTGGTGGTGGCGCTGTTCGCCCTGCATGTCGCGGGCAAGCTGTGGCGGGCCGGTGCCGGGCCGGTGGCGCTGGCGCTCGGCGCTGCGGTGGTGGCGCAGTTCACGCTGGGGGTGGCGACGGTGCTGTCGGGCGTCGCGATCCCGCTCGGCGTGGCACACCAGGGCGTCGGCGCCTTGCTGGTAATGGCGACGACAGTGGCGGCCCATTGGGCGGTGCAGAAGCCATGACGGGGCGCAACGTCCTGGGCGGCGCGCTGGCGGTCTGTTCGACCGCGCCGCTGACCGGCTGGTTCCGCGATGGCTGCTGCAACACCGATGCCAATGACAATGGCCGCCACGTCGTTTGCGCCGTGGTGACCGCCGAGTTCCTCGAATTTTCGAAGAGCCGCGGCAATGATTTGTCGACCCCGCGCCCCGAATTCGGCTTTCCCGGGCTCACCCCCGGCGATCGCTGGTGCCTGTGCGCGGCGCGCTGGGAGGAAGCGCGGCTTGCCGGGTTCGCGCCCGAAGTGGTGCTCGAGGCAACCCATGCCAAGGCGCTCGAAACGACAGCGCTCGGCCATCTGCAGGCACACGCTACGGAATGAGCTGGGACGGAATGCCCTTCGGCGGCGCGAAGCTGGCGGCGCTGCTCGGTGATGCGCTGCTCGTCTATCGGCGTGACGACAAGCCTGACATCCCCTTCCCCGGCCTGCTCGACCTGCCCGGCGGCGGCCGCGAGGGTGGCGAGAGCCCGGCCGAATGCGCGCTGCGCGAGCTGGCGGAGGAATTTGGCATCGGCCTGCCCGTCGACCGCGTGCATTATCATCGCGCCTATCTGCTCGGCGACGGCGTCACCATCTCGCATTTCCTGGCGGTGCATCTGACCGAGGACGACGTCGCCGCGGTGCGTTTCGGCGACGAAGGCCAGGATTGGGCGCTGCTGCCGATTGCCGACTATCTGTCTGATCCCGATGCGATTCCGCGGCTGCGCGACTGGCTGGCGGCCTATGTCGCGGCGGCCGAAACCGTGCGGTGCCTGGATACCACATCGCAAAGCGGCGGAAATACTTGACGGAAAAACGCGTTTCAGCGATATGCGCGTCATCCGGCCGGGGCGAGTTCCCGGCCGTTTCGCTTTTTTGCCGGATAAACAAACCATGCTCACGCGTTCCACCGCCTCGATCAAGCCCGCCGAGGTCGAGAAGAAATGGCTGATCATCGACGCCGAAGGGCTTGTCGTTGGTCGCCTCGCCAGCCTGATCGCCAACCGCCTGCGCGGCAAGCACAAGGCCAGCTATACCCCGCACGTCGATTGCGGTGACAATATCATCGTCATCAACGCCGAAAAGGTCCGGTTCACCGGCAAGAAGACGACCGACAAGATCTATTATCGCCACACCGGCCACCCGGGCGGCATCAAGGAAACCACGCCTGCCAAGATCCTGGAAGGCCGTTTCCCGGAACGCGTGCTGATCAAGGCCGTGGAACGCATGGTGCCGCGCGGCCCGCTCGGCCGTGACCAGATGCGCAACCTGCGCGTCTTCAAGGGCACCGAGCATCCGCACACCGCCCAGAACCCGGAAGTCATCGATGTCGCATCGATGAACCGCAAGAATTCGACCCTTACCGCCCAGGAAGCTGGCGACAAGAAGGCTGCTGAATAATGTCCGACACGCGTCAGTCCCTTTCCGATCTCGGTGGCATGCAGGACGGCACCTATGTGCCCGGCAACACCGAAGCCCCGCACAACCCGGCCCACACCGGTGGTGGTGGCCCGCCCGCCCCGCTGCGTGAGCAGGAAATCGATGCCTATGGCCGCGCCTATGCGACCGGCAAGCGCAAGAACGCCATTGCCCGCGTCTGGCTGAAGCCCGGCACCGGCAAGATCGTCGTCAACGGCCGCGACCAGACGGTGTATTTCGCTCGTCCGACGTTGCGCCTGGTAATCAACCAGCCGTTCGACATCGCCGATCGTCGTGACCAGTATGACGTGATGTGCACCGTTGTCGGTGGTGGCCTGTCGGGCCAGGCCGGCGCCGTGAAGCACGGCATTTCGGTGGCGCTCACCCGCTACGAACCGGCGCTGCGCACCACGGTCAAGCAGGCCGGCTTCCTGACCCGCGATCCGCGCGTCGTCGAGCGCAAGAAGTACGGCAAGGCGAAGGCCCGCAAGAGCTTCCAGTTCTCCAAGCGTTAAGCGGCTGCGGCCAAGTCGAAAATTGCGTCTTCGCAATTTTTGGCTTGGCCGCAAACCCGTATTGAGCGGGCGTGGCGGCGGGGAAATCCCGCCGAACCCGTCCGACGCGGGGGCTTTTGCCCCCGCTTTTTTTGCCTTGTCTCCGTCGAATCAGGCACCGGTTCCGCAGCAAGTTGCTGAACAAGCTCCCCCCTCAGCCAGCGCGAGCTTCGCGCGCGCCACGCCCAAACCCGGTCAAACACCCGGTGTCAAAAATTAACCAATCATTATAGTTTATTGACAAATCGTAAACACTTTTGCTAACCATCGACTGTCCTTGTGACACGTCGGGGAATCCCTGCAGCAACCTGTCTTCATCGGCACGTTTCTGCATGGCCCCTGCGGGTGCGTCGGCAATCACGCTGGTCACGACCCAGACCGATGCTGCTGCGTATGAAAACATCGGCGGTTTTCTGCAGAGGCGCTATCGACTGCCCAACCCGTCGGTCGGCAGCAGCGTATTGCCGCCACTCGGCCCTGCCGTTCCGGCCGCCCTGACAACACTGTCGGCTGACGGCACACGCCTGACCGGCGCGTACCGGGCATGGTTGCCATTCCTGCCCGCCCGCATTACCCCCGCGCCAAGACCAGCGGGGGCCTCTTCATGCACAGCACAGTCATCCTTTCCGTCATCGGCGCCGATCGGCCCGGGCTTACCGAAGCGCTTGCCGTGGCGGTGCAGGAAGCCGGCGGCAACTGGCTCGAAAGCCGGCTGACGCGATTGGGCGGCAGCTATGTCGGCTCGGTGCTCGTCGAACTGCCGGCCGAAGCGCTCGAAATGCTGCGCGACAAGGCGGCGCATGTCGATGCCATCGGCCTGAAGGTCACCATCGCCGCCGCCGGCCCGGCCGAAGCATCCGCCGGAACGCCGCTTGCCGTCTCGCTCGTCGGGCAGGACCGGCCGGGCATCGTCAAGGAAGTCAGCGCCGCGCTCGCGCGCCTTGGCGTCAATATCGAGGAACTGGAAACCGGCACCGAAGGCGAAGCCTGGTCGGGCAACCGCCTGTTCCGCGCCGCGCTGTCGCTGCGCCTGCCGGCGGGTATCAATGCCGCAGCGGTGCAGGACGCGCTCGAGGCGATTTCGGGCGAAATCATGGTCGATTTCACCATGGTCGCACCCCCTGCGGCCTGAGCTTTCGCAGCGCAACAATTCAGGGCATAACATCGGCCATGATCAAACGCCTGCTCTCCGTCCTGGTTGCCGTTGTTCTGGCGACGCCGTTGCTGGCGCAATCGCAGAGCAACCAGCCCCACACCCGCATCGCGCTGATCGCCGAAAGCATGCGGCCGCTGCCGGGGCAGCCGCTGACGATCGGGCTGCGGCTGACGCCCAAGGATGGCTGGCACACCTACTGGTCGAACCCGGGTGATGCCGGGGCGCCGACACGGGTGGCCTGGACAGTCCCCGCCGATACCGATGTGCCCGGCCCGCTGGCCTATCCGGTGCCCGAAACGCTGATCGTTTCGGGGTTGATGAACTATGTCTATGCGCACAGCAACGTGCTGGTGACGAGCATCACCCCGCCGTCCGGATTGAAGAAGGGCGCCCCCTTCCTGGTCACGGTGAAGGCCGACTGGCTGGTGTGCAGTGCCGAACAATGCGTGCCCGAAAGCGCAACGCTCACGCTGCCGATGGTCATCGGCGACGGCGCCGCCGATTCCGAACACGGCTATGCCGTGGCGCTGGCCAAGGCCGCCCTGCCACGCCCGCTCGCCGCCGCCGGCCGCTGGAGCGCCAAGGGCGGGCGCTTCGTGCTGGCGCAACCCTTCGGATCACCCGGCAAGGTGCGGTCCGCCTATTTCTTCCCCGATCAGGAAGGCATCGTCGATTATGCCGCGCCGCAGGCTGTGACAGTGGCCGGCGATGCGCTGCGCATCGAAACCGCCGCGGTCGAAGGCGGTGCCGGGCCGGTGTCGGGCGTGCTGCGCGTCGACTTCCAGGATGATCCCGTTCCGCACGGTTTCCAGATCAAGGCCGAACCCGGCGAAACGCCCGCCGCCGGGGTTCCGCTTGCCGGCAACCGCCCTGCCGATGCCGGCCCCGGGCTGCCGCTGATCCTGCTCGGCGCGGTGCTCGGCGGCATCATCCTCAATGTCATGCCGTGCGTGTTCCCGATCCTGTCGCTGAAGGCGCTCAGCCTTGCCAGCGGCAATATTGCGCCGGCGGCGGCGCGGCGCGATGCGATCGCCTATACGCTCGGGGTCGTGCTGGTGTGCGCCGCGCTCGGCGGGCTGGTGCTGCTGCTGCGCGCCGCGGGCTCGCAGGTCGGCTGGGCCTTCCAGTTGCAAGACCCGCGCGTCATCACCGGGCTGTTGCTGCTGGTCACCGCGATCGCGCTCAACCTGGCGGGGGTGTTCGAGATCAATGTCACCACGGGCTCGCTCGGCGATGGCGCGATTGCCAAAGGCGGCGCGCTGGGCAGTTTCGCCACCGGCGCGCTGGCGGCGTTCGTTGCGACGCCGTGCACCGGACCGTTCATGGCGGGTGCGCTCGGCGCTGCACTGGTGCTGCCGCCCATCGAAGCGATCGCGGTGTTCGCCGGGCTGGGGCTGGGGCTGGCGCTGCCGTTCCTGCTGGTCGGGTTCATTCCCGCGCTGCGCCGCCGCCTGCCGCGGCCGGGCACCTGGATGATCCGGTTCCGCGCCATCCTGTCGATCCCGATGTTCCTCACCGCGCTGGCGCTGGCCTGGGTGCTCGGCCGGCAGGCGGGCGTGGAGGGCATGACGGTCGGGTTGGCGGGCGCGCTGGCGATCGGGCTGCTGCTCTGGTGGCTCGGCAGTCGCCAGCACGGCGGCAAGCGCAGCTGGATGCAAGGTGCGGTGGCGATCGCCGCCTCGGTAGCGGCGATCGTGTTGTTGCCGATCAGCGCGCCGGCAACCGCCGTTACGACATCGGCACCCGCCGGGCTGTCGGCACAGCATTTCACCCCGGAAAAACTCGCCGAACTGCGCGCCAGCAAGACCCCGGTGTTCCTGTTCATGACTGCCGATTGGTGCCTGACCTGCAAGGTCAACGAAAAGGGCGCGATGGCGGATGCCGCGGTCGCCAAGGCCTTCAAGGACAAGGGCATCGCGGTTCTGGAGGGCGACTGGACGCGCGGTGACCCGGTCATCTCGAAATGGCTCGCCGACCAGGGCCGCGCAGGGGTGCCGGTCTATGTCTTCTACGCCGCCGACGGCAGCGAGCAGGAATTGCCGCAGATCTTGACGGTCAAGGGATTGACCGCGCTGGGGTGATTTTCCCATGCCCCGCCGGGGTTCGAACCGGCGGGGCGTTTTGCTTTATTTCTTCCGGAACACCCGCCGGCCGGCGAGCCAGGTTTCGTCGATCGTCACCTTCCACAGATCGCCGGGCGCGATCGTGAACGGATCCTGATCGACGATGATGAAATCGGCCCATTTGCCCGGCGTCAACGTGCCGACCTTGCCTTCGGCATGGCCGGCCCAGGCAGCGCCGGTGGTGAAGGCGGCAAAGGCCTGGTTCATCGTCATCGCTTCGGCCATGCGCCAGCCCTGCGGCGGCTGGCCGTCGCGCGATTGGCGGGTGACGGCGGCGTGCAGGCCATAGAAAGGATTGGGCGGTTCGACCGGGAAATCGCTGCCGCCGGCGATGCGCGCACCGCTGTCGATCAGGGTTTTCCAGGCATAGCCGCCCACAAGCCGCGCCTCGCCGACCCGCGCTTCGGCCATGCCCTTGTCACTGGTGGCATGCGTCGGCTGGATGCTGGCGATGATGCCCAGCCGGGCAAAGCGCGGCAGGTCGCCGGTGTTGAGAATCTGGGCGTGCTCGTCACGGTGGCGAAGCGCGCTGCGCTGGCTGACGGGAATCGCGGCAAAAGCCGACAGCACCGCGCCATTGGCGGCATCGCCGATGGCGTGGACATTGGCCTGGAACCCCTTGGCCGAAGCACCGATGATGATGCGGCGCAGATTGCCCTCCTCAAAGAACGGCAGGCCCTTGTTGCCCGGCGCGTCGCTGTAATCATCGGCCATCCAGGCGCCGCGTGATCCGAGCGCGCCATCAGCCTGCAACTTCATCGCCATCATCGCCAACCGGTCGTTGTCGCGCCAGCCGATCGGGCCATCCGGCGCGATCGCGTCGCGATTGTCAGGACCATAGGCCATCGCATAGAGCCGGGCCGTCAGCTTGCCGCGCGCGGCGAAGCGGCGATAGCGGTCCCAGGTCGGGCGGTCGATGCCGGCATCATGCGCGCCGGTCAGGCCGACCGACGC
The DNA here is from genome assembly GCA_031426015.1 of Alphaproteobacteria bacterium. Classification (GTDB taxonomy): domain Bacteria; phylum Pseudomonadota; class Alphaproteobacteria; order Sphingomonadales; family Sphingomonadaceae; genus Sandarakinorhabdus. Next base: position 21,664 of record JANPKK010000016.1, read on the forward strand.
CATGATCGCCAGCGACTTGGCCAGCGCGGCATCGTTTTCGGCCGGTGACAACGGCGGCACCACGGCGCCGACGAGCTTCATCGCGGCATCGACGAGCACGCCATTGGGGTTCCCCGCGGCATCGCGCTCGATACGCCCGCCCGCCGGATCGGGGGTGGCGGCGGTGATGCCGGCCAGCTTGATGGCGGCGGAATTGACCCAGACGGCATGGCCATCGACGCGGCGCAGGATCGCGGGGCGGTTGCCCGTCACGCTGTCGAGTTCGGCTGCGGTCGGGAAGCGGCCCAGCCCCCAGCGTTCCTGGTTCCAGCCGCCACCACGGATCCACGCCCCCTTTCCCGGGTTGGCCTTCACCGCCGCCTGCGCCGCCGCCAGCGAGGTGGTTTCGGACAGATCGACCGCCAGCGCGCGTTCGCCCAGGCTCATGACATGGCCATGGGCATCGATCAGCCCGGGCAGCAGCGTGCGACCCTTGAGATCGACCTTCTTGCCACGCGGCACGGCGGCCCCGGCGGGCAGCGTCGTCTTCACCCTGCCGGCGTTGTCGACAACGAGCGTCGCAAAGCGGACGAGCGTGCCGTCATCGCCCAGCGTATAGCCATTGGCGTTGACATAGGCGGTATCGGCCAGCGCGGGGCCGGCGAGCAGCGCGGCGATGGCAAGAGCGGACGGGCGCATGAACAAGGTTGATTTCATGCGCCCGAACCTAACAGCCTATTGCGGCGCGGCAAGTGCCGACAGGCGCTTTCGGCGCGCGGCAGCACCGACAAGGCCGAAGCCGGTGATCAGCATCGCCCAACTCGCCGGCTCGGGAATACCGGCGGGCCCGGCGGTTTGTCGTACCTGCACCGCCGCCATCAGCACATCGGCGGTCGGCGAGGTGAAGCTGATGAACTGGTTGGCGCTGTCGGCGACGAAGCTGCCGACCACGAACTGCGGCCGCAGCGTCGCCGGCGCCAGCGGGCCCTGGCTGCGGCCCGAATTGAACACCAGCCCCGACGCGTTGCCGGCGACATAGGACGTCGCCCAATTGTCGAACCAGAATGCCTGAAAGATCTGCAGCGTGTAGCTCGCGCCGATCGTCAGCCCGCCGATTTGCAGGGCATCGGCGAGATTACCCTCGGTATAGGCGGTCATCGACAACAGCGTGTTGTAATCGGCATCGGCAAGGTCTGCCGTGCCGGTCACCGACGGATGCAGCTTCAGCCCGACGCCCTTCACCAGGAGCGGCTGGCTGTTATAGGCGCCAAAGCCGACCCCGGCGACCGTCACCGGACCCGAAACCGCCATGGCCGCATGCAGGCTGCCCGCCTGCACAAGGTCACCGGTTGTCGCAACTGTCGTCGGCGTCTGCCAGATGACCGTCGCTGCCGTTGCCGGCATGGCCAGCAGGCACAATGCCCCTGCCGCCAATTTGTCCAATCGCATTATCTTGTCCCCCTTCGCCAAAATAGGCAGGAGGACGTGTGCAGCTAATCCAGGCCGCGCCTATGCGTTATTTCGGCATTTGTCGTGCCAAATAGACGCAGGCGCATGTCGTTTGGTTACCAGTAGCGAAGCAAAACCTTTATCGAGTCAGCCGCCGGATCAAGGACGACGTATCCTGCCGCCCGCCGTCCATCGCCTGGACATCGCCATAGAATTGATCGACCAGCGCACCCACTGGCAACGTCACGCCGAGTCGGCGCGCTTCATCGAGCGCCAGCCCCAGGTCCTTGCGCATCCAGTCGACGGCAAAGCCGAAATCGAATTCGCCGCGTGCCATGGTAGCGGCGCGGTTTTCCATCTGCCAGCTTTGCGCCGCGCCCTTGGAAATCACATCGACGACCTGCGCCAGATCGAGGCCTGCCGCCTCGCCGAACGCCAGTCCTTCGGCGAGGCCCTGCAACACGCCGGCGATGCACAGCTGGTTGACCATCTTGGTCAACTGCCCGCTGCCCGCCGGGCCCATATGGCCTATGCGCTTGGCATAAGCCTGCATCACCGGCTCGGCTTCGGCAAACGCCGTCGCGCTGCCGCCGCACATGATGGTGAGCTGACCGTTTTCGGCGCCTGCCTGGCCGCCCGACACCGGCGCATCGAGTACCAGCAGGTCGCGCGCCGTGCCGGCTTCGGCGAGTTCGCGGGCGATCGCCGCCGATACCGTGGTGTGATCGATGAACAGGCTGCCCGGCGCCATCGCGGCAAACGCGCCGCCCGGCCCGAGCGTGACGGCGCGCAGATCGTGATCGGCGCCCACGCAGGCGATGACGACTTCGGCATCGATAGCAGCAGCGGCCGGGGTCGGCGCCGCCTGGCCGCCATGCGCCGCGACCCAGGCCGCCGCCTTGGCCATGGTGCGGTTGTAGACGGTGACGTCATGCCCGGCCTTCGCCAGATGCCGCGCCATCGGGGCGCCCATGATCCCGAGGCCGAGGAAGGAAATGCGCATGGATAGGTGCTCCGATTCTAACTCCCTCCCCCCTGCGGGGAGGGCGACCCGGGCGCAGCCCGAGCGGGGTGGGGGGTCACGAATGTCGACGCGGGTGACCCCACCCCGCTCGCTGCGCGAGTCGCCCTCCCCGCAAGGGGGAGGGAGATTATAAATCCAGCTTCTTGCCGAGTGCCTGTTCGGCGAGCTTCTGCAAGGCCGGGTCGACCGGCGGATAGGCGAGGTCGACATCCTTGCCCAACACATCCACAACCTGCTGCAAGCTGGCGATCCGCGCGGTCTTCTTGTCGTTAGCCGCGATCACCGTCCAGGGCGCGATGTCGGTCGACGTCCGCTCGAACATGTCGTGATAGGCATCGAGATAGGCCTCGCGCCGCGAGCGGTTGTGGTAATCGTCGGCGCCGGTTTTCCAGCGCTTCCACGGCGTTTCGATCCGTTCCTTCAGCCGCTTGTCCTGTTCGTCCTGGGTGATGTGGAGGAACAGCTTGACGATGCGCATGCCATCGGCGGCGTGCAGCGCTTCGAAGGCGTTGATCTCGTCATAGGCGCGGCCCCAGGCGTCGGCATCGGCAAAGCCGTCGACCCGCTCGACAAGCACCCGCCCGTACCAGGTGCGATCGAACACCGCGATCTCGCGCGCGCCGGGCAGGCGCTGCCAGAAGCGCCAGAGATAGTGATGCTCGGCCTCCTGCTTCGTCGGCGCGCCGATCGACCAGACCTTGGTGTAGCGATGGTCGAGCGGCCCGACCATGCGGGTGATCAGCCCGCCCTTCCCCGCCGCGTCCCAACCTTCGAGCGCGATCATCGCCTTGCGCCCCTGGTTGATATACGCCGCCTGGATCAGATCGAGCTGGTGCTGGAGCGCCTCGAGACGGTCCTCATAATCGCGGCGATCCATGCCGGGATCGGCTTCGAAATCCTCGAGGCGCAGCTTGGCCATCAGTCGACGATCCGAATATGCAATTCGCGCAACTGCTTGAGCGTGACATTCCCCGGCGCGTTCATCATCAGATCCTCGGCCTTCTGGTTCATCGGGAAGACGACGACTTCGCGGATATTGGGTTCATCGGCGATCAGCATGACCATGCGGTCGACGCCGGGTGCCGAGCCACCGTGCGGCGGCGCGCCGAACTTGAAGGCGTTGATCATGCCGGCGAAATCGCGATCGACATCTTCGCGGGCGTAGCCGGCGATTTCGAAGGCCTTGTACATGATTTCGGGGCGATGGTTGCGGATGGCGCCCGACGACAGTTCGACGCCGTTGCAGACGATGTCGTACTGGAAGGCCTTGATGGTCAGCGGGTCCTGGGTTTCGAGCGCTTCGAGCTCGCCCTGCGGCATGCTGAACGGGTTGTGGCTGAAATCGATCTTCTTGTTGTCCTCGTCATATTCGAACATCGGGAAATCGACGATCCAGCAGAATTTGAAGACGTCCTTTTCGATGATGCCGAGTTCGGTGCCGA
>JANPKK010000017.1:0-54631 GCA_031426015.1 Alphaproteobacteria bacterium
CGCGAAGCCAAGGCCGCCGCGCTCAAGGCGGCAAAATAAGCGGATCGCCGCATTTTTGCGGAAATGACACATGGTAGAAACGCCGCGCATTGCCTATCTGATGGCCCTGCGCGGCGTTTCGCCGTTATGATGTCCCGGCGCTTTGCCGCTTTGAAGATCGGGTAGGAACATGGCGTCAGCCGCCGAAAAAATGGCCGCGAACATCAGTTTCGCGAATTTCTCCAAGGCGACCGAGCTCAAGAAGCGCTTGTGGTTCACGCTTGGCGCGCTGATCGTCTTTCGCCTCGTGTCGTTCGTCCCGTTGCCGGGGATCGATCCGACCGCGCTCAGCGTGCTGTTCAACCAGACCCAGGGCGGCGTGCTCGATTTCTTCAACATGTTTTCGGGTGGCGCGCTCGAGCGCATGTCGCTGATCGCACTCGGCGTCACACCTTATATCACCGCCTCGATCGTCGTGCAGTTGCTGACCTCACTGGTCCCCAGCTTCATGGCGCTGAAGAAGGAAGGTGATACTGGCCGCAAGACGCTCAACCAGTACACCCGCTATGGCACCGTCTTCCTGACCGCCGTGCAGGGCTATGGCATCGCCGTCGGCCTCGAAAGCTGGGGCGCCGGCCAGGGCGTGTCGGCGGTCATCGACCCGGGCATGTTCTTCCGTGTTACCACCGTCATCACGCTGATCGGCGGCACCATGTTCCTGATGTGGCTTGGTGAGCAAATCACCAGCCGCGGCATCGGCAACGGCATTTCGCTGATCATCATGGCCGGCATCGTCGCCAATCTGCCCGGCGCCATCGGGCAGTTGTTCGAACAGGGCCGCACCGGTGCCCTTTCGCCCGTCGCCGTGCTGATGGTCGCCATCGTCGCGCTGCTGACCATTGGCTTCATCTGCCTGATGGAGCGCGCCCAGCGGCGTATCCTTATCCAGTACCCCAAGCGCCAGACCGGCACCCGCCAGTTTCAGGGTGACAGCTCGCACCTGCCGCTGAAGCTCAACACCGCCGGGGTCATCCCGCCGATCTTCGCGTCGTCATTGCTGCTGATGCCGCTGACTATCGCCCAGTTCGCGGCGCAGGGCGGCAGCGGGCCAGACTGGCTGCTGACCGTCACGACGGCGCTTCAGCACGGCGCGCCGCTTTACATGGCGTTGTATGCGCTCGGCATCATCTTTTTCTCGTTCTTCTATACCGCGGTAGTGTTCAACCCCGAGGAAACGGCGGAGAATCTGAAAAAGTACGGCGGCTTCATTCCGGGCATCCGCCCCGGTGTGCGGACGTCGGAATATCTCGATTTCGTGCTGACGCGCATTACCGTGATCGGCGCTGCCTACCTCACCCTCATCTGTCTGTTGCCCGAATTCCTGTCGGCGCGGCTCGGCACCGGCCTTGCGCTGGGCGGCACATCGCTGCTGATCGTCGTCAATGTGACGATGGATACGGTATCGCAGATCCAGAGCCACTTGCTTGCGCATCAATATGAGGGTCTCATAAAGAAATCGAAGCTTAGGGGAGCGCGCCGTTGAATTTGATCTTGCTGGGTCCGCCCGGCGCGGGGAAGGGGACCCAGGCAAGTCGCCTCGTCAAAGAACGAGGACTTGTCCAGCTTTCTACCGGAGACATGCTCCGGGCCGCCGTTGCCGCACAAACGCCCGTTGGCCTCCAGGCCAAATCCGTGATGGAAAGCGGCGGTCTCGTTTCGGACGAAATCGTCAACGGCATCCTGTCCGAACGGCTCGACCATGATGACGCCCGCCGCGGCTTCATTCTCGATGGTTATCCGCGCACCAATGTCCAGGCGCTGGCGCTCGATGCCATGCTCACCGACAAGGGGCTGAACCTCGATCATGTCATCGAGCTCGAAGTCGACGAGGACGCCCTCGTCGATCGCATCACCGGCCGCTACACCTGCGCCAAATGCGCCGAAGGCTATCATGACCGGCACAAGCAGCCGCGCGTGGCCGGGGTCTGCGATGTCTGTGGCGGCACCGAATTCAAGCGCCGGCCCGACGACAATGCCGATACGGTGCGGACGCGGATGGCCGAATATCGCGCCAAGACAGCGCCCATCCTGCCGCATTACGAAGCGCGCGGGCTGGTTTCGCGTGTCGACGGCATGGCCGACATGGACGCGGTGGCAGCGAGCATCGACACGGTGATCGACGCCTGATTCGATTGCGCGTCGCGGCGACACCGCGTAGCGCTTGGCAATGGTCCGCACGCTCTATCTTGCCGGCGGTTTCGCGGCATTGGCACTTGGTGCGATCGGCATCGTCTTGCCGTTGTTGCCGACGGTGCCGTTCATGATCCTGGCGGCGTTCTGCTTTGCGCGCAGCAGTCCGCGGTTCGAAGCGAAGCTGATCGAACACCCGACCTTCGGACCGCACATCGTGCGCTGGCGCGTCAATGGCGCGGTCAGCCGGCGTGGCAAGCAAGCGGCGACAATCGCGTTTGCGGTGTCGGCGGTCGTCGGCCTGGTTTTTGCGCCGATGCCGTTTGCGCTCGCCCCGCTGGCGGCGGGGCTTGTCGGCGGGGCCTGGATCTGGCGGCGACCCGACGCGTGATGCGAGCCGATGCGGCGGGGCGCTGTGGCGGCGCGGCCGATCTCGCTTGACTCTTGCCATGGGCAACGCTAGCAGGCGCGTTCCGATGAACCGGAGAACTGACCCGGCGGCCCTTCTGGCTGTCCGGTTCTTGCTTTGAGATGGGGTGCCTGCCCAGCGCATCCTGTGGAGCTTGGAAGGAAATAATCTGTGGCACGTATTGCGGGTGTGAATATCCCGACCAACAAGCGCGTTGAAATCGCCTTGACCTATATCCACGGCATTGGCCGCACCACCGCTTCGCGGATCACCAAGGATCTTGGTTTCCCCGTCGAACGCCGCGTGCAGGACCTGACCGACGCCGAAGTTCTGCAGATTCGCGAACTTATCGATCGCGAGCTGACCGTGGAAGGCGATCTGCGTCGCCAGACCGCGATGAACATCAAGCGCCTGATGGACCTCGCCTGCTATCGTGGTCTGCGTCACCGCAAGGGCCTGCCGGTCCGCGGCCAGCGCACCCACACCAACGCCCGCACCCGCAAGGGTAAGGCCAAGCCGATCGCCGGCAAGAAGAAGTAAGCCGCAAGGCGCCGCTTTTTTCTCCAGATCGACTGAACGGATTAGGATTTTTCGATGGCACGCGAAGTTGCACGCATCAAGCGCCGCGAGCGCAAGAACATTACCTCTGGTGTCGCCCATGTGAACGCCAGCTTCAACAACACCATGATCACCATCACCGATGCGCAGGGCAATGCGATTGCCTGGTCGTCGGCCGGGACCATGGGTTTCAAGGGCAGCCGCAAGTCGACGCCGTTCGCGGCGCAGATGGCCGCCGAAGACGCCGGCAAAAAGGCCGCCGAACACGGCGTCCGCACGCTCGAAGTCGAAGTGCGTGGCCCGGGTTCGGGTCGCGAATCGGCTCTGCGCGCGCTGCAGGCCGTCGGTTTCCAGATCACCGCGATCCGTGATGTGACGCCGATCCCGCACAATGGCGTCCGCCCGCCGAAGCGCCGTCGCGTCTGACGCACGATCGTTTCGGCCGTGCTCGCCCCGGGCGCGGATTTTCGACTATTTGATGACGGGGACGGGCGGGTGACGATCCGCCCCTTTCCAAAGATGAGGTGAGCCTGTGGCTGTCATTGCCAAGAACTGGACCGAACTCAAGAAGCCGAATCGGCTTGAAACCCGCCCCAGCGCCGATGGTCGCCGCAAGAGCAGCTTCGTTGCCGAACCGCTCGAGCGTGGATTCGGCCTGACACTCGGCAACGCGCTGCGCCGCGTGCTGTTGTCGTCGCTGCAGGGCGCCGCGGTCACCGCCATCAAGATCGATGGCGTGCTGCACGAATTCTCGTCGCTCGCCGGTGTGCGCGAAGATGTCACCGACATCGTGCTCAACATCAAGCAGGTCGCGATCCGCATGCAGGGCGACCAGCCCAAGCGCGTTCACCTCGCCGCGACCGGCCCGGGCGAAGTCACCGCCGGCCAGATCGCCGTGTCGGGCGACATGGAGGTCCTCAACAAGGACCTCGTCATCTGCACCCTCGATGACGGCGCGACCCTAAATATGGAACTGACCGTCGAAGCCGGCAAGGGCTATGTCCCGGCCAGCGCCAACCGCCCGGCCGATGCGCCGATCGGCCTTATCCCGGTCGATGCGCTGTATTCGCCGGTGCGCCAGGTCAGCTACAAGGTCGACAACACCCGCGTCGGCCAGGAGCTCGATTTCGACAAGCTGACCATCCAGGTCGAAACCGATGGCACCGTCACCCCCGACGACGCGCTCGCCTATGCCGCCAAGATCTTGCAGGACCAGCTCCAGCTGTTCGTCAACTTCGAAGACGTCGTTGTGGCAGCGCCAGTGGCGGCGCCCGCCGGTGGCCCCATCGAAGTCGATGACAACACCGTCATCAATCGTTTCCTGCTGAAGAAAGTCGACGAACTCGAACTTTCGGTGCGTTCGGCGAACTGCCTGAAGAACGACAACATCATCTACATCGGCGATCTGGTGCAGAAGACCGAAAGCGAAATGCTCCGCACCCCGAACTTTGGCCGCAAGTCTTTGAACGAAATCAAGGAAGTGCTCAGCCACATGGGCTTGCGCCTCGGCATGGAAATTTCGGGCTGGCCGCCGGAAAATATCGAAGAGATGGCCAAGAAGCTCGAACAGGAGTTTTGATCGCAGCGCGGCCTTCGGCCAGCGCGCAGCGTTGGCCGCGGACTCGCGCAAGATCGGTCGGCGTGGCGGCGGAGACTTCCGCCGATCTCGTCCGACGTCACGGCGCGGCTTTGCCGCGACGCGTAGCTAACGAAGGGGCTTCCGGCTGACCCCGTAATCAGCCTGATCCGGGGTACCTGACACGGCCCCCTATCGAACGGAGACGAAAAATGCGTCACGGTAATGCCCATCGCAAGCTCGGCCGGACTACCAGCCATCGTCTGGCAATGTTCCGCAACATGGCCGCCAGCCTGATCAAGCACGAACAGATCAAGACGACGCTGCCCAAGGCTCGCGAAATCCGCCCGTATATGGAAAAGCTGATCACGCTGGCCAAGCATGGTGGCCTGTCGAACCGCCGTCTGGCGCACGCCCGCCTGGGTGACGACGACCAGCTGATCAAGCTGTTCGACACGCTGGCCTCGCGTTATGCCGACCGCCCGGGTGGCTATGTCCGGATCGTCAAGGCCGGCATTCGCCGTTCGGACGCGACGCCGATGGCAATTGTCGAACTGGTCGATCGCGATACCGATGCCAAGGGCCAAGATTCGGGTCCGGTGCAGAGCTTCGACGACGAGTGATCGAAACCGGCGCGCGAGGCCCAAGCCGCGCGCGCCACTTGCCCCCCGGTTTGATCGAAGGACGAGTTGATGGCCGACGAAATCGATATGATGCCCGCCGAAAACGGTTTTGACGGCAACGAGCCGATGCCGCAGGTATCGATCCTTACGCAGTATGTGAAGGATCTGTCGTTCGAAAATCCGAACGCGCCAGCGTCGCTGCAGACGACCGAGCAGCCGCGGATCGATGTCAATGTCGCCGTCAATGCCAAGCGCGCCGGCGATGCGATGTTCGAAGTCGAACTGAAGATCACCGCCAAGGCGATGGCCGGCGATGCGGTCGCCTTTGTGATCGACCTGCTTTACGCCGGGCTATTCGGCCTGACCAACGTGCCGGAAGAAGCGCTCGAGCCGTTCCTGATCATCGAAGCGCCTCGGATCCTTTTCCCCTTCGCCCGCCGTATCGTCGCCGATTCGGTGCGCGACGGTGGCTTCCCGCCGTTGATGCTCGACCCCATTGATTTTGCTTCGCTCTACATGGCGCAGCAGGGCGCCCAGGGCGGCAACGCGTGATCGATTGCCCTCTCCCCCAATCGGGGAGAGGGCGTCGCTGCCCCACCGGCATGAGGCACGGATGATGCCGGCATGAACCTGGTAAAGGCGACCGCCACCATCGGTGGCCTGACACTTATTTCCCGCATCGCCGGTTTTGCCCGGGATGTGCTGCAGGCGACCTTCGTCGGCGCTGGTGCTGCCGCCGACGCGTTTCTCATCGCCTTTCGCCTGCCCAATCTGTTCCGCGCGCTGTTTGCCGAAGGTGCCTTTGCCTCGGCATTCGTGCCGATGTTCAATCGCCAGGTCGGAGCCGATGGCGGCGACATGGCCGGCGCCAAGCGCTTTGCCGAAGACGTGCTGTCGGTGCTGGTGCCGGTGCTGGCGCTATTCACGCTGGTGATGATCGTTGCCACCGCACCGATCGTCTGGGCGCTGACCGGCGGCTTTGCCGATGCGACGCCGGGCAAGTTCGAGTTGACGGTCGATTTCACCCGGCTGACCTTTCCCTATCTGCTGCTGATCAGCCTCGTTTCATTGATGGGCGGGCTGCTCAATTCAGTCGGGCGCTTCTGGGTCAATGCCGCAGCGCCGATCCTGCTGAATCTGGCGCTTATCGCCGGGATGCTGTTGTTCCATGGGCCGGACCCGACCGAGACGGCGCGGGTGCAGGCGCTGTGCGTCACCATGGGCGGCATTCTGCAGTTCGGCTGGCTGCTCTGGGCTTGCTGGCGCGCCGAGATCCGGCTGCGGCTGCGCTGGCCGCACCTGACCGACAAGGTGAAGACCCTGCTCAAGCTGATCCTGCCGGCTGCGCTCGGTGCCGGCGCGGTGCAATTCAACCTGCTGATTTCCACGGCACTCGCGGCACGTTTCCTGCCCGAGGGCGCGGTTTCCTATCTCTATTATGCCGATCGGCTCAACCAGTTGCCGCTCGGCCTGATCGGCATCGGTGTCGGCACTGCGATGTTGCCGGCGCTGTCGCGGCAATTGGGGGCGGGCCAGGATAGCGCTGCGGGCCATACCCAGAATCGCGCCGTCGAGCTTGTGCTGTTGCTGACCCTGCCCGCGGCAGCGGCGCTGACGGTGGCGGCCGAACCGATCATCCGCAGCCTGTTGCAATATGGCGCCTTCCGTCCCGAAGACACGCTGCCGACGGCGCGCGCGCTGGCGGCGTTCTCGCTGGGGTTGCCGGCCTATGTGCTGATCAAGGTGCTGACCCCGGGTTTCCACGCCCGTCAGGACACGCGGATGCCGGTGCGCATCGCGATCGCCTCCATGCTGGTCAATCTGGTCGGCAACCTGCTGCTGGTCTGGCCGCTCGGCCATGTCGGCATCGCGCTGTCGACGGCGGTTGCCGCCTGGGTCAACGCCGGCGCGCTTTACTGGGTGCTGCGCCGGCGTGGGCATTTCACCATCGATGCCCGGCTGGCCAAACGCTTGCCGCGGTTGCTGGTCGCGACTTTGGTGATGGTGCCGGTGCTGATCGGGCTCGGGTTGGTATTGGCGCCGTGGCTTGGCGGCGCTCTGGCGGCGCGCGCCGGCGCGCTGCTGCTGCTGCTCGGCGCCGGCGGCATTGCCTATCTTGGCGCAGCACGCCTGCTTGGCCTATTCACGCTCAAAGAACTCAAGGCCCAATTTTCCCGTAAAGGCACTTCCACATGAGCCGCGTCTTTTCCGGCATCCAGCCCACTGGCAATCTGCACCTGGGCAATTATCTCGGCGCCATCCGCAAATGGGTGACGATGCAGGATGCCCATGAATGCATCTATTGCGTCGTCGATCTGCACGCGATCACCGTGGCGCAGGACCCGGCGACCTTGCGTAACGGTATCCGCGAAATGGCGGCGGCGCTGATCGCCAGCGGTATCGATCCCGATCGCGCCATCCTGTTCCAGCAGAGCCAGGTCCGCGCCCATGCCGAAATCGCCTGGGTGCTGATGTGCACGGCGCGGGTCGGTTGGCTGAACCGCATGACCCAGTTCAAGGAGAAATCGGGCAAGGACCGAGAAGGCGCCAGTGTCGGCCTTTATACCTATCCGGTGCTCCAGGCGGCTGACATCCTCGCCTATCGCGCCACCCATGTGCCGGTAGGGGATGACCAGAAACAGCATCTCGAACTGGCGCGCGATATTGCCGCCAAGTTCAACACCGACATGGGGCGCGATGTCTTTCCGCTGCCTGAGCCCGTCATCGAAGGCCCGGCGACACGGGTGATGAGCCTGCGCGACGGCAGTGCCAAGATGTCGAAATCCGACCCCAGCGATGCAGCGCGGATCAACATGACCGACGATGCCGATGCGATCGCGCAGAAGATCAAGCGCGCCCGTACCGATGCCGATGCGCTGCCGTCCGAACCCGCCGGGTTGGCGGGGCGGCCGGAAGCCGCCAATCTGGTCGGTATCATGGCGGCATTGTCGGACCGCAGCGTTGCCGATGTGTTGCGCGATTACGGAGGGCAGGGGTTCGGCCAGTTCAAGCCAGCGCTCGCCGAGGTGATGGTCGCGGCGCTGGCACCGATCAACGCCCGCTTTGCCGCCTTGCGCCAGGACAGCGCTGCCATCGATGCCATCCTGGCCAAGGGCGCAGCCCGCGCCAGTGCGATTGCCGAGCCCGTTTTGGCCGATGTTCACCGCGCCGTCGGCTTCACGGGTTAAATTGTCGCCGGGCGTATAATTCAGTGGCCATTCAGTTGAAAAAGCGCAGACTCATCATCACATGAATTTAAGTTAATCATAAAGGCTTGCCATCATGGCTATCACCGGTTCGTCCCTTGCCCGCAAATTGCTGCTGCCCGCAGCGACTTTGGCGCTCCTTGCCGGTTGTGCGCCGACATTCGAAGCGCGGGTAGCGCGGTTTTCGGCGCTGCCGGCGCCCAACGGGCAAAGCTTCACCATTCAGCCGCGCGATGCCGCCAATGCCGGCGGGCTCGAATTCGCCACTTACGCCAATCTGGTGCGCCAGCGGCTGCTTGCGACCGGCATGACCGAAGCGCCCAGTCCGGCCGCGGCCAGCCTGACCGTCCTGCTCGATTACAACGTCGGCCAGCCGCGCGAAAAGGTGCGGACGCGGCCGGGCTTCGGCGGCGGTTTCGGTGGCTGGGGTGGTGGCCTGGGTGGCTGGGGCGGCGGCTATGGCGGCTGGGGCTGGAACCCCTATTGGGGCGGCGGCCTTGGCTGGGGCGGCGGTTTTGGCGGTTGGGGCGGCGGCTGGAATACCCCGGAAGTCTATTCGGTGACCCAGTATAATGCCACGCTGGCCATGAAGATCGAACGCACCGCCGACAAGGCGAGCGTGTTCGAAGGCCGGGCCGAAACCATCAGCACGACCAATAATCTGACCCGGCTGGTGCCCAATCTCGTCACCGCGATCTTCACCAATTTCCCTGGCAACAGCGGTGAAACGGTGCGGGTGAAGTTCGATCCGGCGCAACCGGCCAAGCCAGCGATGGTCAAGCCGGTTTCGTAGGCCGGAACATCCGGAAAATCCGAAGCCCCCTTTCCCGCCGGCGGGAAAGGGGGTTTTGTTTTGGCGCTTGCGCCTCAGCGCGGGGTTTCTGCCTCGTAACCCATGCGATTGGTGCGATCGTTCGCCCAGGCATCGACCTGGTTGCGGCTGCAGCCGATCATCCCGCCCGAACCGACCGCGCTGCAACTGCCGATCGAGCCACCGGCGCCGCCGCTGCTATCCCCCAGCAACAGCGCGCGATTGCTGGTGAAAACGCTCTGGCGGTTCTGCGCCTGGCGCAGGCGTTCGGGAATGCGATAGATTTCCGATTCGGGCAGGCGCGCGCAAACGACGACTTCATCGGGCGATGACGGCTTGGGGCAGGCTTCGGTGCCGAATACCGTGACAAGTCGCTGGCGCGGCGTGCTGGTATCGGAACCAGGGGCGGGCGCCGGCTTCAACGTCGATCTGATGGGGGCATCGGTTGCCGCTGGCGGGGCCGACGCGGTTTGCGCCAGCGCGGGCAAGGCCGGCAGCGCAGGGATCGTCATGGCCAGAACCAGCATCAGGGTCGCGCGCATCAGGCTTTACTCCACCACCTAGAATCCACGTCTTACCGGCTTTTCATTGGCGGCGAAACTCTATCCCTGGTCGATCTGCATCGAATAGGTGAACCGGTCCCCGGGGTGGATCGATACCGACGCCTCGACCACCCGGTCATCGGTGTCGCGGTAGATCCGCACGATTCGCAGTACCGGCGCACGGCGCGGAATGCCGAGCGCGACCGCTTCGCGACTGCCCGCGGCCATGGCGCGCAGATCCTGGTCGATCCTGGCGATTCGAAAGCCGCCGGCTTCGGCGAGTTGCGTGAACAATGATTGGTTGCCCTGCTGCAATCCGCCGACATGCCGCGCCAGATCGGCATTGATATAGACGTCGGTCAGCGCGATTGCCGGGCCATGGGGCTGCTGCCGGCGCTTGCCGGCCAGATGGACCCAGCGGCTGTCAGCTTCCAGCCCCAGATCGGCCGCCTGGACGGCGCCCATGGTCGCAGCGCCGATCACCTGAAACTGAAAACTCGATCCGGCGGCATAGTCCATCAAGCCGCCGATATTCGAGATCGGCAACCGCTGCGCCGTGCTGCCGGTATCGACCGTGGTTCCCGAACCGCGACGGCGGCGGATCAACCCTTCGGTCTGCAAGCGGCGCAGTGCTTCGCGGACCGTGAAGCGGCTGACGCCATAGCGTTCGCAGAGCGCACTTTCGGTAGGCAACTGGCCATCAGGGCCGAAGCTGCCGGTGGCGATTCGGGCACGCAATGCATCGGCGACTTGCTGGTAGCGGGGTTGCGCCGCGGTGCGTGCGCCCGCGGATTTGTCGCCCTGTGGTGATTCCGGCTTGTTCACGCCCGCCCCTCGCTTGCCGTGCTTACTTGATTGATGCGGGCCGTCTCCGCAATATGTCCGGACAAATCAGCCGCAACTGGCGCGGCACTACAAGGTCACGCCGTGTCGCAGCCCCGTTTGCCTTTGTGGAATTTCAAGGTCGGCTCGGCATGACGGCGACGCGCGACTTGCTGGCCTTTGCCGCCGCACCGCGCGTGCTGCCGCCCGATGTGCGCCGGGCGGCGCTGATGCTGCTCGATGATACGCTGGCGTGCGGCGTAGCGGGGTCGACCGCGCCGGGTGCCGATGGCGTGCTGGCGGCGGCGCGTGGCTGGGGGGCCGGGGGCGAGGTGCCGGTGCTCGGCCGCGCCGAATGCTTGCCGGCAGCGGCAGCGGCGTTCGTCAACGGCTTCCAGATCCATTGCCTCGAATGGGATGCGGTCCACGAACCCGCTGTCGTCCATGCGATGAGCGTGGCGACCGCGGCCGTCCATGCTGCGGCCCACGCGCGGCGGGCCGACCCCGAGGCGGCGCTGGCAGCGTTGGTCACCGGGGTGGAGATCGCCTGCATCCTCGGCATTGCCGCCGAGACGCCGCTGAAATTCTTCCGCCCTGCCACCGCGGGCTTGATCGGCGGCGCGCTGGCGGTGGCGCGGCTGGCGGGGCTGCCACCCGACCGCTTCGGCGATGTGCTCGGCCTCGCCCATGCGCAATGCGCCGGCACGATGCAGGCGCATGTCGAAGGCTCGATCGCGCTGCCGTTGCAGGTCGCGGCGGCGGCGCGCGCGGCGATCACCGCGGTCGATCTGGTCGAGGCCGGCCTGCCCGGGCCGCAGGATGCGTTGATGGGGCCATTCGGCTATTTCCCGCTGTTCGATGGCGGCGACCCGACGGCGATGGTGGCGACGCTCGACAAGGTGTGGCGGATCCCCGAGATCAGCATCAAGCCTTGGCCTTCGGGCCGCGCCAGTCACGCAACGCTGGCGGCGCTGGAGGGGCAGGATGTGGTTGCGGTTACCGCGCATGTGCCGCAACTCATCGCGCGGCTCGTCGGGCGGCCGTGGCGGGCGGACATGACCCCGGCCTATGCGCGGCTGTGTCTGCCGTTCGTCGCGGCGCTGATGCTGCGCGACGGCCGTATCGATCCGCGCTGTTTCACCCCTGAAGCTTTCGTCGATCCCGGTTTGCAGGCGCTGGGGGCGCGGTTGAAGATCGAGATCGATGGCAACCCCGATCCCAACGCGCTCGGCCCGCAGCGCTTCGTGCTCACCCACGCCGATGGCAGCCGCCGCGAAATCGTTACCCCCGCCACCTTCGGCAGCCCGGCCAACCCCTTGTCGCCAGAATGGCACGCCGGCAAATTGGCCTTTGCCCGCTCGTTGGCGGTTGTACCGGTGGTGCCTGGCGATCCGCTGGCACTGCTGTGCGGAACGGCTTGCTGATTTTCCGACCTGAAAGGACCCAAGACATGCGCCTGCTGGTACTGTTCAACCTGAAAGCCGGAGTTTCGCCGGAGGATTACGAACATTGGGCGCGCAGCCGCGACATGCCGACGGTGCGCTCGCTGCCCTCGATCGATGATTTTCGCGCCTATCGCGTCACCGGCCTGCTCGGCAGCGACACGCCGGCACCCTATGCCTATGCTGAAGTGATCGATGTTGCCGACATGGACGGTTTCTTCACCGATATCGCCGCGCCGACGATGCAGGAGGTTTCGGCCGAATTCCAGAACTGGGCCGATGGGCCGCTGTTCCTGATGACCGCCGAGGTGCCATCGGCATGACGGCACGCTTCGCCGGCAAGGTGGTCGTCGTCACCGGATCGGGGCGACCGCGCGGGCTGGGCCAGGCGATCCTGCAGCGCTTTGCCGATGAAGGCGCGACCTGTGTCGTCTCCGATGTTGGCAGCGGCGGCGAAGGGCTGGCGTCGTCCGACGATGCCCGCGCCGTTGTCGCCGATCTCGAATCGCGCGGCGGGCGGGTGCTGTTCCAGGCCTGCGATGTCGCCGATGAGGCGCAGTGCGAAGCGCTGGTTGCGGCGACGGTCGCCGCCTTCGGGCGCATCGACGTGATGGTCAACAATGCCGGCATCGGCTTTGTCATGAAACCGCTGCTCGAAACCAGCGGCGCCGATTGGGATCGCGTCGTCGATGTCAATCTCAAGGGCGCCTTCCTGTGCAGCCGCGCCGCGGCCCGCCAGTTCATCGCGCAAGGCCCGGGGGACGATGGCATCGCCGGCCGGATCATCAACATCGCGTCACAGGCGGCGAAGTCGGGCTTTCCGCACATGGCGCCCTATACCGCGTCGAAGCATGGCATGGTCGGGCTGACGCGCTCGAACGCGGTGGAACTGGGGCCGCATCGCATAACCGTCAACGCCATCTGCCCCAACCATGTCACGACGGGGCTAGGTGCCGCGCAGAACGAGTATTTTTCCAAGCTGCTCGGCTTTGCGACGGTCGATGCCTATCTCGCCAACATGAAGGCGAAGAACCCGCTCGGCCGGCCGGGGCTGGCGAGCGATACGGCAGCGGCCTGTGCCTGGCTGGCGTCGGCAGACGCGGTCTATGTAACGGGCGAAGCGATCAACGTCAGCGGCGGCGAGGAAATGCACTGATCCTCCCCCTCACAGGGGAGGACCTTATCCTCAGATCGTCCGCGCGATGACTTCGCGCATGATTTCCGACGTACCGCCATAGATGCGCTGTACCCGCGCATCGCGCCACATGCGGGCGATCGGGTACTCGTTCATGTAGCCGGCGCCGCCGTGCAGTTGCAGCGCGGCATCGACGACGCGGCCCTGCATTTCTGTGTGCCACAGCTTGGCGGCGCTGGCTTCGGCGGCGGTCAGCTTGTGTTCGAGCAGACGCTTAAGCCCCCAATCGATATGCGCCCAGCCGACCTGGAGTTCGGTCTTGAGCGACGCCAGCGTGAACCGCGTGTTCTGGAAATCGAACACCGTCTTGCCGAAGGCCTTGCGGTCCTTGGTGAACTTGACCGCTTCGTCGAACGCCCGCTGCGCCCCGGCCTGTGCCGAAATGGCGATGCCGAGCCGCTCCTGCGGCAACTGGCTCATCAGGTAGATGAAGCCCTTGTTCTCCTCGCCGAGGCAATTGGTCATCGGCACGCGCACGTCGTTGAAGAACAGCTCCGACGTATCGGCCGAATTCTGGCCGATCTTGTCGAGGTTGCGGCCGCGGGCAAAGCCTTCGGTGCCGGCTTCGACAAGGATAAGCGACGTGCCCTTGGCGCCCTTGTCAGGCTCGGTCTTGGCGACGACGATGATCAGGTCGGCGTTCTGGCCGTTGGTGATATAGGTCTTGCTGCCACTGATGACATAATGGTTGCCGTCCTTCTTGGCGGTCGTGCGCACGCCCTGCAGGTCGGACCCGGCACCCGGCTCGGTCATCGCGATCGCGGTGATCAGTTCGCCGCTGATCATTTTCGGCAGATATTTCTGCTTCTGCTCCTCGCTGCCATAGGCAACGATGTAATCGGCGACGATGTCGGATTGCAGGGTGATGCCCGCCGATGACCCCGCATAGGCGAGTTCCTCGTTGACGACGGCGTTATAGCCGAAATCGAGCCCCAACCCGCCATATTGCTCGGGCACTGTCGGGCAAAGCAGGCCGTTTTCGCCGCACGCCCGCCAGAACGCCTTGGAAACGATGCCTTCCTCTTCGAACGTGTCGAGATGGGGGTAAAGCTCCTTGTCGAACAGCTTGCGGACCGTGCCGCGAAAGGCTTCATGGTCGGCGTTATAGGCGCCGCGTTCGCTGGTATCGAGCATCTGGCAATCTCCCCTCATCACTGGTTGACGCGAACGTTAGCCAAAGCACGAAGGCGACGCCACCTGTCTTGCATGTCAGGGCAAAGGGGTGCGACTATATCGCCATGCGCCCTATCGCCCTCCTCGCTCTCGCCCTTCTCGCCAGCCCGGTGCTCGCCGCCGACGACCCCAATCTCGCCCGCGCGCGCGCCGTGCTCAAGGCGCAGCCGATCATCGACGGGCATAATGACTGGGCCGAACAGCTGCGCGGCCAGTTCGGCGAGAAATGGTGGGGCGTCGATCTGGCGGCCGATGGCCGGAAGCTGCCGGCGCCGTTGCAGACCGATATCCCGCGCCTCCACGCCGGCCAGGTCGGCGGGCAGTTCTGGAGCGTCTGGGTCCCGGCCAATGTCACCGGCCCTGCCGCCGTCAAGGCCACGCTGCAGCAGATCGACATCATCCGCGGCATCATCGCGCGCTACCCGAAGGATTTCGAACTCGCCGGCACCGCAGCCGACATCCGCCGCATCCAGAAGACCGGCAAGGTCGCCAGCCTGATGGGCGCCGAAGGCGGCAGCCAGATCGACAATGACCTTGCCGTGCTGCGCCAGTATCATGCGCTCGGCGTGCGCTACCTCACCCTCACCCATGTCCGCCACAATGACTGGGCGGAAAGCGCCAATGAAGCGCCGCGTAGCGCTGAAAGTGGAGCGGCCTTCGCCGCGGGCCCGCTGACCGCCTTCGGCAAGGTCGTCGTCAATGAAATGAACCGCATCGGCATGATCGTCGATATCAGCCATGTCTCGGAAGGCACGATGAAGGCGGTGCTGGCGACGACAAAGGCGCCGGTGATGTTCTCGCATTCCTCGGCGCGCGCCATCGTCGATCACCCGCGCAACGTGTCGGACGAGGTGCTCGCCATGCTCAAGGCCAATGGCGGCATCGTCATGGTCAATTACGCCCCGGGCTATGTCAGCCGCAAGCGCATGGAATGGGAAGCGGCGCGCGCCGGGGTGCGCGCCAGCTATAATGCACCGCCCTATTCGGGGCTGTATATCGGCCAGCCCGAACGCGCCGCCGCCGCGCTTGCCGCCTGGGACAAGGCCAACCCGATGCCGGCGGTGACGCTGGCCGAAGTCGCCGACCATCTCGATCATCTGGCGAAGGTGGCGGGGCATGATCATGTCGGCATCGGTAGCGACCTCGATGGCATCGACACGACGCCGACGGGGCTGGAAGGCGTGGAAACCTATCCGGCGCTGATCGCCGAACTGCTGCGCCGCGGCTGGAGCGAGGAAGATTGCCGCAAGCTGGCGGGGGGCAACATCTTGCGGGTGCTGGAGGCGGTGGAGAAGGTGGCGACCGGGATGCAAGGTGAAGTGCCGAGCGCGAAAGAGATCAGCAATAAATTATAGAAAATCCGGATTGCCCAGGAATCAAACGTGACGCGATTCGATATAGCACTTACTCGCCGCTACAACGGTCTTGGTGGAGGAGTAATTTTTCACAAAAAACCGCCAATAAAGGCCTTTAAACATGTACACAGCGATTATGCCGATAAATTTAGAACTGGCGAGAGCATACAAATTGCGACCTACGAACACTATAGGCAGGGCGAGGGAGATCGAGTAGATCCTTTAGAGGGAATATCCGTCAACCGATCTGACACAGGGAATATCTTCCGAGAAGCTAAATTCGGCAATCCTGACGCAATACGTTTTATCGACTCCATCATCGGCGAAGGATGGAAGAAAGTTGAAACTACGAATTTAATTATGCAAAACAATACGCTACGCACGATACTGGAGCCTTCATACATATTCTGTGCATCAACTTCACCCGATACTTCTAGATTAGAAGCGGGCGAACGATGTTTTATGATTCATGATTTAATGGAATTTGCTTATCAGCTGGCACGAGTGCGACCAGACTGCTTGGTGGGATTTCAAATAGCTCCAGTTTCTTATGAACTGCGCGACGTAGATGTTTTAAGAGATGGCTTTCGAGAAACAAGTCCGTTTTTAAAGAGTTCTATTTTTCAACCAGAAAATGAAATTAGAATCGTTTTTAAACCAGGCCCTATTCTTGAAAATCCACTACGTCTTTGTGTCCCGTTTATTCCGAGAATTGCCACAGAGATTTTCGGAGAATTCGTTGATATCGGCGACAAGCAGTATGTAAAGGCGTTTTCACAATACTGAGACTGGCCCGCACCGGCCTCTGTCAAGATTGAGTTTGTTGCCTAAAGCCACTTCGCCCGTCGAAAGTTCACGAACAATATCAAGCATACCGTGACTACGACCGACAGGACCATAGGATAGCCATATTTCCATTGCAGCTCGGGCATTTCGGCAAAGTTCATGCCATAGATACCGGCCATTGCGGTCGGCACGGCCAGGATCGCCGCCCAGGCCGCAAGCCGGCGCGAGATTTCGGTCTGCTGCGCCTGGCTGGTCAGCAGGCTTGCTTCGAAGGCCAGGCCGAGCCGGGCGCTGAGCGAATTGATTTCTTCCTGGGCGCCGCGCACATGGTCGGTCACTTCGCGAAAGCAATTTGCGAGGCGCGGGTCGATTTCGAGCACCTCCGAATGTTCGAGCCGGCCGCAGATCTCGGCCAGCGGCAGGATGCCGTTCTTCATCCGCAACAACTCGCGGCGGAGGATATAGAGCCGCTGGGTCTGCTCGGGGGGCAGTTCCTTGGCCAGAACCTGTGCCTCGATCGCATCGCCCTCGGCCTCGAGGCTGTCCATCACCCGCAGATAGTGATCGACGGTGAAATCGAGCAGGGTGTGGACGACAAAGGCCACGCCCTTGGCGAGTTGTGCCGGGGTCGCCTCGCAATGTGCCCGGACGCGGCTGTAAGCCAGGCTGGCGCCGTGCCGGATGGTGACGATATAGCCGCGGCCGACGAAGATATGGGTCTCGCCGAAGGTAACCCGGTCGTCGATCAGCTCGGCCGTGCGGACGACGATGAACAGCCCGTCGCCATAGCGCTGCATCTTGGGCCGCTCGTGCGGTTGCCCGGCGTCCTCGATCGCCAGCGGGTCGAGCCCGAGCTGGGCCTGGAGCGTGGCGAGCTCGGCCTCCTGCGGCTCGCGCAGGCCGATCCAGACGAAGTGGTCGGGCTTCGCTGCCCATTCGCCGGCCTGATCGAGCGGGATCTCCACCACCGCCATACCGTTTTCATAGGCGCGTGCCGAAAGAATGCTCTGTTCGCGAATGGCCATCGGTTGCCCCACCCCTCGCCCCGGTCGTGGGCCGGAACTTACCATAATGGTGCGGTATGACCAGTCGCGGGCGCGATGGGCCGGTTACCGAACGGGCAGAGCACGTGCGCATGCCGTGCGCTGTCGCCAAGTCAAAGCGCCGTCACCCGGCGGGTAAAGCGGCCGTGGCAGCGGCCAGAAGCGCAATTTGTTGCCGCGCTTTACAGCAAAATGCCGGCCGGTGTCGCCACCGGCCGGCACTGTGTCGTGCCCGCAAACCTTTTCGCGCCGCCTCCACCTTTCGGCGGCGTTGTTTGACCCGGCGGATAGGGGCCGATCTTGCGATCAAACCGCACTCGCCCTGGGCGTCGCGTCCCGGTTCGTGCCACGGCACTTTCGCGGCTGTTTCGGCGCGCTTGCGCGGCCGACTTTCCCCGCTGGACCGGTCGGGCTCCGCCATCCATGCCGCTGCCACTTGCATGGCGGCTGCCACTGGACGGTCTTGCCGTTCCGACCCGCCGGGCGCCGCCTGAAATTTCCGGGGTTGCGCCCTGAAACACCTGACCTGCTCGGCATAACCGTTTCATTTCCTTCGGCATTTCTGCCGCCGTCAATTCCCGGCTACAGACAAATGGTCTCACCTTTCCCCGAGTCGTCAAAGTAAAATAATGCGCACATGGCCTGTGGATAACGAGGATAACGGGGATAAGTGACCAGCGCTCCCCTTCCGTCACCGGAGGGCAGAACCTCAATCGCGCTCCACCGCGATCGCGGTCGCTTCGCCGCCGCCGATGCACAGCGCCGCGACGCCGCGCTTGCCGCCGGTGCGTTCGAGCGCGGCCACCAGCGTCGCGATGATCCGCGCCCCCGATGCGCCGATCGGATGGCCGAGCGCCGTCGCCCCGCCATGGATGTTGAGCTTGTCACGCGGGATGCCGAGATCGTGCATGGCGATCATCGCCACGGTGGCAAAGGCTTCGTTGACTTCGAACAGGTCGACATCGGTAATGGTCCAGCCGGCTTTCCTGAGCAGCTTTTCGATCGCCGGCACCGGCGCTGTCGTGAACTTGCCGGGTTCATGGGCGTGGGCGGCATGGGCAACGATGCGGGCGCGCACCGGCAGGCCCTGCGCCGCCGCCGTGCTGGCGCGGGTCAGCACCAGCGCGGCGGCGCCATCGGAAATCGACGAGGCATTGGCGGCGGTGATCGTGCCGTCCCTGGCAAAGGCGGGCTTCAACCCGGGAATCTTGTCGGGGCGCGCCTTGCCGGGCTGTTCATCGGCAGCGACGATCGTATCGCCACCGCGGCCGGGCACCGTGACCGGTGTCACTTCATCGTCGAAGGCGCCCGAGGCGATGGCGGCATTGGCACGCGCCAGGCTTTCGAGCGCGAAATCGTCCTGCGCTCCCCTCGTGAACTGGTAATCGCGGGCGCTTTCCTCGGCAAAGGCGCCCATCAGCTTGCCGGGGTCATAGGCATCTTCCAGCCCATCGAGGTACATCGAATCCTTGATGGCATCATGGCCGATGCGCGCGCCGCCGCGGTGCTTGGTCATCAGATAAGGGGCGTTCGACATGCTCTCCATGCCGCCCGCCACGATCACTGCGGCCGTGCCGGCGAGCAGGGCGTCATGCGCCATGATCGTCGCCTGCATCCCCGATCCGCACATCTTGTTGACGGTGGTGGCCTCGACCGAGAGTGGCAGCCCGGCGCCGAGTGCCGCTTGCCGCGCCGGTGCCTGGCCGAGCCCGGCCGGGAGCACGCAGCCCATGAAGATCTGCTCCACGGCTTCGGGTGCCACGCCCGAACGAGCGACGGCGGCGCGGACCGCGACGGCGCCGAGCGTCGTCGCGCTCACCCCGGCAAGCGCGCCTTGGAAACCGCCCATCGGGGTGCGGGCAAAGCCGGTGATGACGATGGGATCGGCGGGCAGGGTCATGATGGGCTCCATTAGGCGTTGAGGCGGACATAGGGCTGCCGCGGCCGAATTCAAACCCGGTCGGCGATCAATCCGGCCAGCAGCGGGTTGGGAAAACGCCGGCGCTGGACAATGGCGTAAAAGCTTTCGGCGAGTTGTGGCAGGCGGTGCACCTCGACCAGCGTGCCCGCCAGCAGCTCGTCGCGCACCACGATCGGTGGCACCAGTGTCAGCGCATCGGAATCACGCGCCAGCAGGCGCAGCATCGCCATGTCATCGACTTCGGCCAGGATGATCGGCCGGATGTCGGCGGCTTCGAGCAGCCGGTCGAAGGGGGCGCGAATGTCGCTGTCATGGCTGGGCAGCAGCAGCGGCGCATCGCGCAGGCTGTCGGGCCAAGTGAACGGGACATCGGCAAAGCGCGGCGGGCCGACGAGGCTGACCGGCTGTTCATCGATGCGGTGGCTGAGCAGCGCGTTGCGGGCATCCTGCGGCACCGGGGTGTTGGCGAGGATGACATCGACCTCGTGCGCCTCCAATTGCGCCAGCAGGTCGCGCAGCGTGCCCGAGCGCAGGATCAGTTCGACATCGGTGCGCCCGACCAGCGGCCGCACGAATTCAAGCTGGAAGTTGCGCGACAGCGTCGGCAGCGCCCCGACGCGCAGGATCTGCTGGTCGAGCCCGGGCCGCCCCGCCAGCGTCGCCGCCAGCGCATCGCCGGTGGCAAAGATCGTGTCGGCATGATCGAGCGCGATGCGGCCTGCCTCGGTCAGCAGCAGTTTCTTGCCGACGCGGTCGAACAGCGCATGGCCCAATTGCGCCTCGAGCTTTTGCACCTGCACCGACAGCGCCGATTGCGACAGGTTGAGCGTTTCGGCAGCACGGGTCAGGCTGGCGTGGTGTGCGATGGCGCGAAAATAGCGCAAATGGTTGTAATTGATGGTCGCCATCCGATCGTTCTATAAAAACGAACGATCTTGCACAATCTTTGTATTTTAATTCGCTGAAATCTGCGCTTATCGGGACGGTCGCCTCGCTCATGGAGACGATGATGACCAACCCCTTGCTCTGGTTGCTGCTTGCCGGCCCCACCGCGCTGACCCTGATCGGCTGCTCGTCCGGCGGCGATCACGCGCCGCTCGTGCTGGCCGTACGGGCGCGGGCGGCGGCGGTCTTTGCCTTTGCCAGTGCCGTGGTGATGGCCGGTGTCGTCGCGGCCTTCGGCCCGGTGCAGACCGGCGGTGCCGGCCCGGCACTGTGGTTCGACACGCTGACGGCGGTCATGTTCCTGCTGGTCAGCTTCGTCGGCAGCATCGTCATTGCCTACAGCCGCAATTACCTCGCCGGCGATCCGGGCCATGGCCGCTTCCTGCGCTGGCTGTGCCTGACGCTGGCCGCGGTGTTGGTGCTGATCATTTCGGGCAATCTGGTGCAGTTCGCGCTGGCGTGGATGGCGACTTCGCTGGCGCTCAACCGCCTGCTGCTGTTCTATCCCGAGCGGCCGGCGGCGGTGCTCGCGGCGCGCAAGAAATTCATCGCCAGCCGCATCGGCGACCTGTGCATCGCCATCGCCATCGGCCTGCTGTGGCAGGTTTTCGGAGGACTCGATTATGCGACTCTCTTTGCCGGTGCCAAGGCAATGGCCGGCGACGCGGTGCCGTTGGCGGTGCAGGTCGCGGCCTTCCTGCTGGTCGTCGCCGCGCTGCTCAAATCGGCGCAATTCCCGCTGCACGGCTGGTTGCTCGAGGTCATGGAAACCCCGACGCCGGTGTCGGCGCTGCTCCATGCCGGGATCATCAACGCCGGCGGTTTCCTGCTGCTGCGCTTTGCCGATGTGCTGGCGCTGGTCACCCCGGCGCTCGACATGCTCGTCGTCGTCGGCGGCTTCACCGCGTTGTTCGCATCGCTGGTCATGCTGACGCAAAGCGCGGTGAAGGTCTCGCTGGCCTGGTCGACGATCGCCCAGATGGGCTTCATGATGCTGCAATGCGGGCTGGGCGCCTGGTCGGCGGCGCTGCTCCACATCGTCGCGCATTCGCTCTACAAGGCGCACGCCTTCCTGTCGTCGGGCAGCGTCATCGATATCGCCCGCGCCTCCTGGTCGCCGAGCCCCGGCGGGGCGCCGCATCCGGCGCGGCTCGGCATCGCCGTCGGGCTGGTGCTGGCATTGGCGCTCACCACCGCCAGCCTGTTCGGGGTGTCCATCGAGCGGCAACCCGGCGTGCTGGCGCTGGGCACCATCACCCTGCTCGGGCTCACTCACCTTGTCGCCCAGTCCATCGACGAGCGCCCCAATCTGTTCGTCATCGCCCGCACGCTGGCGCTCGCCGGGGTGGTTGCGGTCACGTACTTCGCCCTGCAAGCCGGCGCTGCGGCGCTGCTGGCGACCACGCTGCCGGCCGATGCGGCGACGCGCGGCGCCTTTACCAGCCTTGCCGTCATCATCGTCGTGCTCGGCTTTGCCGCGATGACGGTGCTGCAATCGACCCTGCTCGGGGTGGCGGCACGCGGCCGCGGGCGCGCCATCCATGTCCATGTCGCCAACGGCTTTTACGTCAACACCTATGCCAACCGGCTCGTGCTGCGGCTGTGGCCGACGCGCGCGCCGGGCCGCTTTGCCACGCTGGGAGATCGCTGATGAACGCCGCCTTTGGCCCGATGGTCACCACCCCCGTCGATCGCGCCGAAATGGCCGCGCTGGTCGATGCCGCCTGCAACAAGATTGCGCCGCTGTGGCCCTTGAAGCACTTTGTCGCGGTCAACCCGTTCCTTGGCTTCAGCGCGCAGGGCTTTGCCGAAACCTGCGCCACCCTGCGCCGGGTCGCGCGCACCGACATGCTGATGCCGCGCGGCTTCTATCGCGAAGCGCTTGCCGCCGGTGTTGTCGACGACAGCGATCTCGCCACCGCCCTGGTCGCGGCGCGCGACGACAGGCTGCCCGATTTGCCGCGCGATGTCGCGGCACTGCGGGTCGCGATCGGCCGCGACGCGCCGGTGGGGAAGGCGCCGCAGGCGGTGGTGGCGACGGTTGCCGAAGTGCTCGACCGGCTTGCGGCCGGAGACCGCCAGGCATCGCGCACGGCTTTCATGGTCGATGAGATCGCCAAATGGTGTGCCGCCTATTTCGATGAAGGCCAGGCAAGCTGGCAGCTGCCCGACCGCGCCTTGTCCCCCTATGCTGCGTGGCGGGCGGCGATGCGGCACGATCGCAACCCCGAAGCGATGGGCATTTCCGGCTTTCGTGCCGCCATTGCCGGGCTGCCCGCCGATCCGATCGATGCGATCACGGCCGTTGTCGAGGCGCTGGGCACGCCGCGGGCCGTGATCGGCGATTATCTCCACCGCGCCCTGTTCGATATCGGCGGCTGGGCAGCCTATGCCCGCTACCGCGTCTGGGACAATGCGCTTTATGGCCGGCCCGATTCGACGCTCGTCGAGCTGCTCGCGATCCGCATGGCCTGGGGCTATGCGCTGTTCCTCGAACGCCGCGATCCGGCGTTTCGCACCGCCTGGGCCGAAGCGATGGCACAGGCCGCGCAACTGCCCGCCGCCCGCGGGCTGACCGGGGACTCCGAGCTTGTCACCGATCTGCTGGCCCAGAATGCCTATGAACGCGCGTTCCAGCGGCGGCTGCTCGGCAAACTGGCTGCTGGTGTCGAGGGTGGAGCGGGCCAGCCCTGGCCGCGGCGCAGCGCCGTGCGCAAACCGTTGCAGGCGGCGTTCTGCATCGATGTACGGTCCGAAGTCTATCGCCGCGCGCTCGAACAGGTTTGCGACGCCGAGACCATCGGCTTTGCCGGCTTCTTCGGCTATCCGATCGAATATGTGCCGATCGGCCGCAACACCGGCGGCGCGCAATGCCCGGTGCTGCTGACCCCGGCCTTCACCGTTTGCGAATGCGTGGCCGCCGCCAGCCCCGATGAGGAAACCGAAATTCTCGGGCTGCGCCTGTTGCGCCGCCGTGCCGCAAAGGCGTGGAAATCCTTCAAGCAATCGGCGGTGTCATCGTTCACCTATGTCGAAACCGCGGGGCCGTTGTTCGCCGCCAAGCTGGTGGGGGACAGCATCGGCGTGACCCGCACGGTCACCGACCCCAATACCGATGGCCTCGATGCCGGCGTCATCGGCAGGGTCGGGCCGCAGCTCGAGGCGCGCACGGTGCGTGGCCGCGCCACCGGCTTTACCCCCGAACAGGCGCTGGCCCAGGCCGAAGCGGTGCTGCGCGGCATGTCGCTGACCCGCGATTTTGCCCGGCTGGTCATGCTCGCCGGCCATGGCAGCACGACGGCGAACAACCCGCACGCCTCGGGCCTCGATTGCGGAGCCTGCGGCGGCCATACGGGCGAAGCCAATGCCCGGGTGGCGGCAGGCATCCTTAACGACGCGGATGTGCGGCGCGGCCTGCGTGGCAAGGGGATCGACATTCCCGACGACAGCTGGTTCCTCGGCTGCCTGCACGACACCACGACCGATGAGGTGAGCATCTTCGACCTGCACGAGGTGCCGGCGCAGTTTGCGCCGCACCTCGCCGAATTGCAGGCGTGGCTGGCACGCGCCTCGCAAAAGGCGCGGGCCGAGCGCGCCGTGCTGCTCGGCGTCGCCGATGCTGCCGATGTCGACGCCGCGGTCATCCGGCGCAGCCATGACTGGTCACAGGTGCGCCCGGAATGGGGGCTCGCCGGCAATGCCGCCTTCATCGTCGCGCCGCGCCGCCTCACGCGCGGGGCGGACCTGGGCGGGCGCGCCTTTCTGCACAGCTATGACTGGCAGGCTGACGATGGCTTCGGCGTGCTCAAGCTGATCATGACCGCGCCGATGGTCGTCGGCAGCTGGATCAACCTGCAATATTATGGGTCGGTAGTGAACAACCGTGCCTTTGGCAGCGGCAACAAGGCGCTGCACAATGTCGTTGGCACCCTGGGCGTGCTCGAAGGCAATGCGGGCGACCTGAAGACCGGGTTGCCGTGGCAATCGGTGCATGACGGCACACGCTTCATCCATGAACCGCTGCGGTTGAATGTCTTCATCGCGGCGCCGGTGGCAGCGATGAACGATGTCATCAAGGCCAGCCAGACAGTGCGCGAACTGGTCGACAACCGCTGGATCCACTTGTTTGCCATGGATGATGGCGGGCGGGTCACGCACCGCTACGATATCGGCGGGGTCTGGGCGGCGCTGGGTTGAACGTGAAAGGGGCGGCGGTTCGTGTGAATTGCCGCCCCTTCGATTTCACGCCGCGGCGTTGAACGGCTTGTCCTTGTCGGGGCGCAGATCGCCCGGCAGGCCGAGCACGCGCTCGGCGATGATGTTGCGCAGAATCTCGTCGGTGCCGCCGGCGATGCGCAGGCCTGCCGACCACAGGTAGGACCCCTGCAGCTTTTCCAGTTCGGGGTCTGTGCCCTCGGTGACGAAACCGTCACCGCCGGCCAGATCGAGCGCGAACGCCGCCATTTCCTGCATCGTCTTGGCGACGACGACCTTGGAAATCGACTGCTCCGGCCCGGGCATCTGGCCCTTGGACAGCGCCGACAGCGCCCGCAACTGGGTCAGCTTGATGCCTTCGTCATTGATGTACGATTGCGCAATGCGCTGGCGCACGTCACCGGCTTCGATGGCGGGGCCACCGTTCGGCGCTTCGACCCCCTTGGCGAGCTTCATCAGCGTCGCATAGCCCGGCGCGTGGCGCGGCTTGCCGCCCACGGCGAGGCGTTCATGCATCAGCGTCGTCAGCGCGACCTTCCAGCCATCGCCTTCGGCGCCGAGCCGCCAGGCATCGGGAACGCGGACATTGTTGAAGAAGACTTCGTTGAAATCGGAACCGCCCGACATCTGCTTGATGCCGCGCACTTCCATGCCCGGCGCCTTCATGTCGACGATGAACATGGTCAGGCCCTTGTGCTTGGGCTTGGACGGGTCGGTCCGGCAGACGACGATGCCGTAATCCGACGCATGGGCAAAGCTCGTCCACACCTTCTGGCCATCGATGATCCAGTCATCGCCATCCTTCACCGCCTTGGTGCGGATGCCGGCAAGGTCCGAGCCTGCGGCGGGTTCGGAAAACAGCTGGCACCAGACTTCATCGCCGACCAACGCCTTGGGCACATAGCGCGCCGCGACTTCGGGGCTGCCATGGGTGAAGACGGTCGGGATGCACATGCCGAGGCCGATCGAATAGAGGCCCGACGGCGCGTGGAAACGGCCCTCTTCCTGGCCATAGATGATCGATTGCATCGGTCCCAGGCCCTGGCCGCCGAACGCCTTGGGCCAGGTGATGCCGGTGTAGCCGGCGGCGAATTTCTTCGCCTGCCACGCCTTGGAGCGCGCGATGAATTCGTCGAGCTTCCACGGCGTCGCGGGCGGCTCGCGATATTCGGCGGCGTTTTCTTCGAGCCAGGCGCGCGCGGTGGCGCGATAGTCGGCTTCGGCGGGGGTGTCGTTGAAGTCCATGGGGTCAATCCCTCTGATCAGAAGCGCAGAGTGCGCCAGAATAGCGGTGAAAGCGCTGCGGCGCGGTTACGCAGCCGCGCGGTTACGCAGTTCGAGCGCGCGGACCAGCCTGTCCGCCCACCAGCCACGGCCGCCCAGCGCCGCGCTCAGCGTGCGCGCCCGGCGGTAATAGAATTGGCAATCGCTTTCCCAGGTAAAGCCGATGCCGCCGTGCAATTGCACCGCTTCCTCGCCGCAGAAGCTGGCGGCTTCGAGGCTGGCGACGCGCGCGGCGGCGGCGGCCTGGCGCAGTTCGGCGCCGTTGCTCCCGATCATCGCGATGCCGTGCAGGGCATGGGCGCGCGCCAGTTCGATCTTGATATACATGTCGGCGCACTTGTGCTTGACGCCCTGGTAGCGGCCGATGGTCTGGCCGAAGGCGACGCGGGTCTTGGCATATTCGACGGTCATCGTCATCGCGGCGGTCGCGGTGCCGATCGCTTCATAGGCGAGGATGACCGCGGCGCGATCGAGCCACAGCTGGTAATCGGCAGCGCTGCCGAGCGGTTCGGCGGCAACGCCGTCGAGCGTCAGCCGGCCATGGCGGCGCACGAGATCGAGCGTTTCAAGCGTGTCCACCTTGGCAGCCGACAGATCGACGAGCCAAAGCGACGGCCCGTCGGCACCCGCAGCGGCGACAATGGCGAGGTGCGCACCCGGCAGATCCGCGACCGGCGCCTTGACGCCGTGCAATTTGCCACCCTCGGCCTTGACCGCCAGCGCCTGCGGGTTGGCGGCGCCGGGCTCGCTCCACGCCGCGACGGCGATGCAGCTGCCATCGGCGATGCCGGGGAAATACTTCGCCTGTTGCGCTTCGTTGCCGGCGATCAGCAGCGCTTCGGTAGCGAGCAGCGACGACACCAGCGGCACACAGGCGAGCGCGCCGCCGGCGGCATCGGCGAGCATGCACGATTCCTCGGCGGTCATCCCCAGCCCGCCATGGGCTTCGGGCACCCGCGCCGCGGTCCAGCCGAGCGCGGCGATTTCGGCCCACAGTGCCGCATCGAAGGCCGGCGCGTCCTTGGCCATTGCCTTGCGCGCGGCGGCGGTGCCGGCCTTGTCGGCGAACAGCTTCTTTGCCTGGTCGCCGAGCGCCTTGGCATCATCGGAAAAATCGAAATTCACGAAGCACACTCCCCAATCTTGTTGCGCGCTACTTTACGCAAACGTCAACCGGGTTCAACCTCGCATTTGCTTGTCGTCACCAGGGCAGGACGTTGCCCTGGTAATCGAGATAATGATGGCCGCCGTCGGTGTTGGCGGCGAGCACATCGGCGAGCCCGCGCACGCTGTCCGCTATTTCCACCGGCGCTTGCGGTCCGCCCATGTCGGTCTTCACCCAGCCGGGGTGGAGGTTGAGCAGGGTCAGGCCGAGCGGCTTGACCTGTTCGACGTAAAAGCCGCGCGCGATGATGTTGAGCCCGGCCTTGCTGGCGCGGTACAGCGCCGTGGTGCCGCCTTCGTTGAGCGCCACCGAGCCGAGAATCGAACTCATCAGCGCAAGGGTGCCGCCAGCCCGCGCCTTGGGCAGCAGGCGTTTTGCCAGCCGGATCGGCGCGATGGCATTGGTCATCATCAACCCGCCCATTTCAGCGGCGGTGACCGTGTCGACCGATTGGTGCGCCGGGCCATAGGTGCCGGCGTTGACGAAAATCAGGTCGAAATCCTGCCCGGTCAGCGCGACGTCGAGCGCGGCACAGCTGTCAACATCATCGATATCGACCGTTGCCAGCGTGACGTGGCCGTTGCTGGCCGCAGCGAGTGCTGCCAGATCGGGCGCATCGCCGCGCGCCGTTGCCGTTACCTGCCAGCCACGTGTCGCAAGTTCGCCCGCGAGCGCCAGCCCGATTCCGCGCGACGCGCCGATGATGATCGCTGTCTTGTCGGTCATGGCCATGCTCCTGTTCAGAAAATGCAGCCTAGGCGCGCAGCCGATGCGCCGCCAGATAGGCATAATGCGGGGTGCAGGCCGCCGCCACGCCTTCGGCTTCGGCATCGAGCGCTGGTTCGCGTGTTTCTGGCGCGCCGAACCCCGTCGAAGCTTCAACCGCGTTATACCAGTGCGCCGCCCAGACGCCGTCGGTCGCACGCCGGCCCGGCGCCCAGTGCAGCATCGCCGGGTCGAACGCGATACCAAGCGAGGTACACAGCGCCGCCAGCGTGCCCGCCGGGTTGGCCAATATGTCCGCCGAATCGACCACCGGCGGCGCATGGCCGAGCCGGTCGGCCTCGCGGTCAAAGTATTCGCGCTGCCGGGCGACGCCGAGATGGTCGGGCCGCACTGCGACGCGCTTGGCGGCATAGCTCGCCACCACCCGGCGCGGGTCGCGGATCAGGAAGGCGTGGATGTGGTTGTCGAGGTCGGCAATCCCCACCGGGCCTTCCATGTGATGCGCCATCTGTTTCTGATACCAGATC
Source organism: Alphaproteobacteria bacterium (assembly GCA_031426015.1). Classification (GTDB taxonomy): domain Bacteria; phylum Pseudomonadota; class Alphaproteobacteria; order Sphingomonadales; family Sphingomonadaceae; genus Sandarakinorhabdus. The sequence goes on from JANPKK010000017.1 coordinate 28,494, forward strand.
GGGCGCGGCTCGGGCGGCGCGCCATTCTGCGCGGCGGCGACGCTCGCCCAGTCGCAATCCATCGACGCCATCACGGCATCCTTCATCGGCTGGTCGTCGCCAGTGTGCTTGAGATAGGCCCCGTAAAAAGGCTCGTCGCTGACCACCGTGTCGGCGCGCGCGCCGAAGCTGCGCATCATCGCGGTCGACAGGTTGCGCGGGCCGCTCCACATCGCGATGCGCAGCGTCACGCGTCGCCATCCTTCAACTGGTCGTACAGCGCGATCAGCCGGCTGGTCAGCGGCCCGGGCAGGGCAGCCCCCAGCCGCCGGCCGTCGATCGCCGCCACCGGCGTCAATCCGCCGAAGGTGCCGGTGACAAAGGCCTCGCTGGCGCCAGCGAGCACCTCTGGTGAAAAATCCCCCTGCTGCACGGCAATGCCATGGGCGCGCGCCAGCGCCAGCACATTGGCGCGGGTGATGCCGTTAAAGCAGTATGCGTCCGACGACGTGCACAGCGCGCCACCCATCACCCAGAAGAAGTTGGTGGCGTTGCAACTGGCGATGTTCCCCGCCGGGTCGAGCATCAGCGCTTCGTCGGCGCCGGCGGCAATCGCCTCGTTGAGCGCGAGGATCAGCGGCAGCCGGCTGTGCGAATTGATCCGCATGTCGAACATGGTCGGCGGCGTCGTCCGGATGCCGGCGGTGTGCAGCGTCAGGCCCTGGCTGCGCAGCGCCGGCGCCGGATGCTTGTATTCGGCGAGAATAACGATCGTCGGCCGGCCGAGCGCGTTGCGCGGATCCTGGTTGGCGGCGGCTTTTTCACCGCGCGTTACCATCAGCCGCAGATGCGCGCCATGCGTCATGCCATTGGCCGCACAGGTCGCGGCCAGCGCCGACTGCAGCCCGGCGCGGTCGATCTTCATGTCGAGACCAATCGCTGCGGCACTGGCGAACAGCCGGTCGAGATGCGCCTCCAGAAACAGCAGGCGGCCATTGTGGAGGCGCAGCCCCTCCCACACGCCGTCGCCGAGCACGAATCCGGCGTCGAACACCGAAACAACCGCCTGATCGCGGCGAACAAGTGCGCCGTTCAGCCAGATGCGCAGATCGGCGTTCCGCGGGTCGTCGGCAAAATCCTGTGATCCGGCCATCGGGTCAGCGTTTGAACAGGCTGTCGGCCGCGGCGCGGAATTTTGCCGCGCCCTCGCGCTTGGCACGGACGCGGGCAATTTCGGTTTCCAGGCCGGCGATACGATCGTCGAGCTCGGCGATCGACAATTTATCAAGGTCCTCGCGCGCCAGCTCGGCGAGCAGATCGGACGTGCGGCGGGGAAGGTCGGGTTCGTCGAACATGGTGGCCTCGTTTGCGGCAAAAGCGTTGACCCGCGCGCTGCTCAAGTCAATATCCGCCGCCAAAGAGGATCTCCTCAAGGATAAACAATGCCCATTCCCGCCACGATGACCGCCATCGACCCCGAAGCGCCGGGTGGCCCCGAGGTGCTGGTGTCCGTCACGCGGCCGGTGCCCCAGCCGGGGCCCGACGAAGTGCTCGTCAAGGTCTCGGCCGCCGGCGTCAACCGCCCCGATGTGCTGCAGCGCATGGGGATGTATCCGATGCCGCCCGGCGCGCCGACGATTCCCGGGCTGGAAATCGCCGGCACGGTGGTCGCGGTCGGCGAAGCGGTCGAGCGCTGGCGGATCGGTGATGCGGTCTGTGCGCTCGTCGCGGGCGGTGGCTATGCCGAATATTGCACGGCACCCGCCGGGCAATGCCTGCCGGTGCCGACGGGGATGGCGATGGTCGATGCCGCGGGCTTGCCCGAAACCTGGTTCACCGTCTGGTCGAACGTCATGGACCGCGGCCATGCCCGGCCGGGTGAAACCCTGCTCGTCCATGGCGGCACCAGCGGCATTGGGGTGACCGCCATCCAGCTCGGCACGGCGCTCGGCATGACGGTCATCGTCACCGCCGGCAATGCCGACAAATGTGCCGCCGCACTGGCGCTGGGGGCGGCGCACGCCATCGATTATAACGCGCAGGATTTCGTCGCCGAAGTGGCGCGGATCACCGACAAGCGCGGCGTCGACCTGGTGCTCGACATGGTCGGCGGCGATTATCTGCCGCGCAATTTGCAATGCCTTGCCGATGATGGCCGCCACGTCAGCATCGCCTTCCAGCGCGGGCCGCGCGCCGATCTCGATCTCGTCGCGGTGATGCGCAAGCGGCTGGTGCTGACCGGATCGATGCTGCGGCCGCGACCGATCGCCTTCAAGACCGCGATCGCCGAAACACTGGAAGGTGCGATCTGGCCCGAATTCGAAGCCGGGCGGTTGCAGCCGGTGACCGACCGGGTGTTTCCGCTCGCCGAAGCGGCCGAAGCGCATCGCCGCATGGAAGCCGGGGCGCATGTCGGCAAGATCGTGCTGGCGGTCGGCTGATCAGTCGCCGCCGGGCACATGCTCGGTGCGCAGCGCCCGGTTGCGGCTGGCGAAAATGAACAGCAGCAGCAGCGCGCCCGCCCCCAGACTGTAGGGCAGGGTCGCGCCGAGCTGGTACAGCCCGATGCCGATGGCGGGTGCCAGCACGAAGCATGAGCCGTTGACCGAGGTGACGGCGCCCGCGACGCCGCCTTGTTCGGCCTGGCCGACCGCAAGGCTGGCGCCAGCGGTGAAGCCCGGCCGGGCAAAGCCATACCCCATCGATGCCAGTGCATAGGCGATGACCAGCCCGTAGAAATCGGGCGCCAGCGCCACGCCGGCGGTGCCGATACCGGCAACCAGCGTGCCGACCCGCATCAGGCTGGGCGGGGCCATGCGGAACAGCGGGATCAGCCCCCATTGCACCAGCAGCGTTGCGCCGGCGCCGGCCATGAAGACAATGGCGATTTCATGCTGGGCCTGGATGGCGTTGCCGCCAACCTTGTCGATGATGAGGAAGCCCAGCGCCTGGCCGGTGGCGGCCTGGATCGAGCCCGAGAAAAAGCCGAAGATCATGAACGGTAGGATGCGCGGGTCGCGCCACGACAGGCGCGGGCCACGACCGACGGCAGCGGCCTTCAGGCTGCCGCCGGTGGCGCCGCCGCCGACGGTCGGCTCGCTTGCGGGCGCGCCGTGCGCCCGGCCCGGAACGGCAATCGCACCGGCGCCGGCACCGATGATGCCGGGAAAATGCGTCGGGTCGTCATCAGGCAGCCAGCGCCTGACCGCGAGCAGGACGAGCAGCGCCACGATGGCAAAGGCGAACAACGGCCCCGACAGGCCGACCGCGCCGATGATGAACAGCGGCGCCACCGCCGGGCCGATGATCGTGCCCAGCCCGAACGCCGACGACAGGGTGGACAAGGCGTTGGTGCGTTCGGCCTCGCTGGTCCGCGCCGCGACATAGGCTTGCGCCGCGGGGTTGGACGCCGAACCGAAAATGCCGAACAAGGATCGCAGGGCGGCGAACAGCGCGAAGGTGGCCACCGGCACCAGCAGGCCCTTCAGCCCGGCATAGATGACGATGCCGCAGCCGAGCATCGACACGCCGAAGCCGATGACGCCGACCTCCATCAACCGCCGCCGCCCGCGCATGTCGGACTGGCGCGCCCAATAGGGCGCGCTGAACGTCCACAGCAGCGCCGAAAAGGAAAATATGATCGCGACGAGCATGTCGGGGATCTGGATGACCCGGGCGATCGCCGGCAGCACGGTCTGCAGCGCGGTATTGCCGGCGGCGACGGTGAGCAGCACCGCGAACAGCACGGCGAATTCGCGGCGGGGCATGGCGATCTGCATCGGCGCTGCATGGGGGAGGCGGGCGCGCTTGCCAACCCCTGCCATGCACAACATCCGCGCCGGCGGTATCAGCGCCGGGCGCCGGCTTCTGTCTGAAAAGTGGCGCGGGCGTTCGAGGGTTCGATGTCATGAGCGGCGCCAAAGCGTTCGAGTGCCCGGGCAAAATCTTCGAGGCCGCGCGCGGTTTCGGCGAGCGCGCCGGCGTCATGATCGGAAAAATGCTGGCGAATCATCGCGCCGATCTCGGTATAAAGCGCCCGCAAGGCGACAATTTTTTCGTCGGGCATGACGATCATCACCGAACGGCGATCACTGCACGATCGGCAGCGTTCGATCATCTTGGCCGCTTCCAGCCGATCGAGCAGCGCCGTTACCGAGCCGCTGGTAAGGCGGGTTCGCGCGGCAATTTCGCCGGGGGTGCGCGGCGCCATTTCGAGAAGATGCAGGCAGCGCAGGTCGGTACGGTTGATTCCCAACCGGTCGGCGATGATCGTGTCGATCGTGTCCACTGCCTCGTGAATCTGACGCCCGGCATGCATGATCGCCTGGAGGTGTTCCGCCTTGTCCACAACCCAACCCCGGAAAACTGGTCTCTTGACCATCAAGTTTCTTGTTTATAATAACATACGCCGATGCAAGGTTGCGCGTCCACACTGACTGCCAGAGTTTTACCTTTTTTTGTCACGCCCGGTGCCATAACGCCCAAACGCATAGCGCCGGTGGCACTAAATATTTCAGATTTATGACGATTTTGGGTCCGGATTGGACGCTGCGAGCCTTCGCGGCTAGCGTCCGCACCCGATACGTGAAGGAGTTACACCGGCATGCGTTCATGGCTAGCGTTGATGGCTGCGACGGCGCTGGCGCTCACTGCCTGTGGCGAGAAGACAGAAGGGCCTGCCGGTCCCGGCGGCCCCGGCGGCCCCGGCGGCCCCGGCGGCGCACCGCCGGTGACGGTGGCGACTCCGCTGATCAAGCCGATCGTCGATTGGGACGATTATGTCGGGCGCTTCGAGGCCCGGCAGAGCGTCGAGGTGCGGCCGCGCGTTTCGGGCTATGTCGCGCGCATCGCCTTTCGGGATGGTGAGTTCGCTCGCGCCGGTGACTTGCTCTACGTCATCGATTCGCGGCCCTTCGATGCCGCGCTCGCCCAGGCCCGTGCCGAAAGTGCCCGCGCCCGCGCCACCGCCGATCTGGCGCGCAGCAATGCCGCGCGCAGCGCGACCCTGTTTCAGCAGAACGCCATCAGCCGCGAGGAATTCGATACCACCAAGGCGACCGCCGCGCAGGCTGATGCGGCGCTCGCTGCCGCTCAGGCTTTGGTCGCGGCGCGCGCGCTCGATGTGTCGTTCACCCGGGTGACCGCGCCGATCGCCGGCCGCCTGTCGGATCGCCGCGTCGATGTCGGCGGCTTTGTCACGGCGGGAACGACGGTGCTGACCAGCGTTGTCTCGCTCAACCCCATCCATTTCGTCTTTACCGGCTCCGAAGCCGTTTATCTGAAATATCAGCGCGCCAATCGCGCCGGTACCCGGCCGTCGTCGCGGGTATCGCCCAATCCGGTCGAAATCCGGCTCGCCGATGAAACCGATTATCGCTGGCGCGGGCAGATGGATTTTGTCGACAATGCCCTCGATCTCGGCTCGGGCACCATCCGTGGCCGGGCGGTAGTGAAGAACCCCGATGGCTTCCTGACGCCCGGCATGTTCGGCCATATGCGGCTGCTCGGTTCGGGCAGCTACAACGGCATGCTGATCCCCGAAGATGCCGTGGTCACCGACCAGACCCGCAAGATCGCGCTCGTCGTCGGCCCCGATGGCATGGTCAGCCCGCGTGTCTTGCAGCTCGGCCCGCTTGTCGATGGCCTGCGCGTCGTGCGCGGCGGGCTGACGCCGGATGACCGGGTCATCATCGAGGGCGTGCAGCGCGCCCGCCCGGGCACCAAGGTCACCCCGAAGCCCGGCAAGATCGTGCCGCCGGCGCCGGGTGCCGGACCGGTGCCGCCGCCGATCATCGAAGCGCCGGCGACATCGGCGACCGACGCCACGCGCGTGGCCAAATAGCGCATGCGGTTTTCGCGTTTCTTTATCGATCGGCCGATCTTTGCCGGGGTGATCTCGATCCTGATCGTGCTGATCGGGATCGTCGCCTATCCGACGCTCCCGGTGGCGCAATATCCCGAAATCGCGCCGCCGACGATCAGCATCACCGCGTCCTACCCCGGCGCCTCGGCCGAAGTGCTCGCCGATACGGTGGCAGCGCCGCTCGAACAGGAAATCAACGGTGTCGAGGACATGATCTACATGACCTCGTCATCGACCGGCGATGGCCGGATGACGTTGAATGTCGTCTTCAAGCTCGGTACCGATCTCAACGACGCCCAGGTGCTGGTGCAGAACCGCGTCGCCTCGGCGACCCCGCGGCTGCCCGATACGGTGCGCGCGCTCGGCGTGACGACGCGCAAGAACTCGCCCGACATCCTGATGGTCGTGTTCCTCAAATCGACCGACGGCTCGCTCAGCACCGATTATGTCTCCAACTATGCGACGCTGCTGCTCAAGGACCGGCTGGCGCGCCTTGATGGTGTCGGCGGCATCAACGTCTTCGGCGTGCGTGATTACGCCATGCGCGTCTGGATCGACCCGGAAAAGGCCGCGTCACGCAACCTCAACGCCGAAGAAATCGTCGCGGCGCTGCGCTCGCAGAATGTCCAGGTTGCGGCCGGCACCATCGGCGCGCCACCCTTCGGCCGCGGTGGCTCGGGATTCGAACTCAACGTCCAGACCCAGGGCCGGCTGACCAGCCCCGACGATTTCGGCGCCATCGTCATCAAGGCCGATGGCAACAAGGTTGTGCGGATCAGCGATGTCGCCCGCGTCGAAGTCGGCGCCCAGGATTATGGCACCAACGCCTATGTCGATGGCAAGCAGGGCATCGGCCTCGCCATCACCCAGCGGCCGGGATCGAACGCGCTCGCCACCGCCGATGCGATCATCGCGACGATGGAAGGTGCCAAGGCCGATTTCCCCGCGGGCCTTGGATACAGCATTCCCTACAACCCCACCGAATATGTCCGCGCCTCGATCGAAAGCGTGCAGGAAACGCTGGTAGAAGCCGTCATCCTTGTCGTCATCGTCGTGCTGATCTTCCTGCAAAGCTGGCGCGCCGCGATCATCCCGGTGCTGGCGATTCCGGTGTCGCTGATCGGCACTTTCGCGGTGATGGCGGGGTTCGGCTATTCGCTCAATAACCTGTCGCTGTTCGGGCTGGTGCTCGCCATCGGCATCGTCGTCGATGATGCCATCGTCGTTGTCGAAAATGTCGAACGCGAACTGAAGCTCGGCCATGCGCCGCGCGAAGCCGCCTATCGCACCATGGACGAAGTCGGCGGCGCGCTCATCGCCATCGCGCTGACGCTGTGCGCGGTGTTCGTGCCGACCGCCTTCATTTCCGGCATTTCGGGGCAGTTCTACAAGCAGTTCGCGCTGACCATCTCGGCGGCGACGCTGATCTCGTGCATCGTCTCGCTCACCCTGTCGCCGGCGCTTGCGGCACTGCTGTTGAAGCAGCACGATCCGCACCACCGCCCGACCGGCTGGCGGCGCGTGCCGATGGCGGCGGCCGATCGCTTCAACAAGGGGTTCGACTGGCTCGCCGATCGTTATGGCCGCATCACGGCGCGCGCGGTGCGGGCGATCATGCTGGTGCTCATCGTTTATGCCGGGCTGCTGGCGCTGGCGGCGTGGCGCTTCGTCGCCACCCCGGCGGGCTTCATTCCGGCGCAGGACCAGGGCTATTTCATCACCGTTGTGCAATTGCCGCCGGGGTCCTCGCTCGAACGCACCGACGCGATCGTGCAGACCGCGGTGAAAACGGCGCTCGACACCAAGGGCATCGAACTGGCGGTGGCCTTTGCCGGCCTCGACGGCTCGAGCTTTTCCAACGCCCCCAACGCCGGCACGCTCTTCATCCAGATGGACAGCTTTGGCGACCGCAAGAAGAATGGCCAGGCGGCGGCGGATATCCTAAATGACCTGCGCATGCGGATGGGCGCCATCCCCGGCGCCAACATCCTCGTCATCCCGCCGCCGCCGGTGCGCGGCATCGGCACGGGTGGCGGCTTCAAGATGATGGTGCAGGACCGTTCGGGCCGCGGCTATCCGGCGCTCGAGGCGGCGACCTTCGGCATGATGATGGCCGGCAACCAGACCCCGGGGCTGACCAGCGTCTTCACCCTGTTCAACACCGGCACGCCGCGGGTGTTCGCCGATATCGATCGCGACAAGGCGCAACTGTTGGGGGTCAACCCCGCCGATGTCTTCTCGACGCTGCAGGTCTATCTCGGGTCGAGCTATGTGAACGACATCAACCTGTTCGGCCGCACCTACCGCGTCACCGCCCAGGCCGATGCGCCGTTCCGCAACGACCCGACCGATATCACCAACCTGAAAGTCCGCTCCAATTCGGGTATGATGGTGCCGCTTGGCTCGGTCGCGACCCTCAAGGATGCCAGCGGGCCGTACCGCGTCGTGCGCCACAACCTGTTCCCGGCGGCGGAACTGCAGGGCGACCGGGTGCCCGGCTTCTCGTCGGGCCAGGCGCTGGGCAGCATGGAGGATCTGGCGGCCAAGCTGCTGCCCGAAGGCTTTGATTATGAATGGACCGAGCTTGCCTATCAGGAGAAGACGCAGGGCAATACGGCGGCGGCGGTGTTCGTTCTTGCCGTGGTCTTTGTTTTCCTGCTGCTCGCGGCGCAATATGAATCGCTGGTGCTGCCGCTCGCCGTCATCATGATCGTGCCGATGTGCCTGCTGGCGGCGATTCTCGGTGTCAATCTGCGCGGTTTCGACAATAATATCCTCACGCAGATCGGGTTGGTGGTGCTCGTCGGGCTGGCGGCCAAGAACGCCATCCTGATCGTCGAGTTCGCCAAACAGGCCGAAGAACGCGGGCTCGATCGCTTCGCCGCCGCCGAGGAAGCGGCCCGCACCCGGTTGCGGCCGATCCTGATGACCAGCTTCGCCTTCATCCTCGGCGTCGTGCCGCTGGTCATCGCCTCGGGCCCGGGCGCCGAAATGCGACAGGCGCTCGGCACCGCGGTGTTCTTCGGCATGATCGGCGTCACCATCTTCGGGCTGCTGTTCACGCCGGTCTTCTATGTCATCGCCAGTTGGGCGGCGAAGAAGGTGGCGCGCGTGCGCAGCCGCAACCGTGCCGCTCCCGTCGCGGAGCCATCGGCATGACCCGCGCGCTGCTCTTCGGCCTGCCGCTGCTGCTTGCGGCCTGTTCGGTCGGCCCCGATTATCGCCCGGCACCACTGCCCGCTGCGACCGGTGGGCCCTTTGCCGGCGCCGACCCCGCCATCGCCAGCAGCGACGCGGTGCCCGCGACCTGGTGGCGGCTCTACGACGATCCCGTGCTTGACGATCTGGTCGGCCAGGCCTTCGCCGCCAACACCGATCTGCGCGTCGCTACCGCCAATCTGCGCCGCGCCCGCGCCGTCCTCAACGAAGCGCAGGGCGCACGCCTGCCGACAACGAACGTCACGGCAAGCGCCGTCGAAGCCCGGCAGACCGTTGCTACCCCCAATGGCCCGGTGCCGTTCAGCAGCGAATTCTACCGCGCCGGGCTCGATGCCAGCTATGAAATCGATCTCTACGGTCGGGTCGGCCGCACTATCGAAGCGGCGCGCGCCGATGCGGCCGCCGAAGCCGCTGCCCGCGATGCCGTGTTGATCAGCATCGCGGCCGAAACCACCCGCGCCTATGCCGATGCCTGTTCGGCGGCGCGGCAACTCGCGGTGGCCAGCCGCAGCCTGACCCTCCAGACCGACAGCTTCGCCCTCACCGAAAAGCGCGTTGCTGCCGGGCGCGATTCGCCGCTCGATGCCGCCCGCGCCCGCGCCCAGGTTGAAACCACCCGTGCCGCGCTGCCGGGTTTCGAGGCCGAACGCCGCAGCGCGCTGTTTCGTCTTGCGGTACTTACCGGCAAGCCGCCGACCGAGTTCGACCCGCGCGCTGCCGCCTGCACGGCGCCGCCGCAGCTGAAAGCGCCGATCCCGACCGGCGATGGCACTGCGCTGCTCAAGCGCCGTCCCGATGTGCGTCAGGCCGACCGGCAATTGGCGGCGGCCACCGCGCGCATCGGCGTCGCGACCGCCGATCTCTACCCGCGCATCAGCCTGGGTGGCGCGATCTCCGGACAGGGCACGACGCCGGGCGCGGTCATCAGCAACAATGGCTTCGGCTTCAGCGTCGGTCCGGTGCTCAGCTGGAGCTTTCCCAACATCATCGCGGCGCGCGCGCGCATCAAACAGGCAAAGGCCGGCGGCGAGGCGGCACTCGCCGGCTTCGACGGCACCGTGCTCACAGCCTTGCGCGAAACCGAAACCAGCCTGTCGGACTATGCCGCCGGCCGGGCGCGCAACGCCGCGCTCCGCGCCGCGCGTGACCAGAGCGTCGAGGCGGCGCGCATCGTCCGCCTGCGCTATGCCGCCGGTGCCGAGGCCTTTCTTGCCGTGCTCGATGCCGAACGCACCGCGGCGACCGCCGATGCGCAGTTGGCGGCCAGCGACGCGGCGCTGACCAGCCAGCAGATCGCGGTGTTCAAGGCGCTCGGCGGCGGCTGGGAGGCAGCACCAGCCCCCTGATTCAGGGCTTGCTGCCGTCGAGAAGCGCCGCATCGAGCATCACCGGCTCGCCAAGCCCGAGCACGGCCAACCGCGCCTTCTGGGTGCGGGCATCGCCGACAATGATGGTGTTGAGCCGCGACACATCGAGCCAGCGCTGCGCCACGGCCTGCACCTGCACCTGGTCGAGCCGCGCCAGCACCGCCGCATCGGCCGAGACGAAATCGGCCGCCCGCCCGAAATCACCGATATCGGCGAGCAGGCCGAGCTTGGCGTCGTTGCTTTCGAACGCCCGTGCCTGGGCGCGGGCGAGGCTGTCGCGGGTCAGCGCGAGGTCGGCGGCGGTGAAGGTCGCGCCGTAATTGCCGATGATCTCGCGCGCCAGCGTCGTCGCCTCTAATGTGACATTGCTGCGCACCGGGGTCGTGAGCAAGAATTCGCCATCCTGCCGGCCCGCGGCGAAGCGGCTGCGCACGCCATAGGTATAGCCCTTGGTTTCGCGCAACTGCTGGGTCAGCCGCGCGGCGAAGCCGCCGCCGCCGAGGATGAAATTGCTCGCCACGGCCGGATAATAATCGGCATCGGCCTTGCGCGGGCCGGGGCCGGTGATGACGACATAGGATTGCTTGGCATCGGGAATGTCATAGAAATACAGCGTCGGCGCGGCGGGTGCGGCCACGGGCGCCAGCACCGGCACCGGCCCTGAAGGTGATGTCCAGCGCGTCGCCAGCCCGGCCAGCGCCGTGGTCACGGCTGCCTTGTCGGCGGCGCCGACGATGCGGAAACGCGCATTGCCGGGGGTCAGGTTGCGCGTGAAAAAGCCTTTCAGGTCATCGCCCGACAGCGAAGCGACGCTGGCTTCGGTGCCCAGCGGCGGCGCGGCGAGCACCGAGCCGGGGTGATTGACCCGATCGGCGATGCGTGCCGCGACCCGCGCCGGTTCGCCGCGTCCGGCCTGGATGTCACCGACCGTAGCCGCCTTGACCAGCGCCAGTTCGGCGGCATCCCATCGCGGTGTCACCAGCGCTTCTTCGACCAGCGCCAGCGTCGCCGCCAGATTGCGCGCCAGCGTGCTGCCCGACAGCAGCAGGCGTTCATCCTCGGCGGTCACGCTGATATCGGCGCCCAGATCCTTCAGCGCCTTGTCGAATTCCGCCGGGGTGAGCCGGGCGGTGCCGCGCACCAGCCAGCGCGCCAGCAGATTGGCAGCGCCCGGCCGCGCCGGATCGTCGAGCAGCCGCCCGCCGGCAAAGCCGATCTCGAACTTGGCAACGGGAAGCTCGGCGGTTTCGATGCCGCTCACCGCCAGGCCATTGGCGAGGCTTGCCGTCCAGATCGGCGGTGGGGTAACCACCGGCGGTGCGCCGAAAGGCGGTTCCTGGCGGCGATCGATGCGCGATGGTGTCGGCGTGAAGCGCGCGATTTCGGCGGCCGGATCGACGGGGGCTTCGGCATTCTGCACGATGGCTTCTTCGGCCACGCGTGCCGGCGTCGACCCCGCCAGCGCCAGCGCCGCCCCGCCTGTCGGCACCGTGCTGATCGCCAGCCGCGGCTTGTCCTTCACATGGGTGCGATAGGCGCGCATCACGTCATCGGCGGTGACGCTGCGCAACCGGGCGAGCATGACATCGACAAAATCCGCGCGGCCGGTCGCGGCTTCGAAACGCGCGATCAGCTGCGCCTTGTCATCGACGCCCGTCAGCGCATCATAAAGCCGGGTTTCGAGGCGGGTGCGGGCACGCGCCAGAGCTGCCGGGCTGATGCCTTCACTTTCGAAGCGCGCCAATGCCGTCGCGATGGCCTTGTCGACGCGATCGAGCGCCACCCCGTCGAAGGCCCGCGCCCCGATGACCAGGCCGCCGGCGAGTTCGCCATCGATCTGGGTCGCTTCGACGGCATCGGTCAGTTGCTGCTCTTCGACCAGCACCTTGGTCAACGGCGCATCCTTGCCGTCGGTCAACAATATGGTGAGCAGATCGAGCGCAACGGCATCGGGGTGGCTGGTCGGCACGGCCGGCCAGGCCAGTGTCAGGTCGGGCAGTTTGGCGAACTTGTCCTGATAGACCAGCCGCTGCGATGCCTTCAACGCAAACGGTCGGGCAACCGGACGCGGCAGCCGGGTCGTCGAGCCCGGAATCTCGGCAAAATAACGCTCGACCCAGGCGCGCGCCTGCACCGGATCGAAATCCCCGGCGACGACCAGAGTCGCATTTTCGGGGCGATACCATTGCTTGTAGAAGCCGCGCACATCGGCCAGCGTCGCCGCATCGAGATCGGCCATCGATCCGATCACCGACCAGCTATAAGGGTGGCCGGCGGGATACAGGTTCTCGGAATAGATGACCTGGGTGAAGCCATAGGGGCGATTGTCGACCGATTGGCGCTTCTCGTTCTTGACGACCTGTTTTTCCTTGGCGAGCACGGCATCGGTGACGGTGTTGATGAACCAGCCGAGCTTGTCGGCTTCGGCCCAGAGCATTTTTTCGAGCGCGTCCTTCGGCACCGCCTGGCCATAGATGGTGACATCCTTGCTGGTATTGCCGTTGGCGCCCGAGCCGCCGACCCGGGCGCTGAGCCGATCGAGACCGCCCTTGCCGAGATTTTCCGAATCGAGAAAGAACAGATGCTCGAACATGTGGGCAAAGCCGGTGCGCCCCGGGGTTTCACGCGCCGATCCGACATGCGCCGCCAGCACGACCGCGACGACCGGATCGGAAATGTCGCGGTGGAAGATCACCTTCAAGCCGTTCGGCAGCTGATATTCGGTCACCGGCAGCAACGGTGCAGGCTCGGCGGCGCGGGCGGGGATGGCCAGGCACGAGGTGACGAGCAGGGCGGCGGCGAGCGAGCGGAACAGGATCATGACGGCTCCTTCAACGGGGCGGCGCGGCGGTGAGCCAGGCGGCGCTTTTGGCCAGCAGGTCGGCGCGGGCGGTCGTGGATTCGAGTTGATGATCGAGATCGGGGTAGATGACCAGTTGATGCGGCACCGCCGTCTTTGCCAGTGCCGCGTCCATCACCTTGGCATGTTCCTGGTCGACATTGAGGTCCTTGGTGCCCTGGAAGATCAGCACCGGTGCCGCAATGCGATCGGCGTTGCGCGCCGGCGAACCCGCGACCGCGTCGTCACCCTGCGCCAGTTCGGCGCGGCTGAGCCGGTAGCTGGTGTAATAGACCTGATCCTTGATCAGCAGCTTGAGATCGGTCACCGGGGCAATGGCGACAACCGAGCGATACAGGCCGGGGTCGACGACATTGGCCTGCAATGCCGCATAACCGCCATAGCTCCAGCCGACGATGTGCAGCCGCGCCGGATCGGCGATGCCCTGCGCCACCAACCAGCGCGCGCCGGCGTTGATATCGGCCATCGCGGTGCGCCAGCCCTTGAAGGCGTTGCTCTGGAACCAGTCGGCGCCATAGCCGGTCGAGCCACGATAATTGGGCTTGAGCACGACATAGCCGAGTTGCGCATAATATTGCGCCAGCCAGTCGAAGCCGAGCGCATCGCGCGCCGCCGGGCCGCCGTGCGGCATGATGATTGCGGGCAGCGCTTTCGCCGGCTTGCCGGGCGGCAGGGTGAGATACGCCGGCACGCTGGCGCCATCACCGGCGGGGTAATCGACGCGGCTTTCGACCGCGACCGGCCGGGATTCGAGGTCGGGGCGGACCTTGAGCAATTCGCCCAATTGCCGGGTCTGGGTATCGTAGCGATAATAGGCGCCGCCATCCTGTTCGCCGCCGACCAGCACGAGATTGTAGCGACCGTCCCAGCTTTCATCGAGAATGGCGACCGGCGGATTGCCCGGCAGCGCCTTCGACAGCGCCTTGCTGCGCTTGTCGAGCACCGCGTCGAAATAGAAATAATGCCGCGAATCAAGCGTGTAGACCGCCGCGACCGGCCGGTTGTATTTGCCGATCCGCAGCACCCCGTCGATATCGACCAGAGGGTGGGCAAAGACCAGTTCGCGCGTCGTGGCGCCGGTCGCCGGCATGCGATAAAGTGCCTGGCGGCCATCGAGCGGGATCGAGACAAGGACATTGTCGCCGCTGTCATCGAAACCCAGGAAATCGAACTGCGGCATGCCCGAAAGTTTCGAACTGCCGATGCTTTCCCACCGCTTCGTGCCCTTGGGACGGATCTGGTGGATGATCATGTCGCGCAGATAACCGTTGGGATCGCGGTCGCCATACGCACGGTAGCGCAGATTGCCATGGCCATCGGACAGCCCGCCGAAACTGTCACCGCTGCCGTCGAGCCAGGGGGTTGCCTTGTTGGTGACGACATCGTGTATCTCGCCGGCCATGATGATGTGCTGCGGATCATCGACGAGCATGTCGAAGACTCCGCCCGTCGAGCGCCGGCTCTCATAGTCGCCGCGCAAATAGCCGATTTCGGTCGATCCACTGCCATCCGCGGCGATCGACAGGGTGCGCCGCATGGCGATGGCGTTGGTCTGCGCCTTGTCGGTAAAGCGGATGGCGGAGACCGAACAGATGATCCGTGCCGTGCTCTTCCATTCGCACGCGCTGACATCGAACAACTTGCCGTCGCTCTTCAGCACCGCCTTGTTGGTGCCGGCGGCAATGTCGGCAACGACGACTGCCGTGCCGGTATCGCCATCGGGCGCCATGTAGAGGACGCGGTCGCCATCGGGGGACAGGCGGACGCCGAAGGCCGCCTCGCGCCCGCCATAGGCACGGGCCAGCGCCAGCGGATCAGGGGCTTGCGCTGCTGCCGGCACGGTCACCAGCAGCGCTGCCAGGATCGCCCACCGCATCCGGTTCACGCGGTCCGAAAGGCGTTGGAGATCGGGTAGCGGCGGTCGCGCCCGAAGTTGCGATGGCCGATCTTCACCCCCGGCGGCGCCTGGCGGCGCTTGTATTCGGCGATGTAGAGCAGGCGTTCGATGCGCGCGACGATGGCCGGGTCGATGCCTTCGGCAATCAGTTCGGCCGCCGAATGTTCGTTTTCAACGAGCCCGATCAGGATGCGATCGAGCAGGTCATAGGGTGGCAGGCTGTCGGCGTCCTTCTGGTTGTCGCGCAGTTCGGCGGTCGGCGGCTTGTCGATCACCCGCTGCGGCATCACCGGGCCTTTCGGGCCGATCGACAGGCGCGGGTGGTGGTGGTTGCGCCATTCGCACAGCTTGAAGACGGTGGTTTTGTAGACGTCCTTGAGCACCGAATAGCCGCCGGCCATGTCGCCATAGATGGTGGCATAGCCGACGCTCATCTCGCTCTTGTTGCCGGTGGTCAGCAGCATCGGGCCGAACTTGTTGCTCAGCGCCATCAGCGAGAGGCCGCGGATGCGCGACTGGATGTTTTCCTCGGTGGTATCGGCGGCCTTTCCGGCGAACAACGGCGCCAGCATGGTGCCGAAGGCGTCCATCGCCGGGCCGATGCCGACGGTATCGAGCCGGCAACCGAGCATGCGTGCGCATTCGGCGGCGTCCTCGAGGCTGTCCTGGCTGGTATAGGGCGACGGCATCATCACGCACCACACCCGGTCGGCGCCGAGCGCATCGACCGCGACCGCTGCCGACAGTGCCGAATCGATGCCCCCCGACAGGCCAAGGACGACACCGGGGAAGCCGTTGCGGTTCACATAATCACGCAGCGCGACGAGCATGGCGTGGTAGATATCGGCCGGATCGTCATCGCGCGGCGCGATGGCGCCCGGGGCGCAGGTCCAGTGGCTGCCGGTGCGGGTCCAGTGCGTCATCTGCACGACCTCGTCCCAATCGGGCAGCTGCAGCGCGAGCTTGCGATCGGCATTGAGGACGAAGCTGGCGCCATCGAAAACCAGCTCGTCCTGGCCGCCGACGCGGTTGAGATAGACCAGCGGCAGCCCGGTTTCGCTGACGCGCGAGACGGCCAGGCTCAGGCGTCGGTCATCCTTGCCGGTTTCAAAGGGCGAGCCATTGGGAACGATGAGCAGCTCGGCGCCGGTTTCGGCGAGGCATTCGGTGACATCGGGGGTCCAGATATCCTCGCAGATCGGCACCCCGAGCCGAACGCCGCGAAACGCCAGCGGGCCGGGCAAGGGGCCGGGGGCAAAGACGCGTTTTTCATCGAAAGTGCCGTAATTGGGCAGGTCGTGCTTGCGCGTGATCCCGGCGATGCGGCCGCCATCGAGCAGGAACATGGCGTTGTGCAGCCGGCCGTTTTCGGCGATCGGCGCGCCGACGAGCAGCGCCGGCCCGCCATCGGCCGTGGCAGCGGCGAGGCGTTCGACACGCGCCATGCCGGCGGCGACCAGTGCGGGTTTCAGCACCAGATCCTCGGGCGGATAGCCGATCACCGACAGTTCGGGGGTGACGAGCAGATCGGCCGCCGGTGCCCCGGCCCGCGCCACCAAAATGGCATCGGCATTGGCATCGAGCCCGCCGACAACGGCATTCAACTGCGCAAGAGCGATACTGAGCGTGGTGGTCATGGCAATGGTTTACGGAAGCGCTGGCGGCGGGGCAACCGTGCGCGGCGCCGCGTGGTCGGCGGTCGGCAGATTACGCCTGAGGTAGTTGCCGGCCAGACGGATTGCGGGCTTGATTGGCGCCAGCAAGGAGACCGCCATGACCCAGGCCCTTCACAAATTCTGGCTGAAGATCACCGCGGTGGTGATCGGTTCATTCGGGCCGGTGTTCGCGCTGGGCAGCATGGCAGCGACACGCGAACCGGCGCGGCTGACGCTCGATATCCTCAGCTGGCCGATTGACGGCGCGACGCGTTTTGCCGATGCCGATACGCACTTCCTGTCGGCGCTGACCGGTGGCTTCCTGCTCGGCTGGGGCGTGACGATCTGGTGCCTGTCGGCCCGGGTCCACGACGAGGCGCCCGAAGGCGTGCGCCGGGCAGTGCTGGCGGGCACGCTGGCCTGGTTCTGCCTCGACAGCCTGGGGTCGATCTTGTCGGGCAATGCGTCGAACGCGCTGTTCAATGTCATTGTGCTGCTGATCGCGGTCGGGCCTCTGTGGCGGCCGGCGCGCGGCTGACGCGCGCTATTTCGCCTTCTCCCGTGCCACCTGCTCGGCCACCGATTTGAGCAAGGCTGGCGCGTTGAAGACCATGCCGTCCTTGATCGTCCAGCGCACGCCGCCGACGGTTTCGCTTTTGTTGGTGGCGGCGTTGAGCCGGACGAAGCCGGTGCCATAGAGCGTCTTGAAATTCTGCAACGGGTTTTCCGGCACGATGACGAGATCGGCGATCATGCCGGGGCGGACGAGGCCGAATTGCGGTTCCACGCCCTTGGGGTCATTCAGCGTCCGCGCGCCGTTGATCGTCGCAGCCTCGACGACCTCCAGCGGCGAAAACCCGGCTTCCTGGAGCATTTCGAGCTCGAGGACATAGCCGAACCCCCAGAGCTGATAGATGAAGCCGGGGTCGCTGCCCGTTGTCACCCGGCCGCCCATATTCTTGTAATCGTTGATCAAACGCATATAGCGGCCATAGAAATTGCGCCAGCTGACCTCGCGCGCCGTCGTCCAGTCGTAAAAATAGCTGCCATGGTTGTCGCGGTTCGATTCGTAAAAGCGCGTCATCGATGGAAGCGCGTATTTCGCGTGCCAATCGGCATTTTTCGCCCGCATCAGGTCGCGGCTGGCGCTGTAGATGTTGAAGGTCGGATCGAAGGTGACGCCGGTCGCCTTTTGCGCCTTGAGATAATCGATCCATTCCGGCCCGCCGGGTTCGTGAATCTGGTTCCAGATGTCGGCGATGCCGCCGAAACGCATCTGTTCGTCGTTGAAGTTATAATCGGCCGGCGTGTCCTGGGTGCGGCGGTCCTTCAACAGCGCTTCGAAATGACCATAGAAATGCGTGACGGTGCCAAGACCGGCGGCAGCGGCATCGCGGGCGTTGAATTCGGCGACATTGGGCTGTGACAGATGCGCGACGGTGCCCAACCCCAGTTTTTTCGCCTCGTCGATGGCGGCGCGGTCGATTTCGGGGGTTTCATCGCCGCGGTTGAAGAATTTGATACCGTCGATGCCGGCCTTCGCTGCCCAGCGCACCCATTCACGCGCCTTTTCCGGCGTCTGCACCCGGCCGCCCGACCAACCCGAGCCGAGGGTCTGATAGACGTATAGGCGAGGCGCGGTGATCTCGCCCGCCGCACTCCGGCGCTTGTCGTCGATCGCATGCGCCGCATCACCGCCAAAGAAGGACACGCCGCGTACCGTGGTGACGCCATGCGCCAGCCACAGGCGATAAGCATAGCTTGGGTCGTTCGCCTTGTCGGGGTCGCCATTATGCCCGTGCATGTCGACGAAGCCGGGCATCACATACATGCCGGTGGCATCGATCTCGCGCACGGCGCCCTGCGGTTCACGGTTGCTGCGCAACGGCAGGCCCGGCGTGCCGGCGTGCCGGATTTCGGCGATGCGGTTGCCCTTGATGATGATGTCGGCAGGGCCATAGGGCGGGCCGCCATTGCCGGTAATGATGGTGGCGCCGCGGATGACGAGCAGGGGATAAGGGCCATCGGCCTCCCCCGCCGTGCGCGCCGGGGTGGGCAGCATGCCGGCCGCCAGCGCCGGCGACCCCAGGAGCGCCAGGGCCAGCCCGGTCAGAATTCGCCGCCAATAATGCATCGTGTCACCCCTTTGCACGCGACCATAACGAACCCGGTCGGGCTTTCAAACCGGCCCGGCTGCGGCTACCGTCCGGCCATGGGGACCACATCATTGCTCTGGATCGGCATCGGCTATCTGCTGGGCAGCATTCCGTTCGGGTTGTTGCTGACGCGGATGATCGGCATCGATATCCGCCAAGTCGGATCGGGCAATATCGGCACGACCAATGTGCTGCGCACCGGCAACAAGGGGCTGGCGGCGGCGACGTTGCTGCTCGATGCCGGCAAGGGCGCGGCCGCGGTGCTGCTGGCGCGTCATTATGGCGGGCTGGAGGCGGGAATGCTGGCGGGCGTCGCGGCCTTCATCGGCCATTGCTATCCGGTCTGGCTCAAATTCAATGGCGGCAAGGGCGTGGCAACGCTGCTCGGTGTCGCGCTGGCGGCGGTGCCGCTGGCGGGCGTTGCCGCGCTGGTGACCTGGCTGGCGGGCGCACTGGTCACCCGGCATTCGTCGGTCGGCGGCATGGCGGCGGCAGTGGCGGCGCCGGTGGCGGCATGGGCGTTGGGATCGCCGCACAGTGCGATTGCGCTGGCGTTCCTTGCCGTCATTCTGATCTGGAAGCACCGGGACAATATCGCCCGGCTGCGTGCCGGCACCGAAAGCCGGATCGGCGCCAAGTGACCTTGCCCGCCGATGCGGTGGCGCGGCTGCGGCTGATTCGTACCGATTCGATCGGGCCGATCACCTATCGCCAGTTGCTGGCGCGCTTCGGGACGGCGGAAGCTGCGCTCGCGGCGTTGCCCGACCTGGCGCGGCGCGGCGGGCGCGCGCTGGCAATCAGCCCGGCGGCCGAGGCCGAAGCGGAACTGGCAGCGCTCGATCGCATCGGCGCGACGATGATCTTCATCGGTACGCCGGCCTATCCGGCGTTGCTTGCCGCGCTCGATAGCGCGCCGCCGGTGCTGGCGGCGCGCGGCGATGTCGGCCTGCTCGACCGGCCGGCGGTGGCGATTGTCGGCGCGCGCAATGCCAGTGCGGCAGGCGTGCGCTTTGCGCGGCAGCTGGCGGCCGATCTGGCCGCGGAAGACCTCGTCGTCGTTTCGGGGCTGGCGCGCGGCATCGATGCGGCGGCGCACCAGGGGGCGATGGCCGGCGGCACGATCGCGGTGGTGGCGGGCGGGGTCGATGTCGTCTACCCGCCCGAAAATGCCGCACTGACCGCGGAAATCGCCGAAAGAGGCCTGATCCTTGCCGAACAGAAGCCCGGTGTGGAGCCGCAGGCGCGGCATTTCCCGCGCCGCAATCGGGTCATCGCCGGGCTGGCGGCGGGAACGCTGGTCGTGGAAGGTGCGCCGCGATCGGGGTCGCTTATCACCGCGCGCATTGCGGCGGAGGCCGGGCGCGAGGTCATGGCGATCCCGGGGTCGCCGCTCGATCCGCGGGCGCAGGGCTGCAACCTGCTGATCCGCGAAGGCGCGACGCTGGTGCAATCGGCGGCCGACGTGGTCGAGGCGCTGTCGGCTTTTGGGCAGGGTCCGCAAATCGGCATGCGCTTCAAGGCGGCCGAATCGGCAATCTGGTACGACGAACCGGCGCAGGATGCCGGGGATGGCGAGCGCGCGTTGGTGGCAGCGCTGCTGTCTCCCACGCCGGTTGCCATCGATGAACTGGTGCGCCTGTCGGGCCTGCCTGCGCCCGTGGTGGCGACGGTGTTGCTCGACCTGGAACTGGCAGGCGCGTTGGTACGTCATGCCGGGGGGCGTGTGGCAGCGGGTTGACACTGCCCCTTGCGCCATGCCCCCAATAGAGCGTAGGGGCCGCGCCGCTGCCTTCTTGCTGCTTTCGAGTCAGGACCCAAATGGATCTCGTGATCGTGGAATCGCCTGCCAAGGCAAAGACGATCAACAAATATCTGGGGTCGAACTACGAAGTTCTGGCCAGTTTCGGCCATATCCGTGACTTGCCGCCCAAGGATGGTTCGGTCGATCCCGACCATGATTTCGCGATGTTGTGGGAAGTTTCGGGCGATCGCGCCAAACAGTTGAAGGCGATTTCGGACGCTGCCAAGCGCGCCGACACGGTGATTCTCGCTACCGATCCTGATCGTGAGGGCGAAGCGATCTCGTGGCACCTGTACGAATGGCTGAAGGCGAAAAAGGCACTGCCCAAGGGCGGGGTCCAGCGCGTCACCTTCAACGAGATTACCAAGACGACAATCCTTGCCGCAATGAAACGGCCGCGCGAGATCGACCAGGATCTTGTCGATGCCTATCTGGCGCGCCGCGCGCTCGATTATCTCGTCGGCTTCACCCTGTCGCCGGTCCTGTGGCGCAAGCTGCCTGGGGCAAAAAGCGCTGGCCGCGTGCAATCGGTGGCGCTGCGCCTCGTCGTCGAGCGCGAGCGCGAGATCGAGGCACATATCGCTCGCGAATACTGGACGGTCGAAGCTGGCATGGCGTCGTCCGCCGGCCAGGCCTTTCCGGCGCGGCTGAGCTTCTGGCGCGGCAAGAAGCTCGATCGCTTCGATATCACCACGGCGAAAGAGGCCGAAGCCGCCCGCCGCGCCGTGGAAATGGGCGTGTTCAGCGTTCATGCCGTCGAAACCAAGCCGGCGACGCGCAACCCCTATCCGCCGTTCACAACCTCGACGATCCAGCAGGAAGCGGCGCGCAAACTGGGCTTTACTGCCAGCCACACGATGCGCATCGCGCAGGGCCTGTATGAGGAAGGCCGCATCACCTATATGCGGACCGACGGCGTGCAGATCGGCAGCGAAGCCATCGCCGCGGTGCGCGATGTCATCGGCCAGGATTTCGGCCGCGGCCCCGATGTGCTCCCCGAAAAGCCGCGCCATTACGCCACCAAGGCCAAGAACGCCCAGGAAGCGCATGAAGCGATCCGCCCGACCGACCTGATGGCCCGCCCGGCGCGCACGCCGATGAACGATGCCGACAAGCTCTATGCACTGGTCTGGAAGCGCACCGTCGCCAGCCAGATGGCGAGCGCGCGGATGGAACGGACGAGCATCGACCTGCTCGACGCGACGCTGCAGACCGGTCTGCGCGCGACCGGCCAGGTCATCCTGTCGCCGGGTTTCCTCGCGGTCTACACCGAGACCAGCGAAGATGTGGCGTCGGACAGTGATGACGACGAAGGCCGCCGCCTGCCGCGCCTGAAGCAGGGCGAGAATTGCCCGGTCAAGTCGGTCGAGGCCAAGCAGCATTTCACCGAGGCGCCGCCGCGCTTTTCGGAAGCCTCGCTGGTCAAAAGGCTCGAAGAACTCGGCATCGGCCGGCCTTCAACCTATGCCGCGATCCTGCAGACGCTGCGCGATCGTGCCTATGTGCGGGTCGAGAAGAACCGTTTCTGGGCCGAGGAAAAGGGCCGGCTGGTCACGGCCTTCCTCGAACGCTTTTTCGAGAAATATGTCGGCTATGATTTCACCGCCGATCTTGAAACCCGGCTCGATACCGTGTCGGCGGGCGATCTTGAATATCGGAAGGTCCTGCGCGATTTCTGGGATGATTTTTCGCCCAAGACCAAGGAAATTCTCGAACTCAAGCCGTCGGATGTCACCGTCGCGCTCGATGAATATCTGGCACCCACGCTGTTTCCGGCGCGCGCTGATGGCGGCGATCCGCGGCTGTGCCCGACCTGCGGCAATGGCCGCCTGAGCCTGAAGACCGGCAAGTTCGGGGCGTTCGTCGCCTGTTCCAACTACCCCGAATGCCGCTACACGCGGCAGTTTGCCGGCGACAATGCCGGGCAGGAATCGACCGGCCCCATGGTGCTCGGCACCGATCCGGTATCGGGCGAGGCGGTGTCGCTGCGTTCCGGGCGCTTTGGCGCCTATGTGCAATTGGGCGACGATGGTTCGGGGGGCGAAAAGCCGCCGCGCGCCTCCATCCCCAAGGATGCGCCGGTCACCGGGCCGGATGACCTGGAGCTCGCGCTCAAGCTGCTGTCGCTGCCGCGCACCATCGGCGCCCACCCTGAAAGCGGCGAACCGATTACCGCCAGCATCGGCCGCTACGGGCCGTATCTGGCCCACAGCGGCAAATACGCCCGGCTGACCTCGACCGCCGAAGTCTTCGAAACCGGCATGAACGCTGCGGTGGTCAAGCTCGCCGAAGCCGCCGCTGCCGGGCCACGGGCGCGCGGCACGATGGCGCCGCTTCGCGAAATCGGCCCGCACCCGGTGTCGGGGGCTGTCATGAAGCTGATGGCCGGACGCTTCGGCCAGTACATCACCGATGGCAGCACCAACGCGACCGTGCCCAAGACCGAAGACGGGATGACGATCTCGTTGGAGGATGCGGCGGCGCTTATCGATGTGCGCGCTGCGATGCCGCCGAAAGCGGGCAAGAAGCCGGTGAAGAAGGCGGCGGCGAAGAAACCGGCTGCCAAGAAGCCGGCTGCGAAAAAGCCCGCCGCGAAAAAGAAAGCGTCGGCGAAAACCGCCTGATCGTCAGCGTTGCGCGCGGTCGGGCAGCCGCACCAGGATCAGCGCGGCCACGACCAGCGCCGCGCCGGCAATCTCCGGCACGCCCGGCACTTCGTCGAAGCGCAGCGCCCCGATGATGGTGGCGACCGCCGGTTGCACGAGCAGCGCCAGCCCGACGACGATCGGGCGCAAATGCCCGACGGCAAAGACAACCAGCCCCTGGCCGATGACCTGGCTGCCCAGCGCCAGCGCGATGAGGGGAGTCCAGTCCTGCGGCCAGAAGGCACCGTCCATCAGCAGCGCAGCGGGCAGCAGCGCCGCCGCGCCGAACGCTGTGGCGAGCGCCAGCAGCGGGAACACCGGCACGCGGCCGCGCAGGCCATCCACGACGATCAGATAGCCGGTATAGAACAGCGCGGCGCCAAGGCAGAGCAGATCGCCGGCAAGATGGCGCGGCGACAGTTCGGCGCTTTGCCCGACAAGCAGCAAGGTGCCGGCAAGCGCGAAACCGATGGCGAGCAGTGCCTTGCGGCCGGGCTTGTGGCCCAACACGACGAAGCCCCACAGCGGCAGCAGGAAGCTGGCGGCGTTCGACAGCAGCGCGGCATTGGCCAGCGTCGTGCGCACGATGCCATAGTGCCAGAGCGCGATATCGGCGGCAAAGCACACCCCGGCGAGCGCCGCCAGTGCCAGCATGCGAGGCGAGATCGTGCCGGGGGTGAGCGGTGCACCGGTGAAGCGCGCCAGCAGTGCCAGCGGCAGCACCGCCAGCCCCAACCGCCAGAACGCCGATGCGATCGGTGCGACATCGGCCAGCCGCACCAGCCACGGCCCGAAGGCGAGGCAGATGCTGCCCGCGAGCATGGCGGGAAAGGCGAAGCGGGCGGCGGGCATCGGCGCGGGATAGACGCATCGCCGGGCAGAGTCTGCCCGAGCGTTTCGCACGCGGTCCGGATTTGTGCTATGGGGCGCGCCTCTCTTCCGGGAGTGCGTCATGACCCGTCCGCTCTATCTGGCTTTCGCCGTTGCCGCCTATGCCGTGTTCTTCGCGACTTTCCTGTACCTGATCGGCTTCGTCGCCGACCTGCCGATGCTGGAACGCACGATCGACCGCGGGCCGATCGTCGCGGTGCCGCTCGCGGCGGCGATCGACCTCGGCCTGATCGCGCTGTTCGGCGTCCAGCACAGCGTCATGGCGCGCCCTGCCTTCAAGCGCGCGTGGACGCGCACCGTCCCCGAGCCGATCGAGCGCAGCGTCTATGTCCTGCTCGCCAGCGTGGTGCTGATCGTCGTGATGATGTTCTGGCATCCCATTCCCGGCGACCTGTGGCGCGTCGAGGGCACCGCCGCGATGCTGTTATGGGGTCTGTGCGCCCTCGGCTGGGGGATCGTGCTGCTCAGCACCTTCCTGCTCAACCATTTCGAGCTGTTCGGCCTGCGCCAGGCCTATTTCCACCTGCGCGGGCGGCTGGCGGGACCGCCGGCGTTCCACCAGCCCCTGCTCTACCGAATCGTCCGCCACCCGCTGTACCTCGGCTTCGTCATTGCCTTCTGGGCGACGCCGGCGATGAGCTGGGGGCATCTGCTCTTCGCCGCGGGCATGACCGTCTATATCCTGATCGCCATCCCGATGGAGGAGCGTGACCTCGTCGCCGCGCTCGGCCCGGCGTACGAGGATTATCGGCTGCGCGTCGGCGCATTGGTGCCGGGGGTAGGGCGGAAGCCTGCCTGAACCGCTTGCGGGAAGGGCCGCGCACAGCTATATCGCCCCCATCTTCCACATGGGTAACCGGTGTAAGGTCGGCTCCGGAGCGTCCGGGCCGCCGACGCCACCGCTTGTCCTTCGGGTGCTTTGTAAATTGGCCGATATCGCTGTCCTGACCGCATTGATCGAACCCGTCGTCCGCGAACACGGCTGCGAGCTCGTGCGCGTCCAGCTCAACGGCAGCAAGGCGGCGCCGACGCTGCAGGTGATGGCCGAGGACCCGGCGACCGGGCAGCTCGGCATCGACGTCTGCGCGTCGATCTCGCGCGCGCTGTCGGACCTGTTCGACGAGGTCGATCCGATCGAGAGCGAATACCAGCTCGAGGTGTCGTCGCCCGGCATCGACCGCCCGCTGACGCGGCCCGCCGACTGGACGCGCTGGGCGACGCACGACGTGCGCGTGCGGCTCGCGGCGCCGGTCGACGGCAAGAAGAATATTCACGGCGTCATCACCGGCCTCGCCGACTCTGGCGACGCGGCGATCATCGCGGTGCCGGGCCAGGGCAGTGTCACCGTGCCGCTCGCCGCGATGCAGGGCGCCAAGCTCGTGCTGACCAACCGCCTGATCAACGCGACGCGGCCCGCCGGCATGGCGGGCTTCGACGGCGAGCCCGACATGGGCCAGTTCGACGAGATCATCGAAGACGCCGGCGAACCGGCGAACGACAACAGCGACGAGGACTAGACCATGGCCAGCCCGCCCACCCCCAGCGTCACGGCGAACCGCGCCGAGCTGATCGCCATCGCCGACGCGGTGGCGCGCGAGAAGCTGATCGACCGGATGATCGTCATCGAGGCGATGGAGGAGGCGATCCAGCGCGCCGCGCGCGCCCGCTACGGCGTCGAGAACGACATTCGTGCGAAGCTCGACCCCAAGTCGGGCGACCTGCGGCTGTGGCGCGTCCTCGAAGTCGTCGAGGAGCCCGAGGATTTCTTCAAGCAGGTCAGCGTCGCCGACGGTGCCAAGCTGAAG
>JANPKK010000018.1:0-80235 GCA_031426015.1 Alphaproteobacteria bacterium
TGCCATCCGCAACAACCACCAGCGCGTGGCACCCGAGCATGTGTTGAAGGCACTGCTCGAGGATGAGGAGGGGATGGCGTCAAACCTCGTCCGCGCCGCCGGCGGCAACCCCGCCACGGCGATGCAGTTGACCGACCAGGCGCTTGCCAAGATCGCCCAGGTGTCGGGGGCGGGCGCCCAGAACATCAGTTGGGACAACGACACGGTGCGGGTCCTCGACAGCGCCGAGACCATCGCGACCAAGGCCAAGGATGCCTTTGTGACCGTGGAGCGCCTGCTGGTCGCGCTGACGCTGGCGACGACGACCGCCGCGGGCAAGGCGCTGGCCGCCGCCGGGGTGACGGCGCAGGCGCTCAATGCCGCCATCGAGAGCGTCCGCAAGGGCCGCAGCGCCAACAGCGCCGGGGCGGAGGCGCAGTTCGATGCGCTCAGCAAATATGCCCGCGACCTGACGCAGGCGGCGCGCGACGGCAAGCTCGACCCGGTCATCGGTCGCGACGAGGAGATCCGCCGGACGATCCAGGTGTTGGCGCGGCGCACCAAGAACAACCCGGTGCTGATCGGCGAACCCGGCGTCGGCAAGACCGCGGTGGTCGAAGGGCTGGCGCTGCGTATCGCCAATGGCGATGTGCCCGATGGGTTGAAGGACAAGCGGCTGATGTCGCTCGACATGGGGGCGCTGATCGCCGGGGCGAAGTATCGCGGTGAATTCGAGGAACGACTGAAGGGCGTGCTCGATGAAGTCCGCGCCGAGGGCTCGGATGTGGTGCTGTTCATCGATGAAATGCACACCCTCGTTGGCGCCGGTGCGTCGGAAGGCTCGATGGATGCGTCGAACCTGTTGAAGCCGGCGCTGGCGCGTGGCGAGTTGCACTGCATCGGCGCAACGACACTCAACGAATATCGCAAGTACGTCGAAAAGGACGCAGCGCTGGAGCGGCGCTTCCAGCCGGTGCTGGTTGGTGAACCGAGCGTCGAGGACACGATCTCGATCCTGCGCGGATTGAAGGAAAAGTATGAACTCCACCATGGTGTGCGCATCACCGATGGCGCGATCGTGGCGGCGGCGACGCTGTCGAATCGCTATATTTCCGACCGCTTCATGCCCGACAAGGCGATCGACCTGATGGACGAAGCGGCCTCGCGGCTGCGCATGGAAGTTGAGAGCAAGCCTGAGGAAATCGAAAATCTCGACCGCCGCATCATCCAGCTGAAGATCGAAGCCGCCGCGCTCGAACGCGAATCCGATGCGGCGTCGAAGGACCGCCTGGCAGCGCTGCGCAGCGAATTGGCGGAACTGGAGGAGGAATCGGGCGCGTTGACGCTGCGCTGGACGGCCGAAAAGGACAAGCTTGCCGCTGCTACCCAGATCAAGGAACGCCTCGATGCGGCGCGGCTCGAAGTCGATCAGGCGCAGCGCGGCGGCGATTATGCCAAGGCCGGCGAATTGACCTATGGCCGAATCCCCGAGCTCGAGCGCCAGCTCGCCGAAGCCGAGATCGCGACGGCGAACGCGATGACGCGCGAGGAAGTGACCGCCGACGACATCGCTGCCGTGGTGTCGCGCTGGACCGGCATTCCCGTCGACCGCATGCTCGAAGGCGAGCGCGAAAAACTGCTCAAGATGGAGGATATCCTGTCGGCGCAGGTCATCGGCCAGGCCGCCGCCGTGCACGCCGTGTCAGCGGCGGTCCGCCGCGCCCGCGCGGGGTTGCAGGACCCGGGCCGGCCGCTCGGCAGTTTCCTGTTCCTTGGCCCCACCGGCGTCGGCAAGACCGAACTGACCAAGGCGCTGGCCAATTTCCTGTTCGACGACCCGCGCGCCATGGTGCGCATCGACATGTCGGAATATATGGAAAAGCATGCCGTGGCGCGGCTCGTCGGCGCGCCTCCGGGCTATGTCGGCTATGAAGAAGGCGGCGTGCTGACCGAGGCAGTGCGGCGCCGGCCGTATCAGGTCGTGTTGTTCGACGAGGTCGAAAAGGCGCATGCCGATGTCTTCAACATCCTGTTGCAGGTGCTCGACGACGGGCGGCTGACCGATGGCCAGGGCCGGACGGTCGATTTCACCAACACGCTGATCATCCTGACGTCGAACCTGGGGAGCCAATATATCGCCGGCTTGCGTGATGACCAGCCGATCAGCGATGCCGAACCCCAGGTGATGGAGGTGGTGCGCGGGCATTTCCGACCGGAATTCCTCAACCGGCTCGACGAGATCGTGCTGTTCCAGCGGCTCGGCGAAAGCGCCATGGCGCCGATCGTCGACCTGCAGGTCAAGCGCGTGCAGGACCTGCTCAAGGACCGCAAGATCGTGCTCAACCTCACCGATGCGGCGCGGCGCTGGCTGGCGCGCGTCGGCTATGATCCGGTCTATGGCGCACGCCCGCTGAAGCGGACCGTGCAGAAGCATCTGCAGGACCCGCTCGCCGATCTGATCCTTGCCGGGGCAGTTGCCGACGGATCGACCGTCGCGGTCGACGAAGGCGATGGCAAGCTGTCGCTGACCCCGCAATAAGGGGTCAGTTGCCGCCGGGCTTGGTACGGGTGCTGTCGACGAGATCGCGGCTGAAAGCCTGGTTGGTATCGTCGATATAGGCCCATTGGGCGCGGGTGTGGCAGGTCTTCTTGGTCGAAACCAGGCTGCCGATCACCTTGTCCTTGCGGCAGACGGTCTGCTGCATGCGATCAACCTTGGCGGCTTCGGCGGCGGCGGCTTCGGCGGCTGCGGGTACTGCGGCGGCAGGCGTGGCCGCCGGTTCGGCCGCAACGGCGGCAGTGGCGGTCAACACGCCGGCGATTGCCAGGCTGAAAAGCGAGATGGTCTTGCGCACGGGGGGGGGCTCCATTGCAGATCTGTATTACCCGGCCAATATACTTTTTACACTTTGCAAGGCAAGCGCGCCGATAGCGGTTGCGACGGGCCGTGTTCGGCGTCAAATGTGCCGATGACCAGTGCGCCGACCATTGCGGGGATCGCCCGCGACCCCCTGTGGTTTCCGCATCGCTATGATCCCGGCCATGATGCGGTGCATTTTCGCCGGATCGAACGCAGCGTGCATCGCGCCGCGACCTTCCTGACCGATGAATATCTGCCGGCGGGTGAACCGATGGTCATCCGGCGCGCCGAGGCGCTGGCGGCGACACCGGCGCAGGCGCCGTTGCACTTCATTTTCCATTCGGCCTTCTGCTGTTCGACCCTGTTGGCGCGCGCGTTCGATGCGCCGGGGCTGGCGATGGGCTTGAAGGAGCCGGTGCTGCTCAACGATCTTGTCGGCTGGCAGCATCGCGGCGGCACCGCGGCGCAGATCGCGCCGGTGCTCGATGCCGGGCTGGCGCTGCTGGCGCGACCGTTTGCGCCGGGGGAGGCGGTGGTCATCAAGCCGTCGAACCTGGTCAATGGCCTGGCGCCGGGGATGCTGTCGATGCGGCCGGGCGCGCGGGCATTGCTGCTGCATGCGCCGCTGCGCACCTATCTCGGGTCGGTGGCGAAAAAGGGCATGACCGGGCGGTTGTGGGTGCGCGACCTGCTCGTCAAGCAGCTGCGCGAGGGGCTGCATCCCTTCGGCTACCAGGGCAATGATTATCTCGGCCAGACCGATCTGCAGGTCGCGGCGCTTGGTTGGCTGGCGCAGCATATCCTGTTCGCGCGCATGGTCGAACAGTTCGGCCCGGCGCGGGTGGCGACGCTCGATTCGGAAAGCCTGATGGCCGATCCGGGGCGCAGCATGGCGGCGCTGGCGGGGTTCTTCGGGGTGCCGCTCGATATTGCTGCGGTGATTGCCGGGCCGGCGTTCACCACACACAGCAAGTTCGGCAGCGATTTCGACGCGGCGGCGCGTGATGCCGAAGTCCGTTCCGCAGCGGCCATCCATGCCGACGAGATCGAAAAGGTCGCGATCTGGACCGAGGCGGTGGCGCAAAGCGTCGACCGCTCGTTCGCGCTGGGGGCTGAACTCTTCACATAATCGCCTCCCCCTTTTGGGAGAGGCGACTCGCGCGCCAGCGCAGCGGGTGAGGTTCAGGTCACGCGCGGTTACACGCTGTCTACCCCCACCGAGGCCGAGCTGTGCGCGTCTTTCGCCTTCCCCTGCGGGAGAGGAGGCAAAGAAAAAGGGCGGACCTTGCGGCCCGCCCTTTCGCTTGTTCGTGACAGTCAGATCAGAACTTGACGTTGACCTGCATAGTGTAGCGGCGACCCAGCGCGTCATAGGTCGACGGGAAGGTGTTGCCGCTGTTGAAGGATGTCGAACCAGCGGCCGAACCGACGATCGGCGGCTGCTTGTCGAACAGGTTGGTCACGGTTGCCACGAAAGTGATGTTTTCCAGCACATTTACGCGGCCAGTCAGATCGAAGTAATCATACGCCGGGATCTTGCGATAGTCGACGAAGTATGGACCGGACTGGATGGCATCGAGAGGCTCCTGTTCGACACCATCGATGTGGCGCCACAGCACCGACACATCGAACGCATCGAAGCCCAGCGTGGTGCGCAGCGACGACTGCCACTTCGGCTGGATCGAGCCGGTGAACGAGCAGTTGACCGAGTAGAAGCCGACGCACTCACGTGCAAAGCCGGTCGGTGACGTCACGTCGGCATTGAAGGTCGAGTTGAAGGTGTAATTGAAGTTACCAGTGATGCCGAGCTTGAAGAGACCGATGTCACGCGAGTAGGTGGCGGTTACATCGAGACCGTCGGTCTGGATGCGGCCGAGGTTCGAGTTGACGGCGAACAGACCCTTGGTGGTAGCAGGATCGCCATCCAGCGTGCCGGTGCTGGGGTTGCGGCCGATTGCTGTGCAGGACGGGTTAGCCGTCGAGACAAGCGCACTGGTGTACGGCGGGGCACCAAAGCAGGCTGCAATGATGTCACCTGGCAGCGGCGTCGAGACGGCATCCTTCACGGTGATGTTGTAGTAATCGACCGTGATGGCGAGGCCCGGAGCGAACGTCGGCTGGAAAACCGCACCCACAGTCCAGGTATTGGCCGTTTCAGGCTGCAGCTCGAGGTTTCCACCGCTGGTCAGGTTGGCCTGGCCGGCAGTCGGCTGGGTGATGGCACCGATCGAAGTGGCGGGCGCGCCCTGCGCAAGGCAAACCGCGCGCAGCGCAGTGTTGGTGAGCGGGCCGGTTCCGGCGCAGGGATCGGTGCTGAGGTTGGTCAGGCCGGTGTTCTGCGGCGCGAACAATTCACC
This sequence comes from Alphaproteobacteria bacterium, assembly GCA_031426015.1. Classification (GTDB taxonomy): domain Bacteria; phylum Pseudomonadota; class Alphaproteobacteria; order Sphingomonadales; family Sphingomonadaceae; genus Sandarakinorhabdus. The sequence goes on from JANPKK010000018.1 coordinate 5,197, forward strand.
GATGTTCGGGGCGCGGACGGCGCGGCTGTAATTGCCGCGGACCTTAAAGCCCTGAACCATTTCCCAGGTCGTGCCGACCTTCCAGGTGAACGTATCGTACTGGGGATTGGTCGGTGCAAACACCTTATAGTCGGAATAGCGCGCACCGCCTTCGACGGTAAGGTTCTCGAAGAAAGGCTTGTCCTGCACCAGCGGAACAATCAATTCGCCGTAGACTTCCTTGACGTCATACCCGCCATCGATGTTCGGCGCAGCGCCGCCGGCACCGCCCAGTTCACCAGGGGTTTGGGAAAGAAGGTCCGAACGCTGCGAAGCGAGGTACTTGCGATACTCGGCGCCCACTGCAAAGCCAATCGAATCCGACGCGGTCGGAAGCGCGAAGCCGACGTCGCCCGAAACCAACCCGCGAACCTGTGCGAGCGACGTACGATTGACGGTCGTGCTTTCGACTCGCAGGTAATCGGCTCCGGCTTGGCTGATGTTGCCTTCCGGACCGAAGAAGTCGATCGGCACGGCGCCAGCGACCTGCGCGACCGGGTTGGCACGCGTGCCGTTGACGAGCAGCGAGTTGCGAGCGCGCGTCGTCGACACATAGTTCTGCAGCGTCTGGACGTTCTCACTCTCGCCATAGCCGCCCGACAGATCCCAATCGATGCTGTTGGTGACCTTGCCCTTCAAACCGGCGCGGTAATCGAACAGTGTCGTCTGGAAGTTGCTGATACGCGGACCGACTTCGGTTGTGCGACGGCCGAGGTTGGTGGTGAAGGTGCGATAGTTGGGGTCTGTCGCGCCCGTTGCCGTGGCGGCAGCGGCGCACTCCGCCGGTGTGAAGCGCGGCGTGTACAGACCGCTGGCAGCCGATGAGGTGTTGGCGGCGCAGAACTGATTACGCAAGTTGGCCGGCAGGAACGGGTTGTTCAGGTTGATCACGACCGACGAACCGAACACGCCCGACGGGGCAATGATGGTTTGCACGGTGTTCTTTGAGAACATGCCGCGGGCGTAGACCTGCAGGGCATCGGAGATGTCATACTTGGCCTGGCCGTACATGTTGAACCGTTCGAACGGCGTCTGGAAGATGTTGAACGGGTTGAAGTTGAACTGGGAGTAGGCATTGCCATCGGTGACGAAGCCGTTGGGGTTCTGGCCGGCAGCACGGGCAAAGCCACGCGCCGGGTCGAACTGCAGTGCGCCGTTCAGCACGGCCGGATCGGTGCTCGGGGCACCGGTCAGCGTGTTGAAGGGGCGGATGCCCGAGAAGCGCGACGGAACGGCGGTGTTCGAACCCGAACCGGCGAAAGTGCCGGTCGGCGTATTCAGACCGCGTTCGGAGAAGGCGCGTGCGCCCTGATAGACCGGATCGGTCTTCTGGTAGCCGATCGACAGGACGGCGTTACCGCGGCCTTCGTCGAAGTTGCCACCAACGGTCAGATCAGCACGAAACGTCTGGCCATCGCCCAGTTCGGTAAGGCCGGTCGACAGCTGAAGATCGACACCCGAGAAATCCTGCTTGGTGACGAAGTTGACGACGCCCGAGATGGCATCGGCACCATAGGTGGTCACGGCGGCGCCGGTCAGCGCGTCGACGCGTTCGACGAGGGCCAGCGGGATGTTGTTCAAATCGACGCGCCCGGCGAGGCCCGACGGGGCGATGCGGTTGCCATCGAGCAGAACGATGTTGCGGGTCGAGCCGATGCCGCGAAGATCGACGAACGAGGCGCCGCCGTTGCCGTTGTTGACGGCCGAACCGATGCTCGGGACGACGCCCGGGATATCGCGCAGCACTTCTTCGGCTACGTTCGACGCCCGCAGCTGGATGGTTTCGGCGGTGGTCACCACGACAGGTGCAGCCGAAATCAGGTTGGGGTTCTTGATGAGCGAGCCGGTGACGACGATCGTGCCTTCGTCTTCAGCGGCTGCGGCGGCAGCGGTGGCGCCCGTGGCGGTCTGGGCAAGGCCGGCAACCGGCGAAGCCAACAGGGCCAGGACGAGAGTCGCAGCGCCGCCCTTCAGGGCTGCGCGGTTGAGCGATGTCTTCGCGTTGATCACAGATTTGGTTCCTTCACTAAAAACGGTTGCGCGATGAACGACATGGCGGACTGTCACCCGGTGGGGTGACGTTCAACCATGACGTATGTCCCTGCCCCTCAGCAGCGCATCGCTCCAGCCATGACGGCCTTGCTCTGTCTGTCGTTGAAAGAGGGTGAGTCTGTAAAGGTTCAGCCGTCGCAACCGTGCATTCGGGGGCGCGGTGTTGCAGCTTGGCAACAGGCGCATGACGGTATGATGACGCCGTTTCGGCGGGATTTCAGCCGCGTTCGAAACCTTGCGGCGCCTGGCCGCCGGCATCGAGCGCCCGCACATAGGCGCGCAGCAGGTCGCGCTCGGCGGGCTGGATATGCGGGTTCCAGGTGTCGATGATGAGGACGGCGCGCAAACTGTCGGAGTGATTCCACGCCTCGTGCTCGATGGTGTCGTCAAAGGCAAAGGCCTCGCCCTCCACCCACGGCCGCGTTTCGTTGCCGACGCGGAAGTCGCAGCCCGGTGGCACGATCAGCGGCAGGTGGATGATGGTGCGGATATTGGTGGCGCCGGTGTGTCGCGGGATCTGCGTGTGCGGTTTGAGCAGGGAAAAGAACGCCACCGGGCCGCGGCCTTCGAGATCGAACAGCGGCAGCGTGTCGAGCAGCGCCGCGGTCTGAGGGCAGCGCGCACGGATGGCAGCGTTATGGACGCCGTGCTTGATCAGGAATTGTGCCGCCCAGGCATCGCTGTGGTTCAGCGGCGCCCATTGGTTGACCGGCGACCCCGGCGGATAGGCAACATAGGGCGCAAAGCCGGCATCGCCCGCCGCGAGCAGCGCCTGCAATTCGGCGCGGATCACCGGCGTCGCGGCTTCGAGCCTGGCCAACCAGGGGAAATGGCTTCTGGCGAAATATTGCTCTGCGGGCAGATAGGGATAGTGGAGCACCAGCGGCTGGTGATGATAGATGCGGCGGCGGCCGAGCGAGGTGTCGACGAAATGCCGGAAACGCCGCGAATCATCATCGGCGAGCCCATCGAGCGCCGGCAGCAGCGCCGTATCGAGCCGCGCCGCCAAGGCATCATCGGCGGCCGCCACCGTCGACCGTGCGTGCGACAGCCCGGCCATGAACCCCGGGCCCTGGCGGGCATTGGGATCGGTCGCCGCGAGCAGCCGGCGGTAATGATCGAGCGCCTCGCCCATCTTGCCCTGCGCTTCGAGCAGGCGACCCTTGCAGAGCAGCGCATGGTCGAAATAGGGGTCGCGGTCGAGTGCCTTGTCGAGCGCTGCCGCCTCCGCGGCCTGGTCCCCGGTGACGCTGTGCGCCGTCGACAGATTGTACCAGAGCAAGGGCGAGGCGGGATCGGCCGCCGCCGCGCGGGCAAGCAGTGCCGCCGCCGTGCGCGCATCGCCGCGGCCGAGTGCTTGCAGGCCGGCGGCGTTGAGTTCGGCGGGATTGTCGGTCATTTCGGATCTTCCGTCATCAGGGTGGCGGGGTCGACGCGCACGCCCAGCCAGGTCATCCCCCAGTGGAGGTGCGGCCCGGTGGCGCGACCGGTGGCGCCGACACGGCCGATGGGTTCGCCCTGCGCCACGATCTGGCCGGCCTTCACGTCGATCCGCGACAGGTGCATCATCACCGAATACAGCCCCAGGCCGTGATCGAGAATGACGAGATTGCCTTCGAGCGCAAACGGCCCGGCGGCGAGCCGGACGACGGCGGGCGTGGGCGACAGGATCGGCGTCCCGGTGGGGGCGGCAATGTCCATGCCGCCGTGCGGTGCGGCAGGGCGATCGCCATAGATGCGCTGGGCGCCGAAATTGGTCGAGATGCGCCCCGGCACCGGGCGAAGGAAGCGGCTTTGCCAGAAGGGCAGCGGCGATGTTTCGGCGCGCGCCGCCTTGACCGCGTCGAGCTCGCGGGTCCGCCGCGCATCATATTCGGGGTTGGGCGGGCCGGGCATCGACAGCCGCGCCGGCAACACATCGGTATCCCAGGCCTGCGCCGTGACGGTGACCGGCCAGCGCGCCGGGCGGCCATCGTCTGTGGTCCAGGCGAGGGTCGCGGTGGCGGCGGCATCACGGTCGATACCGATCATGAAGGCGCCATCACGGGTGATCGGCACTGGCTTGCCATCGAGCGTCAGGTCATGGCCCGGGCGGGGCAGGCGGGTGCGCACCACGGCACCCTGGCGGGTGGCGAGCGGCTGCGCGGCGGTGAACGGCAACGGCGCTGCCGCCACTGTGGGGGTGGCCGCCGCGATCACCAGCGCCAGGCCGAATGCCTTCAAATTTCGCCCTTCGCCCGCTTTTCGGCATAGCGCGCCGTGGCGGCGGCGGCATCGGCATAGGCTTCCTGGAATTCATGGCTCCAGTAGCGCAGCGCCGGCAGGGCGATGCGCTTGCCGGTGACGGCGCACAACACATGATCGCCGGGCGACATCACTTCGTAGGATCCGGACAGATAACGCAGCCGCGCCGGGCGACCCAATGAGGTGAGCATCTACAAAAACCTTCCTTGTACCGGCACGCCGGTTGTCACCTTCGTATCGCCGTCGGCGAAGCGAATCGTCAACTGCGATTCGGCGGCGGCAGCGGCGGCGGCGGTGATCGGCCGGTCCCCCGCCAGCACGATCGCATACCCGCGCGCCAGCACCTGTTCGGGCCCCAGCGAGCCGAGCAGGCGCCCGGCCTCCCCAAGCCGTGCCGTGGCGCGGGCGGCGAGGGTGGCGACGAGGAACGGCCGCAAACGCGCGCTCCCCGCGACCAACCGGGCACGATCGGTGGCGATGGCGCTGCGGGCGGCACGATCGAGCCCGGCGCCGACCTGCACCAGGCTGCGGCCGGCGGCATCGCGGCGGGCGTGGATCAGCGCCGGGCGCAGCGCCGCGCCGGCGCCCATGGCGCGGCTTTGCCAGAACGCCGCACTGGCGCGCAGCCCGCGCGGCAGCCGGTCGAACAGATCGTCGGCGCGCTGCACCGGCAGGGCGAGCAATGCGCGCGGCGGCGGCAATTGCCGGGCGAGCGCTTCGGCACGTTCGCGGCGCTGCGCCACCAGCCGCGCCATGGCTCGGTCGAGCCGGGCGCCGAGCATCGTCACCTGCGCGATCAGATCGGCACGCACCGGCACGGCACGTTCGGCCGCGGCGGTGGGGGTGGGCGCACGCCAGTCGGCAGCGAAGTCGATGAGAGTGGTATCGGTTTCATGGCCGACGGCGCTGATCACCGGGATGCGGCTGTCGGCGACGGCGCGGACGACGATTTCTTCGTTGAAGGCCGCGAGATCCTCGATCGAACCGCCACCGCGCGCGACGATGATCAGGTCGGGGCGCGGCACCGGGCCGCCGCGGGAAATCGCGTTGAAACCGCGCACGGCGTTTGCCACCTGCCGCGCCGAGGCTTCGCCCTGCACCGCCACTGGCCAGACCAGCACCGGGCGCGGAAAGCGATCGGCGAGGCGGTGCAGAATATCGCGAATCACCGCGCCGGTGGGGGAGGTGACGACACCGATGACGCGCGGAATGAAGGGCAGCGCCTGTTTGCGCTGCAGGTCGAACAGCCCTTCGGCGGCGAGCTTGAGCCGCCGCGCCTCGATCTGGGCAAGCAGCGCGCCGACGCCGGCGGGCTCCATGCGTTCGACGACGATCTGGTATTTGGAGCGGCCGGGATAGGTTGTCAGCTTGCCGGTGACGATGACTTCCAGCCCGTCTTCGGGGCGGAACGCCAGCGAGGCGGCATGGCCCTTGAACATGACGAGATCGACGACGGCGCGTTCGTCCTTCAACGCGCCATACCAATGGCCGGAAGGCTGGCGCCGGAAACCCGACAGCTCGCCGCGCACGCGCACCTGGCCGAAGGCGCTTTCGACGGTGCGCTTGAGCGCGCCGGCGATCTCGCTGACCGAATATTCGGGGGTATTGCCCGGCAGGGTTGGTTCATCATCCACGATACTGTCATAGAATGGCGCGACGAACGGGGGAAGGGCAGGTTGAAGCGCCTGCCGATACTGCTAAGGACGCCCGCATGACCGCGTTTTCCGAACCCTTCGATATCCTCGTGCTCGGCGGCGGTGGCCGCGAACATGCGCTGTGCTGGAAACTGCGCCAGTCGCCGAAAGTGGCCCGGCTGGTCTGTGCCCCGGGCAATGCCGGGATCGCCGCGGTTGCCGAATGCATCGACCTCGCCATTTCCGATCCCGCAGCGGTTGCGGCCTATGCCGCCGAACAGGGTTTCGGCCTGGTCGTTGTCGGCCCCGAAGGCCCGCTGGTGGCCGGGGTCGTCGATGCCTTGCGTGCCGTCGGCATCGCGGTGTTCGGGCCGACGGCAGCGGCGGCGCAGCTCGAAGGCTCGAAGGGCTTCACCAAGGATCTGTGCCGCAAGGCCGGCATCCCCACGGCGGGCTATCGCCGTTTCGCCTCGGGCGCCGATGCCCATCATTATGTTGCGGTCCACCCGCTGCCGGTGGTCATCAAGGCCGATGGCCTCGCCGCCGGCAAGGGGGTGACGGTCGCCGAAAGCAACGAGGAAGGGCTGGCGGCGCTCGCCGATATCCCCGGTGCCGTGGTCGTCGAGGAATGCCTGACCGGGCCGGAAGCCAGCCTGTTCGTCATTACCGATGGCACCACCGTCCAGGTCTGGCCCTCGGCGCAGGATTACAAGCGCGCCTTCGATGACGACAGCGGCCCCAATACCGGCGGCATGGGCGTCATCTCGCCGGCGCCGCGGTTGACCGACGCGCTGCTCAAGCGCGCGCTCGACGAGATTGTCACCCCGACGCTGGCGGCGCTGGCGGCGGCGGGCACGCCCTATACCGGGGTGCTTTACGCCGGACTGATGCTGACGCCGCAAGGGCCCAAGCTGATCGAATACAACTGCCGCTTCGGTGACCCTGAGGCGCAGGCGTTGCTGCTGCGGCTCGATTCCGATCTCGCCGAACTGCTGCTCGCCTGTGCGCAGGGCCGGCTCGCCGAAGTGACGCCGCGCTGGTCGACCGAAAGCGCCGTCACCATCGTCTATGCCGCCATGGGCTATCCGCGCACGCCGATCACCGGCACGGTCATCGAGGGGATCGAGGAGGCCGAAGCGCTCGGCGTCACCGTCTTTCATGCCGGCACGGCGCGCGCCGCCTCGGGCAAGCTCGTCGCCGCCGGCGGCCGGGTGCTGGCGTTGGCGGCGCTCGGACACGACATCGGCGAGGCGCGCTCGCTCGCCTATGCCGCTATCAGAAAGATCCGCTGGCACGGCGGCTTTTATCGGCGCGATATCGGCAAGCAATAAGGCCGGACATTACAAGGGGACCGATCGTGGAAATGAGTGAACGCCAGCAGCAGTTTTCGGGCACTGGCGACGTCCGCGCCGGCCAGGAGATCGATCTTGCCCGGCTGACCGACTGGATGACCGCGCATGTCGACGGCTTTGCCGGGCCGCTGACCGTTTCGCAGTTCAAGGGTGGCCAGTCGAACCCGACCTACAAGTTGATGACGCCGAAGCAGAATTACGTCATGCGCCGCAAGCCGCCGGGCGTGCTGTTGCCGTCCGCCCATGCCGTCGATCGCGAATACAAGGTCATCACCGCGCTGCACGGCCAGGGCTTTCCGGCGCCGCGCACCTTCGGCCTGTGCACCGACAATGATGTCATCGGGACCTGGTTCTACATCATGGACTGCGTCGAGGGCCGGGTGATCTGGGACGCGACCTTCCCGACCGTGGCGCGCGAGGACCGCCGCGCCTATTTCGACGCGATGAACAAGACGATGGCCGATCTCCACATGATCGACATCGAAAAGGCCGGGCTGTCGGATTTCGGCAAGCCGGGCAATTATTTCGCGCGCCAGATCGGCCGCTGGTCGAAGCAATATCTCGAGGACAAGGACGCCGGCGTCGTGCCGTCGATGGAAAAGCTGGTGCGCTGGCTGCCCGAGAATATCCCGCCCGGCGATGAAACCGCCGTCGTCCACGGCGATTACCGCTGCGACAACATGATCTTCCACCCGACCGAGCCGAAAGTGTTGGCCGTGCTCGATTGGGAATTGTCGACGCTCGGGCACCCGCTCGCCGATTTTTCCTATCACCTTATGATGTACCGAATGCCGCCATCGGCAACCACCGGGCTGATCGGCAATGACCTGGCGGCGCTCAACATCCCGACCGAGGATGAATATGTTGCTGCCTATTGCGCCCGCACCGGCCGCGACGGCATCGCCAACCTCGATTTCTACGTCGCCTACAACATGTTCCGGCTGGCGGGCATCATTCATGGCATCCGCGGCCGGGTGGTGCGCGGTACCGCGGCGAGTGAACATGCCAAAAAGACAGCGGAGGGCGTCGAACTGCTCGCCGATCTCGCCTGGGCACAGGCGCAGAAGGTCGGGCGCGCATAACGGGAACGGGCGACCATGGAGCCCATGGTCGCCCGCCCTTCAGCCAGTCGATTCGACGTCAGCGCTTCGGCGGCATCGTCGAGCTTTCCGGCATATCGGTCTGCGGCATCGTGGTCTGCGGCATCGTGGTCTGCGGTGCCGGCATCTCCGGCGTGCCGCTCGCCGGCGGTGCCATGCCGGGGGCCATGCCGGGCGCCATGTTGCCCGGCATCTGGCCGGCCGCGGAACCTGGCGCCATCCCCATCGTGCCGTTGCCATTGGCCGATGCCAGCGCCTGCTGGTTCAGGCTGCGGGTTTCGGCGCGCTCGCGGGCGCTCGCGGTGTTTTTCCTGGGTGCTGCCAATGCGCTGGCGCTCATCAAGCCGGTGATCACGGCCAGTGCGGTCAATGTCCTGGGTGTCATGCCAATTCTCCTGTCATGTCGGCCCCTGCATCCGTTCAACCTCTGCGCCGGGCCGCGGTTGCATCATCATGCGAACAGAACGACAGGTCGCCGCGGCTTCGCGACGAAATTCGAAGGGTCAGTCGGGCTGGGCGATGGACGGCATTTCGGGCACCACCGTCATGCTGCGGCGCTGCGCCACCATCGGCGCGCCGCTGCCGCCGCCGCTGCGCACGAAATGGATGTGGGTGATGTCGGGGGCGAAGAACATGCCCCAGGCCCATTCGATCCCGACGCGGACCTTGCGGCCCCAGGTCGGCAACAGCAGCAGATAATAGCCGCGCCACGCCAGCCACGCCGCCAGCCCGGCGAAGCGCAGTCCGAAGATTTCGGCAACGCCATTGCGGTGCCCGGTCGCCGCCATCGCGCCGCGCGGCGTGAACATGAACGGCGATGACGGCTTGCCGGACGTGACGGCGATCAGCGTCTCGGCGAGCTGTTTGGCCTGGGCCACCGCGAATTGCGCTGTTGGCGGGCAGGTCGCGCCATCGGCGGCGTTGAGGGCATGAGCGCAATCGCCCAGCGCCCAGACATGGGGCAAGCCGGTCACGGCCAGGTCGGGCCCGACGCACAGCCGCCCGCGGTCGAGCGGTGCGCCGAGCGTCGCCAGCAGCCGGTTGGGTCGGCTGCCGATGGTGGCGACGATGGTGCCGGCCTGGATGCGGCGGCCATCGGCGAGGTCGGCGCCTTCGGCATCGATCGCGGCGGCGCTGGTGTTCAATTCGACACCGACACCGCGGCGCATCAGCTGGCGCAGCGCCGCCGCACCCAGTTTCGGGACCATTTCGGGGAGCAGCCGGTCGCCATTATGGACCAGCGTACCCGCGCGATGTCACTCATCGCGTGCGGGAAATATTTGCCGATGCCCTTGATGCAGTCGATCATCGCGCCAGCAACCTCGACCCCCGAAAAGCCGCCGCCGATGACGAGGAAATGCCCGAGCAGCGCGCGGCGTGCAGCATCGGGTTCGAGCTCCGTCGCCGCCAGCCGGCGCAGCACGATGCTGCGGATGTGAAGGGCATCGCCGACCGATTTCAGCGGCAGCGCATGCTCGGCCATGCCGGGGATGAGATCGAGCCGGGCGCGATTGCCGACCGCGATGACGAGATGGTCATAGGCAAAGCGGGTTTCACCGACGAGGGTCGAAGCGATGATTTCGCGGGCTACGAGGTCTATCGCCGAGACCGCCCCCATGACGAAGCGCCCGCCCTGCGCGACATTGATGACCTCGCGCAGCGGTGCCACGGCATGTTCGGGAAAGATGCTGGCGCCGACGACTTCGGGCAGCAACGGGTTGTAGGTGGTGTAGCTGTCTTCCGACACCAGCACGACATCCCAGCCGGGGGGCAGCCGCCCCATCAGCCGCTGCGCCAGGGTGGCCCCGGCAAAGCCGCCGCCGATGATGGTGATAGTGGGCATGGCGGCAGTTCAGCCGCCAAATCGCCGCCTGGATAGCCTTTGCCGGCGCGGCGGGCATTGCGGTGCCAAGAACGCGCAGATCGGGCGCAAGAAATGCAAATCCGGTGCCATTGCCCGCGGCTTTGTCGCAAGGCACAAGCTTTGCGGTTGCGCTCGGTGCGCCGCCGCGCCACGACAGGTGTGTAACGGAAAACACGGGGGCAAAACGATAATGCGCAAAGGGCTGGCGCTGGCGGTAACGCTGGTCATGGCGGCACTGCTCGGCTTTGCCGCGGCGCGGCCGCCTTCGCCGCTGCCGGCATCGGCACCAGCCGATGTATTTTCGGCCGGGCGTGCCATGGCCGATGTCCGCGCCATCGCCAGCGTGCCGCACCCGACGGGTTCGGCCGCCAATGATGCGGCGCGCGCGCATCTCGTCGCCCGGCTGCGCGGGCTCGGGTTTACGGTGCGCGAGACCGCAGTGCCGCTGCCCGAACGCGCCCGCAAGCGCATGCGCAGCTGGCGCCTCGCCAATGCCGATACCGCCATGGCGACCAACATCATCGCGTTGCGCCCCGGGCGTGACCCGGCAGCACCCGCCGTTGCCATCATGGCGCATTACGACAGCGTCGCGGATTCGCCCGGCGCTGCCGATGATGCCGCCGGCGTTGCCTCGGCGCTCGAAATCGCCCGCGCCATCCCGCGCGCGGCGCAGGCGCGCGATCTCGTCATCCTGCTGACCGATGGCGAGGAAGTCGGCCTTGTCGGCGCGCGCGGCTTTTTTGCGCCCGGTACGGCGGGTGATCCGCTGGCGGGGCGTATCGGCGCGCTGGTCAATCTGGAAACACGCGGCGGCGGCGGCCGGGCCTTCATGTTCGAAACCGGCCCCGAAAATGGCGGGCTGATCGATCTGTACCGGCGCAGCGTCACCAACCCGTCGACCACTTCGATGGCAGTGAAAGTCTATCAGCTGCTGCCCAATTCGACCGATTTCACCCCTGCCGCCGCACGCGGCATCACCGGCTACAATTTCGCCTTTTCGGGCGATGCCGGCATGTATCATTCGCCGCTGATCACTCCCGATACCGTCGAACAGGGCGCCATCCAGCATCTCGGTGGGCAGGGCCTCGATATCGTTCGCGCGCTTGTCACCGCCGCGGCGCTGCCGGCGCCGGCGCCCGATGTGGTTTTCTCCGATGTCCTGGGGCAGTTCACCATCGCCTATCCGCCCATGGTCGGCTGGCTGCTGATCGTCGTCGCCGGCGTCGCGATTCTGCTTGCTGGCCGTCGCGCCGATACGCGCTTTGCCGCCATCGCCGGCGGCGTCCTCGATGCCGTCATCTTCACAACGGCAGTCGGCCTGCTGCTCTATCTCGGCAATCTGTTGTCGGGCGCCGATGGCAAGGGTAATTATTATGACCGGCTGGCGGCGCTGCCCCGGCTCGAAGCCCAGGCGCTGCTGCTCGGCATCGCCGCCCTTGTGCTGACCCTTGCGGTCATCCCGCGCCGGCGCAGCCTCTGGGATGGCTGGCTCGGCCTGGCGCTGATCAACCTCGTCATCGCCATGGCCGCGCAGATCATGCTGCCGGCGGCCGGGCCGGTATTCACCTGGCCGCTGCTGCTCGCCGGGCTCGCGATGGCGCTGACGGGGCGGGCGCCGCGGCCGGGGATCATCGCAGCGATGGCCGTGGCGATCGTCGGCGTCGCCTGGCTCGGCGGCTTTGTCCATGCGGTGATGCTCAGTGTCGGCGGTGACATCCCTTCGGCCGCTGCCGCCTTTGCGCCGATGACGCTGTTGCTGCTGTGGCCGCTGCTGCCGCACCCGGTGCCGCGCCGGGCGCTGCTGCTCGCGGCGCTGGCGCTGGTGCTTGCCGCCGGAGCGATCGCGCTCTGGGTCAGGCTCGACCCCGTCGCAGCCTCAATCCCCCCTTGGCCGCCAAGAGGATAATCGGGGTCCGGGGCCCGAGGCCCCGGCCGCCGGAGGCATTTCGCTACGCCACCATCCCCGGCACGATCCGCACCGGCGTCGCCAGCACCTTGTCGACCTTGCGGCCGTCCATATCTGCGATTTCGAATTTCCAGCGTTTCAGCGTGAAGCTTTCGCCGGTTTCGGGCAGATGGCGCAATTGTTCGAGGACGAAGCCGGCAACGGTTTCATAGTCGCGCGCATCGGGCAGGTCGAAGCCGAGCCGGTCGGCCATTTCATCGGCCGGCAGCGCGCCCGAGAACAGCCAGGAACCATCGTCGCGTTCCACCGCCGGCGGGTCATTGGCATCATCGACATCGCTGCGGAATTCCCCGGCGATGGCTGCGAGCAGGTCGGCGGGCGTCACGATGCCTTCGAAATGGCCATATTCGTCATGCACCAGCGCGATGGGGATATCGGCATCGCGCAGCACGGCGAGCGCATCGACGGCATCGACGACATCGGGGATCACCGGCGCCGGCCGCGCCAGCGCGACGAGATCGAGCGGTCGCCCTTCGATCAGCGCCTGCACCACGTCGCGCGCCTGCAGGACGCCGATGATATCGTCGACCGTGCCGCGCGCTACCGGCAGGCGGGTGTGCGGGCTGGCGGCAAGGTGCGCGCGGATTTCGGCGTCGCTCATGTCGGCATCGATCCAGTCGACATCGCCGCGCGGAGTCATGACGCCGCGCACCCGGCGGTCGGCGAGGCGCATGATGCCCGATATCATCTGGCGTTCGCTCTCCTCGATGACGCCGGCGGTCTCGGCCTCCTGCACCACGCTGCGCAGTTCCTCTTCGGTGACGCGATTATCGCCGTCGCGGACCTGGCCGAGCAGCTTGAAGACCGCGGCGCTTGACCAGTCGAGCGCCCAGACCGCCGGGGTGGCGATGCGGCTGACGACCTTCATGATCGGCGCGACGAACGACGCCAGCTTTTCGGGGGAGCGCAGCGCGAATTGCTTGGGCACCAGTTCGCCGATGATTAGCGACAGGTAGGTGGTGATGACGATGACGACGGCAAAGCCGATTTCTTCGGCAAGCGCCGGCCGAAATCCGAACCAGGCGCTCAACCGCTGGCCGACGGGCAGCGCCAGCGTGGCGCCGGAATAAGCGCCATTGACGATGCCGACCAGCGTAATGCCGATTTGCACTGACGACAGGAAGCTGCCGGGGTTTTCCGCAAGCTCGAGCGCCGAGCGCGCGCCGCGGTGGCCCGCTGTCGCCAGCCCGCGCAGGCGCGGTCGCCGCGAGGACACAATCGCCATCTCCGACATCGCGAAGAAACCGTTGAGCAGGATGAGCGCCATGATGGTGGCGGTATCCAACCAGGGGAAAGGCTGCATCGGCTCCAAAGGGCAGCGCGGGGCTGTGCTGCCCGCTCGGCTTCTCCATAGAGGCAAAGCGGCCTAAAGCGAAGGGGGCATGAATGGTGGCGACCGTTGTTGTTCATCGCGCGGTCACCCGGCTTTGCTAGTGGGATCGTCGTGCCGCGCACTTCGATCGACCAGCGGCAGGATTTCAACGGGAGGCTCCACATGGCAGTCAGCAGCAAAATCACCATCGCCCTCATGGCCGGCACCCTGGCGCTGACCGGCTGTGTCACCGATCCCGATACCGGGCAGCGCGGCATGACGCGCGCCGGTGGCGGTGCGCTTGCCGGCGCCGGCGCGGGCGCCTTGCTCGGCGCGCTGCTCGGCGGCCGCAACAATCGTGCCGAAGTGCTGATCGGTACAGGCATCGGCGCGCTCGCCGGCGCCGGCATCGGCAGCTACATGGACAAGCAGGAACGTGAACTGCGCGCCCGCACCGCCAACACCGGCATCGAAGTCGAGCGCCAGGGCAACGAGATCAATCTCAAGCTGCCCTCGGGAATCAGCTTCGATTTCAATTCGGCGGCGGTGAAACCCGAATTTCGCCCGGCGCTCGACCAGGTGGCGCAGACGCTGGCGTCGTATCAGTCGACCTTCGTTGACATCTCGGGCCATACCGATGCGATCGGTTCGGATGCGGTCAACCAGCGCCTGTCGGAACAGCGTGCCAAGGCGGTGGCGGATTATCTCGGCTATCAGGGCGTCAACGCGGCGCGGGTGGCGACACGCGGTTTCGGCAAGACCTATCCGATTGCGTCGAACGACACCGAACAGGGCCGCGCCGAAAACCGCCGTGTCGAGATCAAGCTGTCGCCGGTGACCCAGCAGGATTACAATGGTGCCCAGCCACCGCGCCCGGGCCAGCCGGTGCGGCCGGGTTATCCGCGTTAAGGCTTTGCGATGACGCCCTTTCGGGGCGTCATCGCTTACCCCCGCAGTAGCGCCCCCAGCTTGCCCGCTGCTGCCACGACCTTGGCCGATACCGCTTCGATTTCGGCGTCGGTCAGCGATTTGTCGGTCGGTTGCAGCGTCACTTCGATGGCGAGGCTGATCTTGCCGGCACCGATCCGTTCGCCGACGAATCGATCGAACAGTTTCACGCCGCTGATCAGCGCCTTGTCGGCCCCGGCGGCGGCGCGCAGCAGCGCATCGGCGGCAAGGCCTTCATCGGCGACAAAGGCAAAGTCGCGGGTCAGCGCCTGCAGTGCCGGCGGCGTATAGGCGCCGCGCGCCTTGCGGCCGCGCGCCGGGGGCAGGGCGTCGAGATAGACTTCGACCGCGGCGACCGCGCCCTTGACGCCGAAGGCGGCGAGCGTTGCCGGATGCACCATGCCGAAATCGGCGAGCGCCACCTTGCCGAGCAGCAACCGCCCGGCACGACCGGGATGCCACCAGCCATGGGCCGGCGCGGCAACAGTCAGCCGGTCGACGGGCGCGCCCGCGGCGGCGAGCGCGGCGAGCGCTTCGGCCTTGGCATCATAGGCATCGAACGCCGTCACGCCGCCACTGCGCCAGTCGCGCGCCCGGGCTTCGCCGGCCATCAGCAGCGCCAGCGTCGGATGCTCGCCATCCGCATGGTAGCGCTGGCCGAGTTCGAACAAGCGCACCGACGGCTGGCCGCGATCGGCATTGCGCTTGGCCGCGGCCAGCAGGCCGGGCAGCAGCGACGGCCGCATCGCCGCCATGTCGGCCGAAATCGGATTGGCGAGCGTCCAGGCGGCGCCGCCAAAGGCGTCGGCCTCGGCGGGCGGCAGGAAGCTCCACGTTACTGCTTCGTCGAAACCGCGGGCAGCGGTGCCGCGGCGCAGCTTGCGCTCGAGCTTTTGCGCCGGGGTGGCGGTCGGCTTGGCGACGCCTTCGGCACGCGGCAGCGGGGTTGCCGGTACGCGGTCGAGGCCGTGGATGCGGACGACTTCTTCCACGAGGTCGGCTTCGCCATCCCAGCCGCTGTTCACAGCGGCCACACTACCAATGTCGCGGCGCCAGGAGGGAACGGTCACCTGCCACGGCGACCCCTGCGTCACACCGAAGCCCAGCCGCGTCAGGATCGCGGCCTGCTCGTCCTCGGGGACATCGATACCCGCCAGCCCGGCAACGCGCGCCGGGCGATAGGCGACGGTCTTGACCGCCAGCGGCGGCGTGCCGGCGCGGGTGATCTCGCTGGCCGTGCCGCCGCACAGTTCGAGCACGAGATGCGTCGCCACCGCCAGGCCGTCATCGAGGAAAGCCGGATCGACACCGCGTTCGAAGCGCGACCGCGCATCGCTGGTCAGCAGCAATTTCTGGCCGGTGCGGGCGATGGCATCGGGGTCGAAAAACGCACATTCGATCAGCACATCGGTGGTAGTTTCGGCACAGCCCGACGCCATGCCGCCCATGATGCCGCCGATGTCATGGGCTTCATGGTCATCGGCGATGACGGTCATCGTCGCATCGACCGTGTAGGTCTTGCCGTTGAGTGCCACCACCTGTTCGCCGTCGCGCGCCTTGCGCGCGACGAGGGCGCCAGACAGCCTGGCGCGATCATAGACGTGCAGTGGCCGACCGAGGTCGAACATCACGAAATTGGTGATGTCGACGAGCGCCGAGATAGGCTTTTGCCCGATGGCTTTCAGCTTCTGCTGCATCCACGCCGGCGACGGCCCGTTGCTGACCCCCGACACGGTGCAGGCGAAGAACGCCGGGCAGCCCGCGGGATCATCGGTGCGCACGTCCGGCCCGACGCCGCTGCGCGCCACTTCGAACCCGGCAACGCGATACGCCTCGGCGAGCGGCTTCAGGCGGCCGATGCCCAGCGCCGCCAGATCGCGCGCAATGCCGCGCACGCCCATGCAATCCTGGCGGTTGGGCGTGATCGCCACGTCGAACACCGGGTCGCCGATGCCGGCATAATCGGCATAGCGCTCGCCCACCGGCGCATCGGCGGGCAGCTCGATGATGCCGTCATGTTCTTCCGACAGTTCGAGCTCGCGCATCGAGCACATCATGCCGCGCGATTCGACGCCGCGGATGGCGGCGACCTTCAGCGTGATGCCGCTGCCCGGCACGAACGTCCCCGGCGCGCCGAACACGCCTTTCATCCCGGCGCGGGCATTGGGGGCGCCGCAGACGACCTGCAGGGGCTCGCCGCTGCCGGTCGAAACCGACAGCACCTGCAACTTGTCGGCCTGGGGGTGGCGTTCCGCCGTCAACACTTCGGCGATGGTGAAGGCGGCAAGTTTCGCCGCCGGATCATCGATGCCATCGACTTCGAGGCCGAGCGAGGTGAGGGCAGTGGAAATCGCCTCGACACCCGCATCGGTATCGAGATGCTCCTTGAGCCACGAGAGGGTGAACTTCATGCGCCAACTCCCCCGGAAAGCGTCGGCACATCGAAGGCCGAAAAGCCGTGATGCTTCAACCAGCGCAGATCGGCATCAAAGAAGGGTCGCAGATCGTTCATGCCATATTTGAGCATCGCCAGACGGTCGATACCGCAGCCGAAGGCGAAGCCCTGATATTCATCGGGGTCGAGCCCGCAGGCGCTGATGACGCGCGGGTGGACCATGCCGCTGCCGAGCACTTCGAGCCATTTGTCGACATCCCCCGCCGCCGCCGGCTTACCGGTCTTCGATGAATAGCCGACGTCGACCTCCACCGACGGCTCGGTGAACGGGAAATAGCTCGGGCGGAAGCGGAGCGTCACGTCATCGACTTCGAAGAAGGCCTTGATGAAGGTTTCCAGCGTCCAGCGCAGGTTGGCGAGCGTCACCGCCTTGTCGATGACCAGCCCTTCGACCTGGTGAAACATCGGCGTGTGGGTCGCGTCCGAATCGCTGCGATAGACGCGGCCGGGCGCGATGATGCGGATCGGCGGCTTTTGCGTCATCATCGTGCGGATCTGCACGGGCGATGTATGGGTACGCAGCAACATGCGTTTTTGGTCTGCGCCGCCAAGCGGACGCGGGCCGCCACCCGGCGCATTCTGCGGAAAATAGAAAGTGTCGTGCATCGCCCGCGCCGGGTGCGTTTCGGGAATGTTGAGCGCGCTGAAATTGTGCCAGTCGTCCTCGATCTCCGGCCCCGTCGCCACCGCGAACCCCAGATCGGCGAAGATTTCGGCCAATTCGTCCATCACCTGCGACACCGGGTGGATGCTGCCCGCCAGCGCCGGCACCACCGGCAGCGTCATGTCCTGGCGCTCGGCGACCAGCCGCGCGTTGAGCGCTGCCGTCTCAAGCTCGGTCTTGCGCGCCGCCAGTGCCGCGCTGACCGCCTCGCGCAGACCGTTGAGGCGCGGGCCTTCGACGCTGCGCTGTTCGGGCGTCATGCCGCCGAGAGTCTTGAGCAGCGCCGTGACGCTCCCCGATTTGCCCATGGCGCCGACGCGCACGGTCTCCAGCGCTTCGGGGCTGGCGGCGGCGGCGATGGCGGCCAGGATATCGGCTTGCAGGGTGTCGGTGCTCATGGCGGGCGGTCTAGCTTTCCAGACGGTGAAACGGAAGGCGGCTCAAAACAAAAACGGCGCGGCAGGTTGCCCTGCCGCGCCGCTTGTTGTCCGAAACGTCGCTGCTGTTACGCGGCGACCTTGGCATCAAGCGCGGCCTGGACCTGCGCGATGATGACCTTAAAGGTTTCCGGCTCGTGCATGGCGAGATCGGCCATGATCTTGCGATCGATCTCGATGCCGGCCAGCTTGGTGCCGTGCATGAAGACGCCGTAGGTCAGGCCCTGTTCGCGCACAGCCGCATTGATGCGCTGGATCCAGATGGCGCGGAAGCTGCGCTTCTTAACCTTGCGATCGCGATAGGCGTACTGGCCGGCCTTTTCGACGGCCTGCTTGGCGATACGAATCGTGTTCTTGCGACGGCCATAATAGCCCTTCGCCTGTTCCAGGATCCGCTTGTGACGAGCGTGAGTCGTCGTACCACGTTTGACGCGTGCCATTTACCGGCCTCCTTACTTAAGACCGTAGGGGGCCCAGAGCTTCACCCGTGGCGTATCCGCCTCGGAAAGCACCGATGTCCCGCGATTCTGGCGGATGTACTTGGAATTGTGGCTGATCAAACGGTGGCGCTTACCAGCAACACCGTGCTTGATCTTGCCCGATGCGGTGATCTTGAAGCGCTTCTTCACACCGCTCTTGGTCTTGAGCTTGGGCATTTCGTCTCCTTGGAAGCCTCTGAAGGCTCGGATGGACGCATCATTGAACAGCCACGGCAGCCCATTCAGCCGGGCCATTCGGTCATGCGAAGGGCGGGGCTATAGCCATGCCGGCGCGGCAATGCAACAAGCGATCATCTGGTCAGCGCGAACGGGAACGCGGCAGGCCTTCAAAGGTTGTGTATCGAATGAACGCCGACATGTCACAGCCCGCCCCGCCGGCGACAAAATCCGTTTGGCGCCGGCGCCTGTTGATCGGCCTTGCCGCGTTCGTTGCTGTGCTGGCCGGGCTCTATATCTATCAATATGTCACGCGCGGTCGCTTCTGGCAGGGCATTTTCGAGGATTACGCCTCCAGTCGCGCCGGACGCCCGGTGCGCGTGGCGGGCAATTTCGAGCTCTATCTCGCTCCCGGCATCCGTTTTCGTGCCGATGCGCTGACGGTCGGCAACCCCGAATGGGCCGAAAAGCAACAATTTTTCGCCGCGCGCCGGATCGCGCTCGATGCGCCACTGCTCAAGGCGCTGTTCGGGCAATTGACCATTGCCGATCTGACCCTCGATGGCGGCCGCCTGGCGTTGCAACGCCGCAAGGATGGCAGCAACAACTGGACCTTCGGCGGCGGGCCGCTCGAACTGCCCGACATCATCCGTGCCGCCGTCACCGACAGCCGCCTGCAGATCATCGACGCGCCGAGCGATACGCGCTTCGAAATGACGGTCGGCGCCATCGCCGCCACCGCCACCGGCGGGGTGCAGCGCATTGCCGGGCCGCTGGTCTTCGATGGCAAGGGCACCACCCATGGCGCGCCGTTCACCCTGTCCGGGCAATTGACGACCCCCAACGAAGCGGCGGCCGGCGGCCGCATCGGGCTCGATCTTGCCGGCAGTATCGCGCGTACCCGCATCACGCTGGCAGGCACGCTGCCGAGCATGACACGCATCGACGGCGCCGATCTGCGGATCACCGCGCGCGGCCGCAACCTGCAGGAACCCGGGGCTCTGTTCGGCATCATCCTGCCCGCCACGCGCCCCTATTCACTCGCGGCGAACCTCACCAAGGTCGATCGCGAGCTGCGGCTGACCCGGCTAACCGGACGCATCGGCGGCACCGATATGGCCGGCACGCTGACCGGGGTCATGGCCGAAAATGCGGGAGGCCGCTTCCGTCTCGATGGTACGCTGACCAGCAATATCCTCGATATCAAGGATGTCGGGCCGCTGGTCGGCTATGATCCCGAACGGCTGGAGGCAGGCAAGGGCGTCGTCGTCACCGTCGCGGGCCGGCCGCGGCTGCTGCCCGACGCGCCGCTCGCCATCGAAGCCATCGGCAAGTTCGACGCCCGCATCGATTATCGCGCCAAAAAGGTGCGTACCGGCAAGCTGCCCTTCGACAATTTCCATTTGGGGCTCGATCTCGATGATCGCCTGCTCAGCCTGACGCCGCTGGCCTTCGATATCGCCGGCGGGCGCCTGATCGCCAAGATCGCCATCAACGCCCGCACGCCGCCGGTGCAGACCGATTACGATGTGCGCATCACCAAGGTGCCGCTCGGCAAGCTGCTGACCGGCTTCAAGGTGGAGGACGCGGGGACCACCGTGACGGTGCGTGGCCGGGTGCAATTGCGCGGAACCGGCGACAGCGTGCGCGCCTCGCTGGCCAGTGCCAATGGCCGGATCGCGTTGTTCTTCCCCAAGGGCACGTTGTGGGTGCGCAATACCGAACTCGCCGAACTCGACCTGCAGAATTACCTGACCGCGCTGATCAGCAAGAAGCTGAAGGAGCCCCGGACGATCAATTGCGGCATCGCCGCCTTCACCGTCACCAATGGCCGTGCCATCGCCGACCCGATCGTCTTTGACACCAATAAGACGGTGTTCCGCGGCTCGGGCGGCTTCAGCTTTGCCGACGAATCGCTGGCGATGGCGCTGGAGGGCGATTCGAAACAGTTCAGCCTGTTTTCGGCCCAGTCACCGATCGGCCTGCGCGGTTATTTCGCCGAACCGCGCATCAACGTGATTTCGGGTGAATTGCTCACGCGCCTCGGCGCCGGGCTGGCGCTGGGCATCGTCGCGACACCGCTGGCGGCCGTTGCCGCCTTCGTCGATCTGGGCGATGCCAAGGACCAGGATTGCACGACGATCCTGGCCGGCAAGCGCGACACGCCGGCCGGTCGCCGGGCCAACGCCAAGGCCAAGAGCTGAAGCGCTTGCGAATCAGCAATGTTCTTTATATGTTCTAGTTGAAACGGGGAGGATCGCGATGATCGGCTATGTGACACTGGGTACCAATGATCTGGCCCGCGCGGCGGCATTCTATGATGCTATCGCCGCTGAAATGGGCGTCGGCCGGATGATGGATTTTCCGACCTTCATCGCCTGGGGCACGCCGGGCGGCGCCGCCGGCGTTGCCGCGACACTGCCGTTCAACGGCGAACCCGCCAGCGTCGGCAATGGCGTGATGGTGGCGCT
Source organism: Alphaproteobacteria bacterium (assembly GCA_031426015.1). Taxonomy (GTDB): domain Bacteria; phylum Pseudomonadota; class Alphaproteobacteria; order Sphingomonadales; family Sphingomonadaceae; genus Sandarakinorhabdus. Next base: position 26,391 of record JANPKK010000018.1, read on the forward strand.
GGAGGCCAAGGACACGGCGCAGGTCGATCGGCTGCATGCCATTGCGCTGGCGCAGGGCGGCACGTGCGATGGCCCGCCGGGACCGCGCGGCGAAGGTTTTTACGCCGGTTATTTCCGCGATCCGGATGGCAACAAGCTCAACGCCTTCCTCATGGGGTGAGGGGACGCGGGCGCTGTGTAGCGTGGTTCGGGCTGTATTCCTGCTTGGTTGAATCACCCGACCCGCTTATCGCGAGCCCTTCGACGCCGTAGAGGGCGTCGAAGGGCTCGCGATGAGCGGATTTGTCAAAGCGACCGGTAACCAACCCTGGCGTTACGCCCTGCCGGGTGTCGCACTCAACTGACCGACATCGATGCCCTGCTGGCCAAAGGCCGCCGGCCAGCGGGCCGCGACATCGGTTTCGAACAGGATTGCCGGGTTGCCCGGGGCGACATGCCAACCGTGGCGGGTCATTTCGCCATCCAGTTGCCCGGCGCCCCAGCCGGTATAGCCCAGCGCCGCCAGCCAGCGCGCCGGGCCGCGGCCGTCGGCGATATCCTTCAATACATCGAGCGTCGCGGTAAGGCCCCAGACCGGCCCGGTCGCGCCCGTCACCGAAATCGTGCCCTGGCCCTGATAATCGGCGCTGTGCAGCACGAAACCGCGCCCGGGCTCGACCGGCCCGCCGTTCATCACCATCGCGTTTTCGGCGGTAACGCCCGGATCGATATCGAGCTGTTCCATCAGCGCCCGCACCGTCAGCCCGGTGGCGGGATTGTTCGCCACCAGCCCCAGCGCGCCATCATCATCGTGCAGGCACATGGCGATGACGCTGCGTTCGAAGCGCGGGTCGCCGATCCCCGGCATGGAAAGCAGCAATGTGCCGGACAGGAAGTGGGGAACGTTCATCTCGTCGCAGTTATAGCGTTACGCTGGACGCATACAAAGGGGGCGGCTATCGGTCGGGCGATACATTTGCACAAAGGACGGCAAGATGACCATCAAGGTTGGCGACACGATTCCGACAGCGACCCTCGTCAAGGCCAGCGATGCCGGCCCGGCGCCGATTTCGACCGACGAACTTTTCGGTGGCCGTACCGTTGCGCTGTTCTCGGTGCCCGGCGCCTTCACCCCGACCTGTTCGGCCAAGCACCTGCCGGGCTTCGTCATCAATGCCGACACCATCAAGCAGCACGGCGTCGATGAAATCGTCTGCCTGTCGGTCAACGATGCCTTTGTCATGCGCGCCTGGGGCCAATCGGCCGATGCCGGCGACAAGGTGACGATGCTTGCCGATGGCAGCGCCGATTTCGCCAAGGCATTGGGCCTTGAAGCCGATTTCAGCAAGTTCGGCATGGGGATTCGCAGCCAGCGTTTCTCGATGCTGGTAAAGGACGGGGTGGTTACCCATTTGAATGTCGAGGAGCCGGGCGCTTTTGCGGTGTCGTCGGCCGAACATCTGATGGGCCAGTTGAAGTAAACCGCGGAGCCGGACGCACCTGATGGCGATTTCCCGCCGTACCCTGTTGATCGCTGCCGGCGTTGGCGGCGGCCTGGCCATTGGCTGGGCCGTCTGGCCACGCCGGCGCGCGCTCGTCTGGACGGCGGGGGAAGGCGAACATCTCATCAACGCCTTCGTCAAGATCGGCGCCGATGGCCGCGTCACGGTGGCGGTACCGCAGGCCGAAATGGGGCAGGGCATCTGGTCGGGGCTGGCGCAGATCGTCGCCGATGAACTGGGTGCCGACTGGCGTACTGTGGCGGTCGAGCCGGCACCGCTGGGGCCGGACTATGCCAACAAGGGCATGATGGCCGATCAGATCGAGCATATGTCCGATACCATGCGCTCGATCGCTGCCTGGGGCGGCGGCCGCATGGTCGAATTCTTCGATTTCCAGATTACCGGCGGCAGCACCTCGGTGCGCGGTTTCGAAGCGCCGCTGCGTGCCGCGGGCGCTGCGGCGCGCGAGATGCTGTGCCGCGCCGCCGCCCGGCGCTGGTCGGTCGATTGGGAAGATTGCGATACCGCGGGCGGTTTTGTCATCCACAAGGCCAACCGCATCGCCTTTGCCGAGATCGCCGCCGAGGCCAAGATCGAGGATGCTCCCACGGAGCCGACCCTGCGCGAAAAGCCGGTGCTGATCGGCAAGTCGGTGCTGCGGCTCGACATTCCGTCGAAGACCGACGGCAGCGCGCGCTTCGGCGCCGACGTCCGCCTGCCCGGTATGATGTATGCCGCGATCCGCCAGACCCCGATCGGCGCGACCCGCAAGGCGATCGACAAGCGGGCGCTGCCGGCGACGGTGCGGCTCGTCGAAGGCCCGGATTTCGTCGCGGTCGTCGCCGATGGCTGGTTTGCGGCGAAGACCGCGCTCGACAAGGTGGTCGTCAGCTACACCGCCGCCACCAACCCCGCCGGCCCCTGGCTCGAAGCCGGGCTGAAGGCGGCGCTCGATGGCGAGGGCGATACGGTGCGCGACGATGGCGATGTTACCGGCGCCTTCGAAAGCGGTGCCGATATCAGCGCCGATTACACGTTGCCCTTCCTCGCCCATGCCTGTCTCGAGCCTATGACGGCAACGGCGCGCTTTGAAAACGGCAAGTGCGAAGTCTGGGCGCCGACGCAATCGGCAACGCTGGCGGCCTGGGGCGTCGCCCGAGCGCTCGATATCGCTTCGGATGATGTGACGATCTTCCCGACGCTGATCGGCGGCGGTTTCGGCCGCAAGGTCGAAAAGGATGCCTGCGAACAGGCGGCGATCATCGCCAAGGCCGTCGGCCGTCCGGTGCAATTGATCTGGAGCCGCGAGGAAGATTTCGGCCACGACATGTGGCGCCCCGCCGTGGCGGCGCGGCTGCGCGGTGTCGCGGGCGATCGCGGCGTGACGGGGTGGGATGCGATCATCGCCGCCCCCGATGTCGGCAGCAGCTTCATGGGCCGCAACATCCCCGCTGCCGGGGGCGATGCCAAGACCAGCGCCGGCGCCATCGAAGGCTCGGTGCATCTGCCGTACGATATCGCCAATATCCGTGTTGCCCATGCGCTGGCGGACTGCCCGGTGCCACTCGGTTTCTGGCGCTCGGTCGGGCACAGTTTTTCGGCGTTCATCACCGAAAGCTTCGTGGATGAACTCGCGGTTGCGGCAAAGGTCGATCCCGGCAGCTTCCGGCTGGCGATGCTCAAGGACAAGCCGCGCCACGCGGCGGTCCTGCGCGCCGCGCTGAAGGCCGGCGGGCCGCTCGGCACTGTCGCGCCGGGTGTCGGCCGCGGCGTCGCATTGAGCGAATGTTTCGGCAGCATTGTTGCCCAGGTCGCCGAGGTGACGCTGGCCAAGGGCGAGGCGCCGCGTGTCACGCGCGTCTGGGTCGCGGTCGATTGCGGTCGGGTCATCAACCCGGACAGCGTCCGCGCCCAAATGGAAAGCGGCGTCATCTATGGCCTGACCGCAGCGCTGCATGGCCGTGTCAGTTTTGCCGACGGCAAGGCGCAGCAGGAAAATTTCGACAGCTATCCGCTGCTCACCATGGCCGAAACCCCCGAGATAGCCGTGACGATTATCGCGTCGGATGCGCCGGCGGGCGGCGTCGGTGAACCCGGCACCCCGCCGATCGCACCCGCCGTTGCCAATGCGCTGTTCGCCGCCGGCGGCGGCCGGCGGCGGCAATTGCCGTTGCTGGTGGCGGCATGAACAACGCCTTCCCCCTGCCCACCCCGGCCCCGGTACTGCGTCCCGACAGCCACCCGGCGGCGCGTGTCGGGCGGGTCGGCGTGCTGATCGTCAATCTCGGCTCGCCCGATGCCCCCGATGTGCCCTCGGTCAAGCGCTTCCTGGGTGAATTCCTGTCGGATCCGCGCGTCATCGAGATTCCGGCCTTCCTGTGGAAACCGATCCTCAACCTGCTGATCCTCAACATCCGCCCGCGCACCACGGCGGCCAATTACGCCAAGGTGTGGACGCCCGACGGCTCGCCGATCACCGCGATCACCAAGGCGCAGGCGGCGGCGCTCGACGGGCGCTTCGGGCCGAACGTCATCGTCGACTGGGCGATGCGCTATGGCAGCCGCTCGATCGGCGAACGGCTGGCGGCGTTGCAGGCGCAGGGTTGCGACCGGATTTTGCTGGCGCCGCTCTACCCGCAATATTCGGCGGCGACCAACGCCACCGTCGTCGATGCCGCCAATGCCGCGATCGCCGGCTGGCGCTGGCAGCCGGCGCTGCGCACGCTGCCGCCCTATTACGACAATCCCGATCATATCGCCGCGCTGGCGCAGGGTGTGCGCGATGGGCTGGCGAAGCTCGATTTCGTGCCCGACCTGATCGTCACCAGCTTTCACGGCATGCCCAAGCGCACGCTCGACATGGGCGATCCCTATTATTGCCAGTGCATCAAGACCGGGCGGCTGCTCCAGGAAGCGCTCGAGCTGCCGGTGAAAGTCACTTTCCAGTCGCGCTTCGGCCGGGCGGAATGGTTGCGGCCCTACACCGATGGCATGCTCGAATCGCTGCCGGGGCAGGGTATCCGCCGCATCGCCGTGGTGTGCCCCGGGTTTTCGGCGGATTGCCTCGAAACGCTCGAGGAAGTCGCGCTGGAGGGGCGGGATACCTTCCTTGAACATGGCGGCACCGATTTCGCCTATTTGCCGTGTCTCAACGACACCCCGGTCGGTATCGAAATGTTGCAGGCTTTACTGGCGCGGGAACTTGCGGGCTGGGTCGAACCCCCGCTAAGCTGACGACAGCCGGGATCAACCGGTATGGATAGTCCGGGGATTTCGACATGGCACGGGTAGCGATTGTAACGGGCGGCACACGCGGCATCGGCGAGGCGATCTGCCTCAAGCTCAAGGAGTTGGGGATCTCGGTGGCGGCCAATTACGGCGGTGACGATGCCAAGGCGCGCGAGTTCACCGAACGCACCGGCATCCCGGCGTTCAAATGGAATGTCGCCGATCATCAGGAATGCCTCGATGGCGTCGTCGCGGTCGAAGCCGCGCTCGGCCCGGTCGATATCGTCGTCAACAATGCCGGCATCACCCGCGACGGCACGCTGATGAAGATGAGCTATGCGCAATGGGACGAAGTCATCCGCGTCAACCTTGGCGGCTGCTTCAACATGGCCAAGGCAACCTTCACCGGTATGAAATCGCGCGGCTTCGGCCGGATCGTCAACATCGGCAGCATCAACGGCCAGGCCGGCCAATATGGCCAGGTCAATTATGCCGCGGCAAAGTCGGGCATTCATGGCTTCACCAAGGCGCTGGCGCAGGAAGGCGCGCGTTTCGGCATCACGGTGAATGCCATCGCGCCGGGCTATGTCGATACCGACATGGTCGCGGCGGTGCCGGCGGACGTGCTGGAAAAGATCGTCGCGAAGATCCCGGCGGGGCGGCTCGGCCAGGCGCATGAAATTGCGCGGGGGGTGGCGTTTTTGTGTGCTGAGGATGCGGGGTTTGTGACGGGCTCGACGATGAGCATCAATGGCGGGCAGCATATGTACTAGTCGCAGCGCCGCGTGCGCGTAGCGAAACGCTACGCGCCGACAGGCGCAAGACCGGCGAGCGAGACGGGGCGCGCTCCTGCGCCCCGGACTCGTCTGACGTCAGCATGGGCTTTGCCCTTGCCCTTGCTTGCTGTCTTCCTACCCCTCTCCCACCTGCGGGAGAGGCGACTCACCGTCTTCGGCGAGCGGGTGAGGGCGTGCATTTGCGTCGACACCCGGGTACACCCTCACCCGGGGCGCTGGCGCGCCTCTCGCCTCTCCCGCAAGCGGGAGAAGGGGCTTCACCCCGACGCACGTGACCCGAGGGCGCTACCCCCATGACCCAGAAACACTCCCTCACCATCGCCGGCCATGCGACCAGCCTCACCCTCGAACCCATCTTCTGGGAAGCCCTCAAGACCGCCGCCGAAGCCGAAAACAAACCCCTCGCCGCCCTCGTCGCCGAAATCGACGAAGCCCGCACGACCAACCTCTCCAGCGCCATCCGGGTCTGGCTCTACGAACGCGCCCTGCGACGCTGAAGCTTGCCAGCGACAGCTTTTGCCCCGACTTGAGTTATCGCGGAGTGGTCGCAAATGCCGGAAATCGGACATACCAAAGCTATTGTGATAAGCGTTGGAGAATGACCAACCTGATTTTGACAACTTTCGACTGGGTTCCCGAAATGCCGCGCGGTTACGTGCGTGATTTGCGTGTGCGTTGGGCACTCGAAGAGGTCGGGTTGCCTTATCGCGTGGAAAGCGTGCCATTCCGCGACCGCAGTCCCGAGCATTTCGTGCATCAGCCGTTCGGTCAGGTCCCCTGGCTTACGGACGGTGACATTTCGATCTTCGAGAGTGGTGCGATCCTGCTGTATCTCGGCGGTCTGAGTCATCGACTGATGCCCGCGGAAGCACGCGCGCGCAGCGATGTGAACTCATGGCTGTTCGCATCGCTCGCTTCGGTCGAGGCGGCGAGTCAGCCTTGGTCATTTTTCAAATTTTCTGGCGATACCGAAAAGACTCCGATGCGGTCATTCTTCGACACCTTCCTTGAATCCCGGCTCAAGCATATGGAAACGGTGTTGGCAGGACGTGAATGGCTGGCTGGGTCGTTTTCGATCGCCGATATTTTGATGGTCGATGTGCTTCGGCTCGTCGACCGGTTTGACGGATTGGCGGATTTCGCTGTTTGTCGTGACTATGTATTGCGGGGCACATCACGCCCCGCATTTACCCAGGCACATGCCGATCAGATCGCACATTTTGCGGCGGCAGATTTGTGACGTCGCGGTTCACGATCTTCCGTTCCGATATTTACCTCACAACCGCGACCCCGACCCTATCCGCCCCCTACCCCTTCGGCGGCCAGGGAATAAAACTCGACGTCTTCGCGATATATTCCGCATAGCCCGGCCGCGTCTTCTTCAGCCCCTTTTCGAGCAACGCCGCCCCGCTCCACTTCACCAGCGTGAAGGTCAGAAACAACGGCCCCACCGCCGTCCACAGCCCGGCGCCGCCCGCAATCGCGACAAGCCAGATGCCCCACCAGGTGCAGGCGTCGCCGAAGTAGTTCGGGTGCCGCGTATACCGCCACAGCCCGGTATCGAGCACCTTGCCATGCTTGGTCGGGTCGCGCCGAAAGGCTTCGAGTTGCAGGTCGCCCAGGCTTTCGAAGCCGATACCGATGACCGCGAGCGCAATGCCGATGGCACCAAGCCGGCCGATGGGTTCGCCGAGATCCGACAACAGCCCGGCCTGCGCCGGCAGCGACACCGTCCACAGCAGCGGCCCCTGCATGGCAAAGACCATGATCAGCGAGGTTTTCGAAAAGCTCCAGCCCTTGGCCTTCATCGTGCCGCCGACGATGCGGTCGTAGCGCGGGTCGCGCCCCAGCCGGCGCCAGCGGATCAGCAGATGGGTGCCGAGCCGCAGCCCCCAGACAACAACCAGCAGCAGCAGGACCTGGCTGTGCGGCCCGACCGGGCTGCCGGGCATCAGCACCGCGGTCAGCAGCGTCAGCCCGACCATCCCATAGGCCCAGACGGCATCGATGAAGCTGACATCCTTGATGGCGACCGAGATCTGCCACAGCACCAGCATCGCCACCATGATCGCGGCGAGGTTGACAACCAGGGGTTGCACGAGCGCCATCAAACCGTCTCCTCGACCCGGGGCGCGGGCACATAACGATAGCCACCGCTCGCCGCGACGATGTTTGCCGTGGCGTAATGCGGATATTTGGGGGTCACCGAGCGGTAATATTCCTCGACTCGCGCCATGTCGGCGGCATAGTCGCCGGTCGGCATGAAGGCGGGGCCAAGCCCGCCGATCTTCTTGGCATAATCCATCAGCCCGCAAACCAGCGGAATGCCGGCGCCCATGGCGATATGGTAGAAGCCCGTCCGCCACTTGCGCACCGCGCTGCGGGTGCCTTCGGGGGCGATGGTCAGGCGGAAAACGTCACGCCGGGCGAACTGGTCGATCATCGCCTGGACGTAATTGCCGCCGGTGGAGCGATCGACCGGGATGCCGCCGTTTTCGCGCATGAAATTGGCCATCGGCCAGCGGAACAGTTCCTGCTTGCCCATGAAATGCGCCTGGAACCCCAAATCATGCGTCAGCCCGACGAAATACAGGAAATCCCAGTTCGACGTGTGCGGTGCTGCAATGATGATGCAGCGCTTCGGGATCGGCCCGTCCGATTGCGCGCGCCAGCCCTGTTGCCGGTACAATGCCACCAGTGCGGCGCGTGCTGCACGCGATACCAGCCCGGGCGGCCGGTCCGCGAATTCGTCCCCCATCATCGACTCCCCAAGTCGCTAGTCTCCAATATAAAATCACCTTGGCCCGGAAACGCCGCTGCGTCTATGCTGGCCGAATGATCATGAAAACCGCCACCGCCTTCATCGCCACCGGCCTCGGGTTTGCCGCGATCGACAGTATCTGGCTGATCACCATGTCGACCCGGCTGTACAAACCCGAGATCGGCGAATTGATGGCCGAAAACTTCCGGCTCGGCCCGGCGATCGTGTTTTATCTGCTCTATATCACCGGCATCCTGATCTTTGCGGTGCAGCCGGCGCTGGCTTCGGGCAAGTGGCAAACGGCATTGGTGCAGGGCGCGTTGTTCGGCTTCTTCTGCTACATGACCTATGACATGACCAATTATGCGACGCTGAAGGTGTGGAGCCTCAAGGTTACCATTCTCGACTTGATGTGGGGCACGTTCCTCACCGGTTCGGCGGCCACGGTCGGGTTGTTGGTGACGCGCAAATTCTTTCCGGGCTGACCGGCGCCGCTATTTGCCCACCACGGCAAGCCGGCCCAACGGGTGGCTGGCGGCGCGGTTGGGCACCCAGCCATCGACACCGCGCGCCACCAGCGCCCAACGGATCGCGGTGAACAGCGGGATCAGCGGCGGGCCGTTCAGAAATTCGGTTTCGGCGCGGGCGAGCAGCACCGATCGTTCCGCCGCCGGTGCGACCAGTGCCGCATCGAGCAGGGCATCAGCCGCCGGGTTGCAATGCGGCCCCGCGCGACAGCGCCAGCGCGCCAGCGCGGCGGCCGGGTCGGGCTCGGGCAGCGCCGCTTCGGTCAGCGCCAGGTCGAAGGCGCCGCGCGCGATGCGGCCTTCGATGGCGCTGGCGGCCATTTCGCTGGCGGCGAGCACGACGCCGATGGCGCGCCAGTCATTACCGACGATATCGGCGACGTTGCGATGGTCGCGCCCCGGCGGCAGCAGCACGACCAGCCGCAAGGGTCGTTCGGCCGAATAGCCGGCGGCGGCGAGCAGGCGCCGCGCCTCGTCGCGGCGCGCTGCCACGTCGGGGGACAGCCAGTCGGTCATTTCGGCGGGCAGGGTTTCGCCGGCAGCGGCCGTTGCCGACCGGTCGTGCGGCAACAGGCCATCGGCCGGCGCAATGGCCGCAATGCCGAAGCGCGCCACCAGCCCGGGCCGGTCGATCGCCATGGCGAGGGCGCGGCGGACGCCGGCATCGGCGAGCGGGCCCTTCCGGCTGTTGGCGACATAGCCGTAAAGCCCCCAGGCCGGATCGAGCCGCAGCGCATCGGCGCGGGCGACGGTGCGCGCTTCACCCAGCCCGGCCAGGCCTTCGCCGAAAACGATATCGCTGTCACCGCGGGCAAAGCCGGCGATGGCGCTGCGGCTGTCGGCGGTGGCGATGCGGATGGCGGCCGGCCGTGCCTCGGGGCTGGCGACATCGCCGCGCCGGGTCAGCAGCCGGGCATTGGCGGGGCCGCTGGCCGCATAGGCGGCGAGCGTCGCGGCCTTGTCGCCGGGTCGGATGATGCCGAGGCCGGGTTCGGCAAGCCAGCCGAGCATCTGCGGCGAGGCGCCCGCCAGCCGCAATTCGACGACACGCGAAATCGGTGCCGATGCGCCCAGCTTGCCGACCCCGGCTTTGCCGGGGAGGGGGGCGCCGGTGATGCCGGCAAAGCCCAGCGCGGGTTCGCGCCGGGCGGCGGCGCGGCGCAGCGCGGCGACCACGTCATTGGCGGTGAGCGCGCGGCCATCGCTCCATTTCACCGGGCGCAAGCGCAGGATCAGGCTGCTGCCCTTGTCGAGAAAGCGCCAGCTCGACGCGAGCCCGGCGACGACCTGGCCCGAACCATCGCGCGCCACCAGCCCGGGCTGGGTGGCTTCGGCCTCCAGCCGCCGCGCCAGGCCGTGGTTGGGTTCGCCGACGACGGTTACCGCCAGTTGCGCGCCTTCGGGGGATGCGCCGCAGCCGGCAAGCAGCAGCGCCGGCACCGCCAGCAGCGCCAGTCGGCCAGCGGTGGCCAAGTGCATACGCCTACCCATGATGGCGCGACTCTAGCCCGTCTTGCCGCCTGGAAACCAGTGCTTCCTTGCCGCTGGCCATGGCGCGGGGTAAACCGGGGCCATGCCAGACTCCATCGCTTCCGATATCACCGCGCTCATCGGCAACACACCCTTGCTGCGGCTCAAGGGCCCCAGCGCCGAAACCGGCTGCACGATCCTGGGCAAGGCCGAATTTCTCAACCCCGGCGGCAGCGTCAAGGATCGCGCCGCTCTCGAGATCATCGAGGATGCCGAGCGGCGCGGCCAGTTGCAGCCGGGCGGCATCATCGTCGAGGGCACCGCCGGCAATACCGGTATCGGCCTCGCCGTGGTCGGCGCGGCCCGCGGTTACAAGACGATCATCGTCATGCCCGAAACCCAGAGCCGCGAGAAACAGGACACGTTGCGCGCGTTGGGCGCCGAACTCGTGCTGGTGCCGGCGGCGCCCTATTCGAACCCGGCGCATTACGTCCACACCTCGCGGCGCATCGCCGAGGAGACACCCGGCGCGGTCTGGGCCAACCAGTTCGACAATGTCGCCAACCGCATGGCGCACATCAAGACGACCGCGGTCGAAATCTGGGCCCAGACCGGCGGCAAGGTCGATGGCTTCACCTGCGCCGTCGGCACCGGCGGCACGCTGGCCGGGGTCGCGCTGGGGCTGCGCGCCGAAAAGCCCGAGGTGACGATCGCGCTGACCGACCCCGGAGGTGCGGCGTTGTACAATTATTTCGCCCATGGCGAGTTGCGCGCCGAAGGCTCCAGCGTGTCTGAAGGCATCGGCCAGAGCCGGATCACCGCCAACCTTGACGGGCTGGCGGTCGATGCGCAGTTCCGTGTTCCCGATGCCGAAGGGCTGCACTGGGTACGCCGGCTGAATGCCGAGGAAGGGCTGTGCCTGGGCTTGTCATCCGGAATCAATGTCGCCGGCGCAGTGCGGCTGGCGCGGCAGATGGGGCCGGGCCATACGATCGTGACCATCCTGTGCGATTCAGGATTGCGTTATATGTCGACGCTCTACAACGCCGAATGGCTGGCCCGAAAAGGCCTGACTGTGGCAGATTGACCACAATGCTCGACATTCTTTGGTAACGGTCCTATATCTTTGGTGTAACGCGGAACCTTTTGCTTCCAGGCGCAACGGCAACTGCCGTGAACCCGGGGGTGGCCGCCGGGTCCCGGGCCCGGTGGCGAGGATGAAAAGCGAGGGTCGATGTCACTGCTGAAGCGCAAGTTCGGCGCCACACATGACGGTCAGCTGGCAATGCAGGCCGATTCCATCGGCGTGCGTGATCGCGGCAGCGATGACCGGGCGGGCAGCGGCCAGCGTATCCGGCTCGGGCTGACCGGGCTCGCGGCGATTTTCCTGCTCGTGCTCATCGCGGCGGCCGGCCTGCGCCCCGATCAATCCCGGGCCGCTTCGGAAACCACCGGCGAACCGCTTGCCGTGCTCGGTGTGGCGCCAGGCGCCGGCCCTGCCGTTACCGAACGCGATTCGGCCTTGCGGGCAAGCTCGCGCCAGATTGCCGTTCCCGCCGCCTCGCGCCCGACCAGCGGCTGATCCGCGTCCCTTTCTTGCCGCAACCTGTTGGGCGGCAACGGGCTTTTGTCACAAATCCGAAATCCGGCGCGGAATCCCGCCCGCATCCCCACCCTGTCCACGGGTTGTTGCGGGGATTTCCGGCGTTTGACCACAGACTTATCCACAGCCTTGCGTCGGCCCTGTTTCTGCAGGGAATTCCGGCATCGGGGCGTATTTCCCATGGTTGTCCCCATGAATCACCGGTCTGTCCCACGATAAACCATTGAGACCCACGCCAGCCCATGATAGACCTTGTCCACAATGAGGGCGGGAACGTCATTGCGTGGTCGGGTAGATGCGTAGCGCCGGGGTTAGCCGGTAACGTCTGAAGCACGGCCGTCATTCCTCATTGCAGGGGCGGACGAGTTGTCGGACATTTCCTTCACTGGCTATTCGCTGAACGCGATCGACACGAAGAATCGTCTCTCGATTCCGTCGCAGTTCCGTGATGTGATCAAGGCCCGCTCGGGCACGTCGGACCTGTACATCGGGCCGGCAAAGGGCTTCGACTGCCTGATCGCCTATGATGATACCCACCATCGCAACCTGCAGGCCCGGCTCGATGCCCAGGAAGTCGATGAAGAAAGCGTTGATGGCGCCATGCGGGCGATCGGCCTGTTCGGCGGCGCGCTGAGCTACAAGATCGACGAACCCGGCCGTATCGTCGTCACCTCGGGCCTGCGCGATCTCGGCGATTTCACCAGCCATGTCTGGTTCATTGCCGGGGGCAAGTGGTTCCAGATGTGGAACCCCTATCGTTTCCTCGAACTGCCCAATCTCGAGCCGCGGATGCGGCGCACGCTGATCGGTGAACTGCAGGCCAAGGGGCTGCCGATCGTGGAGCCGGTGCGATGACCGCGGCACCGCACAATCCCGTCCTGCTCGCCGAAACGCTGGCGGCGCTGGCGATCCGCCCGGGTGACATCTATGTCGATGCGACGCTGGGCGCCGGCGGCTATCTGCGCGCCGTGCGTGCTGCGCGGCCCGCCAAGGCGATCGGTTTCGACCGCGATGCGACCGCGATCGCGCTCAATGCCGATCTCGCCAGCGCCGACGATGTCATCCTGATCAACCGGCCCTTTGCCGATATGGAGGCCGGGCTTGCCGACCATGGCATCGATGGCGTCGACGCCATGGCCTTCGATATCGGCGTCTCGTCGATGCAGATCGACCAGCCCGAACGCGGGTTTTCGTTCCAGTCCGATGGCCCGCTCGACATGCGCATGGGCCAGGACGGCATGACCGCGGCCGATTTCATCAATAGCGCCACCGAAGCCGAAATCGCCGATGTGCTGTTCACGCTGGGCGATGAACCCGGCGCGCGGCGCATCGCCCGCGCCATCGTCAACGATCGCCCGCTGACCCGCACCTCGGAACTGGCGCGGCTGGTGCGCTCGGTGCTCGGCAACCAGCCGGGCAAGAAAAGCGATCCCGCCACGCGCACCTTCCAGGCGCTGCGCATCCATGTGAACGACGAACTGGGGCAGCTCGATGCCGGGCTGGCAGCAGCCGAACGCCTGCTGCGTCCGGGCGGCCGGCTCGCGGTGGTCAGCTTTCATTCGGCCGAGGACCGCCGGGTGAAAACCTTCCTGCGCGACCATTCGGGCAATGCGCCGGCCGGCTCGCGCCATCTGCCGATGGCGGCGGCTACGCGCGCCCCCAGTTTCGAACGCCCGGCGCGGGCAGTTCGGCCGTCGGATGCCGAAGTCGCCGCCAATCCGCGTGCCCGGTCGGCAACGCTGCGTGCCGCCGTGCGCACCGCAGCGCCGGCCTGGTCGGTGCGCGGCGCCCCTGTTTCTGCTTTGCTTGCGAGGTCAGCATGAGGAATTATGCCGGATCGGCGATGATGCTGGTGACCACCATGGTCGCTGCTGTCGGTTGCTACACGATCAACCTCAAGGTCTCGAGCGAACGCGCCGGGGTCGAATCGCTGCGCATGCAGTTGGTCGCCGACGCCCGCGAGATGCGCAACCTGCAGGCCGAATTGCGCACCCGCGCGCGCTTCCCCGAATTGCAGCGCTGGAACGACAATGTCCTGCAGATGTCGGCACCGGCAGCGGGCCAGTTCCTGCGCTCGCCGGTCGAACTCGCCGGCTATGCCGCCGCCACGACCGAGGCCAAGCCGGGCATCGTCTATGCTGTCACCACGCCGGAAGCCGCCGCCACCGTCACGGCGCCACTGGTTACCGTGGCCTATGAAGCCGCCCCGGCCGCCGATGCCGCGGTGCCGCGGCTGATTCGCGCCGGTTATTCGGTGCCGCAGCGTTCGCCCGCGCCGGCTGTCGAACTCGCCGCGCCGGTACAGCGCCGTGCGCCGTTGGCCGACGCTGTCCAGCCCGAACGGGCGCGACTCGCCTCGCCCGAACGGGCGCAGAAGGCCCCGCCCGAACGGGCGCAACTGGCAACGCCCGAACGGGCGCAACTGGCAACGCGCGAACGGGCGCAACTAGCAACGTCTGAACGCGCACGACTAACTCCGCCCGAACGGACGGAAAAGGCCCGGCCCGAGCGCGTGCAACTCGCGCGTGCGGAAGCCCGCCCGGAGGCCCGCCCGCCGGCCCGCCCTGCCGAACCGCGCCGTCCCGAGCCCAAAAAGGCCGCACCGGTCAAGATCGAGCCGCCGCGCGCCGAAGCGCCCGCCCCCGGCGCGCCGATCGACCTGTTGCCGCAGGGGGGCCAGTAACACCCCGCCATGGCCGGACCCATGATCCTGATCGCGGGCAAGCCCGCGCCTTCGCTGGCCCCCTCGCTGGTCGCGCCGCGGCCGCGCCCGGCGCCGTCGGCGCGCGCACCGGCAACGCCGCTCGCCGGCCAGCGCCAGGAAGCGCAAGGGCTGGCGCGGCAGCGCCTGGTGCTGTTGTTGCTGCTGTTCCTGGCCGTGCCGGTGGTGCTCGGGCTGCGGCTGACCGACCTGGCGATCTTCGAGGCGCGCCCGGCGACGACGCGCATCATCGCCAGCGCCGCGCCGCCGCGCGCCGATATCATCGATCGCAACGACGTCGAACTGGCGCGTACCTTCGAAGCCTTTGCCGTGTCGGTCGAGCCTCGCAAGCTGGCCGGCAACCCAGCGGTGCTGGCACGCCGCATCGCTGCGATCCTGACCGACAAGACCGAGGGCGAAATCTACGCCGAACTGGCGAGCAAGAGCCAATTCCGCTACATCGCCCGCCGCGTGCTGCCATCCGAAGCCAAGCGCATCAACGATCTCGGCGAACCCGCGATCTTCCTGCGTCGCGAGGCCGAACGGCTATACCCCAATTTCAATCTTGCCAGCCATGTCATCGGCTATACCGACGACAAGGGCCGCGGCGCCGTCGCGCTCGAAAAGGCCTTCAACGATCGCCTCGCCAGTGATGCGACGCGCGGGGTGCCGCTGCAACTGGCGCTCGACGTGCGCGTCCAGCAGGCGCTCGAACATGAACTGCGCAGCGTCTATCTCGATCAGCGCGCCGCCGGCGCCGCCGGCATCGTCATGGATGTCGATACCGGCGAAGTCGTCGCGATGACCTCGCAGCCCGATTTCAACCCCAATGCGCCGGGCAAGTCCGATGATGCGTCGCGCTACAACCAGGCGACCTTTGCCACCTTCGAACTCGGGTCGACCTTCAAGGCCTTCACCATCGCCAGCGGCATCGATTCGGGCATCATCACCTCGATGAGCCAGACCTATGACGCCTCGCGGCCGCTGGTCATCGCCGGAAAGGTCATCCACGACGATCACGCGCTCAACCGTTGGCTGACCACGCCCGAAATCTTCACCCATTCGTCGAACATCGGCACGGCGCGCATCGCTTCGGCGGTGGGGCGCGACCGGCAGCGCGACATGCTCGAAAAACTCGGCTTCATGCGCCAGGTCGATTTCGAACTGGGCGAGCGTTCGCGCCCGCAGTTTCCGCCGCTCAATAACTGGGGCGAACTGGCCACCATGACGATCGGTTATGGCCATGGCATGGCGGTGACGCCGCTGCACCTCGCCGCCGGCTATGCCGCGCTGGTCAATGGCGGCGTCTATCACAAGCCGACACTGATCAAGGCGACTCCGGGCCAGCCGATCTATGGCCGCCGCGTCTTCAAGGAATCGACCTCCGAAATGATGCGCGCGCTGCTGCGGCTGGTGGTCACTACCGGCACCGGGCGCAAGGCCGATGCGCCGGGCTATCGGGTGGGGGGCAAGACCGGAACCGCCGAAAAGGTCGTCAATGGCCGCTATGTCCGCGGCGCCAATGTCTCGACCTTTGCCGCGGCCTTCCCGATGGACGCGCCGCGCTATGTCGTCGTCATGATGATCGATGATCCCAAGGGCAGCAAGACCAGCTTCGGCTTCAAGACCGCCGGAATGACGATCGCCCCGGCGACGAGCCGCCTTGTCGGCAAGATCGCGCCGATCCTGGGCGTTGCCCCCGAAGCGACCAAGGATGTGGACCTGTCGGCGGTGGCGCCCAAGGCCCCCGAAGCCGTCGAGGAGTAAGGCATGCGGCTGGGGGACCTGGTCAGCGGCGGCGGCGACGCAGCGGTCACCGGCTTTGCCATCGACCACCGCAAGGTCGCGCCCGGCACGATCTTCGGCGCCTTTCCCGGCGCGCGGGTGAACGGCGAGGATTTCATTCCCGCCGCCATCGCCGCCGGCGCCATCGCCATCGTCTCGGCGCCGGGCGTGGCGGTGGACGGCGCCTTCCACATCACCGCCGATCCGGCGCGTGCGGCCTTTGCCCGGCTCGCGGCGCGTTTTTATGCGCCGTTCCCCGGCACCGTCGTTGCCGTGACCGGCACCAATGGCAAGACATCGACCGCCGAACTGACCCGGCAGCTCTGGCATCTCGCCGGGCATGTTGCCGCCAGCATCGGCACCTTGGGGGTCACCACCGCGCATGACCAGGTCACAACCGGGCTGACGACCCCCGATGTCGTCACCTTCCTCGCCAACATGGCCGGGTTGCAGCGCGAAGGCATCAGCCATGCCAGCTTCGAAGCCAGCAGCCATGGCCTCGACCAGTTCCGCACCGAGGGGCTGCCGGTGCGCGCCGCCGCCTTCACCAACCTGTCGCGCGACCATCTCGATTACCATGGTACGATGGAGGCCTATTTCGCCGCCAAGCTGCGGTTGTTCACCGATGTCGTCGATGGCGATGGCACGGTGGTGGTCTGGGCCGATGACGCGCCCTGGTCGGGCCGGGTCATCGCCGCGGCACTCGCGCGCGGGCTAAAGGTGATGACCGTTGGCACCGCGGGCGAAACGCTGACGCTGAAATCGCGCACCCCGACGGCACTGGGACAGACACTGGTGGTAACCGCGGCGGGCAGGGACTTCACCATCGCCCTGCCGTTGATCGGTGCCTATCAGGCGGCCAATGCGCTGGTTTCGGCCGGGCTGGTCATCGCCACCGGCGGCGATGTCGCGGCGACGCTGGCGCATCTGGCGCGGGTGCGGCCGGTGCGCGGTCGTCTGGAGCGCGCCGTCATCGCGCGCTCGGGGGCGCCGGTCTATGTCGATTACGCCCATACCCCCGATGCGCTCGAGGCGGCCGCCGCCGCGCTGCGCCCGCACACCAAGGGCCGGTTGATCCTGGTGTTAGGCGCCGGCGGCGATCGTGACCAGGGCAAGCGGCCGCTGATGGGCGCCGCCGCCGTCGCCATCGCCGATCAGGTCATCGTCACCGACGACAATCCGCGTTCCGAGGACCCCGCCGTCATCCGTGCCGCAATCATGGCTGCCGCCCCCGGCGCGACCGAAGTCGCCGACCGGCGCAGCGCAATTGCCGCCGCGATTGCCGCCAGCGGCTCCGACGATGTCGTGCTGATCGCCGGCAAGGGCCATGAACAGGGCCAGATCGTCGGCACCCAGGTGCTGCCTTTCGACGATGTCCAAGTCGCGCGGGAGTGCGCGGCATGACGGCGCTGTGGACCGGCACTGCCATCGCCGTCGCCACCGGCGGCACGCTGCACGGTGATTTTGCCGCCACCGGCGTCAGCTTCGACAGCCGCGAGGTCGGCCCCGGCGACCTGTTCGTCGCCATGCAGGGCGAGGCCATGGACGGCCACCGCTTCGTGCCCCAGGCGATCGAGCGCGGTGCCGCCGGGCTGCTCGTCAGCCAGGCGGTCACAGCGCCGCATGTGCTGGTGCCCGACCCCAACGCCGCGCTGTCGGCGCTGGCCGCAGCGGCGCGCGACCGCAGCGCGGCGCTGCGCATCGGGGTAACCGGATCGGTCGGAAAGACCGGCGTCAAGGAAGCCATTCGCGCGTCGCTCGAACGCTTCGCGCCGGGCGCCGTCCATGCCTCGGTGAAAAGCTACAACAACCACACCGGCGTGCCATTGAGCCTCGCGCGCATGCCCTCGGCCAGCCGCTTCGGCATCTTCGAAATGGGCATGAACCATAGTGGCGAGATCGCCGGCCTGACGCAACAGGTGCGCCCGGCGATCGCCGTCGTCACCTGGGTTGCGTCGGCGCATATCGAGAATTTCGCCGATGAAGCCGGGATCGCCGAAGCCAAGGGCGAGATTTTCGCCGGGTTGCAGCCCGGTGGCATCGCGATCATCCCCTATGACAACGTCCATCGCGATCGGTTGATCGCCCACGCCCGGCCGCATGCGGCAAAGATCATCACCTTTGGTACCGGCGAAGGCGCCGATGTGTTTGCGGAACAGGTCGCGCTCCACCCCGATTGCTCGTGCGTGACGGCGCGGATCGGCGACCAGCGGCTGACCTTCAAGGTCGGCATGGCCGGGCGGCACTGGGTCGGCAATGCGCTGGCGGTGCTGGCGGCGGTCCATGCCGCCGGCGGCGACCTCGCGCTCGCCGGGCTGGCGCTCGCCGATCTGACCGACCTGCCGGGGCGCGGGCAGCGGTTGCGGGTGGCGACATCATCGGGCGCCGCGGTGGTCATCGATGAAAGCTACAACGCCAATCCGGCTTCGATGGCGGCATCGCTGGCGGTGCTTGGGGAAATCGCCCCGGCGGGGCAGGGGCGGCGGCTGGCGATGCTCGGCGCGATGCGCGAACTGGGCGACCTTTCGGACCGTTTTCACGCCGAATTGGCACCACATATAGTGGCGGCGGGCGTTTCGAGCATAATTCTTGTGGGTAACGAGATGAAACCGCTGGCGGCTGCCTTGTCGCGCCGCTTAGATGTGTTGCACGTCGCCGATGCCGCGGCGGCGCAGATCGAAATCGGCCGGTTGCTGGCCGGCGACGATGTGTTGCTGGTGAAGGCGTCGAACAGCGTGCGCCTGGGCGATGTCGTCGCGCATCTGCGTGACAAGGCCGAACTGGGGCGGGAGAGTATGAGTTGATCAACGCCATCGCCGATTGGGCGGGGTTCGAGGGTATCCTCAACCTGTTCCGCTACATCACCTTCCGCTCGGTGGGGGCGCTGGTGACGGCGCTGGCGATCGCGCTGCTGATCGGGCCGCGCTTCATCAGCCTGTTGCGCAGCAAGCAGGGCAAGGGCCAGCCGATCCGCGAAGACGGCCCGGCGTCGCACCTGCTCACCAAGAAGGGCACGCCGACGATGGGCGGGCTTATGATCCTGATCGCGCTGACCATTTCGACGCTGCTCTGGATGGATACCGGCAACGGTTTCGTCTGGGCCAGCCTGTTCGTCACCCTGGGTTTCGGCGCCATCGGTTTCATGGACGATTACGACAAGGTGACCAAGCGCAGCACCAAGGGCGTTTCCGGGCGGACGCGCCTGCTCATCGAATTCTTCATCGCCGGGCTGGCCTGCACCTGGATCGCCAGCCGGACCGGCACGACGCTGTACCTGCCGTTCCTGAAAGATGCCGGCCTGCCGCTCGGCGTCTTCTACATCGCCTTTGCCGCCTTCATCGTGACGGGCTTCGGCAATGCCGTGAACCTCACCGACGGCCTCGACGGGTTGGCGACGATGCCGGTGGTGATCGCCGCCGCCGCCTTTGCGATCATCGCCTATCTCGTCGGCAACATTCGGTTTTCGGATTATCTCGGCGTCCACCACGTCCCCGGCTCGGGAGAACTCGCGGTCTTTGCAGCGGCGTTGATCGGGGCGTGTCTCGGCTTCCTCTGGTACAATGCCCCGCCGGCAGCGGTGTTCATGGGTGATACCGGCTCGCTGGCGCTGGGTGGCGCGCTCGGCAGCATCGCGGTCATCACCAATCACGAACTGGTGCTCGTCGTCATCGGCGGGCTCTTCGTCCTCGAAACCGTCAGCGTCATCGTCCAGGTCATCAGCTTCAAGACGACGGGCAAGCGGGTGTTCCGCATGGCGCCGATCCACCATCATTTCGAACAATTGGGCTGGGCGGAATCGACCGTCGTCATCCGTTTCTGGATCATCTCGATCGTGCTGGCGCTCGCCGGCCTTGCAACGCTGAAGCTGCGGTGATCACATCCCCCGCCTTTGCCGGGAAAACCTATGGCGTCTACGGCCTCGCCCGCAGCGGCAAGGCGACCGAGGCGGCGCTCCTGGCATCGGGGGCAACCGTCTGGTCATGGGATGACAACAAGGATGCGCGCTGGGGCAAACCGGCGCCCGAACAGGTCTCGACCTCGCGTTTTGTTGATGACGGCATCGGCCTTGGCATCCAGCGGCCCGGCGGTCCCGCCATCCAATGGGCACCCGATGGCAATGGCGGGCTGCGCAACCTCGTCGACTTTGCCGCGGCAGCGCCCGAAGAACTGTCGGCGATGGAAGCGCTCATCGTTTCTCCCGGCGTGCCACTTGCCGGCCATCCGGTCATCGCCAAGGCCCGCGCCGCCGGCGTGCCGGTCATCGGCGATATCGAACTCTTTGCCCAGGCCCGTCCCGCGCTCCCCCCACACCGCGTTGTCGGCATCACCGGAACCAACGGGAAGTCGACGACGACGGCGCTCATCCACCACATGCTCGCCGCCGCCGGGGCGCCGACACTGATGGGCGGCAATATCGGCCTGCCGATCCTGTCGCAGAACCCGTTGCCCGCGGGCGGCATCTACGTCCTCGAACTCAGCAGTTATCAGCTCGACATCACCTTCAGCCTCGCTTGCGAGGTGGCGATCCTGCTCAACATCACGCCGGACCATCTCGAACGCCATGGCACGCTGGCGGCCTATGCGGCGGCCAAGGCGCGGCTGTTCGCCATGCAGCCGCCATTCGCGACCGCCATTGTCGGCATGGATGCCGAATCCGATCATGATGTCCTCGACGATGCCGAAGAACCGCTCATCGAGTTCATCGAAGATATCGACGCCGGCAACCAGGCGGAATGGCCGGCGCTGCAGGGCCCGCACAATCTCCAGAATGCCCGCGCCGCGGTCGCCGCCTGCGCAGCGCTCGGCCTGACGCCGGCCGAAATCGCCGCTGGGCTGCGCAGCTATCCCGGCCTGCCGCACCGCATGCAGCGGATCGGTGAAAAAGCCGGCGTGCTGTGGGTCAATGATTCCAAGGCAACCAACGCCGACAGTTCGGCACCCGCGCTGTCGGCCTTTCCCGGCACGCACTGGATCGCCGGCGGCCGGCCCAAGCTCGACAGCGATGGCAAGGCCGATCTTGGCGCCGTCCTGCCGCACCTCGGCAATGTCAAGGCAGCCTATCTGATCGGCGAAGCGGCGCCGTTGTTCGATGCCATCCTGCGGCCGCTGCTGCCGGTCACCCTGTCGGGAACGCTTGAACAGGCCGTTGCCGATGCGGCGGCCGCGGCGCAGCCGGGGGACGCCGTGCTGCTGTCGCCGGCGTGCGCCAGTTTTGACCAGTTTCGCGATTTCGAAGCGCGCGGCGATCGTTTTGCCGAACTCGTTGGGGCGTTGGCATGAGCGAGTCCACAACCGAAACCGTGTCGCAGCCCTGGCTGACCCCGCGTGCCGCCAACACCGCCGCGGCCTTTTCGCGCGGCGATCGCTCGCGGCTCGGCGTCTGGTTCGCCACCATCGACAAATTGCTGCTCACCTTCGTCATCGCGCTGATCGGCTGCGGGGTCATTGCCGTTGCCGCTGCATCACCGGCCGCAGCGCATCGCTTGTCGGGCGCCAATTTCCAATATGGCGATCTCTATTTCCTCAAGCGCCAGATCATGTGGGTCATTGCCGGCCTGCCGGTCATGCTCGGCGTTTCGATGCTGCCGATCACCTGGGCCAAGCGACTGTCGCTGCTGCTCACCCTGGTGTTCTTCGCCTGCCTGATCGCGGTGATGTTCATCGGCACTGGCACCAATGGCGCGGCGCGCTGGATCCAGCTGCCGGGGTTCCAGTTCCAGCCATCGGAATTCTTCAAGCCGGTGTTCGTCGTCACCACTGCCTGGTTGCTGGCGCTGCGTTTCGATGATCGCAGCCTGCCGACGATGCAGATCAGCTTTGCGATGCTGCTGATGGTCGCGGCGCTGCTCATCAAGCAGCCCGATTTCGGCCAGACGGCGCTGATCATGGCCGTCTGGCTGGTGCAGTCGCTGCTCGCCGGCATGTCGTTCTGGGTGCTCGGCGGGCTGGTCGCGGCGGCAACCGTCGGGCTTGGCGTGGCCTATCTGACTGTCGATCACGTCAGCCAGCGCATCGACAAGTTCCTCACCGGTGGCGGCGACACCTACCAGATCGACAAGGCGCTCGATTGCTTTCGCGCCGGCGGCCTGTTCGGCGTCGGCCCCGGCGAAGGCCAGATGAAGTTCCGCCTGCCCGAACCCCACACTGATTACATCTTCTCGGTCATCGGCGAGGAATTCGGCATGATCGCCTGCCTCGTCATCGCCGGGCTGTATGTCGCGCTCGTCGTGCGGGTTTTCCTGATGCTGCTCGACGAGGATGATCCCTTCGTCATGCTCGCCGCCACCGGCCTGGCGACACAGTTCGGCCTGCAGGCAACGATCAACATGGCGGTCAATCTCAAGCTGCTGCCATCCAAGGGCATGACCCTGCCGTTCATCAGCCATGGTGGTTCGTCGTTCATCGCGCTCTGTCTCGGCATGGGGCTGTTGCTCGGGCTGACCCGGCGCAATCCGTTCCTCAAGGCCTCGCCCTATGTCGAGCGCTGGCGGGCGGCATAGTGGGTGGCCCGTTCATCCTCGCTGCGGGTGGCACCGGTGGCCATATGGTCCCGGCGCATGTGCTGGCGCTTGAGCTGAAGGCGCGCGGCCATGCCGTGCATCTGGTCACCGACAGCCGTGGCTTGCGCTTTCCCGGCCTGTTCGACGGCGTGCCGCGCACCGTCGTCGACAGCGGATCACCGGGGCGTTCGGGATGGCGCAGCCTGCCGGCGGTGGCGATCAGCATCTGGCGCGGGCGCAGTGCGGCAAAGGCGTTGTTCCGCGATCTGAAACCCGCCGCGGTCATCGGCTTCGGTGGTTATCCGGCGCTGCCGTCGCTGCTTGCGGCGCTGTCGCTGAAGCTGCCCAGCCTCATTCACGAACAGAATGCCGTGCTGGGGCGCGTCAATCGCTTTCTCGCGCCGCGCGTCGCCGCCATTGCCACCAGCTATGCGGGCGTGCGCCGCATGCAGCCCGACTGGGCGGCGAAAACCACGCTCACCGGTAACCCGGTGCGCGCCGAAATCATTGCGGCGCGGGCCGTGGCGTTCGACAGCGATGCCCCGCAATTGCGGCTGCTCGTCACCGGCGGCAGCCAGGGTGCGGCGATCCTCAACCGCATCGTCCCCGCCGCGGTCGCGCTGCTTTCCGAAAGCCTGCGGGCGCGGCTGTCGGTCGTCCACCAGGGCCGCGATGAAGATGCGGCGATGGTCGCCGAAACCTATCGCGCGGCGGGCGTCGCCGCCGAAGTCCGCGCCTATTTCACCGATCTGCCGGCGCAGATTGCCGCCGCGCATATCGTCATCGCCCGATCGGGTGCCTCGACGGTGGCCGAGCTTGCCGTCGCCGGGCGTCCCGCCATCCTGGTGCCGCTGCCGATCGCTACCGACGATCACCAGACCGACAATGCGCAAGGCCTTGCCGCCGCCGGTGGGGCAGTCGTGGTGCCCCAGCCCCGCTTCACCGCAGAAGCGGTGGCACAGGCCTTGACCGACTGGCTGGCGGACCCGAAAGCGCTCGCCGCGGCAGCCGCCGGCGCGCGCAGCGCCGGCCACCCCGATGCTGCCGCCCGGCTTGCCGACCTCGCAATTTCGACCGGATCCCCATCATGAACGCGTCCGCACTCCGCCCCGGCTTCCGCACCGATATCGGCGTCATCCACTTTGTCGGCATCGGCGGCATCGGCATGTCGGGCATTGCCGAAGTGATGGCGAACCTGGGCTTTGTCGTGCAGGGGTCGGACAGCGCCGAAGGTTATGTCGTCCAGGGCCTGCGCGACAAGGGCATCACCGTCTTCATCGGCCAGCGCGCCGAAAATGTCGCCAATGCCGCGGTCATCGTCACCTCGACGGCGATCAAGGCCGACAATCCCGAAGTCGTCGCGGCGCGCGCCCGGCGCGTGCCGGTGGTACGCCGCGCCGAAATGCTGGCCGAACTGATGCGGCTGAAATCCTGCGTCGCGGTCGCGGGCACCCACGGCAAGACGACGACGACCTCGATGGTCGCAGCGCTGCTCGATGCCGGCGGGATCGACCCGACGGTCATCAACGGCGGCATCATCAACACCTATGGTTCCAACGCCCGATTGGGCGAAGGCGAATGGATGGTGGTCGAGGCCGATGAAAGCGACGGCAGCTTCCTGCGGTTGGGGGGCACCTTCGGGATCGTCACCAATATCGATCCCGAACATCTCGATCACTGGGGTGATTTCGACAAGGTGCGCGAAGGTTTCCGCCAGTTCGTCAATGCCGTGCCGTTCTACGGCGCCGGCATCCTGTGCATCGACCATCCCGAAGTCCAGGCGCTGATCCCGCGTGTCGGTGACCGCCGCATCGTCACCTATGGCTTTTCGGCCACGGCGGATATCCGCGGCGACAATGTCACGCCGGTGCCGGGCGGCAACCGTTTTTCGGTCGTCGTGCGCACCCGTGACGGTGAACGCACCATCCCCGACCTGATGCTGCCGATGCCCGGCCGCCACAATGTCCAGAACGCGTTGTCGGCCGTCGCCGTGGCGATCGAGCTCGGCATTTCCGATGACGCGATCCGCACCGGCTTTGCCCGCTTCGGCGGGGTCAAGCGCCGCTTCACCAAGGTCGGCGAAACCGCTGGTGTCACGATCATCGACGATTACGGCCATCACCCGGTGGAAATCCGCGCCGTCCTCGCGGCTGCCCGCGAAGGCGCGCAAGGCCGTGTGCTGGCCGTGGTCCAGCCACACCGCTTCACCCGGTTGCGCGACCTGATGGTCGACTTCCAGGCGGCGTTCAACGATGCCGATGGCGTCTATGTCGCGCCGGTCTATGCCGCCGGCGAAGCGCCGATCGAGGGCGTCGATTCTGCCGCCCTCGCTGCCGGGTTGCTCGCCGCCGGGCATCGCTCCGCCGTGACGGTGACGGGGGCCGACGATCTGGCGTACCAACTCGCCGCCGATGCCCGCCCCGGCGACATGGTCGTGTGCCTCGGCGCTGGCGACATCACGCGCTGGGCGGCAGGCCTTGCCGCTGCCATCGAAAAGGCACGCGGCGGATGACGGTGGCGCTCGCCCCGACCCTGCCGGCCGTGCGCGGCAAGCTGACGGCGGCTGCGCCGCTGGCGCCGCTCGTCTGGTTCAAGTCGGGCGGTAGCGCCGAATGGCTGTTCGAGCCCAAGGATGCCGACGATCTGGCGGCTTTCCTGGCAAAACTAGACCCTGCCATGCCGGTGATGGCGCTCGGGCTGGGCAGCAATCTCATTGTTCGCGATGGCGGCGTCCCCGGTGTCGTGGTGCGTCTCGGCAAGGCCTTTGCCACGGTGACGCCCGACGCCGACCATCGCCTGACCGTCGGCGGCGGCGCTTCCGGCATCCAGGTGTCCTCGGCGGCGCGCGATGCCGGTATTGCCGGGCTCGAATTCCTGCGCGGCATTCCCGGCACGGTCGGCGGCTTTGTCCGCATGAACGGCGGCGCCTATCGCCGCGAAGTCGCCGATGTGCTGGTGTCGGCGACGGTCATCACCCGCGACGGTGCGGTCGCCACGCTGGCCCCCGCCGATCTCGGCTACAGCTATCGCCATTCCAGCCTGCCCGATGGCGCCGTCGTCATCGCCGCGACACTGGCTGGCCAGCCCGGCGATCCGGTCGCCATCCAGGCCGAAATGGACCGCATCGCCGCGGCGCGCGAAGCCAGCCAGCCGCTGCGCAGCCGCACCGGGGGCTCGACCTTCAAGAACCCGCCGGGCGAAAAAGCCTGGGCGCTGGTCGATGCCGCCGGCTGCCGCGGGCTGCGCCACGGCGGCGCGCAGGTGAGCGAAAAGCACACCAACTTCCTCATCAACACCGGCGATGCGACCAGTGCCGATATCGAAGCGCTCGGCGAGGATGTGCGGGCCCGGGTCAAGGTGCACGCCGGTATCGATCTCGAATGGGAAATTCAACGGGTGGGCAAACCATGAAGGTCGCAGTCCTCATGGGCGGCTGGTCCGCCGAACGTGACGTCTCGCTCACCTCGGGGCGTGGCATTGCCGCGGCGTGCCGCACGCTCGGCCATGACGTGACCGAGATCGACATGGACCGCAATGTCGCTGCTGCATTGCTCGCCGCCGCCCCCGATGTCGTCTTCAATGCGCTGCACGGCACGCCGGGGGAGGATGGCAGCATCCAGGGGTTGCTCGATATTCTCGGCCTCAAATACACCCATAGCGGCGTCACCACCTCGGCGATCGCCATCGACAAGGAATTGACCAAGCGCATCCTGGTGCCGCAGGGCATCCCGATGCCCGATGGCCGCATGGTCAGCAGCGAAAGCCTGTTTGCCGGTGATCCGCTGCCGCGCCCCTATGTGCTGAAACCCGTCAACGAAGGCTCCTCGGTCGGCGTCGCCATCGTCACCGATGCGTCGAACTATGGCAATCCGATCGCCCGTGCGGCCACCGGGCCATGGCAGGAATTTGCCGAATTGCTCGCCGAACCCTTCATTGCCGGCAAGGAACTGACCGTCGCGGTGCTCGATGACGAAGCACTCGCGGTCACCGAATTGCAGCCGACCCAGGGCTTCTACGATTACGAGGCCAAATACACCGATGGCCTGACCGTCCATGTCTGCCCCGCCGACCTGCCGCCGGCCATCACCGCCGCCTGTCTCGATTTCGCCCTGCGCGCCCATCGCGCGCTCGGCTGTCGCGGCGCGTCGCGGTCGGATTTCCGCTGGGATCCGGCGCAGGGGGAGGGCGGGCTGTTCCTCCTCGAAACCAATACCCAGCCGGGGATGACTCCGCTCAGCCTGGTGCCCGAACAGGCGCGTTATCGCGGCATCAGCTATGAACAGCTGGTGCAGCGCCTGCTCGATTCCGCCCTTGTTGCCACCCCGAGGTCCGCATGACCGCCACTACCATGAAGCGCGGCCAGAAGCCGCCCCGCCACAAGCCGGTGCCGCAGCGCAAGGCCGCGCCCGAAACCATCGCGCTGCCGGTCAGCGCGCGGGCCTTGCGCCGCAACATCGCCATTGCCGGCACGACGTTGATCAGCCTCACCGGCGTGATCCTCGCCACGCTCGCCGGCGTACCGCAGCAGCAATGGGCCGATTTCGTGCGCAGTACCGCCCGCGCCGGTTTCGAAGTCCGCCATGTCGAGATCGCCGGCACGCGCGAAATGGACAAATTGCCGATCTATGACGCCGCGCTGTCGGGCCCGAGCAACGCCATGTTGCGTGCCGACCTGCCTGAAATCCGCAATCGCCTGCTCATGCTGCCCTGGGTTGCCGACGCCAGCGTCGGCCGCCGCCTGCCCGATACGCTGACCATCCAGATCGTCGAGCGGCGCCCGGTGGCCCTCTGGCAGCACCAGCAGCGCTTTGCCCTGATCGACATTACCGGCCGTCCGCTGGCCACCAGGGGCCTCGATCGCTTCGCCGCGCTGCCGGTCGTCGTCGGTCGCGGCGCCAACACGCGGGTGCGCGAATTGCTGGCGCTGACCGCCGCCGCGCCGTCGTTGTCGGACAAGGTTGATGCCGCGGTGCTCGTCGGCGGCCGGCGCTGGGACGTGAAGTTCAAATCGGGTGAAACGCTGGCGTTGCCCGATACACCGGCG
Source organism: Alphaproteobacteria bacterium (assembly GCA_031426015.1). GTDB lineage: Bacteria > Pseudomonadota > Alphaproteobacteria > Sphingomonadales > Sphingomonadaceae > Sandarakinorhabdus. Next base: position 54,288 of record JANPKK010000018.1, read on the forward strand.
GCGGCAACCGCGGCATTCAAGCGTTTCGCGAAACTCGAGGACGGCCTGTCCGAAGACCGCAAGCTGCTCGGCGGGCGCTTCCAGCGTTTCGACATGCGGCTGCCCGGGCAGATGACCGTCGCCGGCCCCGCCGTGCAACAAGCGCTGGAGGCCGCCGCCAAGGCCGCCAAGGCGCCGAAGCCGACGACGATCTGATGGCACCCAAAATCCCTCTCGTCCGCGGCGTAGTCCCCAAGGGGCCGGCAGAACGCACCATCGCCGTGCTCGATGTCGGCACGTCGAAGGTCGCTGCGCTGATCGCCCTTGTCGGCGGCAACGGCGAACCGCGCGTCATCGGCACCGGGCAAAAACCCTGCGCCGGGTTGAAGCGCGGGCTGGTCACTGATTTCGAACGTACCGAAGCCGCCATCCGCGGCGCCATGGACCAGGCCGAGCGCGCCGCCGGGGTGCAGATCGAATTCGTCCATGCCTCGATTTCGGCGGGCAATCTGGGCAGCGATGTCGCCACCGCCGAAATCGATATCGCCGGCGCCAGCATCACGGCTGCCGACATGATGAAGCTGCGCGAGGCGGGGCGGGCGCGGATCGATCCGCACGGCCGCACCGTGGTGCACGCCCAGCCGGCGCTTTATGCCCTCGATGGCCAGCCCGGGGTCGAAAGCCCGCTGGGCTTCCATGCCGATCGGCTCGGCATGGATATCCATGTCGTCACCGCCGACACGCCGCCGTTGAAGAACCTCGATCGCGCCATCAAGAACGCCCATATCGGGCTGCGCTCGCTGGTCGCCTCGCCGCTCGCTGCCAGCCTGTCGACGCTGGAGCGCGAGGAACGCGAGCTTGGCGTCGCGCTCATCGAGATCGGCGCCGGGGTGACGACGATCGCGGTGCATAACTACGGCATGTTGGTCGGCGTCGCGGCGATCCCGATGGGCGGCGATGACATCACCTATGACCTGGCGGCCGAATTCGCGACGCGGCGCAGCCATGCCGAACGGTTGAAGGCGCTCGACGGCTCGGCGATCGCGGTGCCCAAGGACAATCACGAAGCCGTCGAAATCCCGCCGATGAACGACGACAGCACCTCCGAACCGACCCGCGCCACCAAGGCACAGATCATCGGCGTCATCCGCCACCGGCTCGACATGCTGTTCGGTGAAATCGCCATCAAGCTCGATGAACTGGGCTTTACCGGGCCGCAGGCGCGGCAATTGGTGCTCACCGGCGGCGGCGCCGAACTCCGCGCCATCGCCGATTTTGCGCAAGGTGCGCTCAACCGCAACGTCCGGATCGGGCGGCCGCGCGGGTTGACCGGGCTGCCCCCGGCGCAGTCGGGCCCGGCCTTTGCCACGCTTGCCGGGCTCGTCTTGTTCGCCGCTGCCGAACAGCCCGACATCTGGCACATGGCCGCGGCACAAAAATCGTCCGGCAGTGGTGGAAAACTTGCCACCATGATCGAAAAATTAAGGGGAAGCATGTGATGCCGCTTCCCACCGCTGAATCGCTCATATAGTATTGCTTATTGCAGGGGAGACACGAGATGCTGGAATTTGAACGGCCCGCATTGACCGAATTGAAGCCACGGATCACCGTCATCGGTGTCGGTGGCGCGGGCTGCAATGCGGTGGCCAATATGATCAACGCCGATCTACAGGGCGTCGAGTTCATCGTGGCCAATACCGACGCGCAATCGCTTGCCGCATCGAAGGCCGAAACCCGCATCCAGCTTGGCATGAAGATCACGCAAGGCCTGGGCGCCGGCGCCCGGCCCGAGATCGGGCGTGCCGCGGCCGAAGAAACCCTTGATCAGCTCGAAACCAGCCTCGAAGGCGCACACATGTGCTTCATCGCCGCCGGCATGGGCGGTGGCACCGGTACCGGCGCAGCCCCCGTCGTCGCCCGCGCCGCGCGTGAAAAGGGCATCCTGACGGTTGGCGTCGTCACCAAGCCGTTCACCTTCGAAGGCAACAAGCGCATGCGCGCCGCCGAAGAAGGCATCGCCGAACTGCAAAAGGTCGTCGATACCCTCATCATCATCCCGAACCAGAACCTGTTCCTGATCGCCAACGCCAACACGACCTTCAAGGAAGCGTTCGCGATGGCCGACCAGGTGCTCCACCAGGGTGTGCGCGGCATCACCGACCTGATGATCATGCCCGGCCTGATCAACCTCGATTTCGCCGATATCCGCACCGTCATGTCCGAAATGGGCAAGGCGATGATGGGCACCGGCGAAGCCACCGGCGAACGCCGTGCCATTGAAGCCGCCGAAAAAGCCATCGCCAACCCGCTGCTCGACGAAGTCAGCATGCGCGGTGCCAAGGGTGTCATCATCAACATCACCGGCGGCGATGATCTCCGCCTGATGGAAGTCGATGAAGCCGCAACGCATATCCGCGACATGGTCGATCCCGATGCCAACATCATCGTCGGCTCGGCCTTCAACAAGGATCTTGAAGGCATCATGCGCGTCAGCGTGGTCGCCACCGGCATCGATGCCGCCAGCCGGCCGAACGCGGTCGTGCCGCGGCAGCGTGCGGCCCCGGCAACGGGTTTTGCCGCCCAGCCGAGCATCTTTGCCACGCCGGCCGCGGTCGCACCGCCGCCGGTGCCCGAAGTCGCTGCGCCCGCGATGGTCGCCGATGACGAACTGGTGGCGCCGGCGGCACTCGCCCGTGCACTCGATTCGATGGATGCGGCCGACGAAAACCTGCCCGAAGCCACGATCGACACCGATGACGACATCGATCTCGCTGCCGTCGGCGAACGCCTCGACGCGCCGGTGATGGCCGACAGCTTCCGCTTCACCCCCAGCGACCCGGCGCCGGCGGCCGCGACGGTTGCCGTCGAGCCCCCCGCCCCGGTGGCAGCACCCGTCGAGGAAGACCGCCCGCCGACGCTGTTCGAAAAGATGATGAACCTGTCACGCGGTCCGAAACCCAAGCCGACAGCGTCGACGCTGGCCCCGGAACCTCCGGTTGCGGGCGCGCCCGATGTCGATATCCCGCCGTTCTTCAAGCGCCAGGCGAACAACTAGGGCGCGACAGGCGGCACCCGTCGATTGAAATCCCCTCTCCCGCAGGCGGGAGAGGGTAATGTGCATACCGGGGGATACCCGCTCTCCCGCCCGTAACATTCTCGTGACTGTTGCCCCCACGCCCCTCGCCGCCATCGCCGGCAACCGCTTCGGCCTTGGCTTGCGCCCGGGCGACGCGCTGCCCGCCGATCCGCGCCGCTGGTTGATCGACCAGTTCGCGCGCTTCGAACCGCGGCCGCCCGCCATCGCCGCGGTGCCGGGCTCGGCCGTCATGGCACGCGATTTCCGCGAATATCTCGAAAAGATCCGGCCTTTCATTGCCGCCAACAGCGAACCGCGCGGCGAAGCGCCGATGGCGAACGGCGAAGCGCCGATGGCGAGCGGCGCGGCGCCGAACGCTGGCCCCAACGAAGCCCAGATCCGCCAGGAACTGCGCCGCAGCTATCGCGACTTCTATGGCGGCCAGGTGCGCGCCCGCATCGGCGCGGCGATCAATTCCGAAACACCATTTGCCGAACGGCTGGTGCATTTCTGGGCCAATCACTTCGCCGTGTCGGCCGACAAGTTGCAGACCATCGGGTTGGCCGGCACGCTCGAATTCGAAGCCATCCGCCCGCACATCGCCGGGCGGTTCGTCGACCTGCTGCTCGCGGTCGAGCGCCATCCGGCGATGCTGCTCTATCTCGACCAGGGCCAATCGATCGGGCCGCAATCGCGGCTGGCGCAGGGGGCGCGCGCCCGCAATGCGCGGCGCCAGCCGGGGCTCAACGAAAATCTGGCGCGCGAAATCCTCGAACTCCACACGCTGGGCGTCGGCAATTATGGCCAGGCCGATGTCGGTGAACTGGCGCGCGCGCTGACCGGCTGGAGCCTTGGCGGTTTCGTGCGCCGCCCGATCGGCATCGAAGCCCCCGATGGTGCCTTTGTTTTCCAGCCCAACTGGCACGAGCCCGGCGCGCGCAGCCTGCTCGGCCGGCGCTACCCGCAGGAAGGCGAGGCGCAGGCGCGCGCGATGCTTGCCGATCTCGCCGTCCATCCGGCCACCGCACGCCATCTGGCGACCAAGCTGGCGCGGCATTTCGCCGGTGACGTGCCGCCGCCGGCGCTGGTCGACCGGCTCGCGGCGGCGCATCTGGCGAGCGGCGGCGATTTGATAGCACTGTACCGCGTGCTCGTGGCGGCGCCCGAATGCTGGGGGCCGGCACAAAAGTTCAAGACACCGTGGGAATGGACGATCTCGGCGCTGCGCGGGCTGGGCGCACGCGCAACCCCTGATCTGCGCGCCGTCGCCACGCTGACCGAGCTTGGCCAGCCGGTATGGCGGCCGGGATCGCCGGCGGGTTGGGACGATGTCGCGGCCTCCTGGGCCGCCCCCGATGCGCTGCTGCGCCGGGTGGAAATCGCCGGGCGGATCGCGGCGCTCAGCGGTGATCGCCTCGATGCGCGGCAACTGGCCCCCGCCATCCTGCCCGGCGTGCTCAGCCCCGGCACGGCAAGCGCCATCGCGCGCGCCGACAGCCCGCAACAGGGGCTGGCGCTGCTGTTCGCCGCCCCCGAATTCCTGAGGCGCTGATGATGATCGACCGCCGCATGCTGCTCGCCGGCCTTGGTCTTGCCGGCGTTCCCGGGCTGGCGCTCGCCGCGACGCCGGGGGAAAAACGCTTCGTCTTCATCATCCTGCGCGGTGCCATGGACGGCATCGCCACCGTCATCCCGACCGGCGATCCGGCGCATGATGCCCTGCGCGGTCGCTTCGGCCCACCGGCGGCGGCAGGGGATCCGATCCGCCTGTCGGGTGATTTCAGCCTGCACCCGGCGCTGGCCGCGACCGCGGCGCTCTATGCCCGCGGCGAAACGGCGATGGTCCATGCCATCGCTTCGCCCTATCGCGAGCGTTCGCATTTCGATGCGCAGAACGTCCTCGAAAGCGGCGGCGCGGCGGCCTATGTGGTCAAGGACGGGTGGCTCAACCGACTGCTGCCATTGTTGCCCGGCGCGGGGGAGCCGGCAATGGCGGTATCGCCGACCCTGCCGCTGGCGCTGCGCGGCGCGGCGCCCGCCACCTCTTATGCGCCGTCGCAATTGCCCCAGGCCGATGCGGCGTTGCTCGAACGCGTCGCCGGGCTTTATGCCGATGATCCGCAACTCCATGCGTTGTGGAGCCAGGCGACCGATGCCCGGATGGCGGCGGGCAATGATGCGACAGGTCGTGCCAACCCCGAAGCGCTCGGCCGGCTGGCAGCGACCTTCCTGTCGAAACCGCAGGGCGCCCGCGTCGCGGTGATCGAGATCGGCGGCTGGGACACGCATTCGGCGCAGGCCGGACGCTTGACCCAGGCGTTGCGCCAGCTCGATGCCGTCATCGCCGCGCTCCACACCGGGCTCGCCGCGGCATGGGGCCAGACGGTGGTGGTCGCCGCGACCGAATTCGGGCGGACGGCGGCGCCGAACGGCACCGGCGGTACCGACCATGGCACCGGCGGTGCCGCGATCCTGGCGGGTGGCGCGCTGCGCGGCGGCCGGGTCATCGCCGACTGGCCGGGGCTGGCACCGGCGCAACTATACGAAGGCCGCGACCTCAGGCCCACCGCCGATCTGCGAGCACTGTTTGCCGGGCTGGCGGCGGAACAGTTCGGGCTCGATCCCGGGCGGGTGGCGGCGACCTTGTTTGCCGGTGCAAAGCTCGTGCCGTTAACGGGGCTGGTGCGCGCCTGATCGCCGCTGCGGCTTGCCAACCGGCGTTGCGGCGTACATGAACAGGCCGCGATGCAACAGGGGGCCCCATGCACTGGTTGGTGAAATCGGAACCGTTCAAATACAGCTGGGACATGCTCGTCCGCGACGGATCGACGATCTGGGACGGGGTGCGCAACAACCAGGCGGCAATCTATCTGCGCACCATGAAGATCGATGACGAACTGTTCTTCTATCACAGCAACGAAGGGCTGGCGGTCGTCGGCATCGCACGGGTGGCGGGCGAGCATTTCATCGATCCGAGCGACCCCAAGGGGCGCTTTCCCGCCGTGACCGTGGCACCGGTGCGGCCAGTCGCCAACCCGGTGACGCTGGCCGCGATGAAGGCCGAACCGGCGCTGGCCGGCATGGCGATGTTCCGGCAGTTTCGCCTCTCGGTCGTGCCGATCAGCGACGATGAATGGGCGACGATCCTCCGCATGGCCGGTGGCTGAGTTCGGCTGGCCGCAGCGGCGTGTTGCGCCGCAACATCTTGTCTTGTAACAGCCGAGCGGGTCACGAGGGAATCGCCATGTCCGTCATTTCGGCGCGCACTGCGCTGCTGCAGCTTGTGGCGGCGGACTGATACGCCATGCTGTTCAACAGTTTTGCCTTTGTGTTCGGCTTCCTGCCGCTGGCGCTGCTGTTGTTCTATGGCGCCGGCCGGCTGTTCGGCCAGACCGCGGCGTCGATCGTCCTGTCGCTGTCAAGCCTGGCTTTCTACGCCTGGTGGCGGCCGCAGGATTTGTGGATCCTGCTGTTCGCGATCGGCTTCAACTATGTGCTCGGCGCGGTCATCCAGCGCGCCCATGTGCAGAAACGCTTGCTGGCGCAGCGGCTGTGGCTCGGCTTCGGGCTGGTGGTCGATATCGGGCTGCTCGGCTATTACAAATATGCCAATTTCATCGTCGATAATGTCGCGGCGGCAACGGGGGCGAATTTCACGCTTGAGCGCATCATCCTGCCGCTCGCCATCTCCTTCTTCACCTTCCAGAAAATCGCCTATCTGATCGATTCGTCGCGCGGCGAGGTCAGCGGCACCGGCATCATCGAATTCAGCCTGTTCGCGTCCTTCTTCCCGCAACTGCTTGCCGGGCCGATCGTCCATTACAAGGAAATCATCCCGCAATTGCGCGAACCGCGTTTCGCGACGCTGCTGCCGCGCAACCTCGTCATCGGGCTGGTGATCTTCGCCATCGGACTGTTCAAGAAAACCGTCATCGCCGACACGCTCGGCGGTTACGCCAACCCGCTATTCGCCGATCCGGCGGGGCAGGGTTATGACCTGGCGCTCGGCTGGACCGCGGCGATCACCTATACTTTCCAGCTCTATTTCGATTTTTCGGGCTATTCCGACATGGCGATCGGGCTCGGCCGCATGTTCGGGGTGAAACTGCCTTTGAATTTCCATTCGCCGCTGCGCGCCGGCAGCGTCATTGATTACTGGCGGCGCTGGCACATGACGCTGCAGCGCTTCATCCTGTCGTACATCTACCAGCCGCTGGCGCTGCCGCTCAACCGGCTGGCGGCCGAACGCGGGCTGTCGGGCTGGAACAGCTTTGCCGTCGGGGTCGGGGTGCCGACCTTCTTCACCTTCCTGATCATCGGCATCTGGCACGGCGCCGGCTGGACCTTCGTCGTCTTCGGGCTGATGCATGCCTTTTATGTGCTGACCAACGAATTCTGGCGCGAGCGCCGCAAGTTGGCGGCACGCGCCCGCCGCAAGGCCAAGCTGCCGGCGCGCGAGATCGGGCTGGGCGAGCGCATCGGCTATCATGTGCTGACGCTGGTCTGCGTCGCGCTTGCCAATGTCATGTTCCGCGCCACCAGCATCGGCGACGCGCTGGTCATTTCCAAGGCAATGTTCGGCCTGTCGGGGGGCATCGACAGCCTGCTCGCCGGCACGGCGGTCACCGCCGAACTGGCGCTGACGCTGGTGGCCAGCGTCGTGCTCGTCGCCTTCTTCCCCAATGTGCAGCAGATCATGGCGCGCTATCGCCCGGCGGTGAACTGGGCCGATTGGCAGGGCAGCCACCTGCCAGTGGCGCTGTGGCAATGGCGCCCCGATGCCCGCGGCGTCGTGCTCGTCGGTGTCATGCTGTTCATCGGCGTGATGTTCATCCAGCGCGGCCAGGCCGTGTTCCTCTACTTCAACTTCTGACAGGGCCGGGGATGCGCGTCATCAACTGGAGCCGCAGCCTCGTGGCCATGCTCGGCGTCGCGCTGCTGACGGCGATCGCGGCCTGCTGCCTGCCCGATAATCCCTATCAGCGCTGGCAGCTGATCGAAGGCACGCTCTACGACAACGCGCGCTGGTCGTACGAGCGCAGCCATTTCGATCCCGCGCCGGTCGATGTCGCGATCTTCGGGCCGTCGCGGGCGCGCCTGGGGCTGAGCGCGCCGCGCATGGAAGCGACGCTGGCGAGCCTCGGCAAGCCGGCGCGGGTCGCGAACATGGCGGTCATCGAGGATGGCCGCAACGTCCAATGGGCGATCGCCAACGAACTGTTCAAGACCAAGAAACCGCGCGTCATCGTGCTGGCGATCAACGAGGATATCCACCGCTGGGGCCATCCGGCGTTCAAATATGTGGCGCCCGCCGCCGCCGTAGCGCTGCCGCCGGCACCGTTCCTGCACAATTCGCTCTACGACATCGCCTATCTTCCTTATCGCCAGATGCGGCTGTTCGCGGCGTCGCTGTTCCCGGACGCCTTTGGCCTGCGCACCCAATTCGATCCGGCGCACTATGCTGCCAGCCGCATCGACGACAGCGTCAGCCACCGGCAGGAAGACGGCAAATGGGTCGAGATGGGGGTAGAGGTGCCGGCAGAAATGCTGCGTGCCCAGGGCGAGCGCATCCTCGGCAACAGGGGCGGCTCGCTGGTGCCCGACGCGCTGACCCGGATCACCGATGCCGATGATCATGTCTATGTCACCCGCATCGCCGAACTGGCGGCGGCGCACGGCTGCAAGGTGGTATTCGTCCATATTCCGCGCTTCGAAAGCGCGCGCACGATCACCGATCGGGCTTTCTACGAGCGGCTGGGGCCGATCCAGGACAATGGCGATCTGGCGACACAGGACAGACTGTTCCAGGGTTGGGCCCATCTGAACCGCAACGGCGCCCTGCTGGTCAGTGACAGGCTGGCGGCGGCGGTCGCCAAGCTGCTATGAAGACAGCCGACGGGGCGACGGGCACGAAGGGTTTTCGCATGTTGCTCAAGGCTGTGCCGGCGCTGGTGATCTTTTCGCTCGCCGCCGTCCTGCCGTTGCTGCCGATGGCGGCAAGGGCCTTCGAACAATCGGCGCTCGAACAATCGGCCGCCGCCGCGCCGCGCGCCGGCATCGTAACCGAAGCGACTCCCGACACGCTGGGTGACGTGCTGGCCAAGGCGGTGCCCGGGCAGGTGATCCGGCTCGCCGCCGGCGTTTATGCGCCGATCCTGCTGACCCGGCGCGCATGGACCCCCGCCATCATCATCGAAGCCGGCGACGCGCGGCTAAGTTCGATCGTCATGCGCAATGTTGCCGGGGTGACCTGGCGCGGCGGCAATTTCGAAGGCGGCGACGTGATCCCGCACGCCGTCAAGGTCAACAGCAGCCAGCGCATCGATTTCGAAAATGCCCGCTTCTCGCGCTATGTCCGCAACGGCATCGGCTATGGCGAGGTCAGCGATTCGCGGTTGATCGGCAACAGTTTCAAAGACATGGGCTCCGATGGCATCGATATCGCGCTGTCGCGGCGCATCCTGGTCGATGGCACTACCTGTCTCGATTTCAAGCCGTTTCCCGGTGCACACCCCGATTGCATCCAGCTCTGGTCGCGCCCCACGGCACCGCCGACCGCCGATATCACCGTCATCAACACCGTCGCCACCGGCGATGTGCAGGGCGTTTCGGCGTTCAACCATGTCCGCAACGGCGTCGACGATGGCGGTTTCGACCGGATCATCTTTGCCAACAACGATGTCCGCACGATGGTGGCGCGCGCGATCACGCTGATGGATTGCCGCGATTGCGTAGTGCGTGACAATTTCGTCGACACCTGGCCGGGCGCCCGGCTGCGTGCCCGGCTCGAGGTGGTGCGCGGCGGCCGGACACTGCAATGCGGCAATGTGCAGAAGCTGTTCCCGCAATTCCCGGGCCGCGAAAAATGCGCGGTGCCGCTGCAATTGCCCGTGTTCACGCCGCCGCCACTGCCCTGAAGCCATGCTGGTCGAACCGGCCGGCGATGCGCTAGAAAGACCCGTGACGGCGCCACCCGCCGACCGATTATCACCAAAGTTTCAAGGGGCGTTCCGCCATGTCCACGACGTTCACCCTCGATACCGCCACCAGCCGCGCCCATCCGGTGCCCGAACCGGTGCGCCGGCTGACGGTACCCGCCATCGCCAAGCGCAAGGGCGGCGAACCGATCGTCATGCTCACCGCCTATACCGCGCGCATGGCGCAATTGCTCGACAAGCATTGCGACATGCTGCTTGTCGGCGATTCGCTGGGGCAGGTGATTTATGGGCTGGATACCACCGTCAAGGTGACCCTCGATATGATGATCGCCCATGGCGCGGCGGTGGTGCGCGGCTCGTATCGATCGGTGGTGATCGTCGATCTGCCGTTCGGCAGTTATGAAGCCTCGCCCGAAAAGGCCTTTGAAAACGCCGCGCGGGTGATGAAGGAAACCGGGGCCGCCGGGGTCAAGCTGGAGGGCGGCACCGCGATGGCCGAAACCATCCGTTTCCTGGCCCGGCGCGGCATCCCGGTCGTCGCCCATGTCGGGCTGACGCCGCAAGCAGTCAACGCGCTCGGCGGTTATGGCGCGCGCGGCCGCAGCGAGGCCGAAGCCGTGACCATTCTCGCCGATGCCGTTGCGGTGGCTGAGGCCGGGGCGTTTGCGCTGGTCGTCGAAGGCGTGGTCGAAAGCCTCGCGCGGCGCATCACCACGACCGTCGCTTGCCCCACCATCGGCATCGGTGCGTCGCCCGATTGCGATGGCCAGGTGCTCGTCGTCGACGACATGCTGGGCATGTTCGAACGCGTGCCGCGCTTTGTCGAACGTTTCGATGATCTGGCGGTGCGGATCGACGCGGCGGCGGCAACCTATGCCGCGGCGGTGCGCAGCCGCGCCTTCCCGACCGAGAAACAACTTTATCTCTGACGATGCATGGGGCATTCACGCGTCCGAAAGCATCGGGCGTGCAAGCCGCACGCGCAGGCGCCGCCCGCAAAGGAGCATTTGAACCTTGGCCGTGACACCCCAGGATACCGACGAAGCTTTCCTGCGCGAAGTCGATGAAGGCGTGCGCCGTGACCAGGTGCTGTCGTTGTGGCAACGCTATGGCAAGCTTGGCATTGCCCTGCTCATACTGTTTCTCGGCGCCGTCGCCGGTGGCTTGTGGTGGCGCGACGACCAGGCGAAGCAGGCCGGCATCGCCGGTGAGAATTTCAACCAGGCGCTGACCAAGCTCGAAGTCGGCGATACCGCCACGGCACGGCCGCTGCTCGACAATCTCGCCAAGGATGGCCCCAAGGCTTACCGCCCGCTGGCGCAGATGATGCAGGCCGCCGATGCCGTGGGCGCCGGCGATACCGCCAAGGCGACAAAGCTGCTCGATGCCGTTGCCGCCGATACGGCGCAGCCGCAGCCGCTGCGCGATGCGGCGACGATCAAGTCGGTTCGCCTCGCCTATGATACGCTGCCGCCGGCAACCGTGGTGGCGCGGCTGAAGGAATATGCGACGCCGGGCAATCCGTGGTTCGGCATCGCGGGCGAAATGACCGCGCTGGCGCATGTGAAGGCCGGCAAGCCCGACATGGCCAAGCCGCTGCTTATCGCCATGGTGCGCGATGCCAGCCTGCCCGGCAGCCTGCGCAATCGCGCCGCGCAACTGGCGCTGTCGCTCGGCGTCGAACTGACGGCGCTGCGCCCGCCGGGGGCCGCGGCCGTCGCGCCGCTGGCCGAAGCCGTTCCCGCTCCTGTTGCTGCCAATTAAGGCTCGTGTCGTGACCAAGCCACTAACCAGATCTGCCATGGGCAAGCCATGGATGGGATTCGTCGTCATCGCCGCGCTGGCACTCGGCAGTTGCGGCATCCTCAAGCCGGGCAAGAAGCCCGGCACGCCGACGGTGGGGGAACGCATTCCCGTCCTCAACTATGAATCGCGTGCCGTTGCCGAGCCGGAATTGCAGGAAGTCGCGGTCGTCCTGCCGATCGCCGAAACCAATGCCGATTGGGCGCAGGCCGGCGGCTCGGCCGCCAAGAGCAATGGCCAGCTGACCCTGCCCGACAATCTCACCCGTGCCTGGACCGCCTCGATCGGGGCGGGCAGCAGCGGTACGCGCCGGCTCAACGCCGGGCCGATCGTCATGGGCGGCAAGCTGTATACGATGGACACCGCCGGCGACGTCCGCGCCTTCGATGCCGCGACCGGGCAACAGGCGTGGGTGGCGCGCATCAGCCTACCGAAAAAGAACAGCAACGCGGCCTTCGGGGGCGGCGTCGGCGGCGGTGATGGCCGGGTGTTCGCCACCACCGGCTATGGCATTGTCGCGGCCTTCGATGCCGCCACCGGCACCGAAATCTGGCGCCAGAAGATGTCGACGCCGTTGCGCGGCGCCCCTACCGTTTCAGGCAACCGGCTGTTCGTGCTGACGCAGGACAACCAGCTTTTTGCGCTCAGCACCGAAAAGGGCGAAGCGCTGTGGAACGTCTCGGGCACCGTCGAAGTCGCCGGGCTGCTCGGTGCCGCGGCCCCGGCGGTGGCGCTCGAAACCGTCGTCGTCGGCTTTTCCAGCGGCGAATTGAATGCGCTGCGCGCCGAAAACGGCCGCACCGTCTGGTCCGACGCGCTGGCGCGCACCGGGCGCTCGACCGCCATGGCAGCCTTGTCGGATATCGACGCTTCGCCGGTCATCGATCGCGGCCGGGTCTATGCCATCGGCCATGGCGGCCGCATGGCGGCGCTCGAACTCGCCACCGGGCAACGGGTGTGGGAACGCAACTTTGCCGGCACTTCGACGCCCTGGGTCGCGGGCGAATTCATCTACCTCGTCACCACCGAAGGTGAAGTCGTCTGCCTGACGCGCGGCGACGGCAAGGTGCGCTGGGTCTACCAGCTCCAGCATTACCGCAAGCCCAAGAAAAAGGCCGATCCGATCCAGTGGTCGGGCCCGGTACTGGCATCGGACCAGCTCATCGTCGTCGGTTCGAACAAGGAAATGGTGACCATCTCGCCCTATACCGGCAAGCTGATCCGCACCACCAAGCTGGGTGCCGCTGCCTTCCTGCCGCCGATCGTCGCCAACAACATGGCCTATGTGCTGACCGATGATGGCAAGGTAACCGCGTATCGTTGATGGCCGGATGCCGCCGGCTCTGCTAGGGGCGGCGACATGTCCAGTGAATCTCTGCCCCGGGTCGCCATTGTCGGCCGCCCCAATGTCGGCAAATCGACGCTCTTCAACCGCCTTGTCGGCCGCAAGCTCGCGCTTGTCGACGATACGCCCGGGGTCACCCGCGATCGCCGCGAAGGCCTGGCGCGGCTGTTCGATCTCAAGTTCACCGTCGTCGATACCGCCGGGTTCGAAGATGCCGATGCCGCTTCGCTTGCCGGGCGGATGCGGCAACAGACCGATGCCGCGGTCGGCGATGCCGTTGTCGCGCTGCTGGTCTTCGATGCCCGCGCCGGGGTCACCCCGCTCGACAAGCATTTTGCCGATTGGTTGCGCCGCCGCGGCACGCCGCTGATCCTCGTCGCCAACAAGGCCGAAGGCCGGGCAGGGGAGCTTGGCGTGGCCGAAAGCTATGCGCTGGGGCTCGGTGATCCGGTGCAGATTTCCGCCGAGCATGGCGAGGGCATGGCCGATCTTTATGAAGTGCTGATGCCCTTCGTCGATGCCGAATTGCCCGAGCCTGTCGATGAAGACGATGTGCCGGCCGAAATGGCAGATGTGCCTGATGGCCCGATGAAGATGGCGATCGTCGGCCGCCCCAACGCCGGCAAATCGACGCTGATCAACACGCTGCTCGGCGAAGACCGGCTGGTCGTCGGCCCCGAAGCCGGCATTACCCGCGATTCGATCGCCATCCCCTGGGATTATCACGGCCTGCCGGTGCGGCTCGTCGATACCGCCGGCCTGCGCAAACGCGCCAAGGTCAGCGACAAGCTCGAACGCATGTCAGCGGTCGATACCAAGCTGGCCGTCGATTTCGCCGAAGTCGTCGTGCTGCTGCTCGATGCGACACTCGGGCTCGAGGCGCAGGATCTGCGCATCGCCGACATGGTGTTGTCCGAAGGCCGGGCGCTGGTCATCGCGCTCAACAAATGGGACGTCGCACATGACCAGTCGTCGCTGTTCCAAGGGGTGCGCAAGGCGCTCGACGACGGGCTGTCGCAGATTCGCGGCGTGCCGCTCGTCGCCATCTCGGGGCAGACCGGCAAGGGCCTCGACCTGCTGATGAAGGCCTGTATCGAAGCGCGCGAGAAATGGTCGCGGCGCGTGCCGACGGCCGGGCTCAACCGCTGGTTCGAATCGGCACTCGATCGCAATCCACCGCCGGCCGCGGGCGGCACACGCATCAAGCTGCGCTATGTCACCCAGGTCGCGGCGCGCCCGCCGACCTTTCTCATTTTCGGTAATCGCACCGAAGATCTGCCCGCCAGCTATGGTCGCTACCTCGTCAACAGCCTGCGCGATGACCTCGATTTCGAAGGCGTGCCGATCCGGCTGAACTTCCGCGGCAGCAAGAATCCGTTCAAGGCGCCACCGCGCGGCCGCAACGAAAGCCGCAACGAAAAACGCTGATCGCCCGGCGCTTCGGACGGCTGATCATGCCTGCCATCCGTCATCCGCCGCGTCGCCGAACCGCGCGCTCGCCGGCTCCCGGACTGTAAAAAAATTTGTCGGGCGAGTCGGCGGTAACCCTACCGAAAGATGGTTGCAATCATGGGGTTTACCGCTGGGTAGCGTGTCGAATCGCGCGCGTTCCAAGGAAGGACAGGGCGGCTTGCGCCACGATGAACCGCCGGCAACGAAGCTGCCGATATGGCTCAAAAAAACCACGTTCCAGCTTGCTTTAGGTGTCTGATGGTTTATTAGAGAGACTGCGTTAATGGGCCTAATGCGTCTTAGTCGGGGATATGTATGTTCGTTGGTAAAAATCGTCGCGGTTCCACGTTGACCGGTCGCGCGCTGTCGCGCTCGCTGCGTCTCGGGGTCTCGGCGACCGGTTTGGTTCTGGCCGGGGTGGCGATTTCGCCGGCCATGGCGCAGGTTCGTGACCTTGGTGGCGCGACGGTGAACAATGTCGGCTTCGGCGCCTTCACGGTCTACACCAACGGTACGTTCCAGGACACGGTGGGCATCCTCGGCGAAACCTATGCCGGCGCGATGAACAACAGCCTGGGCACCTTCGCGCTGACCAAGCTCGGCATCGGCGCGCTGACGCTCACGGGTTCGGGCCTCAACACCTATTCGGGCCAGACGACGGTCAGCAATGGCATCCTGCGCGCTGGCGCTGCCAATGTGCTGTCGGCCAACTCGCTGCTGCGCATCAATGGCGGCAGTGTCGATCTCAATGGCTTCAACCAGAGCGTCGCCGGCCTGTCTGGCAATGGTGCGTTGGGCAATGGCGCTGGTCCCGCCATCCTGACCATCAATGTCGGCGCCGGCAGCCAGACATCGAACGGCGTCATTTCGGGCAATACCAAGCTGGTCAAGACCGGCGCGGGCACCCAGGTTCTTGGCGGCAACAGCACTTTCACCGGTGGTGTCGACCTCAACGGCGGCGGGCTCAACTACGGTAACGACAATGCCTTCGGCAGCGGCACCATCACGGTCATCGGTGCCTCGTCGATGGCGCCCTCGAACAATGGTCGTACCATCGGCAATGCCATTGTGCTCAACGCGAATCTGGCCGTTTCGGGCGTATCGTCGACGCTTGGCGGCGCGATCTCGGGTGCCGGCACGATCACCAAGACCGGTAACGGCGAACTGACGCTCGCCAATGCCAGCAACAGCTTCGGCGGTTTCGTGCTCAGCGGCGGCGCCGTGCGCCTCGGCGGCAATGCGTCGCTCGGCAATGGCGCTTTGACCGTCAATGCGCAGTCCAAGCTCGGCGCGAGCACTGATATCTCGCTGACCCTCGCCAACAATGTCGTCCTCAACCAGCTGCTCGTGCTCGAACTGCCGACGGCCGGCAAGACGATCGCTTTCGATGGTCTGATCACTGGTGCCGATGGCATCAACGTGCTGACCGGCAATGGCGCCCTGCGTCTCAGTAACAACGCCAACAGCTTTGCCGGCGGCGTTTCGCTGGTTACCGGCGTGCTTGCGTTGGGTGGCAACAACGCTGCTGGCTCGGGCGCGATTTCCTTCACCGGCCCGGCCATGTTCCGGGTTGATCTCGATGGCCTGTCGGTCGGCAACGCCGTCCGCCTTGGCGATGCGGCGCAGTTCGATACCAACGGCCTCAACGCGACGCTGAACGGCGTGATTTCGGACATCAATGGCGCCGATATCGGCAGCCTTGAAAAGATCGGGGCCGGCACGCTGACGCTGGCCGGTGCCAGCACCTATACCAACGGCACGATCGTGTCGGGCGGCCGCCTCAACATCAACGGCACGTCGGTCAGCACGGTCGCAGTCAACAACGGCGGCACGCTCGGCGGCACCGGGACGATCAGCAGCACCGTTACCGTCGCCAATGGCGGCGCCATCGCACCGGGCACCAGTCCTGGCACGCTGACGGTCAACAATCTGGCGCTCAACGCCGGTTCGTTCCTGGCGTTCGAACTCGCCGATCCGGCGGTCACCACCGGCAACGGCATCAACGACCTGATCATCGTCAATAACAATCTGACGCTCGATGGCACGATCAACGTCACAGCGCTCGCCGGTTTCGACGAAGGCACGTATCGCGTCATCAACTATGCCGGCGCGCTCACCGACAACGGCCTTCTCGTCGGCACGACCCCCGCCGATTTCTCCTTGACCGTCGATGTCGCGACGGCGGGCCAGGTCAACCTGCTCGCCGTGTTCACCGGCACGCGCTTCTGGGACGGCACGGGTCCGTTCGGTAATGGCGTCGTCGATGGCGGCACCGGCACCTGGGACGCAAACACCAAGAACTGGACCGGCATGACCGGCATTCCGCAGGTCAAGTGGGGCAGCACTGCCGGCGTTTTCGCCGGCACGGCCGGCACCGTCACCCTGGCGGGCGCTCAGACTTTCACCAACCTCGATTTCCAGACCGCCGGCTACACGCTGACGGGTGACAATCTTGCCGTCAACAACAGCACGATCAACACCTCGGTCGCCGGCGTCACTACGATCGACAGCATCATCACCGGCACCAACGGCCTGACCAAGGTCGGCACCGGCACGCTGGCGCTCAATGCCGCCAACACCTTCACCGGCGGCTTCGCGGTCAATGCCGGCACGGTGCGTGTGGGTTCGAACAACGCGCTCGGCGCCGGCAATGCGACCTTCGCCGCCGGCACCACGTTGCAGGGCACGACAGGCGTTTTCCCGGAAATCAGTAACAATATCGTGCTCGCCGGCGCGGTGACCTTCGACGCCAATGGTGGCGGAACCGATCTGCAAGGTGTGATCAGCGGCAACGGCCCGCTGGCGATCACCGATGTCGGCCCGGCTGCCATCACGTCGGGCTTCCAGCTGTCGGGTGTCAACACCTTCACCGGCAATGTCTCGGTCTCGAACACGCTGCTCGGCACGACGTCGAATGCGTCGCTCGGCAACGTCGCCAACACGCTGACGCTGACCGATGCGTATTTTGCCGCGCTCGCCACCTACACGACCGCGCGCACCATCACGCTCAACGGCACCGATACCTTCGTGGTCTTCCCGGGTGTCGTGTTGACCGCCAATGGTGCGATCGGCGGCGCTGGCCAGATCGCCAAGGACGGCAGCGGCACCCTCGTGCTCGGCAACGCCGCCAACAGCTATGGCGGCGGCACGGTCATCACCAGCGGCACGGTCTCGGTCGCCAGCAATGGTGCGCTCGGCAACGGCGCCAGCGGCGTCAGCTTCAGCGGCACGACGGTGCTGCCGCCCGCCGGGCCCGGCACCTTGCGCTTCACTGCGGCTGTCAGCTCGGGCCGTGCCATCGATATCGCGGCCGGCCAGACCGGCAACATCGACACCGTAGCAAATGAAGTCACGCTGTCGGGTTCGATCAGCGGCGATGGCACGCTCGGCAAGGCCGGCAGCGGCCGCCTGACGCTCACCGGCGCCGCCAATGGCTACACCGGCGGCACCAATCTCGATGCCGGCACGCTGCGCATCTCGAACAGCAACGCCATCGGTTCGGGCACGGTCAACATCACCGGCGGCACCACGTTCACCGCCGGTCTGACCAACAACAACAGCGTCATCACGCTGGCGAATAATTTCGTCCTGGGCGTCGGCACCACGACGGTGCAGCTCAACGGCATCAACTTCTCGAACGACATCGTCACCGGCCAGGTCGTCACCGACGGTACCGACCTGACGATCAACGGCACCATCGGCGGCGCCGGCGGCATCAACACGACGGGTGCGTCGGGTCGCCTGTTCCTTAACGGCAACAACGACTATGCGGGAGGCACCACGCTCAACCGCACGGTCGTGTATCTCGGCAACGGCAATGGCCTGGGCACCGGCCAGGTGACGCTCGATGCCTTTGGCGGGATTCTCAATGAATCCGGCAGCGCTCTCACCGCGACCAACGCGATCGCCGTCAACGGTACCCGCAACATCATCGGCGGCGGCAGCGACCTGACCGTTACCGGCGCGATCACCGGCGCGGAAATCCTCAACAAGGCCGGCACCGGCACCGTCGCACTGACCAACGCCAACAGCGGCTTCACCGGCACGCTGGCGATCAACCAGGGCACGCTGATCGCCGATGGCGCGCTGACCAATGCGGCCGTCACGGTCGCCGTCGGCCAGGGCACGACCCTTGGCGGCATCGGCAGCATCGCCGGTACCGTCAATGTCGCCAATTTCGCGACGCTGGCACCGGGCCAGAGCCCGGGCGTGCTGACCATCGGCACGCTCAACCTGCTCAACAACTCGCTACTCGAATATGAATTGGGCGCCGCCAACACCATCGCCGGTCCGCTCAACGACCAGACCGTCGTCACCGGCGCGTTGACGCTCGATGGCCGGCTGACGGTGCTTCAGAGCGCCGGCGGCACCTTCGGCCAGGGGGTGTACAACCTCTTCACTTATGGCGCGCTGACCAACAACAACGTCATCATCGACAATCTCGCCAATGGCGTGACCGGGGTCATCCAGGTCAATGCCAATGCGAACCAGGTCAATCTGCTCATCACCGGCCCCGGCCAGCTGTTCCAATATTGGGATGGCGCCGATGTCGTCGGCAACGGTGCGATCAACGGCGGCACCGCGACCTGGAACACCACCGATTTCAACTGGACCGGTACCACCGACAACGACACGATCCTGCCGACCGCCGATCTCAACACCACCTGGCAGTCGGGCAGCGTCGCGATCTTCCGCGGCACCGCCGGTACTGTGTCGCTTGATACCAACTTCACCGCCGCGGGCCTGGAATTCCAGACCACTGGCTACACGCTCACTGCTGGCGGCCTGACGGTTGCCGGCGGCGGCCTGTTTGGGCGCACCGAACCGGGTGTGACCGCGACCATCAACAGCCCGCTTTCGGGTGCCGGCCTGCTCACCAAACAGGGCACGGGTACGCTCGTGCTCGGTGGCAACAACACTTATGTCGGCGGCACGGCACTGACCGCGGGTACGATCGGCGTGACGAGCAACACCGCGCTCGGCACCGGCGCGCTCGCCATGGCCGATGGCACGACGCTTGAAGCGACGGCAAACGCCTCGCTCGCCAATGCCGTGGCAATCACCGGCACCGGCACTGTCGACACCCTCGGCAATGTACTGCAGCTCAACGGCATCGTCAGCGGCGGCGCCCTGACCAAGGTCGGCGCAGGTACGCTGTCGCTTTTCGGCGCCAACACCTATGCTGGCGGCACCAGCCTCAACGCCGGCACCATCCTGCTCGGCAACGATTCGGCTCTGGGCAGCGCCGGCCTCGCCATGGCCGATGGGACAACGCTGACCGCGGTCAACGGCGCCCGCACAATCACCAACACCATCGCGATCACCGGCACCGGCACGATAAACGATGATGGCAATGTCTTCACCCTCGGCGGCATCATCAGCGGCGGTTCGGTCACCAAGACCGGTGCCGGCACGGTCGTGCTGACGGCGGCAAACACCTATGCCGGCGGCACCAGCCTCAACGCCGGCACCATCCGCGTCGGCAATAGCGCGGCGCTGGGCACCGGCGTCCTGGCGATGGCCAATGGCACGACGTTGCAATCGGGCGCAGCCGCGCTCAGCCTGATCAACGATGTCGCCATCACCGGCACCGGCACGGTCGACACCAATGGCAACACGCTGACCCTGGGCGGCGTCATCAGCGGCGCCACGCTGACCAAGATCGGCGCCGGGACTCTGGTTCTGGCCGGTGCTAACACCTACACGGCGGGCACCAACCTCAACGCCGGCACCATCCAGGTCAACACCAACACCGCGCTGGGCACCGGCGCGCTGGCGATGGCCGATGCCACGACGCTGGTGGCTGGCGTCGCCGATCTCAACGTCGGCAACGACATCTCGCTCGCCGGCGCCTCGACGTTCGACACCGGCGCCTTCCTGTTCGCGACGCCGGGCACCATCTCGGGTGCGGGCTCGCTCACCAAGATCGGTTCGGGCGTGCTCTTCCTCGCCGGGACCAACACCTACGCCGGCGGCACCAACGTCAATGGCGGCACCGTCGTTGTCTACAATCCGGCATCGGCCGGCACCGGCACGATCGCACTGGCCGACGGCACCCAGCTGGCGACCTCGGGCGGCACCTTCGCGACGCCGAACGCCATCACCATCACCGGTACGGCGAGCCTGCTGACCCAGGGCGCTGCTGATCTGTGGACGCTGTCGGGCGTTATCGCCGATGGCGGCGCGGCCGGCACGCTCGCCAAGAACGGCCCGGGCACGCTCATCCTGACCAACGCCAACACCTATACGGGTGGCACCAGCTTCAACGCCGGCAGCCTGACCATCACGAACAACAGTTCGATCGGCACGGGCGTGCTGACCGCGGCCGATGCCACGACCTTGAATGTTGGTGCTACACCGAGCAGCGGCACAGTGATTGCACTGGCAAATGGCGTGGTGCTCAACGGCGCAACCGCGGTCAACCTCCAGGGAACCACTGGTGATTTGTCCGATCTCGGCGTTTTGACGCTCGACGGTTCCACCCTTACGTTAAATGGCACGGTCAGCGGTGCTGGCTCGCTTTCAGCTACCAATTTCGGCCGACTGACGCTTACCGGCAACAACAGCTATTCCGGCGGCACCACTGGAACGTTCGTTGCCCTATATGCTGGTTCCGACACAGCATTTGGCACCGGTACGATCACGCTCGCGAATGCGGTGCTCGGCAATGACAGCGGTGCGCTGCGTACGCTTGCCAACAATGTCTCTCTGGTTGGCGACGGAAGTGTGGTTGGCCCGAACGGCATCGTTATCAATGGCGTCGTTTCCGGCGCTGGTGGTTTGAGCAAGCATACCGCTTCGGCCCTCGTGCTCAACGGCGCCAACACCTACACAGGTGGTACCGAGCTGCTTGGCGGCGCCATTGTGGTCGGTTCCAACACGGCGCTGGGCACCGGGCAGTTGAATGTGCGTAACGTCGGCCTGAACACGGTTCTGGCGGCTGGCGTTGATGGCCTCGCTGTCGGCAACAACATCGTTGTGGAGCCGAACAGCAACCTCATCGCATTCGTCGATGGCGTCACATTTACGCTCAATGGCACGATCGCCGGCGCGGGCCAGCTTACCAAGGCGGGCACGGGCAATCTGATCGTCAACGGCAACAACAGCTATGCTGCCGGAACGAACGTTGTTACGGGCACCTTGACGGTCGGCAGCAACACCGCCGCCGGCACCGGCATCGTCCGCCTGTTCAACAACACGACGCTCGCTGCCGGCACCAGCGGCCTGACGCTCGCCAACAACATCAACACGGCGGGTGTTGGTACAATCAACCAGGGTACCGGTACATTCACGCTTAACGGTGTGGTAAGCGGCGCAGGTTCGATCCTTGTCTCCAACACCGGTACGCTGGTTCTCAACGGCGCTAACACCTATGCGGGTGGCACCGCCCTCAACGCTGGCACGATCCAGGTCGGGAACAACACCGCGCTCGGCATCAACGGTTCGCTGAACATGGCCGATGGCACGACGTTGCAGTCGGGCGCCGGCACGTTCACGCTGGCCAATGCCGTTGCCATCACCGGCACCGGCACGGTCGACACCAACGGCCAGACGCTGGCGCTTGGCGGTGTCGTCTCGGGCGGCGCACTCACCAAGATCAGCGCCGGGACTCTCGTTCTGAACGGCGACAACACCTACGCGGGTGGCACCAGCCTCACCGCCGGCACCATCCAGGTCGGCACCAACAGCGCACTGGGCACCGGCGCGGTGGCGATGGCGGATGGCACGACGCTGCAGGCTGGCGTCGGCGGCCGGACCACGGCCAACGCGATCGGCGTGACCGGCACGGGTACCGTCGATACGCAGGGCTTCGGCTACACCATCACCGGCCAGATCTCGGGCGGCGCCATCACCAAGATCGGTGCCGGCACGCTGACGCTCGATAACGCCAACACCTATGCCGGCGGTACCAACATCAACGCCGGCACGGTGGTCATCACCACCAACACTTCGCTGGGCGGCGGTTCGGTCGTGATGGCCGATGGCACGACGCTGCGCTCGGGCGCCGCTGATCTTGTTGTGGCAAACGCCTTTGCCCTCACCGGCAACGACACGATCGACACCCAGGCCTTCACCCTCACCCTGGGTGGCGTGCTCTCGGGCGCCGGCGGCGTGACGAAGGTCGGCACCGGCACACTGACGCTGACCGGCGCCAGCACCTACACTGGTGCGACCGCGGTCAACGAAGGCGTGCTCAACGTTCGCGGCAGCCTTGCCAACACGGCAGTCACCGTCGCCAGCGGCGCGTCGCTGACCGGCGATGGCACGATCGTCGGCGCCGTGACCATCCTCGACGGCGGCATCCTGTCGCCGGGCAACTCGCCCGGCACACTGACCGTCGGCCCGCTGACGCTCAACAACGGCTCGATCCTCAACTGGGAATTCGGCGCTGCCAACACGATCGGTGGGGCGTTGAACGACCTCGTCATCGTCAATGGCGACCTGGTCCTCGATGGTATCCTCAACGTTTCGCAGAGCGCCGGTGGCAATTTCACCAACGGCATCTACGAGATCATCCAGTATACCGGTAACCTGACCGATAATATCCTTAGCCTTGGTGGCGCACTGCCCAACGGCAACACCGGCTTTGTCCAGGCCGGCCTCGTCCCGGGCCAGGTCAACCTCATCGTCACCCAGACGCCCAGCCTCATCCTGTTCTGGGATGGCGCCGATGGCGTCGGCAACGGCACGATCAGCGGCGGTTCGGGCACTTGGACGGCACTGTCGACCAACTGGACCGGCGCCGCGCCGAGCGCGCTCAACACTAACTGGCAGAGCACCATCGGTGTCTTCCAGGGCACCGCCGGCACGGTCACCATCGATGGTCCGCAGGCCTTTGAAATGCTGCAGTTCGCCGTGGACGGCTACACGCTCAATTCGGGCGTTGCCGGTTCGCTGACGACGGCAGGCGCGGGCGTGCTGTTCGCCTCGACGGGTGCCAACGCCACGATCAACGCGCCGATCACCGGTGCCGGCTCGATCGTCAAGCAGGGCGGCGGTTCGATCACCCTCAACGCCAGCAACAGCTATGCCGGTCGCACCGACCTGCAGATCGGCACCATCATTGTCGGCAACAACAATGCGCTTGGCACCGGCACGCTGGCGATGTCGGGCGGCACGACGCTGCGCTCGGGGATCAACAACCTCACCATCGCCAACGCCATCACCACGGCGGGCGTCGGCACGGTCGATACCAACGGCAACCAGTTCACGCTCAGCGGCGTGATCTCGGGCGCCGGTTCGATCAGCAAGATCAGCGCCGGCAACCTCACCCTCAGCGGCGACAACAGCTTCAACGGGCTGAGCATTGCCGCCGGCTCGGTGACCGCTTCGACCAGCAACAACGCGCTGGGTGTCGGTACGGTCAGCATGGCAAATGGCACGACGCTGTTCATCGCCACCAACGCGCTGACGATCGCCAACAACTTCGCGCTCGCTGCCGGCGGTGAAACCATCGATGTGCTCGGCAATTCGGTCACGCTCAATGGCACGATCGCCGGTGCGGGTCGCATGACCTACACAGACACCGTGCTCGGCGCGGGCGATGTCATCACCATCAACGGCACCAACACCTACACGGGTGGCACCAACGTCCTCAACACCACCATCGCCATCAATGCCGATGCAGCGCTGGGCGATGCAGCGGGTGCCCTGGCGCTGACCACGGCAACCGTGCGCACCGGTGCCAGCTTCGTCTCGGGCCGCGCGGTCTCGCTGACCGACACCGGCGCCTTCGCTGTCGCCGGCGGCACGACGCTGACGCTCAACGGCGTCATCAGCGGCGCGGGCCAACTCGTCACCAACGATACCGGCACGCTCGTCCTCAATGGCAGCAACACCTACACGGGTGGTACCAACCACACCGCCGGGACGGTGGTCATCGGTTCGAACACGGCGCTCGGCACCAACACCTTCACCTACAATGGCGAAGGCACGCGGGTCGTTTCGGGTGTCGACAACCTCGTCGTCGCCAACAACTTCGTGCTGAACAACAATAACACGCTCAACAACCCGTTCGATACCCAGGCGTTCACCACGACGCTGTCGGGCATGATTTCGGGCGCGGGCGCGTTTGCCAAGCTCGGTACCGGCACGCTGATCCTGACCGGCAACAACAGCTATGTCGGCGGTACGGATCTGATCGCCGGCACGATCTCGGTCGGCACCAACACGGCAATCGGCACGGGCAACCTCAATTTCCGCGCCGGCACGACGCTGCAGGCGTTCGCCGACAATGTCGCGCTCGCCAACACGATCTCGACCAATGCCGGTACCGAAACCGTCGATACCCAGGCCTTCACCTTCACGCTGAACGGCGTGATCAGCGGCGCTGGCCTGATCAGCAAGATCGGTTCGGGTAACCTCATCCTCAACGGCAACAACGGCTATACGGGCGGTACCAATCTGACCGCGGGCACGATCACCGTTGGCACCGACACCGCACTCGGTACCGGCGCGCTGGTCATGTCGACCAACACGACGCTGGCCGCGGGCGTTTCCGGCCTGACGATCGCCAATGCCATCACCACGCTTGGCAACGGCATCGTCAACCAGGGCCCGGGTGTGTTCACGCTGAATGGCACCATTGATGGCGCCGGCTCGATCTCGGCGATCGGTTCGGGCAATCTCGTCCTCAACGGCAACAACAGCTTCACCAACCTCGGTATCAACAATGGTCGCGTGACCGTCAGCACCAACACCGCGGCCGGCATCGGCGCGATCGCGATGGCCGACAATACCACGCTGGCTGCCGGGGTTTCGGGTTTGACGCTCGCCAACTTCATCACGACCGCCGGCAACGGCATCGTCGATCAGGGCACGGGCATCTTCACGCTCAACGGCAACATCGGCGGCGCGGGTTCGATCTCGACGATCAACACCGGCAACCTTGTGCTTAACGGCACCAACACCTTCACCAACCTTGGTATCGGCGCCGGCACGGTGACGGTCGGCACCAACACCGCCGCCGGCACCGGTGCCATCGCGATGGCCAGCAACACGACGCTGGCTGCCGGTGTCTCGGGCCTGACGCTGGCCAACTTCATCACGACCGCCGGCAACGGCATCGTCGATCAGGGCGCGGGCATCTTCACGCTCAACGGTAACATCGGCGGTGCCGGTTCGATCTCGACGATCAACACAGGCAATCTGGTGCTCAACGGCACCAACACCTTCACCAACCTCGGTATCGGCGCCGGCACGGTGACGGTCGGTACGAACACGGCCGCCGGCATTGGCGCCATCGCGATGGCCAACAACACGACGCTGGCCGCCGGGGTTTCGGGCCTCACACTCGCCAACAACATCACGACCGCTGGTAACGGCCTGATCAACCAGGGCACCGGTATCTTCACG
>JANPKK010000019.1:0-27823 GCA_031426015.1 Alphaproteobacteria bacterium
TCAATGCGCTCGCCGTACTCTATGAGGCATTGTCGCGCGACGAGTCCGACGACCAGCTCGATCTCGGTGCCTATCTCGGGCAGATCGCCGCGGCGGTCATGCAGGCCCATGCCGTGGAGGGCATCCGCCTTGACACGCGCATCGATAGCTGGCCGGTCTCGGTCAATGTTGCCATGCCGGCGGGACTTGTGGTCAACGAGGTGCTGACCAATGCGCTGAAACATGCGTTCATCGGCGGCGACGGCGGCACCATCACCTTGCACAGCGTCATCGACGACGCTGGCTGCCACATCACCATCGCCGATGACGGGGTCGGGCTGCCCGAAGGCCAGTCCTGGCCGCAGCCGGGCAAGATGAGCGCCATCATTGTCGAATCGCTGAAACGCAATGCGTCGGCGAAAATCGCGGTCAAGTCCGGCCCCGGCGAGGGCGTTGCGGTCACGATTTCGTTCGCGCGCCGCGACTGACCGGCGCCGCGCGGGCGGGGCAAGCTAACGGGACGTCGCGGCTATCGGGCCGCCAGCGGCATGACGAAGCGATCGGGGCCGGTCTCGTCGCGCGATGCGGCCGTAGCCTCGGCGGCGCGACCGGCGCGCCTTGCCGTGCCCGGTAGCGCGGCGAGGCACAGCAGATAGCCGAGGATGCCGCTGCCGCCATAGCCAAGCAGCGGCGTTGGATGGTTGCCTAGCGTGGCCGCGACGAGGATTGCCAGCCAGACGGCAACGAAAACCGGTGCAGTGTGATCGCGCGCCAGCGCCGGCAGCAGCAGCAGCGCCGCCGCGGCAACCATGCCGGCGCCGGCAGGCGCCGAAAGGGCGAGCGCGCTGGCAAGGACCTGTTCGACAAAGGGCGTTGGCGGCAGCGTGTCGGCGCGCAGCAGCGTCACCGCAAAGCCCAGTGCCGCCACCGCCAGCACGATGCGCGGCGCCGGCTCGCGCGCCGGCAGCGCCACCGCCGCGGTACCTGCGAGCAGGGCGCCGGCCATTGCGCGATCGGGTTGCAGCGCCAGCGCCAGCGCGGCCAGCGCCATGCCGATGCTGCCCAGTCGGTCGCGGCGGCGAGCATAGGCGAGGATCATCAACGGCAGCAGGATCAGCGCGGGTTGCAGCGTCACGACCCCGAACCGCACCCAGCGCGCCGCGCCATCGATGCGCACGCCGAACTGGGCCGTGGCGAGCAGCGCCGATGCGGCGACGATGACAAGGGCGCCGCTGCCGTGCTCCGCATCGCCGCGGCTGCGCACGACGATCGCCAGCAACGCCAGGCCGATGGCGAGCGCCGCGCTGTTGAGGGCGAGATAGGCGTGCGGCGCCCCGGCGAAGGCCATGAAGGCCAGGCCGGCGTCGGTCGCCGCCGTCGCGGCGATGGCGCCGAGCCACCGCGGCCGAAGCATCAGTTTGGAAAGCATCGCCGCCCCGTCCTAGTCGCCTATTGGTTACCGTCGCGCACCGCTTTCGTCGATCAGCACTTCGCGGCGGCCGACATGATCGGGTTTCGATACGAAACCATCGGCCTCCATGCGCTCGATCAGCCGCGCGGCGTTGTTGTAGCCGACGCGCAATTGGCGCTGGAGGTAGCTGGTCGAGGCCTTTTGCGCCGCGGCGATGATCTCGATGGCGCGGGCATAGCTGTCGGCCTCGTCATCGCCCGTTGGCGCCCGGCCGCCGCCACCCATCCCGTTCTCCAAGCCCCATTGGCCGTCGATGTCGGTCGGATCTTCGGTGACGGCCTCGACATAGGCGGGCATGCCCTGGCGGCGCCAATGGTCGGCGACCGCCTCGACCTCGTCATCGGTGACGAACGGGCCATGGACGCGGATCAGCTGCTTGCCGCCCGACATCCACAGCATGTCGCCCTTGCCCAGCAGCTGCTCGGCGCCCTGTTCGCCAAGAATGGTGCGGCTATCGATCTTGCTGGTCACCTGGAAACTGATGCGCGTCGGGAGATTGGCCTTGATGACCCCGGTGATGACATCGACCGACGGCCGCTGCGTCGCCATGATCAGGTGGATGCCGGCGGCGCGCGCCTTTTGCGCCAGACGCTGGATCAGGAATTCGACCTCCTTGCCGGCGGTCATCATCAGGTCGGCGAGTTCATCGACGACGACGACGATCAGCGGCAGCGTCTCGAAATCGAGCACTTCCTCCTCGATGATCGGTGCTTCGGTTTCGGGGTCCCAGCCGGTCTGCACGCGGCGCACGAACGGCTTGCCGCTGGCCTTCGATTCCAGCACCTTCTGGTTGAAATTGGCCAGCGACCGCACGTTGATCGCCGACATCTGGCGATAGCGATCCTCCATCTGCTCGACCGCCCATTTCAGCGCGCGGATCGCCTTGGGCGGATCGGTGACGACCGGTGCGAGCAGGTGCGGAATGCCGTCATAGATGCTCAGTTCGAGCATCTTGGGATCGATCATGATCAGCCGGCACTGTGCCGGGGTCAGCCGATAGAGCAGCGACAGGATCATGGCGTTGAGCCCGACCGATTTGCCCGATCCGGTGGTCCCGGCGATGAGCAGATGCGGCATCGGCGCCAAGTCGGCGATGACAGGTTCGCCGGCGATATCCTTGCCGAGGACAAGCGGCAGCACGGCATTGCGGCTTTCGAAGGCCTCGCTGCCGAGCAGTTCGGACAGGCTGACCATCTCGCGGGTCAGGTTGGGCAATTCGATGCCGATGACATTCTTGCCCGGCACGACCGCGACGCGCGCCGACAGCGCCGACATCGACCGGGCGATATCATCGGCGAGCCCGATGACGCGCGAAGCCTTGATGCCGGGCGCGGGTTCGAGTTCGTACATCGTCACGACCGGCCCGGGGCGGACTTCGCCGATGCGGCCGCGCACGCCGAAATCTTCGAGCACGCCTTCGAGCAGGCGCGCATTCTGTTCGAGGCTGGCCGCATCGATGCGCCGGGTCGGCAGTGCCGGCGGCGGCTTCAGCAACGACAGGCTGGGCAGGATGGCGCTGTCACCCAGATCGAGCGCCGACTGGCGTTCCTTCTGCACGCGCTTGCCGGGCGCTGTTGTCTGCTGCGGTTCGACGACCAGCGCGCGCGGTGCGGCGGGTTCATCGGCGATGCTGGTCGCATCGTCGTGGCGAGGTTCGGCCCGCGGGCGGCGTTCGGCGCGCGGTGCCACCACGATCTCGCTCTCGGCTGAGTCCCGGCTCGAAAACAGGCCGTTGATGCGGGTGACATCGTCCCAGCCGATGCCGGTGCCCCAGCCGACCAGCGCCAACCCGGCCGGAACCAGCAGCACCGCCGCCAACCAGCCGACCGACACACCTTCGAGCAACGGGGTTTCGCCAAGCGCCAGCGCCAGCTTTTCGGACAGCAGCCCGACAAGCCCGCCGGCGCCCGCCGGCGCCGGGCCGCCGCCAAGGCCGATCGCGCCAAGCGCGGCGGCCAGCAGGATCACGCCGCCACTGGTTGCCAGTACGGCGCGGCGCCGGGCAAAATCCTGGCGCTGCACCAGTCGCAGCCCGGCAATGGCAATCACCGGCGCAAACAGCAGCGCCGACCAGCCGACGAGTTGCAGCAACAGATCGGCGAGATAGCCGCCGGGCGTGCCGAGCATGTTGGTCGCGGTGCGGCCGGTGACGGTGTTGAGCGACGGATCGAGCGGCGAATAGGTCAGCAACAGCGCCACCAGCATTGCGGCCAGCGAAACCAGCAGTGCCGCCAGCATCAGCATCGCACCGCGCCGCATCGCTGCCTTGACCGCCAGCCACATCACCGCCAGCCGCCCGGGGGGCGGCGCGGCCCGCGCTGTGGCGCGGGAAGGGCTGACTGCGCGCGATGCCATGGCGTGTGTGCGTTCGCTTCCCTGTACCGATTCGAAACCCCTTGGCGTTGTTCACGCTTTGAACCGGTGCGGCCAAGATGACCTACAGGGCCGCACCGGTCAAGCTTTGCAGCCATCTCCCCCGGACCATTTGCCTCGCTTGGGTTGCCGCGCAAAACCCGCTAGACCAGCGCTATGGACGCAGATGTGATTATAATCGGTGGCGGTCTGATCGGCTCCACCCTAGCGCTGGCGCTGGCACGGCACGAGGTGTCGAGCATCGTCGTCGATACCCAGGATCTCGATACCACCGTGCTGCCGGCCTTCGATGGCCGCGCCAGTGCGATCGCCAGTGCGTCGGCACGGATGCTGCGCGCGCTTGGTGTCGGCGATGTGCTGGCCGGCGATGGCTGCGCCATTCGCGCCATTCGCGTCACCGATGGAACGGCGCCGCAATATCTGCATTTCGAAGCCCCCGAAGGCGATGATGCGCTCGGCATCATGCTCGAAAACCGGTTGTTGCGGATTGCGCTGCTGCGCGCCGTGCGGGCATCGCCGCTAGTACGGCTGATCGCGCCGGCCAAGGTGGTTTCGCTGGTCCGCGATGCGCACCGCGCGACGTTGACGCTCGCCGATGGCCAGGTCTTTGCCGCGCCGCTGGCGATTGCCGCCGATGGCCGGCGCTCCGCCACGCGCGAAGCCGCGGGTATCCGCCTGACCGGTTGGGCCTATCCCAATGCCGCGCTCGTTACCATGGTGGCGCACAGCGTGCCGCATGGCGGCGTGGCGTGCGAGCTGTTCTACCCGTCGGGGCCGCTGGCGCTGTTGCCGATGACCGACAGTGCTGACGGGCGGCCACGTTCCGCCATTGTGTGGACGGTCGATGAAGCCGCGGCGGCCGGGGCGCGCAAGCTCGGGCCGGTGGCGCTGGCGGCAGAGATCGCGGCGCGCATCGATGGCACGCTGGGCGATGTCGAGATCATCGCCCCCCAGGCGGTCTGGCCGCTGGGTTACCATCACGCCGCCACCTATCATGCCGAACGGCTGCTGCTCGTCGGCGATGCGGCGCACGGCATCCACCCGATCGCCGGCCAGGGGCTCAACATGGGCTTCCGCGATGTCGCCGCCTGCGCCGAAGTGATCGTCGATGCCCTGCGCACCGGCCAGGATATCGGCGCCCCCGATGTGCTGAAACGCCATTCGCAATGGCGGCGCTTCGACAATTCGATGGTCGGCGCGGTCACCGATGGCCTCAACCGCCTGTTCGCGGTGCCGGGCAGCCTGCCAGCCGCGGTGCGCCGTTTCGGCCTCGCCGGCGTGCAGCGTATCCCACCCTTGAAGGCGCGCTTCATGGCCGAAGCGCGCGGCGAAACCGGCAAGCTGCCGGCGCTGCTGCGCGGCGAACTGGTTTAAGAACCCAGCAGCCGGAGGCTTTTTCCCTCCGCGATAAAAAACAGCGGCCGGTTGCCCGACCGCTGTCCTTCATGTCCGTATCGACTGAAGATCAGCCGATCGCGAGGCGTTCGTAACGGCGCAGATGGTGGTCGACCGAGCCGAACTGGCCTTCGATCATCGTCGAGCGCTTGAAATAATGGCCGACGGCGAGTTCGTTCGAAATGCCGATGCCACCATGTATCTGCACGGCGCTCTGACCGACGAACTTGCAGGCCTTGCCGACTTTGGACTTGGCGGCTGAAACCGCGGTGGCGCGTTCGGGCGTGTCCAGCTTCAGCGTCGCCATCAGCGTGATGGAAACCGCCTGTTCGACTTCCATGAACATGTCGACCATGCGGTGCTGGAGAACCTGGAAATCGCTGATCGGCTTGCCGAACTGCTTGCGCTGGCGGGCATAATCGAGCGTCGTGGCGTGGAGCACGCGGGTCAGGCCGCAGGCTTCGGCGCACACGGCGGCGGTTGCTTCATCGACGATCTGTTCGATCAGCGGCAGTGCTTCGCCGGCACCGCCGACGAGCATGTCGGCACCCAGTGCGACATTTTCGAAATAGATTTCCGATGCCGCCGAGCCATCGACGGTCGGGTAATCGCGGCGGGTGATGCCGGGCAGGGTGGCGGGAATGAGGAACAGCGAGACGCCGCCCTGGTCGCGCTGGCTGCCGCCGGTGCGTGCCGTGACGAGCAGATGGGTGGCGTAGGGCGCCGAATAGACAACCGACTTGTGGCCCGACAGGGTGTAGCCGGCGCCATCGGCGCGGGCGGTGGTGCGCAGGTCGGCAAGGTCATACCGGCCCTGCGGCTCGGCATAGGCGAAAGCGATGACCGCCTTGCCGGCGATGATCTGCGGGATGACCGCATCGGCGAGCGCGCCGCCGGTGGCCTTGAGCGCGCCGCCGGCGATGACGACGGTCGGCAGATAGGGTTCGATCACCAGCGCGCGGCCGAATTCCTCCATGACGATCATGTTTTCGATGGCGCCGCCGCCAAGGCCGCCATGGGCTTCGCTGAACGGCGCACCCAGGATGCCGAGTTCTTCGGCCATCGCCTGCCACACGGCGGGGTTCCAGCCCTTGCCGCCATGGACGGTCTTCTGGCGGTTATCGAACGTGTAGGTGTCGCCGAGGTAGCGCGAGATCATGTCGCGCAGCATCGTCTGTTCGTCGGTGGTGTTGAAATCCATGGTCCGTCTCCCCGGCGCGTCTGGCGGGCGCCACAATGAAATGGCACAATGCCGGCGGGGGGTGTCGCACCCCGCGCCGGCAACGTGTCGCAGTCTTCGAGTTTACAGCCCCAGCACCATCTTGGCGATGATGTTGCGCTGGATTTCGTTCGACCCGCCATAGATGCTGGTCTTGCGCATGTTGAAATAGGTCGGCGCGGTGCGATGGGTGTAATCCGGGCCGATCGGGTGTTCGTTGTCGCCTTCGCCGAAGCCGCGGAAATAGGGCGCGCCGTAATGGCCGGCGGCTTCGAGCGCGAGTTCGGTGATGCGCTGCTGGATTTCGGTGCCCTTGATCTTCAGCAGCGACGATTCGGGGCCGGGGCCCTTTCCGGACGATTCGCCCGCCAGCGTGCGAAGCTCGGTGAATTCGAGCGCGAACAGATCGACTTCGAGTTCGGCGACCTTGCGCTTGAAGAACGGGTTGGCGAGCAGCGGCTGGCCTTCGTCGAGCTCGGCCTTGGCGATGGTCTTGATCCGCTCGACACCGCGCTTCGACGCGGCGACGCCGGCGATGCCGGTGCGTTCATGGGCGAGCAGGAACTTGGCGCAGGTCCAGCCCTTGTTTTCGTCATAGATGCGGTTTTCGACGGGCACGATGACGTCTTCGAGCCAGACTTCGTTGACTTCATGCTCGCCGCCCAGCGTGATGATCGGGCGGACGGTGATGCCCGGCGTCTTCATGTCGATGAGCAGGAACGAAATGCCTTCCTGCGGCTTCGACGTCGGGTCGGTGCGGACAAGGAAGAAGCCCCAGTCGGCATGCTGCGCCATCGTCGTCCAGGTCTTCTGGCCGTTGACGCGATAATATTCCTTGCCGTCATCGCCGGTGAAGCGCTCGGCCTTGGTGCGCAAGTTCGCGAGGTCGGACCCGGCGCCGGGCTCCGAATAGCCCTGGCACCACCACACGTCACCCGACAGGATGCTCGGCAGGTGCTGGGCCTTTTGTTCCGGCGTGCCGAAAGTGTAGATGACCGGGCCGACCATGTTGAGGCCGAAGGGCATCAAGCGGATGGCATCGGCGCGCGCGGTTTCTTCGGACCAGATGTAGCGCTGCACACTGTTCCAGCCGGTGCCGCCGTACTGCACCGGCCAGCCCGGGGCGATCCAGCCCTTGGCGGCGAGCACCCTGTGCCACGACAGGAAATCTTCCTTGGAAAGCTCTTCGCCTTCCTCGATCTTGCCGTTCAAATGGGCGGGATAATGGTCCTTGATGAAGGCGCGGACTTCATCACGAAAGGCAATATCTTCGGCGGAAAAATTCAGATCCACGGTCGGCTCCCCAAAAGCGCTGCGTCATGAGCGGTGGCAGTTGACGTTTACGTTAACCGCGATTCGGTGCCGGGGCAAGCGCGACCGCGTGACGCGTCAGCTCACCACGCCGAGCACATCGAAGCGCGAGTCCCGCCATTCACCGCTCTCGATTATCGCGGCAAGATGATCGACCGCGTCGGAGACATCGACAAAGCGCGTGTAGAGCGCCGGAAAGCCGAAGCGCAGCCGGTCGGGGGGGCGGAAGTCACCAATGACGCCGCGGGCGATCAGCGCCGCCATGACGCGGCGGCCCTGGGGGTGGCGCAGGATCACCTGGGCACCGTGGCGCGCGCCGGGCGGTTCAACCGTTACCGCGGGGCAGTGCGCCGCCACCAGATCGGCGAACAGCATCACCAGCGCCCGCGACTTCGCCTCGGCGGCGGTCATGTCGATACCGTCGAAGCTCGCCACGCCTTCGCCAAGCGCTGCCAGCGCCAGAATCGACGGCGTGCCGGCGAGCAGCCGCCGTACCCCGTCTGCCGGTGTCCAATGGTCGGAAAAGCCGAAGGGTGCGGCATGGCCCATCCAGCCGCGTAGTGGCGGCCACAGCGTCGCCTGGTGGCGATGCGCGGTATAGGCAAAGGCCGGTGCACCGGGGCCGCCATTGAGATATTTGTAGCCGCAACCGACGGCGAAATCGGCGCCGTCGGCATCGAGCGCCAGCGCCAGCGCCCCGGCCGAATGGCTGAGATCCCACAGGCTCAGCGCGCCGGCTGCTGTCACCTTTGCCGACAGCGCCGCCATGTCGTGCACCGCGCCGGTGGCGTAATGCACATGGGCGAGCACCACCACGGCGATATCGGGGCCGAGCGCCGCCGGCACGCCACCGCGTGGCACCGTGCGCAATTCGGCACCGGTCGCCGCCGCCAGCCCTTCGAGGACATGGCGGTCGGTGGGGAAATCATCGGCTTCGCAGAGCAGCACGCGGCGTGCCGGGTCGGCCGCCTGTTGCAGCGCCAGCGCCCCGCCGGCGAGCTTGAAAAGATTGACGCTCACCGAATCGCACGCGACCACGCTGTCCGGGGCTGCCCCCAACAGCGGCGCGATGCGGGCGCCGAGCGTCATGGCAAGGTCGATCCAGCCGGCATCGTTCCAGCTGCGGATCAGGCCTTCGCCCCATTCGCGCGCAACAACTTCGGCGAGCCGCGCCGGGGTGGCGGCAGGCAGCGGCCCCAGCGAATTGCCATCGAGATAGATGACCCCCGGGGGCAGGGTGAAGCGCGCCTGGGCAAAGGCCAGCGGATCGGCGGCATCGCGCGCCGCAAGGGCAGCGCGTATGTGAAGAGTCATGATTTTGCGGTGCGCGCGATCAGCCAGGCGGCGATCGACAGCAGCAGGATCGCGCCGGCTTCGAAGACGATATTCTCGGGCGCCATCGCCTTGCCCTGCAGCACGATCAGCCGCGCGAGCGCGGTGATGGCGATGAAGATCGGATAGACGAATGCCGAATCGCGCCCGCCATAGAAGACCGCGATCATGCCGATGACTTCGGTGTAAAGGAACATCAGCAGGATATCGGCAAGGTTGATCGAGCGGGCGGCGATGACGCGGTCGATCTCGATGCCCGCCGCACCCAGCGTCATCAGCGCGATGACCACCAGCAGGACGCGCTCGACGCCGCGAAAACCGGTCAGCACCCGGGCCTGGCGCGGATCGTCGGGGTGGGGGGTATGGAACATCGAGCCAGCATATCATGCCGCGCCGTGACGACCAGTGCGGCGATTTCACTTTGCGCGCTTGCCTCGCCGTTGCGCGCACCCTACATTGGCGATGCTCAGCCGCTCCGAAAAGGGGCGGCTGTTTCCGTTTTCACGGCGCAAATCCGTAACAAAAGGTAGTCCGTCATGGCCGCACCCACCCATCCGCTGATGCAGCATGCCACCGCCGCCTGGCTGGTCGACAATTCGGCGCTGACCTTCGAACAGATCGCGCAGTTCTGCGGTCTCCACATCCTCGAAGTCCAGGCGATCGCCGACGATACAGCCGCGACCAAGCTCGCCGGGCGTGACCCGATCCGCAACGGCGAACTGACCCAGGAAGAGCTCGACCGCGGCCAGGCCAACCCCGATTATGTGCTCAAGCTGTCGCGCCAGCCCGAACAGTCGCGCCGCACCACCGGCCCGCGCTACACCCCGGTGTCGAAGCGCCAGGACAAGCCCGACGGTATCCTGTGGATCATCAAGAACCACCCCGAAATCAGCGACAACCAGATTTCCAAGCTGATCGGCACGACCAAGACGACCATCGCCGCGATCCGCGACAAGAGCCATTGGAACTATGCCAATCTCCAGCCGCGTGACCCGGTGACGCTCGGCCTGACCAGCCAGCGCGAAATGGACGCGCTGGTCGCCGCCGCGGCCAAGAAGGCGGGCATCGACACCAGCGTCGATCTCGGCAAGCTGGGCGAGGAACGCGCCGCGTTGATCGAGCAGCTTCAGGCCGAACGCAGCGCCGCTGCCTATATCGCCGAACATGGCGAGCCGGTTCAGCATGGCGGGACGGCGCTCGAACAGGGTGAGGCGCTGTTCCGGCGGTGATTGCCGCCGGCGGCTGGGGCCTGAGGCCCCAGACCCCCATTATGGACCAAGACAATGGGGGTTCGGGGCCTCAGGCCCCGGCTCTTCCCCCTTCCCTTTCCGCTTGGTTCGCCGCGCGCGGCTGGGCCCCCCGCCGCCACCAGCTCGAAATGGTCGCCGCCGCCCGCGCTGGCCGCCATGCGCTGCTTGTGGCGCCCACCGGCGCCGGCAAGACGCTGGCGGGGTTCCTGGCGACGCTCGCCGATCTCGCCGAACACCCGCGTGACGGGCTCCACACCCTCTATGTCAGCCCGCTCAAGGCACTCGCCGCCGATGTCGGGCGCAACCTGCTGACCCCGGTCAATGATATCGGCCTCGATATCCGCATCGAAACGCGCACCGGCGACACTGCGTCCGCCACCAAGAAACGCCAGCGCGAACGCCCGCCGCATATCCTGCTGACGACCCCTGAATCGCTGGCGCTGCTCGTTTCCTATCCCGATGCCGCGGCGATGCTGGCGGGGGTGCAAACCGTCATCATCGATGAAATCCACGCCTTTGCGACGACCAAGCGCGGCGACCAGCTGAGCCTGGCGCTGTCGCGGCTGCACCGGCTCGCCCCCGGGTTGCGCCGCGTCGGCCTGTCGGCAACCATTGCCGACCCCGAAAGCTATCAGGGCTGGCTGGCGCCCGATGCCGATGCCGGGTCGGTCGATCTTGTGGTCGGCGACCCGGGCGCCGCGCCGGTGGTGGAGATCATCACCCCCGACGATCGCATCCCCTGGGCCGGGCACAATGGCCGCTGGGCGGCAAAGGCGGTGATGCGGCGCATCGAACAGGCGCGGCTCGCCATCGTTTTCGTCAACACCCGCGCCATTGCCGAAGTCATCTTCCGCGACCTGTGGACCGAGAATGACCAGTCGCTGCCGATCGGCATCCACCATGGCAGTCTCGCCCCCGAAGCGCGGCAGAAGGTCGAGGCGGCGATGGCGGCGGGCCGGCTGCGCGCCATCGTCGCGACCTCCAGCCTCGATCTCGGCATCGATTGGGGCGATGTCGATCTCGTGATCCAGATGGGGGCGCCCAAAGGAGCCTCGCGATTATTGCAGCGTACTGGCCGCGCCAATCATCGCATGGACGAAGCCAGCCATGCGCTGATCGTGCCGGGCAATCGCTTCGAATATCTCGAAGCACTGGCGGCGCGCGATGCCGTGCTGGCCGGCGAACTCGACGAGGATGTCTTTCGCCCCGGCGGGCTCGACGTGCTGGCGCAGCATATCGTCGGGGTCGCGGCGGCGGCGCCGTTCGCCGCCGATGATCTGTTCGCCGAAATCCGCACCAGCGCGCCCTATGCCGGCCTGCCGCGCGCGCGTTTCGAAGAGGTCTTGGCCTTTACCGCGACGGGGGGCTATGCGCTCAAGGCCTATGAACGCTTCCAGCGGCTGGTGCTCGGCCGCGACGGGCTGTGGCGGCTGACGCATCCGCGGCTGGCGGTGCAGCATCG
The DNA here is from genome assembly GCA_031426015.1 of Alphaproteobacteria bacterium. Classification (GTDB taxonomy): domain Bacteria; phylum Pseudomonadota; class Alphaproteobacteria; order Sphingomonadales; family Sphingomonadaceae; genus Sandarakinorhabdus. The sequence continues at coordinate 11,793 of JANPKK010000019.1, forward strand.
GTTGAATTCGGGCACCATCGTCGAAGCGGTGACGATGAATGTCGTCTTCGGGCGCGGCAATAGGCGTTCAGGGGGCCCGGGCGGGCGAAGGCTCGGCCAGGTCGAGGAATGGTTCGGCGGGCAGTTGCGGGTGGGCGACAGCTTCATCTTCGCCGGGCTGACGCTGGCGGTGACCGGCTTCGATGGCCCCGACATCCATGTCCAGCTCGGCAAGGGCAACCCCAGCGTGCCGACCTATGTGGGCGGCCGCATGCCACTGTCGACGCATCTGGCGGCGCGGGTGCTCGGGCTGTTCAACGCGCCCGAACGCTGGGCCGAAATGCCTGGTGATGTGCGTGAATGGCTGGAGATGCAGCAGCGCCGCTCGCGCCTGCCGGGCATCGAACGGCTGATGATCGAAACCTTCCCACGCGACGGGCTGTGGTTCATGGTCGCCTATGGCTTTGCCGGCCGCAACGCCCATCAGACGCTCGGCATGCTGCTGACGCAGCGCATGGAGACGGCGGGGTTGCAGCCGCTGGGGTTCGTCGCCAGCGATTACATGGTGGCGGTGTGGAGCCTTGAACCCGTTACCGACCCCAAGCCGTTGTTCCGCGCCGACGTGTTCGAGGACGAGCTCGCCGAATGGATGGCGGCGTCACCCTTCCTGCGCCGGGCGTTCCGTGAAGTCGCGATCATCGGCGGGCTGATCGAGCGCACCCTGCCCGGCCAGCACAAGACCGGCAAGGCGATGAGCGTGTCGTCCGATCTCATCTACGACGTGTTGCGCCGCCACGAGCCCGGGCATCTGCTGCTCACCGCGGCGTGGAGGGATGCGCGCGGCAAGCTGACCGATATCGACCGCTTGGCGCGGTTGCTCGAAGCCGCGGCGACGCTCGAACTGGTGGCGCTCGACCGCGTGTCGCCGCTGGCGGTGCCGGTGCTGCTCGAACTGGGACGCGAAAGCGTGCCGGGAAGTGCCGATACGGCGCTGCTGATCGAGGCGGATGCGCTGGCAGCGGAGGCGATGCGGGCGGATTGAGGAAAAGGTTGATGTCACCCCGGGCTAGACCCGGGGTGACAGCGCTTTCGTGCCTAGAGAATGAACTTCGACAGATCCGTATCGCGCGCAATCGCCCCCAGCTCGCGCTCCACATAGGCTGCATCGATCGTCACCGCATCGCCGGCGCGCTCGCTGGCATCGAAACTCAGCGATTCGAGCAGTTTCTCCATCACCGTCTGCAGCCGTCGCGCGCCGATATTCTCGACCGCGTCGTTGACCTGTTCGGCGGTGCGGGCGATCGCATCGATGCCATCATCGGTCAGCGTCAGCGTCACGCCCTCGGTGCCGAGCAGCGCGGTATATTGGCGGATCAGCGAGGCTTCGGTGTCGGTCAGGATGCGCTTGAAGTCTTCATAGGTCAGGCCTTTCAGCTCGACGCGGATCGGCAACCGCCCCTGCAATTCGGGCAGCAGGTCGCTGGGTTTGGAGACGTGAAAAGCCCCCGAGGCGATGAACAGGATATGGTCGGTCTTCACCGGGCCGTACTTGGTGGCGACGGTGGTGCCCTCGATCAACGGCAGCAGGTCGCGCTGCACGCCTTCGCGGCTCACCGAGCCGCCGCGCACATCGGACACCGCGATCTTGTCGATCTCGTCGAGGAAGACGATGCCATTGGCCTCGGCGTTGCGCACCGCCTCGCGGGCGATGTCCTCGTCATCGAGGCGCTTGTCCGATTCCTCGGCGACGAGCGCGTCCCAGGCGGCTTCGACCTTCATCTTGCGGCGCTTGGTACGCCCGCCCATCGCCTTGCCGAGCATGTCGGACAGGTTGATCATGCCGACCTGGCCGGGCTGCATGCCGGGCATGTCGAAATTCGGCGCGTTTTCGGCAACTTCGATCTCAACCTCGCGACCCTTCAGGTCGCCGGCGCGGAAGCGTTCGCGGAAGGCGAGGCGCGTGGCTTCGCTGGCATCCTTGCCGACGAGGACATCGAGCAGCCGCGCTTCGGCGGCGGCCTCGGCGGCTTCCTTTACGCCGGCGCGGCGCGTCTCGCGGACCAGTCGGATCGATTCCTCGACGAGGTCGCGGATGATCGAATCGACGTCGCGGCCGACGTAACCGACCTCGGTGAACTTGGTCGCTTCGATCTTCAGGAAGGGCGCGCCCGCCAGCTTGGCCAGCCGCCGCGAAATCTCGGTCTTGCCGCACCCGGTCGGCCCGATCATCAGGATGTTCTTGGGGCTGACCTCGTCGCGCAAGTCGTCATCGAGCCGTTGCCGGCGCCAGCGGTTGCGCAAGGCGACGGCGACAGCGCGCTTGGCATCGCTCTGGCCGACGATGTGGCGGTCGAGCGCGGCGACGATCTCACGCGGGGTCAGGCCGGCGTCGGCAGCGGTGATGGGGCTGGTCAAATTCACTTGTCCTCTCCGGCGGTGATGCTCTCCACCGTCAGTTGATCGTTCGTGTAGATGCAAAGCTCGGCGGCAATCGCCATGGCGCGGCGCGAGATCGCTTCGGCGTCATGGTCCGAATCGGCAAGCGCCCGCGCTGCCGCCAGCGCATAATTGCCGCCCGAACCAATCGCGGCGATGCCGCCCTGGGGTTCGAGGACATCGCCGGTGCCGGTCAGCACGAGGGTCACGTCCTTGTCGGCAACGATCATCATCGCTTCGAGCCGGCGCAGATAGCGATCGGTGCGCCAGTCCTTGGCGAGCTCGACGGCGGCGCGGGTCAGCTGGCCGGGGTAGCGTTCCAGCTTGGCCTCGAGCCGTTCGAACAGGGTGAAGGCGTCGGCGGTGGCGCCGGCGAAACCGCCGATGACATCGCCCTTGCTGCCGAGCCGGCGCACTTTCTTGGCATTGGGCTTCATCACGGTGTTGCCCATCGTCACCTGGCCGTCGCCGGCGATGGTGACACGGCCGTTCTTGCGCACCGACACGATCGTCGTGCCGTGCCAATCGGGAAAATCTGCCATGATCTGGGGTGGGCTTTCGCTGCTGAACCTTTGGATGATGCAGATGTAGGAAGCCCGGCGGTGCCGGAAAAGCCCCGCTTCAATCTGACAGCGTGGCAAGGCCTTTGCCCATCTGCTACCCGCTATGGATGGCAGCCCCCGGCACTCTCATCATCCACGACCTGACGACGGCGCGGCCCCTGCCATCCCGCGGGCTCGGCATGGCGATCTGGCACCTGCTCGGCCGGGCGTTTCTGGCGGCCGGCGGCTGGCGGGTGCGCGGCGACTGGCCGGCCGATCCGAAATGCGTCGTCATCGCCGCGCCGCACACATCCAATTGGGATGGCATCTGGATGATCGCTGCCGCTGCCGCCTGGCGTATCCGGCTGCGCTACATGGGCAAGAAAAGCCTGACCACCGGGCCCTTCGGCTGGCTGGTCAAATGGACCGGCTGCATCCCCATCGACCGCTCGCAAAGCAATGATCTGGTGGCCGCGATGAAGGCAAATTACGCCGCCGCCGACAGCCTGATCCTCGCCGTGCCGCCCGAAGGCACCCGCGATGCCGTGCCGAAATGGAAATCGGGCTTTTATCACATCGCCGTCGGCGCCGGTGTGCCGATCACCTTTGCCGTCATGGACTATGCGACGAAAAGCGTCAGCCTGCCCGCCACCTTCTGGCCGACGGGCGATTATGGCGCCGACCTGCCGATCATCCAGGGCTTTTATGCCGACGCCAAGGGCAAGTTCCCCGACCAGTTCGTGTTGACGGGAAAGTAGCGCCGCGCTTGCCCGCCGTGCCGCGATGCTCTACCGCGCGGGCCATGAGCCGCATTGCAACCGTCAGCCGGGCCACCAAGGAAACGGCAATCGAAGTGACCGTCGATCTCGACGGTACCGGGATCTATCGCGTGTCGACGGGAATCGGTTTTCTCGATCACATGCTCGAACAATTGTCGCGGCACAGCCTGATCGACATCACGCTTACCGCCAAGGGCGATCTGCACATCGATGGCCACCACACCACCGAAGATAGCGGTATCGCGCTTGGCGAGGCGTTCGCCAGGGCGCTCGGTGATCGCAAGGGCATCACGCGTTATGGCGATGCGCTGATCCCCATGGATGAAACGCTGACGCGGGTGGCGCTCGACATTTCGGGGCGGCCGTATCTGGTGTGGCGGTCGGGCTTCACCCAGCCCAAGCTCGGCGAGCTCGATACCGAGATGGTCAAGGAATTCTTCGCCGCCTTTGCCGGTTCGGCGGGCATAACGCTGCACATCGAAACGCTGTATGGCGTCAACAACCACCATATTGCCGAAAGCTGCTTCAAGGGGCTGGCGCGGGCGCTGCGCGCGGCGGTGGCGATCGATCCGCGCAAGGCCGATGCGATCCCGTCGACCAAGGGGACGCTGGGGGGTGTCTGACCTGGTTGCCGTCGTCGATTACGGGGCTGGGAATCTGCGGTCGGCGGCACGGGCCTTGCTGGCGGCGGGTGCCGGCGACGTCGTGGTCACCAGTGACCCGGCGCGTATTGCCGCGGCCGACCGCATCGTCCTCCCCGGCGTTGGCGCCTTTGCACAGTGCATCACCGCGCTGCGTGGCGCTGCCGGCATCGAGCCGGCGCTCGCCGAGGCGGTGCAGGGGCGCAAGGTGCCGTTTCTCGGCATCTGTGTCGGGATGCAGTTGCTGGCGAGCGAGGGCCATGAACATGGCGTCCACCAGGGGCTGGGCTGGCTGCCGGGCAAGGTGACGCGGCTGACGCCCGATGATCCGGCGCTGAAGATCCCGCACATGGGCTGGAACGAAGTGAGCGCCGCCAATGATAGCGGCGCCGCCGAGGGCCATGCCTATTTCGTCCACAGCTATCGTTTCGACCCCGATGATGCCGCAGACGTGCGTGCCGTGTCGGACCATGGCGGCCTGTTCCCCGCCATCGTCGCGCGCGGCAACATCACTGGGGTGCAGTTTCACCCGGAAAAAAGCCAGGCTTATGGGCTGGCGTTCCTGAAAGCCTGGCTCGCCGCATGATCATCTTTCCTGCCATCGACCTGAAGGGCGGCCAGTGCGTGCGGCTGGCCGAAGGCGATATGGACCGCGCCACCATTTACAATGACGATCCGGGCGCCCAGGCGAAAATCTTCGCCGACGCCGGGGCCAAGGCGCTGCACGTCGTCGATCTCGATGGCGCCTTTGCCGGGGCAAGCCGCAATGGCGAGGGCGTGGCGCGGGCAATTGCCGGCTTTGGCGGCCGGGTGCAGGTCGGCGGCGGCATCCGCACCCGTGCCGATGTCGAACGCTGGCTCGAAGCCGGGGTGTGGCGCACGGTGATGGGCACGGCGGCGCTGGAAAATGCCGATCTGGTGCGCGAGGTGGCGCGCGCCTTTCCGGGGCGGATCGTTGTCGCCGTCGATGCGCGCGACGGGTTCGTGGCGACGCGCGGCTGGGCGACGCGATCGACCGTATCGGTCGCCGAACTGGCGCAGCGCTTCGAAGATGCCGGGGTGGCAGCGCTGCTGTTCACCGATGTCGGGCGCGACGGGATGCTCAAGGGCGTCAACATCGATGCGACCCTCAACCTCGCCGCCGCGACGACGCTGCCGGTCATCGCCTCGGGCGGCGTCGCCGGGCTCGATGATATCCGTGCGCTGGTCGGGCAACCGGGCATCGAAGGCGTGATCACCGGCCGGGCGCTGTACGATGGCAGGCTCGATCTCGCCGAAGCGCTGGCGCTGGCGGCGTGAGGCGTTCGTCATGAGTTTGGCTGTTCGCGTCATCCCCTGCCTCGATGTGGCGGGCGGTCGTGTCGTGAAGGGGGTCAACTTCGTCGCGCTGCGCGATGCCGGCGATCCGGTGGAGGCCGCCCGCGCCTATGATGCCGCCGGCGCCGACGAACTGACTTTTCTCGATATCACTGCGGCGCATGAAGACCGCGGCACGCTGCTCCATATGGTCGAGGTAACGGCCGATGCCTGTTTCATGCCGCTGACCGTTGGCGGCGGGGTGCGCAGTGTCGACGATGCGCGGGCGCTGTTGCTCGCCGGCGCCGACAAGGTTGCGGTCAATTCCGCCGCCGTCGCGCGCCCGGCGCTGATCGGGGAACTTGCGATGCGCTTCGGCGACCAGTGCGTCGTCGTCGCGGTCGATGCCAAATCGGTTGGGGATGGTCGCTGGGAAATCTTCACCCATGGCGGCCGGCGCGCCACGGGGATCGACGCGGTGACCTATGCCATCGAGGCTGCAAGGCTCGGTGCCGGTGAAATCCTGCTGACCAGCATGGACCGTGACGGCACCCGTATCGGCTATGACCTGGCGTTGACGCGGGCCATCGCCGATGCCGTGCCGGTGCCGGTGGTGGCGTCGGGCGGGGTCGGCAGCGTCGCGGACCTTGTCAGCGGCGTTGTCGAAGGGCATGCCAGCGCCGTGCTTGCCGCTTCGATCTTTCACTTCGGCCAGGCGTCGGTTGCCGATGCCAAGGCCGCCATGGCCGCCGCCGGCATCACGGTGCGGCGATGAGGGGGCAGCGATGAGCGAGGATGGTTTCGACCGGCTGCTGGCGCGGGTGGTGCTCAACCGCCACGCCGACCCGGCGACATCCTATGTTGCCAAGCTGACCGCCAAGGGCCGCGGCAAGATCGCGCAAAAGCTGGGCGAGGAAGCGGTCGAGACCGTCATTGCCGCCATGGGTGGTGACCGCGGCGAGCTTGTCGGCGAAGCGACCGACCTGGTGTTTCACCTCGCGGTGCTGCTCGCCGATGCCGGGTTGAATTTCGATGATATCCGGACCGAGCTGGCGCGCCGCGAGGGCGTTTCGGGACTGGCGGAAAAGGCGAGCCGCAAGAGCTGAGCCCCCCTCTCCCGCCTGCGGGAGAGGGGGGAGTGTCGCCCTTATTTAGGACTACGCTTCGCCAAAATCCGCTGCAGCGTCCTCCGGTGCATCTTCAACCGCCGCGCGGTTTCCGACACATTGCGCTCACACAGTTCATAGACGCGCTGGATGTGTTCCCAGCGCACCCGGTCGGCCGACATCGGTTCCGGCGGGGCTTCGGGGCGTTCGCCGGTTTCGGCGCTGAGGGCGCGGACGATGTCCTCCGGGTCGGCGGGCTTTGCCAGATAATCGACCGCGCCGGCCTTCACCGCGGCGACGGCGGTGGCGAGGTTGCCATAGCCGGTCAGCATGACGATCCGCACATCGGGGTTGAAAGCGCGCAATTCGGCGACGAGATCGAGACCATTGCCATCTTCCAGCCGGATATCGAGCACGGCATGGCCGGGTTTCAGCTTGACGGCTTCGACGCGGGCTTCGGCAATGCTGCCGACGGCGACGACTTCGAAACCCTTGCGGGTCAGCATCACTTGCAGGCGTTGCCGGAACGGTGCGTCGTCATCGACGAGCAGCAGCGGCATATTGGGGGTGGGCATGGTCGCCATGGTGTCAGTCCTTTTCCGCTTCGATATGGGTACGCGGCCAGCGCACGTCGACCTGCGCCCCGCCTTGGGCGCGATTGCGGAACTGCAACCGGCCGCCGGTGCGTTCGAGAAGAGTCGTGGCGATGAAGATGCCGAGCCCGGTGCCGCCCGATCCCGAATGCGACGGGCCGAGATCGGGCTCCCCCAGCCGCGGCAGCACTTCGGTGGGGAAGCCGGCGCCATCGTCCATCACCGAAATGCCGATCTCGGTGGCGGTGGTGATGGCACGCAGTTCGACTGCCGAGCCGGCGTGGCGCACGGCATTGGCGACAAGATTGGCCAGGCCGTGGAGCAGTTCGGGCGACCGTCGCACCATCGGCTGCGGCATTGCGGCATCGACCCGCACCGGCACCCGCGCCGGTTGCACGCTGTGCGCGACTTCGTGGAGCAGTACGTCCAGCCCCAAATGGGCAAAGGGATCTTCGGCTTCGGCACGCTGGGCGATGCGCACCAGGATGCCGCGGCTGCGCTTGGCCTCCGATTCGAGCAGGCGGATATCCTCGCCGAAATCGGGGTCATCGCCCAATTGGTCGGCAAGGCTGTGCGCGACGAGGGTGATGGTGCCGAGCGGGCCGCCGAGTTCATGCGCTGCTGCTGCCGCCAGGCTGCCGAGCGCCGCCATGCGCGATTCGCGGGTCAGCGCCGCTTCGGTGGCAACAAGCGCGCGGGCGCGGTCGCGGGCTTCGGCCGAAACCATCCAGAGGTAGATTGCGAGAAAACCGACCGCGAGGGTGAGCGCTGTCGCCACGCCGAACTGATAGACCGGCGGAAACGCCGGCGGCGTGCCGATCCATGGCAGCGGCAGCGCCCAGAGTTGCAGCACCAGCACCACGGTGCACGCCATCGCGCCGAGCAGCGCCATGGCGCCGGCGGGCAGGAGTGTGGCGGCAATGGTGACAGGCACGATGAGCAGGATCGAAAAGGGGTTGGCGAGCCCGCCCGTCAGGAACAGCAGCGCGCCGGCCTGCAGCAAGTCGAAGGCCAGGTGCATGGCGAGGTCGCGGCCCTGCAACCGGGCGTTGCGGCCGTAAAGGGTCACCAGGCCGATGTTGAGCACCACCGAGGCGGCGACGGCGGCGAGCAACGACGGCCAGCGCAGCGGGTAACCAAGATAGCCGCCGACAAACAGCAGCGTGATCATTTGGCCGCTGATCGCGATCCAGCGCAGCCCGGCAAGCGTCCGGACGCGTACGCCCGGCCGATCGAAGGCGGCGGCAGCGATCGAGGGGCGTTCCATCATCCCGCTTTAACGACGAATGACCGGCGCCACCATGCGACAAAGCGGACGCAGGGCGGTCGTTCGATCAGAGCGACGGACCTTGCGCCGGCCTGGCCTTCCGCACGGGCAGATCCTTGAACAATCTGGCGATCTGGGTAGCGCGCGGATCGGTTTCGGCGAGCGTGCGCGCCGAGATACCACTGTTGTCGGTCAGATCCGGGTTGGCGCCGGCATCGATCAGCAACTTGGCCATATTGGCATCGCGCCCCTGCACCGCCTTCATCAGCGCGGTTTCGCCGAGCCGGTTCTGCACATCGATCTGCGCCTTGATCTGCACGAAAATCTGCACGCCATCGGTCCAGCGGGTCTGGGCGGCGATCATGAGCGGGGTGTTGCCATCGCGGTCGCGGGCATTGGCGCTGGCCCCCTTTTGCAGCAGGAAGCCGACCCAGGCCGAATCGGCGCGCTTCACCGCGATGTGCAGGCCGGTATCGCCGGTATCGCTGTCGCGGGTGTTGACGATGGTCGTTCCCGGCTTGTCGAGGATTTCCTGCGCCTTGGCGCCGTCCTTGTCCTTAACGGCCTTGATGAAATTATAGCTGTCGGTGAACTGCGCTGCCGCCGGTTGAGCGGCGAACATCGCCAGCGCCGCGACCGGCCCAACCGCCCGAACGCCCGCCCGCATCATCGCACGCACTACACACCGCATCGACAAGCCTCCCGCGCCAGCCTATTTCGGCGCCATGGCTCCGCATAAACCCTCCCGCGCCCGATGAACAGTCGCACCCGCTGGCTGGTGCTCGGGCTTGCCGTATTGCTGGCCTTTGCGATCGGCTGGCTTCGCCACACCGCGCCGCCGCCGGGCAACATGACCGGATCGACCCTGGGGGGCGCCTTCGCGCTCGTCGACCAGGACGTCAAGCCGGTGACCGATACTGATTTCAAGGGCCGGTATCGCCTGATGTATTTCGGCTATACCTTTTGCCCCGATATCTGCCCCACCGATGCTGCGGTACTGTCGCGCGGGCTGCAGGCCTTCGAAAAGGCGCGGCCCGCGCGCGCAGCCAAGGTGCAGCCGATCTTCATCACCGTCGATCCCGGCCGCGATGATCCGGCGGCGCTCAAGGCCTTTGTCGGCGCCTTTCACCCGCGCCTGATCGGGTTGACCGGCACGCCGGCGGCGATTGCGGCGACGCTCAAGAAATACGGCATCTATACCAGGGTCGCGCCGACGTCGGACCCCGATAACTATCTCGTCGATCATTTCGCGGTCTTCTACCTGTTCGGCCCCGATGGCGCACCGATCGCCTTTCTGCCGCACGGCAGCAGCGCGGCCGAGATAACCGCGATGCTTGAAACCCATGTCCGCTGAAAAGTCCGCCAAGCCTTTCTGGGAAACCGTCCCGCTCGAAAAGATGACGCGGGCGCAATGGGAAAGCCTGTGCGATGGCTGTGGCAAATGCTGCGTCCACAAGCTCGAGGATGACGAGACCGGGCAGATTTTCCCCACCAACGTCGCCTGCCGCCTGCTCGATCCGCGCACCGCGCTGTGCAAGGATTACCCGAACCGCAAGGCGCAGGTACCCGAATGCGTGCGGCTGACGCCGGCCAAGCTCGAAACCATCGACTGGCTGCCGGCGTCGTGCGCCTATCAGCGCATCTACAATGGCGAAGGCCTGGCGGATTGGCACCCGCTGGTCTCGGGCGATCCGAACTCGGTGCACCGCGCCGGCATCTCGGTGCGCGGCAAGACGGTTTCCGAAGACGATGTCGGCGATCTCGAGAACCATATCATCGAGGGCGACCTCTGAGCCTGTTCCGCCGCGCCGAATTGCCGGCGACGGTTTGCGTCGCCGGGCGCGACTTGGCCGTCGTGGCCGTCCGCCACCCTGCCGCCCGCGCCATCAAGCTGCGCGCCAACGCAGCGCTCGGTGTCGTCCAGATCAGCCTGCCGCCGCGTGGTGGGGTGCCCGAAGCCTTGAAACTGCTCGCCAGCCACCAGGGCTGGCTGGCGGCGCAGGTGGCGAAATGGCCGGCACCGCGCCCGATCCACCCCGGCGCCAGCATCCCCTTCGATGGCGGCGAGCTGCTGATCGACTGGCGCCCGGCTCATTCCCGCACCCCGGTGCGGCGCGATGATCGGCTGGAGATCGGTGGCCCCGAAGCGCTGCTTGCGGCGCGAACGCTGCGCTGGTTGCAGGCCGAAGCGCTCGCCGACCTGACATCGTCGACACGGCGGCTGGCGGCGATCGTCGAGCGCGAAGTGGCGCAGGTCCGCATCGGCGACCCGCGCGGCCGCTGGGGCAGTTGCGCCGCGCCGCGCGCGGGTGAGGCGGCGCGCATCGCTTATAGCTGGCGGCTGATGCTCGCCCCGGCGTTCGTGCGCGACAATGTCGTGGCGCATGAAGTCGCGCATCTGGTGCACCACAACCACAGCCCGGCGTTCCATGCCCTCCACGCCAGCCTCGACCCGCACACGCCGGCGACGAAGCGCTGGCTGGCGCGGCATGGCGCGGCGTTGCATTGGGTCGGGCGGACACCATGATGCACGCCACCCTTGCCAGACTTCAGGATACCCGCCGATGAAAATGCGCCAGGCCGCCGATCCTGCCAGGACGATTTCGGCCACCGATGCCGCCGCGCTCGTACGCTCGGGCATGTGGCTCGATTATGCCGGGACGTTCAACCAGCCTGAAGTCTTTGATCGGGCGCTGGGTGCGCGGATCACCGAATTGTCGGACCTGAAGATCCGCAACGCCCTGACGATGCGCCCGCTCGCCGTCATGGAAAATGATCCCGAAGGTCGACATGTCCATCTGCTCAGCCTGCACATGGGCGGCTATGATCGCCGGCTGCACGACCTGGGCCGCTGCAGCTATGTTCCGCTCAATCTCGGCGAAGGCGTGGACCTGTATCGCCGCTTCATCGATCCCGTGGACATGGTCATCCTCAAGGCGCGGCCGCTGGCGAACGGGGTCTTCAATACCGGACCGACCAACATGTGGCTGCGCGCCATCATCGAGCGTGCCCGCGTCGTGATCGTCGAAACCAGCACGGCGATCCCGCATGTGTTCGGCGAGGGCACCGGCATCCACATCAGCGAGGTCGACTACATCATCGAGGGTGACAACGCCCCGATCCCCGAACTGCCGAACCCGGCGCCGACGGCTGTCGACAGCGTCGTGGCGCAACTGATAATCGCCGAGATCGAGGCTGGCGCCTGCCTGCAGATCGGCATCGGCGGCATGCCCAATGCGGTTTGCGGCCTGCTGGCGAACGCCGGCATCAAGGATCTGGGCGTCCATACCGAGATGATGACCGACGGGATCGCCGATCTGTACCGGGCCGGGCTGATCACCGGCGCGCGCAAAAAGCTCGATCCGGGCAAGATCGTCTATACCTTCGCAGCGGGTTCGAAGGCGCTGTATGATACCCTCGATCACAACGCGGACATGCTGTGCTGCCCGGTCGATTACACCAATTCCCCGCATCTGATCATGCAGAACCCGCGGATGACGGCGATCAACAGCACGACCCAGATCGACTTGACCGGACAGGCGGCTTCGGAATCGGATGGCAACCGCCATCTCACCGGCACCGGCGGGCAGGCGCAGTTCGTGCGCGGTGCCTATGCGTCGGAAGGCGGCAAGTCGTTCATCTGCCTGCCGTCGGTCTATGACAAGAAGGGTGATCGGCGCAGCCGGATCGTGTTCAACCTGACCCAGGGCAACATCGTCACCACGACGCGGGCCGACATGATGTATGTGGTCACCGAATATGGCCTGGTGAACCTCAAGGGCAAATCGGTGCCCGAGCGGGCACAGGCGCTGATCGGCATCGCGCACCCGGATTTCCGCGAGGATCTGGAACGCCAGGCCTACGAGCACCGGCTGATCCCGCGCGGTTTCAGTTTCGGCTGAACCGGGTCCTGGTTTTCAGCGTAACAACCCGAGCAATACCGCTGCCTCGGGCTCTGCCGCCGCCAGCGCCGCCGCCACCATGGCGCGATAGCGCGCCAGCACTGCCTCCCCCGCCGCGGTCAACCGCGTGCCACCCCCGCCGCCACCGCCCTTGCTGGCGGCAACCAGCGGCTCGGCAAAGCTGGTGTTGATCGTTTCGACCATCACCCAGGCGCGGCGATAGCTCAGCCTGAGGCTGCGCGCCGCCGCGGCAATCGAGCCGGTGTCGGCAATGGCGGACAGCAGATCGGCCTTGCCCGGGCCGAGCGCGATGGCATCACCATGGTGCAGCCGCAGCGTCAGGCCGAGCCGCGCGTCCATCAGGCCTCGAAATGGCCCTCGGTCTTTTGGCGCAGGTCGTCGAGGCTGACACCCGGTGCCAGTTCGATCAGCTTGAACGGTGCGCCGCGCGCCGGCCGGGCGAGTACGGCGAGATCGGAAATCACCATGTCGACGACGCTCTTGCCGGTCAGCGGCAGGGTGCAGGCTTTCTTGAACTTGGCCTCGCCCGATTTGCTGTTGTGCTCCATCAGCACGATGATGCGCTTGACGCCGGCGACCAGGTCCATCGCGCCGCCCATGCCCTTGACCATCTTGCCGGGGATCATCCAGTTGGCGAGATCGCCGTTTTCGGCGACTTCCATGGCGCCCAGGATGCTCAGGTCGATATGGCCCCCGCGGATCATCGCGAAGCTGTCGGCGCTGCTGAAGTAGCTCGAACGGCGCAGCTCGGTGATCGTCTGCTTGCCGGCGTTGATCAGATCGGCGTCGATTTCGTCCTCGGTTGGGAAGGGCCCCATGCCGAGCATGCCGTTCTCGCTTTGCAAGGTGATGTCGATGCCGGGGGCGATATGGTTCGCCACCAGAGTCGGCATGCCGATGCCCAGGTTGACGTAGAAGCCGTCCTGCAACTCCTGCGCCGCGCGGGCGGCCTGTTCGTCGCGATTCCAGGCCATTACACGGCCTCCCTTGCCCGAATGGTGCGCTGCTCGATGCGCTTTTCATAATCGCTGCCGACGATCATCCGCTGCACATAGATGCCGGGCGTGTGGATGTGATCGGGATCGAGCTCGCCGGGGCCGACGAGCTCCTCCACTTCCGCAATGGTCACCTTGCCGGCGGTCGCCATGACCGGATTGAAGTTGCGCGCCGTCTTTCGATAGACAAGGTTGCCATAGGGATCGGCCCTCCACGCCTTGACCAGCGACACATCGGCGACCAGCCCGGTTTCGAGGATGTAATCCTCGCCGTCGAAGCTCTTGACCTCCTTGCCTTGGGCGACCAGCGTGCCGACGCCGGTCTTGGCGTAAAAGCCCGGAATACCGGCGCCGCCGGCGCGGATCCGCTCGGCCAGCGTGCCCTGGGGGTTGAATTCGAGATCGAGCTCGCCGGCGAGATACTGGCGTTCGAATTCCTTGTTCTCGCCGACATAGCTGGCGATCATCCGGGAAATCTGGCGGGTCTGGAGCAGGATGCCGAGGCCGAACCCGTCAACCCCGGCGTTGTTGGAAATCGCGGTAATGCCGCGGGTTCCTGCCGCCTTCAACGCGGCGATGAGCTTTTCGGGGATGCCGCACAGGCCGAACCCGCCCGACATGATCGTCATGCCATCGAAGACGACACCATCGAGCGCCGCAGCGGCATCGGGATAGAGTTTTTGGGGCATCGGCACGCCTCTTGCAGCAGGGCCTGTCCCCTAACGGCCCGGGCGGGCAGCGCGCAACGAAAAAGGCGCTGGCAGAGCGCCGGCGGCTGGAGCCGGCGGCCTTAGAAGCCCTGCTGTCGGTCGCTGCTAACGCAACGCCACATGACGATCCGCCTTCGCGGCGCCCGGGGAGCCCGCTTCAATGCCGCGCTGGCAACGAAGGTTACAGGAAACGCGCGACGACTTCGCGATAGCTGCGGCTGACCTTGACCTGGGTATTGGACCCCAGCACCAGGAAGCATTCGCCATTGGTGTGCGGCTTGACGCTCTTGATGTTGTCGAGATTGACGATCGTCGAGCGATGGATACGCTGGAATTTACGCGGATCGAGGCGCCGCTCGAGATCCTTCATGGTTTCGCGCAGGATCAGCGTCTGGTCGGCTGTATAAATGCACATGTAATCGCCGGCCGCATCGATCCGCTCGATATCTGCGACATCGACACGGAAGATCTGGCCGCGATCCTTGATGTTGAGAATCTTCTCGTAGCGGTTGGCGGCGGGCGCATCGGCATCGATGGCGAGATCGTCGGGCATCGAATCGGGCGCGACCTCGATGAGAATTTCCTTCAGCCGTTCGCTGTCCCCGCAGCTGCGCTTTTCGGTCAGCCGCTGGCGGACGCGGTCGATGGTGGCCGAAAGCCGTTCCTCATCGACAGGCTTCATGAGATAATCCACCGCCTGGGCATCGAAGGCCTTCAGGGCATATTCGCCGAAAGCCGTTACGAAGACGAACAGCGGCGGTTCGATGTCGGCAAGCCCGGCGACGACCGAAAAGCCGTCGAACCCCGGCATCTGGATATCGAGGAAGACAAGATCGGGCTTCAATGTCCGGATGGCGCGAATCGCTTCGCGGCCATTGGCACAGCGATCGACGATGGCGATGTCATCAAAGGCCTGCAAGCGCAGTTCAAGGCCCTGGACGGCGAGGGGTTCATCATCGACGATGATGGTGGAGATGGTCATGGCGCGGGTGGTCCTAATGGGCCTGGGCCAGCAAAGGCGCAGGAGTGGGTGCCCCCATTCGGGTGTCGATCCGGCCATCGCCCCCGATGGCCGTGTGTGGCGCGTCCGTCTGATATGGAATGTCGATCAGTACGATCAAGCCTTGCGGGGTATTTTCCGCAAGTTCGAAGCGATGGTCCTCGCCATAGGCCTGCGCCAACCGCTCGCGGATATTGGCGAGCCCGACCTGGGTGCTCGATTGGCTGCTGGCGCGCATGGCGGCCGCCGCATCGGCCGCGGTGCCGTTCAACCCCGGGCCCGTATCGGCGACGGTGAGCACCAGCCGGTCGGCCATGCGGCGCGCATCGACGAGAATGTCGGCGCCGTCCTCGCTCGGTGTTACGGCATATTTGATGGCATTCTCGACGATCGGCTGGAGGAGCAGCGAGGGCAGCCGCGCCTCCATCACATCGGCGGCGATATCGAAGCGCGTGCGCAGCCGGCTTTCGAAGCGGGTGCGCTCGATATCGAGGTAGAGCTTCAATGCCTCGGCCTCCTGCGCGACCGTCGCCAGCCCCTCGCGCTCGCCGACAAGGCTGTAGCGCAGGAAGGAAGCAAGCCGCGACAGCATGGCATTGGCGCGATCGGTCTGCTTCAGCAGCACGAGGGTCGAGATCGAATTGAGGGTATTGAACAGGAAATGCGGGTTGAGCTGGTAGCGCAACATCTCGAGCTGCGCCGAATTGGCCTGGGCCGCGACATTGATCATGCGTTCGGATTGTTCCGACAGCAGCAGGTAATAG
>JANPKK010000020.1:0-34697 GCA_031426015.1 Alphaproteobacteria bacterium
GAAGCGCTCGGGCTGACCGCCAAGGGCCAGATCGCCCTCACCGTCGTGCCCCTGGAACACGGCTTCACCCGTGCCGAGCCCAAATCATCGCTGCTCGTCCTCACCGAGCAGGACATGCTCGGCGACCGCCTCGTCCGCCGCAAGCGTTCGGCGCGCAAGGCCGATGCCTTCATGGCCGAACTGTCGATGCTGACGCCGGGCGACCTGCTCGTCCATCGCGAGCATGGCATCGGCCGCTACGAAGGCCTGGTCGCCATCGAGATCGCCCGCCGCCCGCATGATTGCGTCGCGCTGAGCTATGACGGCGGCAGCAAGCTCTACGTGCCCGTTGAAAACATCGACGTCCTTTCCCGCTACGGCAGCGAATCCGAAGGTGTCGGCCTCGACAAGCTGGGCGGTGTCGCCTGGGCCGCCCGCCGCGGCCGCATGAAGGACCGCATCCGCGAAATCGCCGGCGAGCTCCTGAAAACCGCCGCCGAACGGATGCTGCGCGAGGCAGAACCGGCGCATGTCGACCCGCACAACTACGCCGCCTTTGCCGACAAATTCCCCTACATCGAAACCGATGACCAGTTGCGCGCCATCGACGATGTGCTTGGCGATCTCGCCTCTGGCCGCCCGATGGACCGGCTCGTCTGCGGCGATGTCGGCTTCGGCAAGACCGAGGTCGCCCTGCGCGCCGCCTATGCTGCTGCGCTGTCGGGCATGCAGGTCGCCGTCGTCTGCCCGACGACTTTGCTCGCCCGCCAGCATTTCGCCGGGTTCAGCGAACGCTTCGCCGGCCTGCCGGTCGAGGTTCGCCAGCTCTCGCGCCTCGTCACCGCCAATGATGCCAAGGCGACCCGCGAAAGCCTCGCCGATGGCACCATCGATATCGTCGTCGGCACCCACGCCATCCTCGCGAAATCGATCGAGTTCAAGCGCCTCGGCCTTGTCATCGTCGATGAGGAACAGCGCTTCGGCGTCGTCCACAAGGAACGGCTGAAATCGCTGAAGGCCGATGTCCATGTGCTTACGCTGACCGCCACCCCCATCCCGCGCACCCTGCAAATGGCGCTGACGGGCCTGCGCGAAATGTCGATCATCGCCACCCCGCCGGTCGATCGCCTCGCGGTGCGCACCTATGTCATGCCCTTCGACGAGGTCGTCCTCCGCGAGGCGCTGCTGCGCGAACATTACCGCGGCGGGCAAAGCTTCTTCGTCGTCCCCCGCATCGCCGACCTGCCCGATATCGAACAGTTCATCCGCGAACAGATCCCCGAGATCAAACCCGTCACCGCCCACGGCCAGATGTCGCCAACCGAAGTCGAAGAACGCATGAGCGCCTTTTACGACAAGCGCTACGACGTGCTGCTCTCCACAACCATCATCGAATCGGGCCTCGATATCCCCAGCGCCAACACGCTGATCGTCCACCGCGCCGATCGCTTCGGCCTGGCGCAACTCTACCAGATCCGTGGCCGCGTCGGCCGCGCCAAGACCCGGGCCTATGCGTACCTCACCACCCCCGCCGACCAGTCGATCACCGAAGGCGCCGAAAAACGCC
Organism: Alphaproteobacteria bacterium; assembly: GCA_031426015.1. Classification (GTDB taxonomy): domain Bacteria; phylum Pseudomonadota; class Alphaproteobacteria; order Sphingomonadales; family Sphingomonadaceae; genus Sandarakinorhabdus. The sequence goes on from JANPKK010000020.1 coordinate 1,547, forward strand.
TGCAAGTGCTCAGCGCGCTCGATACCCTCGGCGCCGGCTTTCAACTCGCCAGCCATGATCTCGATCAGCGCGGCGCCGGCAACCTCCTCGGCGACGAACAATCGGGCCATATCAAGGAGATCGGCTTCGAACTCTACCAATCGATGCTCGAAGAAGCGATCCTGGAAGCGCAAGCCTTCGCCAAGGGTGTCAAGCCGCCGGCCGAAGCCTTCAGCCCGCAAATCACCGCCGAAGTCCCCATCCTCATCCCCGACGATTATGTGCCCGATCTCAACGTCCGCATGGCGCTCTACCGCCGCCTCAACGAGATGCAGGGCCGCCAGGACATCGACGGTTTCGCCGCCGAAATGATCGACCGCTTCGGGCCGCTGCCGATGGAAGCCGCGAACCTGCTCGCCATCATCGAAATCAAGCTGGCGTGTCTGGCCGCCGGCGTCGCCAAGCTCGAAGCCGGCCCCAAGGGCGGGCTCATCACCTTCCGCAACGACAAGTTCCAGAACCCCGAAGGCCTGATGGCCTATCTCGACCGCCTCGGCCCCCGCGCCAAAATCCGCCCCGACCAGAAAGTCTTCATCGCCGCCGACTGGACCAGCGACGGGGCCCGCCTGAAAGGCGCCCTGCAACTCGCCACGACGCTGGCCAAACTCGCCGCCGGCGCGACGGTGAAACCGGCGGCACCAAAAGCCCCGCCAGCGCCGGCCAAGCCGCTGCCGCCACGGCCGACGGTGTTCCGGGCGAAGGTTAAGGGGCGGTAGGAGAAGGGCCGCCGGCGGCTGGGGCCTTGGCCCCAGACCCCATTTTGAACATGAACCGCTCGGCTGGCCGGCGGCTGCCTGAACCGGTTGCGGTCGTTACGCCCCCTGATGGCGCTCCCCGAAAGTCACGAAAGTCACGCCGAATGCAGTTTTGCGTTTTGGTGAAGGCTTTGCGCAGCGGGCTCCGTGCGCCTGTGTGATGCCGACAATTTCAAAGAGCGAATAACATCGTCTTCATGGCAGAAAATCACCCTGTAGGACAGGACGGAGAAGGCCGAGGCCGACAAGGCAGATCAAGCCCCAACTCAAGACGTTCCCCGAGCCACGACCGAGCCGCTGCTCCCGCCGGAACTCGCTATTCCTGCGTCTTTGCGTAAATCGTAAGCAACGCGCCTCAATTGCGGCCGTTAAGCAATTCGATCTTAGCCACCGAAGCCGCCGTAGAACTTGTAAGTTCTAGGTCTTCGCAGTTTTCCACTGTGGTTCTATGACTGATAGCCTTTAGCAAAGTTGAGGCCAACCTCTAAGCCATACGCAGTATCGCGCTCTAGGGTGCCCGACCGATGCATCAGTTGTCCTCCACCTCGAAGTTGTTCATCGTTCTACTAGTTCGGGTTGCAGGACGCCTTTAGAACATATATAGAACGGGTGAGGTGACTGGATGATTTACGACGTGGTCAAAGCTGTGTTGGCGACCTTGGATGAGCAGGGTGAGGCGGAGCACGACGATTGGAGCGAGCAGGTTGCTACGAGTCTAGCGACCCTTGAAGGCAGCTACCGTGAGTTGCGGAACGCCAACCGCGATTTGATCAACTACGGCGACCTTGCTACCCAAGCCGCATACGTATTTCGTTACGTCTTTGGGCACGCAGACTTCGTGTACGACTTTCTAAAACATGCGCGAGTGGCGACGGGCGGACCGCTGTTCGAAGCGGAAGAAATCTGGGTAACGAGTGTTGGAGGCGGTCCAGGAAGTGAGCTGTTGGGTCTCCTGAAATATCTTTCAGAAGGTAACGGCGAGCCTAATATCCAAAAAATCGTATACACCGTGATCGATAAAGAGCGAAATTGGCAGCACGTGGTCGAGCTGTTTGTCGATATGGTAGATACTGAAATTGAAATTGAACTTCATTTTCAGACCTGTGACGTAAGTGCCGCGCAGTTACCAATTGCAGTAACCCTGAAGGATGAAGAGCTAATAATTATGAGCTTCTTTATATCGGAAGTGTGCGAACTTTCTGAGAAAGCTCGTGTTATTAACAGCCTTAATATCCTTCTTGACTCAATGAAGACTGATGCATTTTTTCTTTATAATGATAGCGATGCGTATTCTTTTTATATGTTTTTGAATAATCGAGTGAAAAATGTGTCTCGTTTCAATCAGATTATCGACATTAATGCCGAATATAAGATAGAAGCTCCAGATTACGATGGAATTTTTAGCGATTATGTTGAGCAATATGATTACCGCCCGAAACTGTCCAGTAAAGCTGTAACAAAGCTACTTCGAAGGATATAGTGATGAGAGACTTATTCTCCATCGATCGGCAATTTGAAAAATTGAACATACCAGATGCCGATGTTTCCATCCTTCACGGGCTTGAAATAGGAATGCCTTATGAAGCCATGCTTCGTGATTTAATTGCGGATATTAACTGGAAGCAGGAGTCAATTCGTATCTATGGAAAGGTCATGCCCCAACCCCGACTGATCGCATGGTATGGCGATCCAGGAAAGAATTATGACTATTCTGGTATCAGCTTGACACCTACTCCTTGGTCCGATATTTTGCGCGAGATCAAAAATCAGATCGAAGACTGTACCAAAGAGCGTTTTAATAGTGTATTTTTGAACCTATATCGTGATCACAATGACAGTATGGGTTTTCACAGCGACGACGAGCGTGAGCTTGGTCCAAAACCGACGATTGCTTCGGTCACATTCGGAGCTACCCGAACTTTCGTTATGAAGCATAAAAATGATGCCAGCCTACCCTCAATGAAGATACCGTTAGAGGCTGGATCGGTACTGCTAATGAAGGGTGCGACACAGCACTTCTGGAAGCACGGTATTCTGAAGCAGACACGTCCCTGCGGGCCTCGGGTAAACCTCACATTCCGCACGATTTTCGACAGATAGGCAATTTGCGTGCTTACTCATTGGAGCACTCTCTCGACTGCCTGTTTACACTCGCGGACACAGCTACCGCCAAAACTCTGTTCGCTAAAGCTGTTTGATCGAGCGATTGACCCTGAGCCAACTGTTCGCTCACGAACTAGGTCGTGAACTCATAAAGGGCTAGGGTCGTGACGATGGGGATTTTGTTTTCTGGCAAGGAGATAGGAGGGCGCAATGCGGGGCATCGCAACCGACGCGTCGACGCCGCCAGAAAGCAAAAGCCCCATCGCCGCTGCGCGGTCGCTTGGAGAAGGCTTCTGGCGGTCCCGTTCACGCTCGATGGGGGCGTGGACGCCCGCCTTCGCGTGCCCGAAACCGCCAGAAGCCTTCTCCAAGCGATCCCGACCCTAGCCCTTTATGAGTTCACGACCTAATGTAGGTCTTCTGCGCCTCCGCTCGGGCAAACTCTGAGCGTCGGCTCTTGACAAAAACTGCCGCTCAACACATTTCTTGGGTACGGCAGAAAAAGCCTCAATGTCGTCCACTGGTTAAATTGGGGTCTGGGGCCTACGGCCCCAGCCGCCGGGGGCTCTCTATAGGCATACCGCCCAAGATCACGGCTTCTCCACCCCCGGCACCGCTTTCAGATACGCCGCAATCGCCGCCCGGTCGGTTTCGGTGAGTTTCGCCATATTGGCTTGCACTTCGACCATCGCGCCGCCGACGCTGTCGTAATCGGGGGTGAAGCCGGTGGCGAGATATTCGGCGGTTTCGTCTTGCGACCAGCTGCCGATGCCGGCTTTGGCCGGGGTGATGTTGGGGTTCTTGCCCTTCCCTTCCGGGCTGGCGGCGCCGGCGAGCCAGTGCGTGCGGTCGAGCGCGCCGAGGCCGCCCATACCCCGTGGGGTGTGGCATTCGCCGCAATGGCCGGGGCCTTCGACGAGATATTGGCCGGCGCGCGCCGCGGGCGTCGCGCTGGCGGGGAGTGGCACCACCGGGGCGGCGTCGCCCAGGAACAGGCGCTTCCACAGGCCGATACCGCGGCGCAGGGTGAAGGGGAATTTCAGGTCGTTGCCCGGCGCCGTCACCGCCACCGGCGGCAGGGTGCGCAGATAGGCATAGAGGTCCGCGACATCGCCCTTGGTCATCCGCTGGTACGAGCCATAGGGAAAGGCGGGGTAGAGGTGCCGGCCTTCGGGATCGACGCCGCGCTGCATGGCGTTGGCGAAATCGGTGAGGCTCCAGCCGCCGATGCCGTGGGCCTTGTCGGGCGAGATATTGGGCGCGCGGAAGCTGCCGAACGGCGTCACCAGCGGCGCGCCGCCGCCGAGCCGCAATTGGTCAGCGCCCTTCGCCCCCGCCGCGGCGTGGCATGAGGCGCAGCCGCCGGCCCAGAAAATCCGCGCACCGCGCGTCGCATCGGCGGCGGTGAAGCTGCCGATTTGGTCGGGGGCCAGCCTTTCCGGGGCGGTAAGCCCCCAGAACAGGCCGGCGCCACCGATGGCCAGCGCCACCAGACCGAGCAACGCGCGGCGCATGGCCGTCAATTCTTCTTGATGCGGAAGCCTTCGTGGCAGCTCTTGCAATTGCCGGTCACGGTGATGAACTGCGCCTTGAAGGCATCGAGCGTCGCCGGCTTGGCGGCCATCGCCGCCCTGGTATCGGCTTCGAACTTCATCAGCGCGGCCTTGAATTCGGCGGGCTTGGTCCAGACGGCGGGGGCGGCTTCGGTGTCACCGCCGGTTTCGCTGCCCTTGGGGAACAGCGCGCCGAACTTCTTCACGCTGTCGTTCATGTTCTTGAAGATGACCATCGCCGAAGCCGGATCATAGGGCACTTCGCCCTTGAGCATCTTGGCACCGGCGCCGGTGTCGCGGCCGTTCTGCTTCATGATCGCCTGGCGCGCGGCGATCGGATCGGCCGGCTGGGCGGCAAGCGGGGCTGCAAGGGCGGCGAGGACGCAGGCAGCAATGAGACGATGGTTCATGGGGAAAAACTCCGCAGCAGCAAGAATATGCGCCGCCAATTTCCCTCGCTTTGGCGCCGAGCGCAATGGGCTATTGCGCGCGGGCCTGACGCCACAGCCTCTTGCATCACCGCGCGCCTGCCGCCACAGCGTGGGTCATGAACGCAAATGCTCCGCAACCGCTGCAGGCGGTCATCATCCCGGTCACCGCGCTGCAGCAGAATTGCACCTTGCTGTGGTGCACCAAAACCATGCGCGGCGCCTTTACCGATCCGGGTGGCGATATCGACCGGCTGATGGCGGTGGCGCAGCAGCATGGCGTGACCATCGAAAAACTGCTCGTCACCCATGGTCATATCGATCATTGCGGGCTGACCGGGGTGCTGGCGGAACGGCTGGGCGTGCCGATCGAAGGGCCGCACCCCGATGACAAGTTCTGGATCGACCAGGCCCCCGATGTCGGCGCGCAATATGGCATCGATGGCGCCACCGCCTTCACCCCCGATCGCTGGCTGTTCGATGGCGATACGGTGACGGTGGGTGAACTGGTGTTCGATGTCTATCACTGCCCGGGGCACACGCCGGGGCATGTGGTGTTCCACCATGCGCCGTCGAACCTGGCGATTGTCGGCGATGTGCTGTTCCAGGGGTCGATCGGCCGCACCGATTTTCCGCGCGGCAACCATGGCGACCTGATCAAGTCGATCACCACACGGCTGTGGCCGTTGGGTGGCGAAACGGCGTTCGTTCCCGGCCATGGCCCGATGTCGACCTTCGCCCGCGAACGCCAGGCCAATGCCTATGTTGCCGACCGGGTGCTGGCGCTGGGCTAGATATAGCCCGCGGCAACGACCAGCGCGGCGATGCTGAGCCCGCCGAGGACGATCCAGGTGCCGGCGGCACCGATCACCCGCCATTGGTTCGCACCATCAATACCCATGCCATAGGCGTGCGACGCCCGCACCGCGACCAGCCCCAGCCCCGCCGCCCATAGCGCCGGCGGACTGACTTCCAGCGAATTTTCGACAGCGAAGATCAGGATCAGGCAGATCGGCACATATTCGGCGAAATTGGCATGGGCGCGGATGCGTTGCAGCAGCCGGGCATCACCGCCATCGCCGAGCGACACCTTGGCCGATTGGCGCACTTCCACCACGCGCCACGACAGCCAGACATACAGAAGCCCGCACAGGGCCGCCGTCACCAGGGTAACGACCATTGCCACTCTCCGCCAAAAAACACCGATTGAACGCGGTTTCTCGCATAGGGCGGCAACCGGAAGGCGGCAAGAACGTTCCCGTCATGCCCCCTGCGGGCAAGAAGGAGAATTTCGATGAATCACGATCGTGTCGAAGGCGCCATGAAGACCACTGGCGGGAAGATCAAGGAAGCCGCCGGCAAGCTGGTCGGTGACACCAGCCTCGAAACCGAAGGCAAGGCCGATCAGGTCGAAGGCAAGGTCCAGAACACCATTGGTGGCATCAAGGACAAGCTGTCCGACAAGAACTGACCTGCGCCTCTGGTGCAATTGCCTGGGCCCTGCCGCGCTTGCCGCGGCGGGGCCCTTGTCATTTGAGGGGTGCGCAGAAGCGCCTGTCAACCGGCGGAGGATGCGGGCGGTGTCGCAGGCGTGGCGGCGGGTGCCGCTTTCGGCATCTTGGTGGCAATCAGCGCATAGCTGCGTTCATACCATTTCGAGCCGGGATAATTGCTGCCGAGCACGGCAGCGGCCTTTTGCGCTTCTTCGGGGATGCCGAGCGCCAGATAGCATTCGACCAGCCGGTGCAACGCCTCGGGCGTGTGGCTGGTAGTATCGTAGCGGTCGATTTCGTTGCGGAAACGCGAGACGGCAGCGAGATACAGGCCCTGTTTCTGGTAGAAACGCCCGATCTCCATCTCCTTGCCGGCGAGATGGTCGCGCGCCAGGTCGATCTTCAGCCGCGCATCGGCGGCGTAATCGGTATTGGGATAACGGCGGATCAGCTCGTTGAGCGCATCGAGCGCCTGCTGGGTGATGCGCTGGTCACGCTGCACGCCCGAGATCTGTTCGTAATAGCTCGTGGCGATCATGTAATAGGCATAGGGCGCCTCGCGGCTGCCGGGGTGCAACGACAGGAAGCGCTGCGCCGAGGAGATCGATTCGGAAAAATCGCCGGCGACATAATAGGAAAACGCGCTCATAAGCTGGGCGCGGCGGGCCCAGACCGAATAGGGATGCTGGCGCTCGACCTCGTCGAACTGGGCCGCGGCCAGCTTGTACTGGCGCTTCTCCAGCGTGTCCTTGGCGATGCTGTAGAGCGTTTCGACGTCGCGAGCGACGTAGCTCTGGTCCTTCTTCGCCTTGTTGCCGGCGCAAGCCGATAGCGCCAGCGTGGCCGACAAGGCGATGATGACGGGGCGGAACGCACGGGAAGACTTCATGGGGGCAATCCTTAGACCATGGCAACCGCGCCGCCAAGCGTCAGCTTCTCCCTCGAAACGCCGTGCTGCCGAGCGCTTCCCACGGCCCGTCGCAATAGCGCCACAGGGCGAGCGCGATGGCGCGGGTGGTGAAGGGGATGAAGGTCGCCGCCAGTTGCGCCTGGGTGGCGCGGGCCTCGCCGGGCGTCACCTTGTTCTGCACGGTGATATGCCCGGCAAAGCCGGCGCGGTCCTGCGGGGTCAGCAGTCCCGTCCAACCCGCCGTGAGTTCGGCGTGGACATCGGCGAGGATCGGCGCGCGCAGCCGGAAGGCGACGCTGCCCTCGCGGCGCTCGACTTCGTTGACCGTCACCGGCGGCGGCGCTATTTCGGCACAGATCGCCTTGAGCCGCCGCTTCACGGCATCGATTTCACGACCCGGAAGCTGGCGGAACAGCGTCACATGCGCCGGCACCTGGTTGCGCGCGGCGGGATAATGCGCGCGGCGCAGGGCTTCGAAACGCGCCTGGACGGCGGGTTCGAGCAAGGCAGTGACGATCAGCGGGCGCGGGTCGAGCATGGGCTTTCTTCTCCCTCCCCGCAGGGGGGAGGGAGCTAGAATTCACATATCCTGCGGGCGGCGGCGGATGACGAGATTGCGGATCTCGGTCATGTCCTCCATCGCGAAGCGCACGCCTTCGCGGCCCAGCCCCGAATCCTTCACCCCGCCATAGGGCATGTTGTCGACGCGATAGCTCGGCACATCGTTGATGACGACACCGCCGACATCGAGCACGTCCCAGGCCTTGAGCATATGGAACAGGTCGCGTGTGAACACCCCGGCCTGGAGGCCGAACTTGCTGTCGTTGACCATGTCGAGCGCCGCGTCGAAATCGCTGAAGGTCGCAAAGAACGCCACCGGGCCAAAGGCTTCCTCAGTATTGAGCTTGGCCGTCAGCGGCACGTTTTCGAGCAGTGTCGCTTCCAGCATCGCACCCTCGCGCTTGCCGCCGCACAGGATCGTCGCGCCGCCGGCGGTGGCTTCCTTCATCCAGTTGTCGAGCCTTGTGGCTTCCTTCACATCGATCATCGGGCCGACAAAGGTGCTTTCCTCGACCGGATTGCCGGCGATCAGCTTGGCCGTCTTGGCCACCAGCAAATCACGGAAAGTCGGATAGACGGCTTCATGGACGAAGATGCGCTGCACCCCGATGCACGACTGGCCCGACTGGTAGAAAGCGCCGAAGACCGTGCGTTCGGCGGCGTCTTCGAGGTCGGCATCCTTGTCGATGATCACCGCAGCATTGCCGCCGAGTTCGAGCACGACCTTCTTCTTGCCGGCGCGCGCCTTCAGATCCCAGCCGACATCGGGCGAGCCGGTGAACGACAGCAGTTTCAGCCGGTCATCGGTGGTGAACAGATCGGCGCCATCGCGGTGCGCCGGCAGGATGGAAAACGCGCCGGGCGGCAAATTGGTCTCCGCCAGCACTTCGCCGATGATGATCGCCCCCAGCGGCGTGCGCGACGCCGGCTTCATCACGAAGGGGCACCCGACGGCAATCGCCGGAGCGATCTTGTGGGCGGCAAGGTTCAGCGGGAAATTGAACGGCGACACGAAACTGCACGGCCCGATCGGCACGCGCTTCCACATGCCCTGATAGCCCTTGGCGCGCGGCGAAATGTCGAGCGGCTGCACTTCGCCGGTCATCCGCACGCTTTCTTCCGCTGCAATGCGGAAGGTGTCGATCAGGCGGCCGACTTCACCACGCGCATCGCGGATCGGCTTGCCGGCCTCGATGCACAGCGCATAGGCGAGTTCTTCAAAACGTTCGGTGAAGCGCGTCACGCAATGCGCCAGCACCGCCTGGCGTTCATAGGCGGCCATCTTCGCCATCGGCTCGGCGGCGGCGACCGCGGCGGCAATGGCGCGATCGATCGTGGCGGCATCGGCCATGGCGACGCGGGTGGCAGGCAGTCCGGTGTATTTGTCGGTCACCACCAGGTCGGTGTTGGGCATCTCCGCCCGGTTGGCGACATACATCGGATAGGTTTCACGCAAAGCCGTCATCGTCTTGCCCCCTTCGAAACGTGGTTTCAAACCGTCAGGACGACCTTTCCCGTCGCCTTGCGGTCCATCATCCAGCGGATCGCCGCCGGGCCTTCATCGAGTGAGAAATGCTTCGAAACATGCGGTCGGATTTTGCCGGCGCGATACCATTCGAGCAATTCCGCCATGTTCTCGCGGTGCAACGGCGCTTCGGCGCGGGTAAAGGCGCCCCAGAACACCCCGACGATCGACGCGCCCTTGATCAGCGGCAGGTTGAGCGGCAGCGACGGAATCGCCCCCGCCGCAAAGCCGACGACAAGGTAGCGGCCATTCCAGGCGATGCCGCGAAACGCCGGCTCGGCATAGCGATCACCGACCGGATCATAGACAACATCGACGCCGCGCCCGCCGGTCAGCACCTTGATGCGTTCCTTCAGGTCTTCGGTGGCATAGTTGATCGTCTCGTCGGCGCCATAGTCGCGGCACAGCGCCAGTTTTTCGTCGCTCGACGCCGCCGCAATCACCTTGGCGCCCATCACCTTGCCAAGCTCGACCGCGGTCAGCCCGACACCGCCGGCGGCACCGAGCACGAGCAACGTCTCACCGGGTTGCAGCCGCGCGCGCTGCTTGAGCGCGTGGTGCGAGGTGCCATAGGTCATGGTGAAACCGCTGGCGACATCGAAAGGCATGTCGCCCGGAATCGGCACGATCTGGTCGCGATTGGCGATGACCTGTTCGGCAAAGCAGCCATGGCCGGTCATGGCCACCACCCGGTCGCCGATCGCGACATCGCTGATGCCCTCGCCGACCGCTTCGACGACGCCGGCGGCTTCACCGCCCGGCGAGAAGGGCAGCGCCGGTTTGAACTGATAAAGGTTCTGGATGATCAGCGTGTCGGGGAAATTGACCCCCGCCGCATGGACCCGCACGCGAACCTGGCCCTTGCCGGGTTCGGGCAGGGGAATGTCCTGGACCACCAGTTTTTCGGGGGGCCCATGTTCGACACACAGAACGGCCTTCATCGTCTTCTCCCCAGATCGTGGCGCCCGGGCGGTCGTGCCGCCACTATGGCTTTGGCGGCACCATAGCGCTGTCGGCCCCGCTGTCCACCGCAGTGCAGGCAATAGCGCCATCACGCGCCGCAACGATCGCTTCGCCCAGCAGCCGGAATTCGGCAGCGCGCGGGCTGCCGCTGCGCCATGCCAGCGCCACGGTGCGCGAAGCGCCCCCGGATAGCGGCCGCGCGATCAGCCCGGTGCCGTCGATGATCCCCGCCGCCAGCGCCAGTTCGGGCAGCAAGGTCTGCCCCAGCCGCCCGGCAACCATCTGCACCAGCGTGACCAATGACGTGCCGCGGTTGGCGGCATCGGCGCGCAATTCCGGGCGGCCGCATACCGCCAGCGCCTGGTCCTTGAGGCAATGGCCGTCCTCGAGCAGCAGCAGGTGCGAATCATCGATCGCCGACGGGCTGACCTGCGGCGGCGGGTCGATCATGTCGCCGGGGTGAAAGACCAGGTGGAACGGATCATCGAACAGGTCCATCGCTTCGACGGTGCCGCAATCCCACGGCAGCGCCATCAACACGGCATCCAGCGTGCCGCGCCCCAGCGCCTCGCACGCCGGGCCGCTCATGTCCTCGCGCAGGAAAAGCTTCAGTTCGGGAAAGCGCGCGCGGATCGCCGGCAGCACCTGTGGCAGCAGATAGGGCGCGATCGTCGGGATCACCCCCAGCCGCAGCGCGCCAGCCAATGGCTGCCCGGCATCGCGCGTCAGGCTGGCGAGCGCATCGGCCTCGCGCAGCACATCATAAGCCTTGGCGACCACCCGCTCCCCCAACGGCGTGAAGCGCACGACGCGGCGATTGCGCTCGACGAGCTGCACGCCGAGCAGCGTTTCAAGCTCGCGCAGGCCGGCCGAAAGCGTCGATTGCGTGACGAAGCACGAATCGGCGGCATGGCCGAAATGGCCATGGATATGCAGCGCGGTCAGATACTGGAGCTGCTTGAGCGTGGGCAGGAAGGTCATCGATAAAACCGATTACAAGCGACAAGATTATCGATTGGATTTCTATCCCGGTGGGCGGCATTGAGCAATCGCGAACCCCGCACAGTCTTAAAGGATAGCACCATGGCCCTTACCGTTGGCGATACCGTCCCCTCGTTCACCCTGCCCGTCCAGCAGGGCGTTGCCGCGCTTCCGGGCGGCGAAACGCTCGACATCACCACCGCCTATCCCGGCAAGTGGAAGATCCTGTTTTACTGGCCCAAGGATTTCACCTTCGTCTGCCCGACCGAAATCATTGGCTATGGCGACCTCAAGGGTGATTTCGAAGACCGTGACGCCGTGCTGATCGGCGCGTCGACCGACACCGACTTCGTCCACTATGCCTGGCGCAAGTCGGACGAGCGCCTCGCCGCCTGCGATTTCCCCTGGCTCGCCGACAACAGCAAGCATCTCGCCGATGCGCTCGGGATCATCGTCAAGGAAGCCGGCGTCGCGCTGCGTGCCACTTTCATCATCGATCCGCAGAACGTCATCCAGCACGTGACGATCAACGGCCTCAATGTCGGCCGCAACCCGGCCGAAACGCTGCGCATCCTCGACGCGCTGCAGACCGACGAGCTGTGCCCGTGCAACTGGTCGGAAGGCCAGGACACGCTCAAGCCGGCGGCCTGAGTGACGCTGCCCTCTCCCCTTGCGGGAGAGGGTCGACTCGGCAACGCCGAGCGGGGTGAGGGGTAGCCACTCCCCTCCCCTACAACTTCCGCACCATTCCCCCTCACCCCGGGCCGCGCCTGCGACGCGTCTCTCGCCCTCTCCCGCCAGGGGAGAGGGGAAAGGAACCCCCATGCTTTTTTCCGAACTCGCCAAGACCTTGCCCGATTACGCCAAGGACCAGCGCCTCAATGTGTCGAGCCTGCTCGCCGAACAGCTGCTCACCGACCAGCAGAAGTGGGGCACCCTTGTCGCCGTCGCCCATGCCTGTTCGTACAAGCCGGTCATCGAAGCGATCGAGCTCGAAGCCGCCGACAAGCTGACCCCCGAGGCGATGAACGCCGCCAAGGCCGCTGCCTCGGTGATGGCGATGAACAACATCTATTATCGCTTCACCTACATGGCGTCGCGCCCCGATTACAAGACGATGCCGGCCAAGCTGCGCATGAACGTCATCGGTTCGCCGGGCATCGACAAGGCCGATTTCGAACTGTTCAGCCTGGCGGTGTCGGCGATCAACGGCTGCGGCATGTGCATCGATTCGCACGACAAGGTACTCGCCCAGCACGGTGTCGGCACCGACAAGATCCAGGCCAGCGTGCGCATCGCCGCGGTCGTCCATGCCGTCGCGCGGACGCTGCAGGCGATGTGAGCCTGCCGGCAGTCGCGTCAGCCGCCATCCAGCGCCGACGCGACGGCCGCAACCGCGGCGTCGGTGTGCGCATCGAGAAAGCCATGCCCCCATTCGGGGTGGCCGATGATCGCGCCATTGCTGAGCCAGGGCGCGATCCGCAGCGTATGGGCGGCGAGATCGTCATCGGGCATCAGCACGGTGATGCGCTGCGTCAGGCCCCCGACGACGTCGGCAAAGTGCGGCGCATAGGCAAAGGCGGCGCGGTGGCCCCATTCGTAATTTTCGCCGGCGCGAAAGTTTTCGGCATAGGATTCGGCGAGCATTTCGAGCGTCACGCCGGGGCCGCGATGTGCGATCACGCTGTCCCACATCCGGCGAAATCGCGTGCCGGCTGCATCGAGCGGAATCTCGGCATAGGTCGCCTGCATCTGCGCCACTTCGTCGGCGGTGAACACCGGCGCTGAAATCATCACGATGGCGCCCACCTGCCCGGGCCGCTGGCGCGCTGCCTCGGCTGCCACCAGCGAACCGGTATGATAACCGAGGATGTCGATCGTGCCGAGGCGCAGCGCATCGACGACATCCCACAGGCTTTGCGCATAATCCTCGATCGTCACCGCCGGGTCAGCCGGCGGCGGGTCCGATTCGCCAAAGCCCGGATAGTCGTGCGCCAGCACGACCCGCCCGGCCGATGCCTGCGCCATGAAACTGGCGAATATCCGCCCCGATTTGGGGCTCATGTGGAGGCAGGCCAGCGGCCGCTTCCGGGCGGTGAGGGGAGCCGCGACGGAAGTCGCCACGGGAGCCGCGACGGAGGTCGCCTCGGGAGCCGCGACGGAGGTCGCCACGGGAGCCGCGACACGCACATGGATCTGGCCGAACCGGCCATCAACGAACTGCCGTATCGGCCGCGCCATCTGATCCTGCTCCCCCAACGTTCGCAGCATCAGACACCGGGGCTCGTGTCGTCCGCAACCCCATGTCAGCGACTGTTCGCCGGGTGGCCAGGTCAGCCCTCGCCTTCCACCAACCCGCCATCGCGCGCCAGCCCGGCGCGCGGCTTGGCCGGTTGCTCGGCATCGGGCTCTTCCTGCGCCAGCCTGGCATTTTCGGCGCGCGAGAAACCGTCCTGCCAGCGGTCGATATCGTGGTTGCGATTGCCTTCGATCGCGTCACGCACCGCCTTGCCCTGGGTTTCGGGCACCGGGTTCTTGTCGGTCATTTCGGCCTCCTCGGTTGGCGGCCAGAGCCGCGGATCAGCGATGGCATACCTAACGCGCGGGCGCCCGATCGGCTCATTCGGCGCGGCATCATCGGCAGGTGGCCGATCGATCGTCGTCGTCATCGCAGGCGGCTTTCATCTTTGCAAACAACGGGCTTGGAACGCAGCTGGGTGCGCCGGCGTTGCACCCTGACTGGCGCTCCATCGCAAAGCCCGGTAAAGTGCGCAGAATTGACGACAGGCCGAGGTTCGGCCGGACGGAGACCATCATGGCGCTCATCGCCTATCTCGATTCGATCAAGTCGCGCGATCCCGCCCCGCGGTCGCGCTGGGAGGTGCTGACCTATCCTGGCGTGCTGGCGCTCGGCCTGCACCGGATCGCCCATGGCCTGTTCCGCGCGCGGCTGTATCTGGTTGCCCGCATCGTCAACCATCTGTCGCGCGCACTGACCGCGATCGACATCCACCCCGGCGCCACGATCGGCCGCAACTTCTTCATCGATCACGGTTTTGTCGTCATCGGCGAAACCGCGGTCATCGGCGACAATGTCACCATCTACCAGTGCGTGACGCTGGGCGGCACCGATCCGGCCAATGGCATCGCCGGCAAGCGCCACCCGACCCTGGAAGACGGCGTCATCATCGGTTCCGGCGCGCAGGTGCTCGGGCCGATCACGGTCGGCAAGCGCGCCCGCGTCGGCGCCAACGCCGTCGTCACCCGCGACGTGCCCGAAGGCGCCACCATGGTCGGCATCCCGGCCAAGCCGGTGCCGGTCGATGCCGGGGACTATGCCAAGCCGTTCCTGCCCTATGGCACGCCGTGCAGCCAGAAGTTCGATCCCGAAACGCAGAAACTCGAACTGTTGCGCTGCGAGGTCGAAACCCTGCGCGCCCGGCTCGACGCGCTGACCGAGGAAGAACAGCGCCGCCACGCCAAGGGTTGAGCCGCAGCTTGGAAACCGTCACCCACTTCCCGGCGCGGCCGTCGCAGGTCGCTTTCAACCGGCTCGAACTCGATCGCATCCTGTCGCTTTATGGCCGCATGGTCGCCGCCGGGCATTGGCGCGACTATGCCATCGACATGGGGGCGAAGACCGCCAGCTTTTCGGCCTTTCGCCGCGCCGCCGAAAACCCCGAAATCCGCATCGTCAAGGACCCGGCGCTACGGCTCAAGCAAGGCGAATGGGTGCTGTATGGCGAAGGCGGCGTGGTGCTGAAACGCGGGCACGAGCTGGCCAATGTGCTGGCGCCGGTCGAACGCCGGCTGGTCAAGCTGGTCGAGTCCTGATGCTCAGACGGCGACCGCCGGCAGCCGCGCCCTGATGTTCGCCGGCAACACGCCGAGCACGACCGCGCGCACCGACCGCCACGCCGCCGACAGCAGCACGAGGAACAGGCCGATGACGAGTGCGGTCACGCCGAAGCCGGCCGAAAAATCATCGCCGCGCCCGACCAGCGCTTCGATGGCATAGATCACATAGCCCAGCGCCGAAACGAGCAGCGCCCGCCGGTCGATCGCCAGCGCCAAGATGGTGAGCACCAGATAGACGAGAACGACGGTGATCGCAGCGCCCGGCCCGGTCTTGCCGGCGGTGAGGCCGGTCAGGCCGAAGATTGGATGGATGATCATCGGCGCGGCCAGCAGGTGCAGCCAGAAGGCGACATCGGTCCGCCGCGTCACCCGCGCCAGGTCGCGGCTGTCGAACCACATGGCGAGCGCAAAGATCGCGGTGCCGCAACCGGCGACGACAAGGTTGACCGCCGGAGCCCCGGCGACCGCCGTGACAGCGCCGCCGACCAGCACGATGACCAGCAAAGCCAGTGCGCCGGTGCCAGCGGCGATGGTTATCGGCACCTTGAAGCGCCACCAATGGGCAATGGCTGCGGCCGCTGCGAGGCCGCTGGCAAGGGGCAGGCCGAAGCCGTTCGTTACCGTTTTGTCGGGCGTGCCATTGGCGGCACCGATTGCGACACGGAACGACATGTCGTCAGCGCCGCCCGCCAGCATCAGCCCGAGCCCGAAGGCCGCGCCAACGAAACTCAGCAACAACAGGATGCTCGGCAGCGCCATCCGCCGCCGCCGGGTGAAGTATTCGGCGAGCGCCCAGCTTGCGGCCCCGCCGATGATCGGTGCAGCGCGCCCCGTCAGCCCGATCAGCGCAACCAGCAGCAGCCCGATGGCGATACTGACGAAGATATCGTTGAACCCGGTCAGCAGTCGGAACTGTTCCTCGTCGGGCCCGGCGGTGCCGCGGCGCAGATCGCGCGTGAACATCACCAGCCGCTCGCGGGTTGCGGCATCAAGGATCCCGGCCGCGACCGCCGCGTCGAGGTCGCGTTCCTCGATCAACCGCGCCGGCCGAGCGCCATCGCCCCCTGCGCGCCGCCGGTATCGGGCACGATTTCACCGGTGCGGTCGCTGATCTCGGCAAAGCGCGCTGCCACCGTTTCGGCGGTCATGTCCTCGGGCTTGACGTGGATGCCCTGCGTCAGCGTTACATAGGCACGCTCGAACCCGCCGCCGCCGGCGTTGATAATGGCGTTGGTCGGTGCCTCTTCGCTGACCAGGTAGACCGCTGCCGGTACCACGGTTTCCGGGCCCATCAGCGCCAGCATTTCGGCCGGAATCACGTCCTCGGTCATCCGCGTCGCGGCCAGCGGCGCAATAGTGTTGCAGCGGACATTGTACTTGGCGCCTTCGAGCACCAGCGTCTTCATCAGGCCGACAAGGCCGAGCTTGGCGGCGCCATAATTGGCCTGGCCGAAATTGCCGTACAACCCGGTCGACGACGTCGTCATCAGGATGCGGCCATAGGCCTGTTCGCGCATGATTTCCCACACCGCCTTGGTGCAGTTGACGCTGCCCATCAGGTGCACATCGAGCACCTGGCGGAAATCGTCGTGGCTCATCTTGATGAAGGTCTTGTCGCGCAGGATGCCGGCGTTGTTGATCAGGATATCGATGCGGCCCCAGCGTTCCTTGACGACAGCGACCATCTTTTCGACCGCGGCGGCATCGGTGACGCTGGCGCTGTTGGCCATCGCTTCACCACCCAGCGCGGTGATTTCATCGACCACCGTCTGCGCCGCCGACAGCGAGCTGCCCGAGCCATCGCGGGCGCCGCCAAGATCGTTGACGACAACCTTGGCGCCGCGCTTGGCAAGGTCGAGCGCATAGGCGCGGCCCAGGCCCCCACCGGCGCCGGTAACGATGGCAACACGATCATCAAAACGCAAAGTCATTGCAAGCAGCCCCACTGGTTGAGCGCCAGCCTCTAGCCGGTGTCAGCCGCTTCGCAAAGAGCGCGAATCGCAAGGCGTGCTCAGACCGGCACAGGTGCGGCATCGAGCGCATAGCCCGCCGAGCGCACCGTGCGGATGACATCGGGCAGTTCCTTGTCATTGTCGGTGGCGTTGACGGCCTTGCGCAGCCGGCGGATGTGGACGTCGACGGTGCGCTGCTCGACATAGACATCGCGGCCCCAGACGGCATCGAGCAGTTGCTCGCGGCTGAACACCCGGCCGGGATGTTCGAGGAAATGCCGCAGCAGGCGGAATTCCGTCGGCCCGAGCGAGACGGTCACGCCATCACGCGTCACCTTGTGCGCCGATGTGTCCATGCTGATCCCGGCATAATCGAGATTGCCCCCCGACAGTGCCGGCCGCAGGCGGCGCAGCACGGCCCGGACGCGGGCGACGAGTTCACGGGGGCTGAAGGGCTTGGTCACATAATCATCGGCGCCGGTTTCCAGCCCGCGAATGCGATCGGCTTCCTCGGCCCGCGCCGTCAGCATGACGATCGGCAGGTTGGCGGTAGCCGGGGCGCGGCGCAGGCGCCGGCAGACTTCGATCCCCGAAAGGTTGGCAATCATCCAGTCGAGGATGACAAGGTCGGGCTTGTCTTCCTGGGCGAGCACCAGCGCTTCCTCGCCATCATCGGTGCGGATGACGTCGAAGCCTTCCTTTTCGAGGTTGTAGCTGATCAGTTCAACGAGGCTGGCGTCGTCTTCGACAAGCAGGATCTTGGGGCGCATCATCGGGTCTCCGTGGAACAGGTGGCGGTTCAGCTGCGGCGGGTGAAGGTGGAGGTGTCGTCGGTCTTGGGGCGATCGACGATGTGATCGCCGGTCACGGCGAAATGGACCATCTCGCCGACCGACGTGGCATGGTCGCCGATGCGTTCGAGGTTCTTGGCGACGAACAGCAAATGCGTCGACGGGGTGATGTACTGCGGATTTTCCATCATGAAGGTCAGCAGCGATCGGAACAGGCTGTTGTAGAAATCATCGACGCGGCGGTCGCGCTCGGTGACGGCGCGCGCCAGCACGGCATCGCGATCGACAAAGGCATCGAGGACATCCTTGATCATCGCGATCACGGCGCGCGCCATTTCGGGAACGATGATCACCGGCTCGATCGGCGGCGCCTGCGCCAGTGCCGAAGCGCGCTTGGCGATGTTCTTGGCATAATCGCCGATGCGTTCGAGCACGCCGGCGATCTTCATCGCGGCCACGATCTCGCGCAAGTCCCCGGCCAGCGGCGCGCGCAGCGCGATGATCCGCACCGCCAGCGCCTCGGCCTCGGCCTCGAGCGCATCGATGCGCTTGTCATCCTCCACGACCTGGCGCGCCGCATCGACATTGCGGGTCACCAGCGCATCGACAGCGGCACCGATCTGCACTTCGCACAGCCCGCCCATGCGCGAGATGATCGCGCGCAATTGCGCGATGTCGCCATCGAAGGACTTGACGGTATGGGCGTTGTTGTCGGCCATTCTGTTTGTTCCTGTCAGCCGTAGCGGCCGGTGATGTAATCCTTGGTCCGCGCCTGGACCGGATTGGTGAAGATCATCGAGGTGTCGCCATATTCGACCATGGCACCGAGGTGGAAAAACGCCGTGCGCTGGCTCACGCGCGCCGCCTGCTGCATGTTGTGGGTGACGATGACGATGGCATAACGACCGCGCAGATCGTCGATAAGTTCCTCGATCTTGGCGGTCGCCACCGGATCGAGCGCCGAACAGGGTTCGTCCATCAGGATCACTTCGGGGTCGACGGCGATAGCGCGGGCGATGCACAGCCGCTGCTGCTGGCCGCCCGACAGCGTCGTGCCGCTGTCGCCGAGCCGGTCGCGGACTTCGTCCCACAACCCGGCGCGGCGCAGCGCATCTTCGACGAGCATGTCCATATCGGCGCGCCCCGCCGCGAGGCCATGGATGCGCGGGCCGTACGCCACATTTTCATAGATCGATTTCGGGAAGGGATTGGGCTTTTGAAACACCATCCCGACCCGGGCGCGCAACTGCACGACATCCATGTCGGCGGCGTTGATGTCACGGCCGTCGAGGCGGATCTCGCCGGTGACGCGGGCGCCGTCGATCGTGTCGTTCATGCGGTTGAAACAGCGCAGGAAGGTGGACTTGCCACACCCCGACGGCCCGATCAGCGCCGTGACATGTTCACGCGAGATGTCGATCGAGACATTCTTTATCGCCTGTTTCGCGCCATAAAAGACGTTGAGGTTGCGGGCGGTGAGCTTGGGGGTCGGCTGGTTCATGCGCGTTTCTCGAAGCGGTTGCGCAGATAGAGCGCGACGCTGCTCATCAGCAGCAGGATGACGAGCAGCACGATGATCGCCGCCGAGGTTTTTTCGACAAAGCCGCGCTGGGCATCGTCGGACCAGAGGAAAATCTGCACCGGCAGCACCGTCGCCGACGACGTCAGCCCGTGCGGCGCATCGGCGACAAAGGCGCGCATGCCGATGAGCAGAAGCGGCGCGGTTTCACCCAGCGCGCGTGCCATCCCGATGATCGTGCCGGTCAGGATGCCGGGCAGCGCCAGCGGCAGGACATGGTGGAAAATCACCTGGATCGGCGACGCGCCGATGCCGAGCGCGGCATCGCGTACCGACCCGGGCACGGCACGGATGGCAGCGCGCGCGGTGATGACGATGACCGGCAGCGTCATCAGCGCCAGGGTCAATCCGCCGACCAGCGGCGCCGAGCGCGGCATGTTGAAGAAATTGAGGAAAACCGCGAGCCCGAGCAACCCGAAGATGATCGAGGGCACCGCGGCGAGGTTCGAAATCGACACTTCGACGAAATCGGTCCAGCGGCTGCGCCCGGCGAATTCCTCCAGCCAGACCGCCGCGAGCACACCGACCGGGAAGGCGGCGGCGATGGTGACGAGCAGGGTGAGCAGCGATCCGAGCGCCGCGCCCCATATGCCGGCGAGTTCGGGATCGGTCGAATTGGCGGCCGAAACGAAAATCTCGTTGAAATCGGTGCGGAGGAGGTTGCGTGCCTTGAGGTACCGATAATCGGCGATATCCTCGTTGCTGACCCCGCGCGAGACTTCGGGGGCGTCCAGATCGAACTTGCCCTTGGCGATCAGATCGATGCTGCTGCGCACCGGCACCCAGAGCGTGCGCGTCTGCCCGAGCACGCCGCGATCGGCGAGCACCGCCTCGCGCAGCGCCAGCCAGGCGCCTTCCGACACGACATCGGCGGCCGGCCCCAGTTGCGCCGCGGCGTTGCGCTGCATCAGCGCGTTGAAATCGGCCCGGCGGATCGCCTCCACCCCGCCCGGGCCGCGCGCCACGACCGGATCGATGCCGAGCGCGCGCGTATCGAAGGCCACCGTCACCCGCACTTCGCTGTGCTGGAACCCGCTCCAGCCGGTGCGCACGATGGTGAACAGCAGAAAGGCGAGGAACAGCCCGGCGAGGCACAGTGCGCCCAGCCCGGCGAAGCGGAACAGCCGTTCGCCGCGATAGCGTGCCGCCACCCGCGCCGCCATGGCGGGCGAGGTCCAGTCGGTCGGCGCGCGCAGGATGTTACGCGCCGTCATTCATAGGCCTCGCGATATTTGCGGACCACCGACAGCGCATAGATATTGAGCAGCAGCGTGATGCCGAACAGCACCAGCCCGAGCGCGAACGCCGACAGCGTTTTTGCACTATCGAATTCCTGGTCGCCAGTCAGCAGCGCAACGATCTGGGCGCTGACCGTCGTCACGGCGTCGAACGGGTTGATCGTGAGATTTGCCGCCAGCCCCGCCGCCATCACGACGATCATGGTTTCGCCGATCGCCCGGCTGACCGCGAGCAGCACGCCGCCGGTAATGCCCGGCAGCGCCGCCGGTATCAGCACGCGGGTAACGGTTTCGGAACGCGTTGCCCCCATCGCGTAGCTGCCGTCGCGCATGTCGGCAGGCACTGCCATCAGCGCATCATCGGCCATCGACGAAACGAACGGGATGATCATGATGCCCATCACCAGCCCGGCGGCGAGCGCACTTTCCCCGGACGCGTTGCTGATGCCGAGCCAGACGCCGAAATCGCGCACCGCCGGCGCCACAACGAGCGCCGCGAAGAAGCCGTAGACTACCGTCGGCACCCCGGCGAGCAGTTCGAGCATGGGTTTGAGCACCCGTCGCACCCGTGCATCGGCATATTGCGTCAGGTAGATCGCCGCCATCAGCCCCAATGGCACCGCGACGATCATCGCGATGATCGCGCCGATGAAGATCGTTCCCCAGAACAAGGGCACTGCGCCGAACGCCCCCGATGATCCGACCTGGTCACTGCGGATCGCGGTTTGCGGTGACCAGTGTGTGCCGAACAGGAATTCGCCCGGTGGCACCAGTTCGAAAAAGCGCCACGATTCGAACAGCAACGACAGCACGATGCCGAAGGTCGTCAGGATCGCCACGGTCGAGGCAAGCACGAGCAGCCCCTGCAGCATCGCTTCGACCTGGCTGCGGGCGCGAAAATCCGGCCGCAACCGCGAATAAGCCCAGGCGCCGCCAATCGCCATCAACGCCACTGCAATCGCCCCGGCCACGAGTTCGAATCCGTCGCGCGTGCTGCGATACAGCGGCACGACCGCCGTCGCTGCCGGGTTGAAGGCGGCCTCGAGCATGCCGTTCGCCAGCCCGCGCACATCGTTCATGAACGCGCCGCGGTCGATCTCGCTGACCGGGCGCACCGCCGCCGGCACTTCCGCAATGACACGATCGGCGACCAGCGCTTCCCCCGCCATCGCCCAGCCGGCGAGGACCAGCAGCGCCGGCAGCAGCGCCACCAGCGCGACATACAGGCCATGATAGACCGGCAGCGAATGCACCGTGCCGATGCGGATCGCCGTGCCGCGGCGCAGCGCCCGGCCGCGCCGGCGCCCGAGCCAATAGCCGAACAGCGCCAGCGCGATCAGCAGCAGGGCGAACAACCCGGTCACAGCGCCGCCGGATCGAGGGGCACGAGATTGGCAGCAATCGCCGCATTGGCGGCGCGTGCTGCATCGGGTGATGCCACCAGGCCACGGCGCGACAGATACCCGCGCCGCCCCCAGGCCGAATCCTTGCTGTATTCCGCCAGGAATTCCGCCAGCCCGCGCACCGCCCGGACATGCTGCGCCTTGACGTACAGATAGAGCGGCCGCGATGCCGGATAGCGGAACGAGGCGATATTCTCATAGGTCGCCTCGACCCCGCCGAGCGGCACGTCCCTCAGGCGATCGAGATTTTCCTCGAGGAAGGAATAGCCGAAGATGCCGATCGCGAGCGGATTGGCGGCGATCTTCTGGACGATGAGATTGTCGTTTTCGCCGCCTTCGATGAACGGGCCGTCCTCGCGCAGCTTGGAACAGATCGTCTTGTGGCGCGCTTCGTCAACCAGTTTCAGCGCGCGCATTGCCGGATCGGTTTCGCAGCCCTTGATCAGGTAAAGCTCGTCGAAGCTGTCACGCGTTCCCGATGTCGGCGGCGGGCCGATGACGAGGATCGGCGTTGCCGGCAGTGCCGGGTTGACGTCGGCCCAGGTGCGAGCCCGGTTCGGCCCGCGCCCGAAAGGATCGGCAGCGAGCGCGCGATACAGGTCACGTTCGGTCACCCCGGGGAAATTGCCGCGGCGCGATTGGGCAACCACCAGGCCATCGAGGCCGATCTGGACTTCGATGATGCCGGTGACGCCATGGCGGGCGCAATCGGCCAGCTCGCTCGCCTTGATCCGACGCGAGGCGTTGGCGATATCGGGATATTGCTGGCCGACCCCGGCGCACAGCAGCTTGATGCCGCCGCCGGTGCCGGTCGCTTCGACGATCGGCGCATCGAATTGCGGCCAGCTGCGTTTGAACTGTTCGGCAACCGCGGCGGTAAAGGGATAAACCGTCGACGAGCCGACAATGCGGATCTGGGTCCGGCTGTCCCCGCTGCATCCCGCGAGCAACGCAAGCGCCGCCACCACGCCGAAGCAGCGTGACAGGGGCAGCGACATTGCTTTGTCGGGACTCATCGACGGTGACGACATTCCTTGCGGTAACGCCCGCAGATGCATGCCGTATGACGGTTTTATTACAATTATGTGACGGTGGCCGGCGCCAATGTTACACCGCCAGCGCGAGGGTCGAAAACGCTGCCTGCGGCAGGGTCAGCGAGATGCAGGTTCCCTCGCCCAGCACGCTGCTGATTTCGAGCACGCCACGATGGCGTTCGACGATATGCTTGACGATCGCCAGCCCCAAGCCGGTGCCACCCATAGTGCGCGACCGCACCGAATCGACGCGATAAAAACGCTCGGTCAGACGGGGAAGATGTTCGGCGGCGATGCCCTCGCCCTGGTCGCATACCGTCAGCCGCACCATCGGCAGCCCACCCGGTTGCGCCGCCTCGGTTTCGGCGCGCACCGTGATCGGCGTGCCGCTCCGGCCATATTTGAGCGCGTTCGACACCAGATTGTGCAGCACCTGGAGCAGCTGGTCACGATCGCCGATCACCGGCGGCAGCGACGCCGGTTCCTCGATGATCAATTGGCGCTGGTCGGCCTCGAGTCGCATCGCCAGTGTCTTGCCGACGTCGGCGATCACCGCGCTCAGGTCGAGCTGCATCACCGGGCGAACGTGCTTGTCGAGCTCGATTCGCGACAGCGACAGCAAGTCGTCGATCAACCGCGACATCCGTGCCGCTTCGCGCGCCATGATCTCGAGAAAGCGCCGCCGCGCTGGTTCGTCCTCGGCGGCGGGGCCTTGCAGCGTTTCGATGAAGCCCGACAGCGTCGCCAGCGGCGTGCGCAATTCGTGGCTGGCATTGGCGACGAAATCGACCCGCATCCGCTCGGTCAGCCGCGCCTGGGTGATATCGTCGAAAATCACCAGCACCCGGTCATCGCCGGCATCGACGGTGCGCATCCGCCAGGCGCTGTTGCCGACGCTGCCGCTGCCCAGCCCGGCAATCTCGCGCTCCACGGTCTGGCCGGTCTGGCGGGTTTCGGCGACGGCATCGAGCACCACCGGGTGGCGCAGCGTCAGCCGCAGATCGCTGCCGGCGATCCGGTCCCCGAACAATCGCCGCGCTTCGGCATTGGCCGCCACCGCGGTATCGCCGACAACGATCAGCGCCGGATCGGCCAGATCGGCAACGCTGATCCGGTCGGCGAGCACCGGCACGGGAAGCGGTGCGACGGGCGGAAACGGCGCCGCCACCGGCAGCGGCACATCGGGCGTCGCCAACCGGCGCCCGACGAGCACGCCGATGGCAAGTGCCGCAACGCCGACGAGCAGCAGCACGGCGAGCGACACCGTCATGCCGCCACCAACCGCCGCAGCGCCGGCAGCAATTCATCATAATGGTCGATCACCAGATCGGCACCGAGATCGGCGACCGGCCGATCGGAAAAGCCGAAACTCACCGCGATGACCGGGATGCCGGCGGCGCGCGCGGTGGTGGTATCGGTGATCGAATCACCGATGAAGACCGTGGTGGCGGGATCACCGCCCGCCGCTGCGATCGCGGCGAACAGGTGCGCCGGATCGGGCTTGGGCGCCGGCACCGAATCGAACCCCAGATTGGCGGCAAAACGCGCATCCCAGCCGAGCGCCGAAACCAGCGCCTTCGACAGCGCCACCGGCTTGTTGGTGCAGATCGCGACCCGCGACCCCGCCGCCGCCAGCGCATCGAGCGCCGCCTCCACGCCCGGATAGGGCCGCGAGCCATCGGCAATATGGTCGGCGTAATAGGCAAGGAACGGCACCACCCCGGCTTCGACCAGTTCGGGTGTCATCACGCCCGTCGCAGCCAGGCCCTTTTCGAGCAGTTTGCGCGCGCCATGGCCGACCATGTGGCGCACATCATCGGCGGGCACGCCGGCACGGCCGAGCACGCCAAGCGCATGGTTCAAGGCGGCGCACAGATCGGGCGCGGTATCGACGAGGGTACCGTCGAGATCGAAGACGATGGTGGCAGGCAGCATCAGCTTTGCCCCATGGCAGCTTGCCCGGCGCTCGGCAATGGTGTCGGCAATGCTTCCCAAGCCGACGCCATTATGGCATCGCGGCAGGCGTGACCGAAGCCACCGCTCCCCGCCCCCTTGCCGTGATCATCCTCGCCGCCGGGCAAGGCACGCGGATGAAATCGGCAAGGCACAAGGTTCTGCATCCGCTCGCCGGTAAGCCAATGCTGTTACATTTATTGGACAGCCTGCAAACGCTGGCACCGGCGCGCATGGTCGTGGTGGTCGGATCGGCGCGCGAACAGGTCGAAGCCGCGGTCGCCGGACGTGGAGTCGGCGTCGCGGTGCAATCGCCCCAGCTGGGTACCGCACACGCCGCCTTGCAGGCCAAGGACGCGCTGTCGGGCTTCGACGGCGATGTCCTCGTCCTGTTCGGCGATGCGCCGCTGGTCAGCGCCGCGACCGTCCAGCGCCTGCAGGATGCGCTCGGCGCTGATGTAGCCGCGGCCGTCCTCGCCTTTCGACCCGACGACCCCGGCGCCTATGGCCGCGTCATCGCGCACGACGGCGTGATCGCGAAAATGGTCGAGTTCAAGGACGCGTCCCCCGCCGAGCGCGCCGAAACGCTGTGCAATTCCGGGCTTTTGCTGGTCCGCGCCGCCGATCTGTGGTCGCTACTGGCGCGGGTCGGCAACGCCAATGCCGCCGGCGAATATTATCTGCCCGATATCATCGGGCTGCTCATCGCCGATGGCCGCACCGCGCGGGTGATCGAGACCGATGCCGACGAAGTCGCCGGCGTCAACAGCCGCGGTGAACTCGCGGCCATGGAGGCGCGCTGGCAGGCCGCGCGCCGCGCCGCCGCGATGGCCGATGGCGTGACGCTGGTTGACCCCGGCAGCGTGTTCTTCGCGCATGACACGCAGATCGCCCGCGATGTCACCATCGAGCCCTTCGTCGTTTTCGGCCCCGGCGTGCGCATCGCCAGCGGCACGATAATCCGCGCCCACAGCCATATCGAAGGCGCGACCATCGGCGAGGATTGCGAGATCGGCCCGTTCGCGCGCCTCCGCCCCGGCACGGTGCTCGGCCCCGGCGTCAAGATCGGCAATTTCGTCGAAACCAAAAAGGCTGATTTCGCCGCCGGTGCAAAGGCCAACCATCTTGCCTATATCGGCGATGCCAGTATCGGCGCGAAGGCCAATATCGGCGCCGGCACCATCACCTGCAATTACGACGGCTTCTTCAAATACCGGACGGTCATCGGCGCCGGCGCCTTCATCGGCTCCAATTCGGCGCTGGTGGCACCGGTGACGATCGGTGATGGCGCGATCGTCGGCGCCGGCAGCACGGTGACCGCCGATGTCGGCGCCGATGCGCTCGCGCTGGTGCGGCCGGCGCAGAGCGAGAAGCCCGGCTGGGCGGCGGCGTTCCGGGCGCGGCAGACCGAAAAGAAGCAGCAGAAGTAAGACCCACCCCCGACCCCTCCCGTACCGAGAGGGGAGAAGAAAGTACGACAGATGTGCGGCATCATCGGCATCGTTTCGACCACCCCGGTCAGCCAGCGGCTGGTCGAAGGGCTGCGGCGCATGGAATATCGCGGCTATGACTCGTCGGGGCTGGCGACGATCAGCGAGGGCGCGCTCGGTCGCCGCCGCGCGGCCGGCAAGCTCGACAATCTCGTCGCCGTGCTCACCGCCGATCCGCTGCCGGGCAGCATCGGCATCGCCCACACCCGCTGGGCCACCCATGGCGCGCCGACCACCGACAATGCCCACCCCCATGCCACCGATGCCGTCGCGCTCGTGCACAACGGCATTATCGAAAATTTCAAGCCGCTGCGCGAGGAAGTCATCGCCGCCGGCCGCACGCTGACCTCGCAGACCGACAGCGAAGTCGTTGCGCACCTGCTGACCATGCAGCTCGAAGCCGGCGCGTCCCCCGATGAAGCAGTCGCGCACACCCTGAAGCGGCTGCACGGTGCCTTCAGCTTCGCGATCCTGATTCGCAGCCACCCCGATGTCATGTACGGCGCGCGCCGCGGTTCGCCGCTCGTCGTCGGCTACGGTGATGACGAAATGTTCCTCGGCTCGGATGCGCTCGGCCTTGCCCCCTTCACCAACCGCATCAGCTATCTGGAGGAAGGCGATTGGGTGCGGTTGTCGCGCACCGGTGCCCAGGTCTTCGATGGCAGCGATCGCCCTGTCGACCGCCCGGTGATCATCTCCTCGGCATCGGCCGCGGTGATCGAAAAGGGTAATCACCGGCACTACATGGAAAAAGAAATCCATGAACAGCCGATCGTCGTGGCGCAAACGCTCGGCGCCTATCTCGATCCGCTCGCCGAAACCGTCAGCCTGCCCGCCCTGCCCTTCGATCTGGCGGACGTGAAGCGCATCCAGATCGTCGCCTGCGGTACCGCGCTGCTTGCCGGCCAGGTCGCGACCTATTGGCTCGAAAGCCTGGCGCGCATTCCCGTCCAGATCGAGAATGCCTCCGAATTCCGCTATCGCGATCCGGTTTACGAACCCGGCGGCCTGGCGCTGTTCATCTCGCAATCGGGGGAAACCGCCGATACGCTGGCGGCGCTGCGCCATGCCAAGGCGGGCGGGCAGTACATCGCCGCGGTGGTCAACGTCGCGTCAAGCACCATGGCGCGCGAGGCCGACCTGTTGCTGCCCACCCATGCCGGCCCCGAAATCGGCGTCGCGAGCACCAAGGCCTTTACCTGCCAGTTGGCCGTCCTCGCCGTCTTGGCCATCGCGCTCGGCAAGGCCAAGGGCCGCATCGACGCCGCGGAGGAAGCCCGACTGGTGCATCTGCTCACCGAAGTGCCGGCCGCGATGAACGCCGCACTGAAGGTCGAAACCACTATCGATGCCCTTGCCATACCGCTGTCGAAGGCGCGCGACATCCTCTATATCGGCCGCGGCCCCGATTATCCGATGGCGCTCGAAGGCGCACTCAAGCTCAAGGAAATCAGCTATATCCACGCCGAAGGCTATGCCGCCGGCGAACTGAAGCACGGCCCCATCGCGCTGATCGACGAAAATGTGCCGGTCATCGTCATCGCGCCGTCAGGCCCGCGCTTCGAAAAGACCATCTCCAACATGCAGGAAGTAATGGCGCGCGGCGGGCTGGTCTATCTGCTTTCCGATGCCGCCGGCCTTGCCGAACATGGCGCCAGCGCCACCGCGACGATCCTGATGCCGACGGTCGACGCCTTCATCAGCCCGCTTGTCACCGCCATCCCGATCCAGCTGCTCGCCTATCACATCGCCCTCGCCAAGGGCACCGATGTCGACCAGCCGCGCAATCTGGCCAAGAGCGTGACCGTCGAATAGCGCCGGCACGCCGGCCGCCGATTTGTAGGCCGACAATCGATATTCCCGAGCTACATTCGGAACTTCTGCCGACAAAAAATTGTGAAAAAAAACGTCCGTTCTAGGTCCGACGGGTGTCCGTCGGCCGATTGCCCATTGCTTCGCCAAGACGCACCGGGCGTTCCGGTGTCCAGGCCGCATTGAAGACGATGCTGTCCGGCGGAAACAGCATCACGATCGTCGAACCGAGCAGGAATCGCCCCATTTCCTCGCCCTGGCGCAGAACGATGCCCCGGTCGTCATAGCGCCATTCGACAATCTTGCCGGTGCGCGCTTCGTTGACGACGCCGTGCCAGACCGTCGCCATGCTGCCGACGATGGTGGCACCCACCAGCACCATCACGAAGGGGCCGTGGACAGGCGATTCGAACACGCACACCACCCGTTCGTTCCGCGCGAACAGCCCGGGTACGCCGCGCGCGGTTACCGGATTCACCGAGAACAGCGCGCCGGGCACATGGATCATCCGCAACAACCGGCCGTCGCATGGCATGTGCAGCCGGTGGTAATCTCGCGGCGACAGATACAGGTTGGCAAAGCTGCCGTGACGAAAGGGCGCCGCCAGCGCTGCATCGCCCCCCACCAGCGCCGTGGTCGTGAAGCCATGGCCTTTCGCCTGCACGATGTGATGATCCTCGATCGAACCGAACTGGCTGATCGCACCATCGACAGGGCAAACGAAATCCGCGTCCGCCAGCGGCCGCACCCCGGGTTTCAGCGGCCGTGTGAAAAATGCATTGAAGCTGGCGTAGCTGCCGATGTCGGCGTTTTCGGCCTCGCGCATGTCGACGCCGTAGCGGCGCACGAACCAGCCGATCAGCGCGGTTGTCATCGTTCCGTGCCGGCCGCGGGCAACACGCCCGGCAAGCCGGGTCAGCCCCTGTTTGGGCAGGATGTGCTGGACCATGATCTTCAGACGATCGGGCATCTTGAACCTCTACACGACATTGGCAAACTGGCGGGCTTGCCCGCCG
This sequence comes from Alphaproteobacteria bacterium, assembly GCA_031426015.1. GTDB lineage: Bacteria > Pseudomonadota > Alphaproteobacteria > Sphingomonadales > Sphingomonadaceae > Sandarakinorhabdus. The sequence continues at coordinate 30,984 of JANPKK010000020.1, forward strand.
GGTGAAGATACACATCGAGCGCCGCCCCGGCGCTATCGGCACCTATATTCCGGGTGATGACATCGGTCATCTTTTCCCGGTCCTGTGCGTGTTATGCCGGCCCATAGCCTGCGTAGCCGTTCAGGCCATCGGGGCGTTCACGGCTCGCCGACGGCAGGCAGCACGATAGAAAATGCAAGGCCGGTCGGAACCACATGCCCTGTCAAACTGTCGCGATACCATGCATGCTGTGCGCATCTGCAAGGGACAGGCGATGTCGGATTTGAATACGCCATTGCTCGTCGCCATTTCCTGGATGGTGACGCTGTGCCTTGTCGGCGGCTTGATGACCCCGCGGGGAGATTGGTATGCCAATCTGCGCAAGCCGCCGTGGCAGCCGCCGGGCTGGGCCTTCGGGCCGGGCTGGACGATCATTCTGGGGCTGGCGGCCTGGGCCGGGGTGCGAGCGTGGCATGCCGCCGACGCCGCCGAACAGACAAGCGTGCTGATCCTGTTCGGGGTCAACGGTGTGTTTCACCTGCTGTGGAGCCCGTTGTTCTTCAAGCTGCAGCGGCCCGACTGGGCGTTGATCGAAGTGCCCTTCCTGTGGCTTTCGGTGCTCGCCATGGTCATCGGCCTGTGGCCGATCGACCGGCTCGCGGCGCTGCTCATCCTGCCCTATCTTGGCTGGGTGGCGTTTGCCTCCACGCTGAACTGGGCGGTGGTGGCGCTCAATCCGCGAGTCGTCGCGCGCTGACGCCCGGCAGGCAGCGCGCTTGCCAGGATTTTGCCCGATCCCGTAAAGGGTTTGCGGCGCAACAATCCAATCGATCGGAAATTCGACCATGGCAATCGGCAGGACGGTCGCATTTCCCTGCCGCGCGGTGTTGCTTTGCGCGCTTGTGCTTGCGGCACCCGTCACCGCACGACCGATCAAGGCCGACCTCGTCATCCGCAACGGCACTTTGTTCGACGGCAGCGAGCGGCCGGCAATCATCGGTGATGTCGCCATCCGGGGTGACCGCATCGTCTTTGTCGGCGCGGCGGGTAGCGGCACGATCAAGGCAAAGCGCAGCATCGATGCCAGCGGGCAGATCATCGCGCCGGGCTTCATCGATCCGCACACCCACCCCGGCGACATGGTCAGCGCTGCCGATCCCGCCAGCCGCCGGATCGCGCCGTGGCTGGCACAGGGTGTCACTACCATCGTCACCGGCATCGATGGCGGCGGTCCGGCCGATGTCGCGGCGCAGTTTGCCCGCCTGAACCGCCGACCGACCGGCCCCAATATCGCCAGCTATGTCGGCTTCGGCGCGGTGCGCGGCGCGGTCATCGGCACCGCCGCGCGCGCGCCGACGGCGCCTGAACTGGCGCGCATGCAGTCGCTTGTCGCCGCTGCGATGTGCGGCGGCGCGCTCGGCCTGTCCGCCGGGCTTTTCTATGCACCACAAAGCTTTGCCAAAACCGACGAAGTCATCGCGCTGGCCCGCCAAGCCGCGACGCGCGGCGGGCTCTACGACACCCATCAGCGCGATGAATCCTCCTATGGCATCGGCCTGCTCGCCTCGGTTTCGGAGGCCATCACCATCGGCGCGACCGCCGGCCTGCCGGTGCATTTCGCGCATCTGAAGGCGCTGGGCGTCGATGTGCATGGCCAGGCGCCGGCCGTCATCGCGCTCATCGATGCCGCGCGCGCCCGGGGCCAGGATGTCACGGCCGATCAATATCCCTGGGCCGCCTCGGGCTCCAACCTCATCGCCGCGCTGCTGCCCGTTTGGGCGCAGGCCGATGGCGTGGCCGCCATGCGCAATCGTATCGACGATCCGGCGCAGGCCGAGCGGTTGCGCGCTGCCATGGCCGACAATCTGCGCCGGCGCGGCGGGGCGGCGAGCATCCTGATGACCAGCGCCGGCCAGCCCTGGACCGGCAAGACGCTGGCCGACATGGCCGCGGCCTGGCAGGTCGATGCCATCGACGCGGCGCTGCGCATCATCCGCAGCAATGCGCAAGGGCTCGGCATCGCCTCGTTCAACATGATCGACACCGATATAGACCTGTTGATGCGGCAGCCCTGGATGATGACCGGCTCCGACGGCAGCGCCGGCCACCCGCGGATGTACGCGACCTTCCCCGAAAAATACGCCCGCTATGTCGTCGCCCGGCAGGTGATCTCGCTCGGCGCCTTCATCCGGCAATCGACCGGCCGCACCGCCGATACGCTGAAGATCGCCGAGCGCGGCTATCTGCGCCCGGGCTATTTCGCCGATGTGCTGGTCTTCGACCCCGCGACCTACGCGCCACGCGCGGATTATGTCCACCCGCGCGAACTGTCGGTCGGGGTCACTACGCTACTGGTCAATGGCGTGCCGGTGATCGATGGCGGCGTGATGGGCAGTGCCCTGCCCGGCCGGCCGTTGCCGCGCACCGACGTTCCCCACTGCCCAAGCTGATGGCGCTGCCTGTCGAAGAAGTGCTGCCGACGCTGCGCACGGCGCTCGCCACCAATGCGCCGGTGGCGCTCGTGGCGCCGCCAGGGGCGGGCAAGACCACCGCGATCGCGCCCGCCTTGCTCGGCGAAGCCTGGGTTGGCGCGGGCAAGATCCTGCTGCTCTCGCCACGCCGCCTCGCCGCGCGCGCCGCCGCCGAGCGCATGGCCGAAACCGGCGGCACCCCGCTCGGCGGCCTGATAGGCTACCGCACCCGCATGGACAGCCGCGTGTCGGCCGCGACCCGCATCGAAGTCGTCACCGAAGGCATCTTTACCCGCATGCTCGTCGCCGACCCGGAATTGGCAGGGGTGGCCGCGGTGCTGTTCGACGAAGTCCATGAACGCAGCCTCGACAGCGACCTCGCGCTGGCATTGGCGCTCGAAGCCCGCGAGGCGCTGCGGCCCGACCTGCGCTTGCTGCTGATGTCGGCGACGCTCGATGGCGCCGCCTATGAAGCGCTGGTGCCGGGGCTGGTCAGGGTGGAAAGCCTGGGTCGCATGTTCCCGGTCGAGCTGCGCCACATCGGTCGCGACGCCGGCCAGCGCATCGAGGACAGCGTCGCCACGGCGATCCGCAGCGCGCTGGCCAGCGAGCCGGGCTCTATCCTCGCCTTCCTGCCCGGCGCTGCGGAAATCGAGCGCACCGCCGACCGGCTGGTGGATCGCCTGCCCCCCGATGTCGACCTGCATCGCCTTTATGGCGCGCGCGATGCCGGCGACCAGCGCGCCGCGATCCGCCCGGCGCCGGCGGGACGCCGCAAGGTCGTGCTGGCGACCTCGATCGCCGAAACGTCGCTGACCATCGAGGGCATCCGTATCGTCGTCGATTCCGGCTTCCGTCGGGCGCCCGCCTATGATCCAGGGACGGGCCTCTCGACGCTGGTGACGCAGCGTGTGTCGCGCGCCGCGGCTGACCAGCGGCGCGGACGTGCAGGGAGGACGGCGCCGGGTGTGGCGTACCGATTGTGGAACGAGGGGCAGACGGGGGCGCTGGCGCCGTACGACACGCCCGAAATGCTCTCGGCGGACCTGAGCAATCTCGTCCTCGATCTGGCGAACTGGGGCGTAGCCGATCCGGGCGCGCTGTCCTTCCTCGATCCGCCACCGAAGCCGGCATGGAGCGCAGCGGCAACAAGGTGAGCACGGAGGTCTTCATCACCGCGCACAACGCGCTGTGGACCAAAATGGTGGTGCTGAGCGAAGCCGCCAAACGGGCGTTTCTGGACGAGCCCGCCCTGCGCCGCCTC
>JANPKK010000021.1:0-9166 GCA_031426015.1 Alphaproteobacteria bacterium
CTGCCCAAGCACCTCGATGAAAAGGTCGCGATGCTCCATCTCGAAAAGCTCGGCGTGAAGCTGACGACGCTCACCGACAAGCAGGCCGGCTACATCGGCGTGCCGACCGCCGGCCCGTTCAAGCCGGATCACTACCGCTACTGATCGACACGGGGGCGGCGGGCGCGGCAACGCGATCACGACCGCCCCTCTTCGACGCCAGCCCGGCAACCATGCCGGTTGAGGGCGAGGCCATTATCGGGCGCACCTGAGTGTTGGCCGGTTCCCGTCGCCCCATCTGCGCCAACCCCGCGCGCCCGCGATCTTTGACAAGAAAAGCAACGGCTGGGCAGATTTCACACTGGACGACAGCGACAGGCCGACGCAACACGTCACCATGACACGAGGGGGCCTTGTCTGGACGCTGGCGGCGCTTGCCGTGCCGGCTGTTGCGCAGGCCCAATCATCGCCGACAGCCGCCGCCCCCACCACGCCCCCCAACACGACTGCCCCCACGGCAGTCGTCATGAGCGGACGGGCCGACGAAAACGCCGTCCGCCAGGCCGGCGATGCCTTTGGCACCAGCATCGGCCGCGAGGTCATCGGACTGTATAACCAGATGAGCGTGCGCGGCTTTTCCCCCGTTGCCGCCGGCAGCGTCCGCATCGACGGCCTGTATTTCGATCCCGTCATCGTGCCGACCGCGCGCCTTGCCCGATCGACGACCATTCGCGTCGGGTTGAGCGCGCTCGGCAGTCCGTTCCCGGCCCCCACTGGCCTCGTCGATTTCGGTTTTCGCCGGCCCGGCGACACGGCGGGGGCCAGTCTCCAGCTCGGCATCGACAGCTGGGGTACGACCAACGCCGAGCTCGATGCCGTGCTGCCGGTGACGCGCACGCTCAGCCTCGGCATCGGTGCGTCGGCACGTTTCGAAAGCGGGCTCGACAAGACGCGCGAGGACGAGCTTGGCGGCGCCTTGATCCTGCGCTGGACACCGGCGCCGGGGCTGACGCTGATGCCGTTCATCAATGTCAGCCGTTCCTTGCTCGATGATCACCGGCTGACCTTCCTGCCCGCCACCGAAGTGCTGCCGCAACCGCTGCCGCGGCGCCAGCGTTTTGGCCCCGACTGGGTCAACGGCAGCAATACCGAAACCAACATGGGCTTTATCGGCGATTGGCAGATCGGCCCCGACTGGCTGCTGCGTGCCGGGCTGTTCCGGTCCTCGCGGGTCGTCGATGATCAATCGACCAATCTCATCCGCAATCTGCGCCCCGATGGCAGCGGCCGGCAATTCGTCATCGCCGATCCGCAGCTCGATTTCGCTTCGATCAGCGGCGAACTGCGGCTGACCCGGCTTTTCGCCGAAGGCCCACGCCAGCATCGCGTGCATCTGGCGATGCGCGGCCGCGCCGGCGACCGCCGCTTCGGCGGCTCGACGACGCTCGATCTCGGCCCGGTCATCATCGACCAGCCCTCGACCGCGCCCAAACCACTGTACGGTTTCGGGGCGCAGCAGCAGGACAAGGTGCGGCAATGGACCGGCGGCATCGCCTATGAAGGCCGGTGGGACGGCGTCGGCGAGCTGTCGGCCGGGCTGCAACGCAGCGACTACAAGAAACGTATCGATCTGCCGGCGGGCGGCATCCAGGCGACCGATGCCCAGCCCTGGCTCTATAATGTGACGCTTGCCGCCAATCTCGGCGAGCGGCTCGTCGTCTATGCCGGCGCGGTCAACGGGCTGGAGGAAAGCGGTGTCGCGCCGGGTAACGCCGCCAACCGCAACGAGGCGCTGCCGGCCATCCGCACCCGCCAGTTCGATGCCGGGCTGCGCTATGCGATCACGCCGGATATCAAGCTGGTTGCCGGCGTGTTCGACATTTCGAAGCCTTATTTCAACCTTGATGCCAACAACCGTTTCGATGTGCTCGGCGATGTCATCAATCGCGGTGTCGAGGTTTCGGTGGCGGGGCCGGTGACGCGCGATCTCAACATCGTCGCCGGTGCCGTGCTGTTGTGGCCGCGGGTCACCGGCGCCGCGGTGGCGGCAGGGCGCATTGGTGATCGCCCGGTCGGCGCCATCGACCACCGCGTCGAATTCAGCGCCGATTGGCGGCCGCCGATGCTGGCCGGCGTTTCGCTCGATACCAGGATCGCCTGGCGCAGCGCCGAAACCGCGACGGTGAGCAACGCTGTCGCCATCCCGGCGCGCGCCAACGTCGATATCGGCGGGCGCTATCGTTTCAAGCTGGCGCGCAACAAGGCACTGCTGCGCATCCAGCTGACCAATGTCTTCGATGTGCGCGGCTATGAACTGCGCGGCGCGGGGGCTTATGGGCCGATACCGGGGCGGCTGGTGCAGGCTTATGTGACGGTCGATTTTTGAAAATCGCGACCGCGCTTGCACGTGCAAGCACGGTCATGGTAAAATTACGCCATGCAGACCCGTCGTTCCCAGCAACCGATCACCATCCGCTCCGACCGCGCTGCGGCGCGGCTCAAGCTGCTGACCCGCGATGGCCGCAGCCAGGCGCAGATCATCGAAGAAGCACTGGAGGCGGTGCCTTTGCCGGCGCCTGAACCGGACGACCGACAGCGTCGCCTTGCTGCCTTGAAGGCTATTGTCGCTCGCTTCGATCCGACGACGATCCCGTCGATGGCGGAGTTCGACGCGCGCGAATATGATGAGCGCGGCAACCCGCGCTGATGATCGGCGACGACTGCCAGAGACGGGACGCCGACAGCGTTTGTAAGCTATGAGCGAGGATGGCAATGCGGTCGTCGTCGACACATCGGCGCTCGTTGCCCTTGTCGCGCGGGAACGCGGTTCTGATCCGATTTTCAATGCTCTTGCCGAATCGGCAATCTGGCTGCCCGCGCCGGTTCTGCTCGAATTTCACCTGGTCACCGCGGCAACGGGCAATTCCCCCAACCCCGCGGTAGCGGCGGCGTTGATGGCCAGACTTATCGCGGACGGTGCCCGCGTGCGCGCCTTTGACGGCGATTGCGCAGCGGCGGCTGCTACTGCCAGTGCGTTTTACGGCAAGGGCAATGGTTTGGGCGGGTTGCTCAACATTCTCGACCTGATGGTCTATGCCACCGCCAAGATCATGGGCCTGCCGATCCTGTGCACCGGCAAGGACTTTGCCGCGACCGACGCCATCATCCACCCCGCCAGCCGGCGCGATTGATGCAGGGGCTGTCCGAAGCCAATCTCGCCGCGCGCGCCACAGCGCTCGCCGCCGTCCTGCGTCCCGGCGATACCATTGCCCTGTCGGGGGATCTGGGGGCCGGCAAATCGACCTTTGCCCGGGCGCTGATCCGCGCGCTTGGCTGGGAAGGCGAGGTGCCATCGCCGACCTTTACGCTGGTGCAGTCCTATGATCCGCCAGATGTGCTTGTGCCGGTCTGGCATGTCGATCTCTATCGCCTCGCCGGCCCCGATGATGCCGATGCGCTCGGGCTGTTCGAAACCGATGCGGCGCTGGTCATCGAATGGCCCGAACGGCTGGGCGATCGCCTGCCGCCCGATGCGCTGCGGCTGACGATTTCGGGTAGCGGCGATGCGCCTCGGCACTTGACTTGGGCACCGTCCACGGCTTGGGAAGGCCGGTGGCCACCGCTCCTCCCCAAATGATTCCGCCAGGCACCGCGCCGGCCTTTCTGGCGCGCCATGGCTGGGGCGGCGCTGTAATCGCGCCGCTCGCCGGCGATGCCTCGTTCCGGCGCTATTTCCGCGTCCATGCGGCGGACGGCAGCACCGCCGTGCTGATGGATGCCCCCCCCGAAAAGGAAGATTCGCGGCCCTTCCTCGCCATCGGCAAGCAATTGCATGCCATGGGTTTTTCGGCCCCGCAGGCACTGGCGACCGAGCTCGATATCGGCCTCGTGCTACTCGAGGATTTCGGCGATGATCGTGTCGGCCCGGTGCTGGCGCGCGAACCGGCCCGCGAGCGCGGCGTCTATGAAACCGCGGTCGATATCCTTGCCGCGCTCCATGCCTTTCCGGCCGGCGATGTGCCGCCCTATGCCGAGCCCGAGCTGCGGCGCGAGGCGCGGCTGTTCCCGGATTGGTATCTGCCCGCGATGAACATCACCAAGGCGCCGGGCTATGACGCCGCCTGGGCGCCGCTCTGGGCCGCCGTGCGCGCCGAACCGCCGGTGCTGGTGCTGCGCGACTTTCACGCCGACAATCTGATGATCATCGACCGGCCCGGACTGCGCGGGCTGGGCCTGCTCGATTATCAGGACGCGCTGGCGGGCCACCCGGCCTATGATCTCGCGTCGCTGCTGCAGGACATTCGCCGCACCGTTTCGCCTGAATTGGAAGCCGCGATGATCGATCGCTATCTCGCGGCGCGGCCCGGAGTCGATGGCACTGCCTTCCGCACCGCCTATGCCATTCTGGCGGCGCAGCGGAACATCAAGATCTTGGGCGTCTTCACCCGGCTTTATGTCCGCGATGGCAAGGCGAGCTACCCGGCGTTCCACCCGCGGCTATGGGAACTGGTGACGCGCAACCTCGCCGACCCGGCGCTGGCACCGGTAGCGGACTGGTTCGCGGCGCATGTGCCGCTATCAGCGCGCACCGGCGTGAAGGTCGCGGCATGAAGCATAATCGCGTCCCGCTGGCGCTGCGCCCGCACATCGATGTCGCGATGCCGGCAACGGCGATGGTGCTCGCCGCCGGGCTCGGCAAGCGCATGCGGCCGCTCACCGCCACCCGCCCCAAGCCGCTTGTCGAAGTCGCCGGGCGCACCCTGCTCGACCGCGCGCTCGATCGGGTGGAGGCCGCCGGCATCGCCACCGCCGTCGTCAACGCGCATTATTTCGCCGACCAGATCGATGCCGCCGTCGCCGCGCGGTGTGCCGACAAGCCCGATGGCCTGAAGATCCGCGTCTCCGATGAACGCGCGCAATTGCTCGAAACCGGCGGCGGCGTCGTCAAGGCGCTGCCGCTGATCGATGCCGACCCGTTCTTCGTCGTCAACGCCGACAATATGTGGATCGACGGTTCGGCCGATACGCTGCGCCTGCTCGCCCAGCGCTGGAACCCGGCGGAGATGGACGCGCTGCTGCTGCTGGTGCCACTGGCGCGCGCCACCGGCTATGACGGGCGCGGCGATTTTCATCTCGATCCCGCCGGCGTGGTTACACCGCGCGGCGAATTCCGCATCGCGCCCTTTGTCTATTCGGGCATCCAGCTGATTTCGAAGCATCTGTTCGATGGCGAGGCCGCCGAGCCCTTCTCGGTCTGGCGGCAATGGCACAAGGCGCTTGCCGCCGGGCGGCTGTTTGGCGCCGTCCACCAGGGCCTGTGGTTCCATGTCGGCACCCCGGCGAGCGTCGGCGAGACCGAGGGTCTGCTTGCAACCGCCTGAACAACCCGGCGCCTCGCGCGAAGCGCAAAATTTGTCGCGCCTGTTCAGCATTGCCCCGCATGTCGCCTTCGTCGATGCGCTGGCCGATGGCATTTTGGCACGCTGCGGCGGCGATCCGCTGGCGCTGGCGCGCACCCATGTGTTGCTGCCCAACCGCCGCGCCGCCCGCGCGCTGACCGATGCCTTCGTGCGCCGCGCCGGCAGTGGCTTGCTGCTGCCGCGCCTCACCCCGGTCGGCGATCTGGGGGATGACAGTTTCGACCGCTTCGCCAGCGGTGACGAGGCGCTGCCGCCGCCGGTCTCGCCGCTGGTCCGCCGCCTCGAACTGGCGCGGCTGGTGCGGCAATTGCCGCGCGGGCTGGGGCCGGGCGGGCGCGAGGCCGGGCGCAGCGCGGTCGAGGCGCTGCGGCTCGGCGACGAACTCGGCGCCACGCTCGATGCGCTGCTGGCCGAAGAGATCGACCCCGAATGCCTGCGCGATGTCGTGGCCACCCAGGAACTTGCCGAACATTGGCAGGACACGCTGCGCTTTCTCGAGATCGTCATTTCGGGCTGGCCGCCGGCGCGCGATGCCAGCGGCGGCAGCGATGGCGGCACCCGGGTGGCGGCGCTGATCGATGCGCTGGTGGCGCGCTGGCAGGTGGCGCCGCCGGCGGGGCTGGTCATCGCGGCGGGCGTCACCGGCACCTCGCCACCGATCGTGCGGCTGCTCGATGCGTTGCATGGCCTGCCCACCGGCATGGTGGTGCTGCCGGGGCTCGATCACGATCTTTCGGAGGCGGGCGAACGCCGCTGGGCGGCGATCCGCTGCAACAGCGAGACCGGCCGTGATGCCGAGGCGCACCCGCAATATGGCCTGAAACTGCTGCTGGCGCGGCTGGGGCGCGAACGTGCGGACGTCGCCGATTGGGGCGTCGCCACGACCCGCGACGGCCCCGCCGACCGCACCGCGGCGATCATGGCTGCCATGGCCCCCGCTGCCGCCGCCGATGGCTGGCACGGCGCCGATGTCGCCAGCTTTGCCGGGGTGACCGTCGTCGAAGCCGCGACGCCGGGAGAGGAAGCCCAGGTCATCGCGCTCGCCCTGCGCCGCGCGCTCGAAACCCCGGGGCGCAGCGCGGCGCTGGTGACGCCCGATCGCGGGCTGGCGCGGCGCGTTGCGGCGCATTGCCGGCGCTGGGGGCTGGTGATCGACGATTCGGCCGGGGTGCCGCTGCGCCAGACCCCGCCGGGCGCGCTGGCCCTGGCGCTGACCGAGGCGATGGCGCAGGGTTTTTCCCCCGTTGCGCTGCTTACCGTGCTCAAGCATCCGCTGGTGGCGAGCGGCGATGGGCGCAGCGAATGGCTCGCGGCGGTGCGTCGGCTCGACCTGGCGCTGCGCGGCGTTCGCCCGCCGGCGGGGCTCGATGGCGTCGGCGAAGCCTATGATCGCTGGCTGACCGATGGTCTCAACCGCCTGCGCCGCGACGATCCGGCCGCCCATCCCGCCGCCGCGGTGCGCGCTGCCGAAGCGATGGCGTGGTGGCACGGGGTCGAAGCGCAACTGGCGCCGCTGGCCGCGCTTGGCGAAGCCCCGGCAATCGACCTGCCGCGCCTTGCCGCCGCCTTGCGCCGGACCGGCGAAACACTCGGCGGCGACCGGCTGTGGAGCGGCACCGATGGCCGCGCGCTCGCCACGCTGATCGAACGCCTCGAAGCCGAAGGCGCGAGCTTCGGCGGCTTCGAGCGTGACGATGCCCCGGCGCTGATCGGCGCCTTCCTGTCCGATGTCGCGGTGCGCAGCGCCTTTGGCGGTCACCCGCGGTTGCGCATCCTGGGGCCGCTCGAAGCGCAGTTGCAGCGCGCCGACCTGATGATCCTGGGTGGCCTGAATGAAGGCGTCTGGCCCGGCCGGCCGGCGCCCGACCCGTGGCTGGCGCCGGCCATCCGCACCACGCTCGGCCTGCCCGGGCTGGCGCGCGCAACGGGGCTCGCGGCGCATGATTTCGTCGGCGGCCTGGGCGCGGCGGAAGTGCTGCTCACCCGTGCTCGCCGCGATGCCAGCGCGCCCTTGGTCGCGTCGCGTTTCTGGCTGCGCTTGCAAGCGTACAGCGGCGGGCTGGCGAGCGATGACCAGTTGCTGAAGCTGGCGCGCGGCATCGATTCGCGCCGCCCCCCGGTGCCCGGCCGGCCGCCGCGCCCGGCGCCGCCCGCCGCCACCCGGCCGCGCCGCATTTCGGTGACGCAGATCGATACCCTGGTCACCGATCCCTTCGCTTTTTATGCGCGCGAAGTGCTCGGGTTGAAACCGCTCGATCCGCTCGACCAGGATCCGACGGCGGCAACGCGCGGCACCCGCATTCATGGCGTCATGGAGGAATGGATCGGCAGTGGCGGCGGCAGCCTCGAACGCCTTGCCGAAATGACCGAGCGGATGCTGCTGGCCGAAGGGCGGCAGTTCCCGCTGCTGCGCGCGCTATGGGCACCGCGGGCCCGGCGGGCTTTGCTGTGGGCAGGCAGCGAGGTTCATGCGCGCGAAGCTGCTGGCTGGCTGCCGCTAGCCGCCGAAGCCAGCGGCGGGCTGACGCTGCCGAACGGGATCGTCGTCGAAGGCCGCGCCGACCGCGTCGATCGCGATGCCGAAGGCCGGCTGGCGATCATCGACTACAAGACGGGCAAGCCGCCTTCGCCGGCCCGCGTGCGCGATTTCAGCGCCAACCAGCTGGCGCTGTTGATGGCGATGGCACGCGAGGGAGCACTGCGCACCCGGGCGGGCGGGGTGCCGCGCGGGGTGCCCGCCAGGCTGGAATATTGGCAGATGGGCGGCGGCCGGGTTCCGGGGCAGGTGCTCGACGCGGTGAAGGGCAAGCCGCCCGTGGACCCATCCGAACACGTCGATGGGGCGCTGGCGGTGGTGGAGGTGCTGACGAGCCGCTTCCTGCTCGGCGAGGTGCCCTTCCGCCCCGATCTCAACCCCAACCTTGCCTTCGGCGACTATAACCATCTGGCGCGGGTCGCCGAATGGCTCGATCGGCCGCGCCGCCGATGAACCGGACCGAAGCTCTGAAGCCGTTGAAGCCGGCGCAAGCCGACGCCGCCGATCCGGCGGTACACGCCTGGGTCGCGGCATCGGCAGGCACCGGCAAGACGCAGGTACTGTCGGCGCGCGTGTTGCGCCTGCTGCTCGACGGCACGCCGCCCGGGGCCATCCTGTGCCTTACCTTCACGAAATTGGCGGCGGCCGAAATGCAGACGCGGGTGCTCGATCGGCTGGCCTTCTGGGCGCGCGCCGATGATGCCGCGCTCGCCAGCGATCTCGCCGCGATCGGCGCCGAAGCCGATGCGCTAACCTCTATCCGCGCCCGCCGGCTGTTCGCGCAGCTGCTCGACGCGCCCCAGGGCCTTGCGGTGCAGACCATCCACGCCTTTGCGCAGGGGCTGATCGCCAGTTTCCCGGTCGAGGCCGGGGTGTCGCCGGGCTTTGCCACGCTCGATGAGCGCAGTGGCCTCGCGCTGCAACGGCGGCTGCTCGCCGAAGCGATCGAGGCGGCGGGCAGCGACGGGGGCAGCGACGACCCCTTTCTCGATGATCTGGCAGCGCTCAGCATAGACCAGGGCGAGATGCGCCTGGCGAACATTGCCGGGCGGCTGGCGGCGCATGCCGAAGCGCTGGCGGCGGTGCCGGCGGCTGGCTTCGCGCCGATGCTGCGGCGCGGCTTCGGCCTCGCGACCGACAGCAATGCCGAAGCCGCCATGACGGCGGCAATGGCGGCCTTCGATGCAGCCGGTGTGGCCCGGCTGGCGCGGGCCTTCGCCGCCGATGGCGG
>JANPKK010000022.1:0-118576 GCA_031426015.1 Alphaproteobacteria bacterium
CGATAATGCCGCAGGCCGCCCTTGAGGGGCGATTCAAAACCGTGCGTATCTCCATGCAAACCCATCGCGCTCCAATGAATTTCCAGGGACAGACATGATATTACCGACCTCTCGCCGCGGCTTTCTGCGGGCCGCCTCGCTCGTCACTGGTGCGATGGCTGTGCCGGGTTGGGCGCGCAGTGGCACTGGTGGCCTTGCGAGCGGCAGCGATGTTTTGTCCGGCGAAGACATCAAGCTCAGCGTCGGCCATGCGATGCACAGTGTTGGCGGCCGGGCCGGCCATGCCATCGCGATCAACGGCACCGTTCCCGGGCCGCTGATCAGGCTGAAGGAAGGTCAGAACGTTCGCCTCTCGGTGACCAACACGCTCGCCGAAGACACGTCCATCCACTGGCATGGGCTGTTGCTGCCGTTCCAGTACGATGGCGTGCCGGGGATCAGCTTTCCGGGCATCAAGCCGGGCGAGACGTTCGTTTACGACTTTCCGATCCGCCAGTCGGGCTCCTATTGGTACCACAGCCATTCGGGCCTGCAGGAGGCGATGGGGCATTTCGGGTCGATCGTCATCGATCCTGCCGGCGCCGACCGTATCGCGTCCGACCGCGAGCATGTGCTGGTGCTCAGCGACTGGAGCTTCATGCACCCCCACAAGATCTACACGCGTCTCAAGCAGAACGGCGGCAATTTCAATTTCCAGAAGCAGACTTTGTCGAGCTTGCTTGCCGGCAAGGACCAGTCGGCAGCCGATCGCCGGATGTGGGGCCAGATGCGCATGGACCCAACCGATATCTCGGACGCGACCGGGGCAATCTACACCTATCTCGTCAACGGCCATGGCCCGGCGGAGAACTGGACCGGTCTGTTCGTGCCCGGCGAAAAGGTGCGGCTGCGCATCATCAACGCTTCCGCGATGACCAATTTCAACGTGCGGATACCCGGGCTGGCGATGACCGTCGTCGCTGCCGACGGCAACAATGTGCAGCCGGTCGAGACCGACGAGTTCCAGATAGGCGTGGCCGAGACCTATGACGTCATCGTGCAGCCCGGCGAGGATCGCGCCTATGGCTTCATCGCCGAAGGCATCGATCGGTCGGGGCTGGTGCGCGCCACGCTGGCGCCGCGGCTGGGCATGGTGGCCGATGTGCCGCCGCTTCGCAAACGCCCGCTGTTGACCATGAAGGACATGGGCATGGGCGACATGGACATGAGCAGCGGCGCGATGGCCGGCATGGACCATTCGGCTATGCCCGGCATGAGCCACGACATGGGCTCGATGAAGATGCTTGATCCATCGGTGGCGCCGCAGGTGAAAATGGGGCCAGGGGTGGCCATGCTGTCGTCTATGCCGATGGACCGCACCGCCGAGCGCCCCACCGGCCTCGAGAACGAACCGCACCGCGTGCTGACTTATAGCCAGCTGCGCTCACTCGAACCCAACCCCGATCCGCGTGACCCGTCGCGCGAGATCGACATCCATCTCACCGCCAACATGGAACGCTACATGTGGTCGTTCGATGGCGTGAAGTTCAGCGAAGGTGCCGAGCCTCTGGCGTTCCGTCACAATGAGCGCGTTCGCGTCAATCTGATCAACGACACGATGATGCCCCACCCGATCCATCTCCATGGCCACTTCTTCGAGGTGGTGATGGGTGAGAAGGGCAACCGGCCGGTCAAGCACACGGTCAACGTCCTGCCGGGAGGCAAGGTGTCGTTCGATCTCACAGCCGATGCGCTCGGCGACTGGGCGTTTCATTGCCACATGATGCTCCACATGCACGCCGGCATGTTCCGCGTTGTCACGGTGCGCCATGACGAGGAAGCGGCATGATCCGCGCTGCGATTACATCGCTTCTCGTCGTGGCGCCCAGCGCTGCTGCTGCGCAAACGGCAGCGCCGCCGGCCGCCAACTCTCACGCTGGCCGCAACATGCCGACACCGGCACCCGTAGCCGATCCGCATGCCGGCCATGTGATGCCGATGGCGCCGCCTCCTCCGACCGCAGACCCGCACGCCGGGCATGACATGGGCGCGGCCAAACCAGACAGTTCAGCAGCAACGGCCGATCCCCACGCCGGGCACAACATGGCCGCGCAGCCCACCGGTGACACCATCGGCACCAAGCCCGCCCCAGCGGCGCCGACCGATCACGCCGCCGATGCGATCTGGGGCGCTGCCGCGATTGCCCCGTCGCGGGCGGCGCTGCGCCGCGAACATGGCGGCTTCACCGGCTCGATGATCTTGTTCAACATTGCCGAATATCAGGCCCGCAAGGGCAGCGATGGTTATCGCTGGGAAGGTGAGGGCTGGTTTGGCGGGGACATCAATCGGTTTGTCATCAAGACCGAAGGCGAAGGCGACGTTCGCGGGCCGCTCGAAAAAACCGAAGTCCAGGCACTCTATTCACGTGCGATCGGCCCCTGGTGGAACCTGCAGGCAGGCGTGCGCCATGACATTCGGCCCGAACCGCAGCGGACCTACGCAACGCTCGGGATCGAAGGGCTTGCACCCTATTGGTTCAAGGCGGCGGGGTCGCTGTTCCTGTCGAACAAGGGCGAACTGCGCGGACGCATTGAGGGCTTTTACGACCAGCGCATAACGCAGCGGCTGATCCTGCAACCACGCGCCGAAATCGAAGCCTCGGCGCAGTCCATCCCCGAAATCGGCGTCGGCGCTGGCCTGACCGACATCGAGTTCGGACTGAGACTGCGCTACGAGTTCGCGCGCGAGTTCGCGCCTTATGTCGGTGTGGAATGGGCCAGAAAGGTTGGCGAGACGGCGCGATTTGCAAGGGCCGCCGGCGACGAACCTGGCGGCGTCAGTTACGTTGCCGGTATCCGGTTCTGGTTTTGAAAGGCTGGTAATGAGTTCACGACGCCACCGCCTTCATCTTGGCGCAAGCCGATTGCACAAATGGCTCGCGCTGATCATCGGCGCACAACTGTTGATCTGGTTTGCCAGTGGCGCGCTGATGAGCTTCTGGCCGATCGATGAAATCCATGGCGATCATCTTGTTGACCGCAAGACCGTCGAGACCCTTCCGGCCCGAACAGCACTCGCTGATCCCTCAATCTATCTGCGCGGCGAGGGCGTCGAACGTGTGACGTTGCGCATGCTGTACGGCCGCGCGGTCGCGGAAGTCAGCCGCAGTGGAGGCGTGGTGCTGTATGACGCAGCCAACGGCACGCCTTTGCCCGCTGTCGATGCAAGTGTCGCCGCTACCATCGCGCAAAATGCCTGGATCGGCGGCAAGGTCGCGGCTCCAACGACGAGCAAGGTTGTAACCGCCAGCCCGGAATATCGGGGGCCCTTGCCGGCTTGGCGCGTCGCTTTTCCTGATCGTGATCACACCAGCGTCTTTGTGGCGGCCGAAACAGGACAGATCGCGGCAGTCCGCACCGCCAACTGGCGGCTGTTCGACTTCTTCTGGGGCCTGCACATCATGGACTGGACCGAGCGCGACAACTTCAACACCTGGTGGTTGCTGGCGTTTGCGATCGGTGGGCTGGTGCTCGGCCTGGCGGGAACCGTGCTGTTGGTCATTCGCTGGCCGATCAAACGCGGACTTTTCCGCCGTCGCTCAACCATGTCATGATGCCCTGAAATAGAAAGGTTGCTCACATGCGCAAATATCTGTTGGCCCTTGCCCTTGTTGCCGCGCCTACGATGGCAGCAGGTGATATCGTCATGCACCGTGACCCGGGCTGCGGTTGCTGCGAAGAATGGGCAGCGCAGGTGGCCAAGGAATTTGGTCAAGCCGTGAAGATCGTTAACGATGCCAATCGCGCGAGCCTTCACAAGCGCCTCGGCATGCAGCCGGCTCTCGCATCGTGCCATACTGCCATCATCGCCGGCATGGCCTTCGAGGGCCATGTGCCGATCGCAGACATGAAACGTGCCTTGGCTAAACGGCCAGCAGGCGTCACTGGCCTTGCGGTTCCCGGGATGCCGATCGGATCGTTGGGTATGGAAGTCCCAGGCCGCGTCGCCGACAAATATACAGTCGTAGCGTTCGGCCCTGGCAAAGCATCGGTTTTCGCGCAGCATTGAGGGAGCGTTGCGCCAAGTGCCTCGCAGTTCCTGCCGCACACTTAGGGGCAACGCTAGCTTCGATGAGGTTCTTGACCGCTTCCGACCCAACTTAAGCCGTTCCCCGATCGGGATGTGGACGGCAGCTCCTGCCCGAACCGGCTGTTGTTGTCGAACACCATCACAATAGACTGCGCGCTTTACAGCGCATAGACGAGCACCTTGCTGCAGCGCGAATCCGGCGCGTTACTGCTTCGGAAACCTGTTCTTGTACTCGATGCGAATGAGGTGCAGCGGCTTCGTATCAAGATTGGACACTGAATGCAGAGCTTCCGGGGCTACGCGGATAACGCGCGGCAGTTCCACCTTGGCACCCGCGGGCCGCTTCGGCGCGAGGAGGTTCCCCTTGCCGTCGCGATTCTCGCTCTTCACCGGACGGTCATAGACGATGACGCTGGGCCACTGGTGGTGGTGTGGGATCTCCACATCACCCGGCGCCACGGTGACGGAGAGTACGCGGATCTCGCTGTCCTCAAAGATCACGACGTGATTCTTCTTGCCAGAGGCGACAGCATCCTGCTTCGGGTCCCACGTCTTGGGGTCGGTGCCGTCGGTGCTGATGGGCAGATCCTGAGCGACGGTCTTGGCGGCGGCGAGGAGGAGCAGCGCGCTGACCGCTAGCTTTACGGTTCTCATTGGGTCGTCCTTGGGCGCACAATTAGTGAACGCTGATGGATCGTAGCGTCGACTTCCCATCCGTCAACGGAACGCCGCGGCACCTCAGGCGGAAAAGCCATATTCCTGTCATGCCCCAACTCTGAGCATTCGACGCGCGAGCTCGAGCGAACGGGCGAATGTCGGCTTCTGGGATATTTCGACGCTCCGCGACCACCTCAGAAATGGCAGCTAAGTCCCAGAATAGGCCGATCAAGATTTTCGACGACTTCCGACCGAATTGTGTCAAAAAAACTACAGCGAGATGGAAAATCGCACATATCCAGCAACAATGATTGCAATGAACGCCGGCGCGAAGACTATTATTGCGCCACTCGGATCGGTCCGATTTAATCATTGCAGATAAAAATGAAGCTCTCGGATTTTTCAACGCAATTGACCCAATTCTCGCCATTCAGCAAAGGTCTAGGGAATGTCTGTTTGCGCGAGAAGCTGATGGGGTGGCAGCGTGGCGAGGAGCCCGATGCGCTCATGTTAGCGGATCGTCTCCACCGTGGTGCCCGTCGTCCGCGCCAGGTCGCCGATCGTTACCGCCATGTTCTTCTCCCCGCTCTAGCTGCCGCCGAACACCAACCTGATCCCGCCGTTCAGAACAAAACCATCCGTCGGCGCCCAGATATCGACGGTCCAGCGGCCGTCGGGTGCCCGCGCCTGCAGCGGCAGCGGATCAAATTTTGTCTGGC
Organism: Alphaproteobacteria bacterium; assembly: GCA_031426015.1. Taxonomy (GTDB): domain Bacteria; phylum Pseudomonadota; class Alphaproteobacteria; order Sphingomonadales; family Sphingomonadaceae; genus Sandarakinorhabdus. Next base: position 5,445 of record JANPKK010000022.1, read on the forward strand.
GGACATTGAGGATATTCTCGGCATTGAGGAACAGCCGCACCTTGCCCAGCACAACCTCGACCAGCGCGCCGATTTCGACATAGGGCTTGCTGACCGAGCGATAGGGGTTGGCATCCAGCACCTGTCGGCCAGTGTAATAGGCTTCGATGCCGATCCGCCCCTTCCCGCTTTTCTCCCACACCCCGACAACACCGGCGGTGTGGCGCGGAGTGCGGGGCACGGCGCGGCGACCGCCATTCTGGGGATCGGGCTCGCTGGCATCGACGAAAACATAACTGCCCGTCACGCTGAAGGCATCGAGGCGATAGCGCAGCATTGCTTCGGCGCCGCGGGTGCGGGTTGTGCCGGCGGCATTGATGAGGCGGACGCGTTGAGGGCCGGCATCCTGCACCTGCACGGCGCCTTCGATATTGGACGCAAACAGCGACAGGTTCGCGCTGAAGCCGCCGGCGCGATAGCCGATATCGACCGAGGCGGTTTCGGCCGTTTCGGCATCAAGGCCGGTGATCGGTTCAAGACGCGACAGGCCGACCGCCTCGATTTGTTCGACAAAGGGGGTCGGCGCGTAAAAGCCGCGTCCAAAGGAGGCGCGAAGCATCCAGGACCCCGGCTTGTAGAGCGCAGAAATCCGCGGGCTCAGATGCGATCCATATTCGCTGTGCTGGTCGAAGCGGGCGCTGCCGACCAGCGTCAGCCTGTCGGTAAGCTCCGTTTCAACCTGCCCGAACACACCGGGGACAGTGAAATCATAGTCGAAAGCCGGGAATGTCTTTGAACGATAGCCGTCATATTGCACCGCAACGCCGGCGATCCAGCCAGTGCCGCCCGCCGTTCCGGCCAGCGATGTTTCGCCGAACACCGTGTTGTGCCGGTCCTTTTCTCGCAGTGCGCCAAAACGGTGGCTGTGGTCCTGTGTTGTGGCGGAAGCGCGCAGTTGCAGCGCGATCGAGTCCGAGATCGGCGCTTCGCCAACCAGACCTGCATCGAAACGCCGTGTGTCCAGCGCCTCGACGAATGGCTGCCCGTCGGGTGCCGTGCGCCCCGGCAACGTGCCGCCCGTGCGGTCTTCGGTCGTGGCGCCGATGGTCAGCATCAGCTTTCGGCCGCCGCCGCCTTCAAGGAACAGCCTTGGCCGCAGCGTCCAGCGCGCATACCCCGGCATATCGGCCCAACCGTCGCCATCAAGGTCATTGGCGCTTTGCCGATGGAAACCGCCGGTCACCGAAAGACCGGCAGCGGCGCCGACCGGCATCGCGGCAAAAGCGGTCAAATCCTGGCCATTCCGGCTGGTGGCGTTCAGCAATATCTCGGCTTCGGCGTCGTTTCCGGGCCGACGCGAGACGAAGTTGATCACGCCGCCAAGCGCCGACGGGCCATAAAGTGCCGACGCCGTGCCCTTGATGATTTCGACCTGCCCAAGAGCGGTCGGCGGGATTTGCAGCAACCCCACCGACGCTGTCTGGCCACCGAAAAGCGGCAGGCCATCGGACAGCAATTGCGTGTAGCGCCCTGTCATGCCTTGCATGCGGATGTTCGACGACCCGAGCGAAGACGACGTCACCTGCACCCGCACGCCGGGCGTTTCCGCCACCAGCATTGCCACGTTGCCGGGGGTCATCAGAAGTTTTTCCTCGATCTCCTCCCGCTCGACGACTTCCACCCGGATCGCTTCGTCATCGACGCGGCGACCTGATCGGGTCGCCTGCACCACGATTTCTTCTGCTTCTGCTTGCGGCGAGGCGTCCTGTGCCTGCACGGGCGCTATCACGGCGAACGCTGTGGCACTGCCAGCCAAACTCACCCAATGCCGATGAATGTTCAGAATTGCTCGCGCCACCGTGAACTTCCGATTGGTCCGACAAGCCTTGATCAGGTGGTGAATAATGTCGGGTGCGGTTGCTAAACTCTGTAGCAACTTCAGGGTCAACAGATTTCCGTCGTCGAACGTCTACGTTTTCTGGGGGCGTCGATACACAGAGCGCCCGCAACTGGTCCCGCACCGGCCATCCGTCCGTAGTTGGTAGCATGGCACCTTCGTGGCCCATCGTAGTTTTGCGGAAAATTGAAGATGCTGCCCGCGAGCAGATACTGCTTTGTCGAACACCAACTGACCGAACGCAGACACTTCGTGAGGAGATTGCCACATCTCCAACAAAGTTCATTTTTCCCTAATGATACTCACGCATCGATATCGGGGAGAAACACCATGCTATTTGGAAGACGGTCGCTGCTTTTGCTTGCTTCGGCGCTGGTAATTGCAGGCTGCGCGCCTCGCACTCAGAAAGCCAGCAGCGTCGAGGGCGGTGCTGATCTGGTCGTCTACGGCGGTCCGATCCTGACGATGGCTGGCGACAGACCGGCTTATGCCGAGGCGATGGTCGTTGACGATGGCAAGATCGCCTTTCTCGGTAGCAAGGTCGATGCGTTGAAACGCCAACCTGCCGGTGCCCGCGTGCTCGACCTAGGCGGCAAGACAATGATGCCGGGGCTGATCGACGGACACGCCCATGCCCAGCAGTTCGGGGCGCAGGCAGTCGGCGCCAATTTGCTTGCCCAACCCGATGGTGAAGCCAACACGATCGATGAAGTCGTTGCCAAGTTGAAGGGCTTTGCCGCCGGGCCCGATGTCGACAAGACAGGGTGGATCTTCGGCATCGGTTATGACGATGCCCTGCTGGGTCGCCACCCAACGCGCCAGGACCTCGACAAGGTTTCGACCACGGTGCCGGTCATGGCCACCCATATTTCAGGGCATTTCGCCGCCGTGAACAGCGTCGGTTTGAAAATGCTTGGCTTCGATGCGACGACGCCTGATCCCGAAGGCGGCCTAATCCGTCGCGAGGCCGATGGAAAAACTCCGAACGGCGTGCTCGAGGAAACGGCAGCGACCCCCAAGATCGTCAAGTTCCTCGCGCCGACGAGCCAGGCGAGCAAGGATTACTTCCTCAGGCGCGGCCTCGAAATGGCCAAGAGCTATGGTTATACGACGACCAACGAAGGCCGGATGTTCGGCCCGATGAGTGATGTGATGGTCGATGCCGCCACGCGCGGCCTCGTCGACATCGATTTCATCGGGTTGATGGATTACACAAGCCGGTCTGCGCTCGATAAGGGGTTCAGCACCAGCTACAACAACCATTATCGGCTCGGTGGTCTCAAAATCACGCTCGACGGTTCGCCACAAGGCCGTACCGCATGGCGCACAATCCCCTATCTGTCGAAGGAGACATGACATGCGCCTGTTGAAAACGACCTTGATCCTTTCCAGCCTGCTGACCGGGCAGGCTTTCGCAGCGCCGGGCGCCGGGCCCGAGCTGATCATCGGTGGTGGCCGCATTTTGACCATGGAAGGCCCCAAGCCAAGCTATGTCGAAGCCGTCGCCGTTGATAAGGGTCGCATTGTCTTTGCCGGCAGTCGTGCCGCAGCGATGAAGCTGTCGGGAACGCGGACCAAGTTCAAGAACCTCGGCGGTCAACTCATGATGCCCGGCTTCATCGACGGCGACACCCATATTCTCGCGCTCTTCTTGCTCGCTTCCTGCGTGGAGGTTGCGCAAGCGCCGCGGCCTGCCGAAACCCGTATGGTCAACCCCGCCTCTGTGAACTGCACCAAAAAGGGTGGCGCGCTCTCCATTGTCCGGCGGAGCGACGGCGACGAAGCTGGCATCGGCACCTTTCCGAGTGGAAAGCGTTGCGAGGAAGGGGCACTCTTTCGAAACGAGTGCCGGCCGGGCTGACGGATTGACGCCGCTTGCGTTGTGGCTCCGACCGCCTCTGCGCGCTGGGACGCTGGACAAACGCAAGCGTTAGCGGAACCACGGGGCGGCGCTCGCAGTAAACTTTGCGATCCGCCATGGTGTTCTCGATGACCGCCTACCTCATCCTCATTCCAGGTGCCTTCCTCGCGGCCGCGATTTCCGGCGCGGCGGGGTTTGGCGGCGCCTTGCTGTTGCTGCCGCTTTTGACGCGCACGGTGGGTGTGGCCGAGGCCGTTCCGTTGCTGACGATTGCGCAGCTTGCCGGCAACCAGTCGCGCGTCGGTTTCGGATATCGGTCGATTGCCTGGCGGCCAGTGCTGATCTTTCTGGCATTCGCGCTGCCGGCTGCGGCGCTGGGGGCGCTGGCGTTTACGTCGCTCCCCAAGTCCGTCACCGTGCGGCTGATAGGCGGCGTCATCATGCTGTTCGTGATTATGCGTCACACCGGTATCCTGCGCCTGAAGCAAGGTGTCGGGTTGTTTGCGGTTGGCGATGCTGCAGTCGGCTTCCTGTCAGGGCGGGTCGGCAGCGCTGGGCCTCTTGGCGCCGCTGTGTTCCTGCCACTCGGGCTTCTACCGACCGCCTATATCGCGAGCAAGGCTGTAACCGCAGTGGCGATGCACGCCGTCAAGATCGTCGTCTATGGTCAGACGTTTGTCTTCGGACCTGGATTCTGGCCGTTGGCTGCGGCGCTGTCGGCGGCGATGGTGGCGGGCACCTGGGCAGCAAAGCGCGTAATCGAACGCTTATCGGCAAAGGCCTTCGAGCGCTGGGTCACTGTTTTACTTGTGGTCGTCGCGGTGCAGATGATCGTCACCGGCTGAACAGTTACCGTTGCTTTCGACGGGATTCGCGATCTGGGGCGCGCTGATTGGAACCGCAGAACAATGGCCAAACGCTGCCTGGCGTTGGTCTGGTGCTATACTCAACGGGGTTGGCTTCTATGCAGCGTTCGCTCTCGTTGCCGCAGTGCGCCACTCTTCCGTTCGTCTGCATCAATAAGGCGCTCGGAACAAATTTGGCTGCACAGACACCATTTGCGATCGGGAAAGATTATCTGGTTTCACCGAAAGCCGACATTGAACGACCCCGCGATGAATGACCGCAACATCCCAGAGTCAGTCATAGCTGCTGATAAGAAAGGGTCCCATTGCGGACACTAGATTTTGAATGCCAATCCCGTACGCCACCGAGCAGAGCGTTCCATGCACCGCGTGATGAACGCTGAAATGGGAAATCTTCCGACATTTCCTTTGGTGGACTTTGTCGTTGTAAACCGTTGTTACCGCTTGTGACGGCTGCCCACATTGGGGTTTTGTATAGCAATCCCAAGCTGGCCTCCATCTCGTGACGCTATGCTGTCGAGATGACTTTTCCTTTTTTAACCCCGGCCTGCTTAGCTCTGGCCGCGCTCTTAGCTGGATGCAACGCCGAAAAAGCTGCGCCGCCAAAGCCGCCGTCAAAGGCCGAAGCAGTCGTTCACGAAACCGATTTGCTGCGGCTGACACTTACACCGGAGGCGCAAAAGCGGCTCGGCATCCGCACGGTCACTGTGGCCGTCGGCACCTCGGCGCGAGTCCGTGAGGTAGGCGGGGAACTTGTCGTGCCGGGGATTGGACCGGCGGGCGTGCCGACCGATTCCACCAGCAACATCGCCCAGATTGCTGCCGCGCAGGCTGCTGCCGATGGCGAGGTCACCCGAACCACGGCGCAATTGCGGCTTGCTACCATCGCCCGCGACCGGGCAACGGCACTGGTGCGCGAGGAAGCCGGCAGCGTTCGGGCGCGCGATGAAGCCGAAGCAGCGCTGGCCGCCGCGCGCGCCGCAGCAGATGTAGCGCGTGAGCAGCGGCGTCAGTTGGGGCCTGCGGTGGCAACCATGGCCGGCCAACCTCTCCTGTGGGTGCGCGTGCCGGTCTTTGGATCAGACGTACAGGCCATCGACCGAGCTCGACCCGCAATGATCCGGCCCCTGGGCGATGCTGCGGCCCCGCCACAATCAGCCCGACCGGTGTCGGCGCCGCCGTCGGCCAATGCCATCGCGGGTACTGTTGATCTCTTCTATGCGCTCGACAACCGAAACCGCCGCTGGCGTGTCGGCGAGCGCGTGGCCGTTGCGCTGCCAATGGGCGGTGCGATGCAGGGCCTCGCTGTTCCAACCGCGGCGATCGTTCGCGACATCAACGGTGGTGAATGGGTTTACCGGAAAACCGGCCCCGACACATATCTGCGTCAACGGATCGAGGTCGCGAGCGTCAGTGGCGATACCGCCCTGCTCGCGCGCGGCCTCGAACGCGGCGCCCAGATCGTTACCGACGGCACTGCCGAACTGTTCGGCACCGAGTTCGGGACGCCGCACTGATGCTGGCCTGGCTGGTGCGGACGGCGCTGACCCAGCGCGTCCTCGTGCTTGCGATGGCGGCGCTGCTGGTCGTGCTGGGCCTGCGCGCGTCGGGCAATGTGCCGCTCGATGTATTTCCCGAGTTCGCGCCGCCGATCGTCGAGGTGCAGACCGAGGCCCCCGGCCTGTCGACCGAGGAGGTCGAAAGCCTGATCACCGTGCCTATCGAGGTGGCGGTGGGCGGCGTGCCCGATCTGACAACGGTGCGATCCAAATCGGTGCTCGGCCTTTCGTCGGTCACCATCCTCTTCAAGCGCGGCACCGATGTCATTCGGGCGCGGCAGTTGGTTCAGGAGCGGGTGACGCAGGTGCAGGCGCGGCTGCCGACGGCGGCACGTCCCCCTGTAATGCTGCCACCGCTGTCCTCGACAAGCCGGGCGATGAAGATCGGCGTGTCGTCTCAAAAGCTCGACCAGATGCAGCTATCGGAGCTGGCGCGCTGGACGATCCGGCCGCGGCTGATGGCGGTGCCTGGCGTCGCCAATGTGGCGATCTGGGGGCTGCGTGATCGACAGTTGCAGGTGCTCGTCGACCCCGACCGATTGCGCGCCGCCGGCGTGACGCTCGCCGAGGTGCGGGCCGCGGTGGGTGACGCGGTGCTGGTCGGCGGTGGCGGCTTTGTCGATACGCCCAACCAGCGTTTTGCTGTCCGTCAGGACAGTGCCATCCAGTCGGCGGCCGACCTGTCGCTGGCCATCGTCAAGCAGAGTGGCGAGGCGCCGATCCGCATTGCCGACGTGGCGCGCGTCGTCGATGGCTTTGCCGCCCCCATCGGCAATGCGATCATCGATGACGGCCCGGGCCTGATGCTGATCGTCGAGAAGCAGCCGACCGGCAACACGCTGCAGCTCACCCGCGATGTGGAAAAGGCCATCGCCGAACTGAAGCCCGGTCTGAAGGACGTGAAGGTCGATACGACGATATTCCGCCCGGCGACGTTCATCGAACGATCGATCGACAATCTTTCACAGGCGCTGATGATCGGTTGCCTGCTGGTGGCGGTGGTGCTGTTCGTCTTCACCCGCGACTGGCGCCAGGCGGTGATCAGCCTCACTGCTATTCCGCTCTCGCTGCTTGGTGCCGGGCTGGTGCTGCTGTGGAGCGGCATGACGATCAACACCATGGTCATCGCCGGGCTGGTGATTGCACTGGGCGAAGTCGTCGATGACGCGATCATCGATGTCGAGAATATCGCCCGGCGGCTGCGGCTCAACCGCGAGGCAGACAGCCCGGCCTCAGCGTTCGATGTCGTGCTGTCGGCATCGCTCGAAGTCCGCACCGCGGTGGTCTTTGCCTCGATGATTGTCATGCTGGTGTTCCTGCCGATCTTCTTCCTCGGCGGCGTCGCCGGTACCTTCTTTCAGCCGCTCGCCATCGCCTATGTGCTGGCGATTGCCGCGTCGCTGCTGGTGGCGCTGGTGGTCACCCCGGCGCTGTGCCTGATCATGCTGCCGAACGCGCCGCTGACGGCGGAGGGCGATACCAGGCTCGTCACCGGATTGAAGCGCCGCTACGCCAGCCTTCTGCCCAGGCTGGTGGCGCGGCCAGGCCTTGCCATGGCGATCATTGCCGGCGGGCTGCTTATTGCCGGCGTCGGGTATGCCTCGTTCAAGGATCAGTTCCTGCCCGAATTCCGCGAGACTGACTTCCTGATGCACTTTGTCGAGAAGCCCGGCACGTCGATCGAAGCGATGGATCGCATCACCATCCGGGCGTCGAAAGAGTTGCGCGCCATTCCCGGCGTGCGCAATTTCGGCGCGCACATCGGCCGCGCCGAAGCCGCCGACGAGGTTGTGGGTCCGAACTTCACCGAGCTGTGGATCAGTCTCGACGAGAATGTCGATTATGATGCCAGTGTCGCGCGCATCAAGGCGGTGATTGACGGCTATCCCGGCCTTTACCGTGATGTGCTGACCTACCTGCGCGAACGCATCAAGGAAGTGCTTACCGGCGCAGGGGCCACCGTTGTGGTGCGCATCTTCGGGCCCGACCAGGTCGAGTTGCGCGCTGCAGCCGATCGCGTCCGGGCCAAAGTCGCCGGTATCCCCGGCGTTGCCGACCTCAAGGTCGAACAGCAAGTGCTTGTGCCCCAGATCGAGATCCACCCGCGCGCCGCCGATCTTGCTACCTTCGGGCTGACCGCGGGCGAGGTGCGGCGCCAAGCGCAGACACTGGTGGCAGGGCAGAAGCTCGGCGAGATCTACCGCGACCAGAAGTCCTTCGATGTGGCGCTGTGGGGAGAGCCGACAGTGCGCGGTGACATTCAGGCGCTGCGCGATCTGATGATCCTGTCCCCCGCCGGCGCCCCCGTCCGCCTGCGCGATGTCGCCGATGTGCGGATCGTGCCGGCGCCGAACGAGGTGAAGCGCGAGAACGGTCAGCGCCGTATCGATGTGACGCTGAATGTTGCCGGTGCCGATCTCGGCGGGGTAGCGCGCGCCGTCGAAGCGGCGGTCGCCGATGTGCCCTTTGCGGCCGGCTATCACCCCAAGGTGCTCGGCGAATATGCAGCACTCAAGGAATCGCGCCAACAACTCTGGACCACCGGCCTGCTATGCCTGATCGGAATCCTGCTGCTGGTCTGGACGGTGTTTCGTTCGCTGGCGATCACAGCGCTCGTTGGCGTCAGCCTGCCCTTCGCGCTCGTCGGTGGTGTCATCGCCGTCGCGCTGACCGGCGGCGTGTTGTCATTGGGCTCGCTCGTCGGCTTCGTCACCGTCATCGGCATTTCGGCGCGCAACGGCATCATGCTGCTGTCGCACTATGACCACCTCCGCCGGGTCGAGGGCGAAGCGTTCGGTGACGCGCTCGTGCTGCGCGGAGCCACCGAACGCCTGGTCCCGATCCTGATGACGGCACTGTGCGCCGGGCTTGCCCTGCTGCCGCTGGTCATTTCCGGCAATGCGCCGGGGCACGAAATCGAACATCCGATGGCGATCGTCATTCTTGGCGGGCTAGTGTCGTCCACGCTGCTCAACCTGCTGCTGATGCCGGCGCTCTACCGGCGTTTCGGTGGTCCGGCTGCGGCAGCAGCAATGCCTGACGCGGTGCCGGCATGAGAAGGGTCACCGTTCTGATCCCGCTGGTGCTGTCGGCCTGCATGACGCCGCCCGCGCCGCCGCCAACCTTGGTACCGGCAAGCGCGACCGGCTCATTCGCCGGCATGCCGCAGGCATCAATCGCGCCGGTGCCTGACGATTGGTGGCGGCTCTATGACGATCCAGTGCTCGACAAGCTCGTCGTTGCCAGCCTCGCCGCCAACGCCGATCTGCGCGTTGCCTATGCCAATCTCGATGGCGCGCGCGCCGCGCTGGCCCAGGCGCGGGCCGCCCGCCTGCCGCAGACCAGCATCGAATCGAGCCTTGGCGTCGACAACCCTGCCAGCCAGCCCAGCGCATCTTCGCTTGTGCCAACCACTGACTATGACATCGCGCTGGCAGCAAGTTGGGATGCCGACCTCTTTGGGCGGCTCCGTTCGGCGGCCCTCGCCGCCAGTGCCGATGCCGATGCCCAGGCGGCTGCGCTCGATGGACTGAAGGTCGCCGTCGTTGCCGACACCGTACAGGCTTATGTCGATCTGTGCGGTGCCGGCCAGGCGCAGCAGGTGGCCGCAGAGCAAGTTCGGCTGCTCGAACGCTCCGCCGCGCTCGTCAACGAACAGTTCCGGGCTGGTGAGGTCTCGCCACTCGAAGTGTCGCAGGCAGCGACGCTCGTTGAAACGTCGCGCGCCACGTTGCCACCGCTCGACGCCGCGGCGGCAAATGCCCGCTTTCGCCTGGCAACCCTGCAAGGCCGTCCGCCCGCCGAAGCGCAAACCATGGCACTCGCTTGCCAAAGGCTGCCAAGGCTGCGCACCGCGGCGCCGGTGGGCGATGGACAAGCGCTTCTGCTGCGCCGCCCCGACATCCGCGAGGCCGAGCGTCGTCTTGCTGCCGCCAGCGCAAGGATCGGGGTTGCACGCGCCGACCTCTATCCACGGGTCAACCTCGGCGGTGCCATCGGCTTGCTGTCGGGTGGCTTCGTCGCCACCGCCTCGCCACTGGTCAGCTGGAGCTTTCCCAATCAGGCCCCGGCGCGCGCGCGTCTTGCGCAAGCCCGCGCCACCGAACAGGCAGCCCTCGCCGGGTGGGACATGGTCTTGCTCCGGGCCTTGCGCGAAGTCGAAACCGCGCTCGCCGCCTATGATGCCGAAAAGCACCGAAACGACAGTCTAGGTGCAGCGCGCGCACAAGCCGAGCTGACGGCGCGGCGTGCCGCCGCCCGCGTCAGGCTGGGGGATGCGGCCTATCTGCTTCAGGTCGATGCCGAACGCACCCGCGCCCAAGCCGCGTTGACACAGGCCCAGTCCGACCTTGCCGTCGCTCAGGCCGAAGTGACGCTGTTCCGCGTGCTGGGTGGTGGTTGGCGCAGCGATGCTGCGCGGGGGACGGTGGCTGGCGCAGCGACGCCACGCCGCTAGAATGACGCCATGCGCATCCTGATCATCGAGGACGATCCCGAAACCCTGAGTTTCATCGCGCGCGGTCTGTCCGAGCTCGGTCACCAGACCGTCACCAGCAGTGACGGCCGGGACGGCCTGTTTCAAGCGACCGAAGGCGGCTTCGACGCACTGATCGTCGACAGGATGCTGCCAGGCCTCGATGGCCTGGCGCTGGTGCGGGCGCTGCGCGCCGCCGGCGACACGACACCGGCCCTCATGCTCACCGCCATCGGCGGCATCGCCGATCGGGTCGAAGGCCTTGAAGGCGGTGCTGATGATTATCTCGTCAAGCCGTTCGCCTTTTCCGAACTGGCGGCGCGCGTGCAGGTGCTGGGGCGCAGGCAAGTGGCACCGGCCGAGCCGTCACGCATGGCTGCCGGCGATATCATCATCGATCTGCACCGCCGCAGCGTTACCCGTGCCGGCCAGCGCGTCATCCTTCAGCCGCGTGAGTTCGCCTTGCTCGCCGAGCTGGTCCGCAACGCCGGGCGGGTGATGACCCGGACGATGCTGCTCGAACGTGTCTGGGACTTCGATTTCGACCCCAAGACCAATATCGTCGAAACCCATCTCAGCCGCCTGCGCTCGAAACTCAATGCCGGCTTCGAGACCGATGCCATTGAGACGGTCAGGGGTGCGGGCTACATGATCCGCAACAGTTGATGCAGGGGTTTTCGTTCAGACGCTGGTCGCGCACGACGTTTGGGCTGGTCACCATCGTCGGCATCGTCTTCGCCCTGACGACGCTGGCCATCGGCATCATCGCCTTCGAAGCGACCCACGAAGCGCTGGAACAGCAGCTCGACCACCGCATCGCCACCGAAACCGCATCGCTGATCGACGAAGGTGACGATGGGCCGGACGGCGTCGCCGCTGCGATCCGCCGCCGCGAAGCCGCCCGCAGCACGGCCAGCCTCGACTTTCGCCTGGTGGACTCTGCCGGTCGTTTGGTCGCCGGTAGTCTCGATGCCGTTGTCCCGGACAAGCCCGGCTATATCGAGCTGCTGCCCTACATGCGTGACGGCGAGCAACGCATCGCCCAGTCGCTCACCACGCTGCTACCGAGCGGCCACCGTCTCCTCGTCGCCGCCGACCGAGCCGTCATCGACGAGATGGACGCATCCCTGCTCAAGCTGTTCATCGGTGCGTTCGGCGTGATGCTGGCGCTCGGCGTGGGCGCCGCCTGGGTGGTCGGCATTGTCACCAGGAACCGCCTGTCACGCATCGACACCACAGCCAAGGCCATTATCGGCGGCGACCTCGGCCGCCGCATGCCGGTCACGGGTGCCGGCGACGAGTTCGATCGTGTCGCTGAAACACTCAACCAGATGCTGGACCGCATTGCCGTATTGATGGACAATCTGCGGCAAGTCTCCAGCGATGTCGCCCATGACCTGCGCACGCCGCTGACCCGGCTACACAATCGTCTCGATGAAGCCTTGGCGACCGATGACCGCGACACCCAGCGCCAGGCCATCGAAGCCGCCACGGGCCAGTCCCGCGAACTTCTCGACATCTTCGCAGCTTTGCTTCGCATCGCCGAAGTCGAAGGCATGGGCGTCAAGGCGCAGTTTCGGGAGATGCCACTCAGCGAGCTCGTCGACAGCATCGTCGAGACCTATCGACCGGATGCAGAGATCAGCGGTCACATCTTGAATAAGTCGATCGAGCCAGACCTGCAGATGGTCGGCGACCGCAGGCTGATCCAGCAATTGCTGAGTAATCTGCTCGACAACGCGCTGGCGCATACGCCCGCCGGCACGACGATCACGGTGGCGCTGGATAAACCCGGCGAACAAACCCGGATTGTCGTCGCCGACGACGGCCCGGGCGTGGCGCAAGAAGAGACGACCAACCTGTTTCAACGCTTCACCCGCGGCCAACGAAGCAGAACCAGTGGTGGGCATGGGCTCGGCCTTGCACTGGTGGCGGCGATTGCCACTGCCCACGGCGGTAAGCTGAAGCTGACATCGAACCCTGGGTTCGAAATCATGGTCGAGTTGTAACAGCCGACCCACGTCACTATCCGCTACAGAAGACCGAAGTTGCCTGTAAGCAGTCCCCCCGCAGACACTCCGGGGGGACGTGGGCGCCCTGCATTCAAGTTTGACAACGGCCCTGCGTGCGCTGCCGCCGGTTTCTTGGACACCGAAATAAGGTTTTTTATGGAACCGGAGGGTATGAATGCAACGACGCCAGTTCAGCCGCGAGTTCAAGCTCGAGGCGGTAAAACTGGTCAGGGATCGCGGCGTGACGATGGCGCAGGCGGCTCGCGACCTGGATCTCCACATCAACGTTTTGCGCAAGTGGGTCAGTGACCATGGCGCCGATCCTGGCGGGGCCTTTCCCGGGCACGGCCAGATGCGACCGGAGCAGTTGGAGATCGAACGGCTACGCTGTTAGAACGCGAAGCTGAAAGCGGAGCGCGACATCCTAAAAAAAGCCGCGGCCTATTTCGCGAGGGACTCGATATGAAGTTCGGGTTCATCGCGAAGCATCGAGGGGTCTGGCCGGTATCGTGGATTTGCGAGGCTCCCAAGGTCCTTTGGCAGTGTCTCGCGCAGCGGCTTTCATGCCTGGCTGGGCCGCGCGCCCAGCGCGCGTGCCCGCAGCGACGAGATGCTTAGCGCCAGGTTCCGCGCCAGCTTCATTGCCAGCTATCGCACATATGGTGCCCGGCGGGTCTGGCACGATGTGCTGGCCGAAGGCCAGCCATGCGGCCTGCATCGCATCGAACGCCTGATGCGCCAGCAGGCGCTGAAGGCACGACCGCGCCGGCGCGGTATGCCCAAGGACGATGGCAAACAATCGGTGATCGCCGAACCTATCGCACGCGAAATCAGGCAAAGGCCGAGGTGTTCGATTACATCGAACGCTTCGACGAATCGACACGCAGGCACTTAACCTTGGGGTATCTCAGCCCCATCGACTTCGAGCGACAGGCTAATGTAGCCGAACCTCGTGTCCATCAAACCGGCGGCAGCTCACATCGCGCTCGCTGCACGTATGGAGTCAATGTTACGGAGCGCGACGCTCACGCCCGCAGTGTCAGCCGCTCCGTCGCCTTGACAGCGCCATCGCCACCGCGCGCTCGAACTTTTCCGCTTCAAATGGTTTGGAGAGCGAGACTGCCTCGGCAAGTTCGGCGGGCACGTCGAGAAGCGGGGAGCCTGTGGCGACGATGATGACAGACCCTGCCTGGCAAGCCTTGATGGCCGCAGGATAGCTGATGCCGTCTGTCAATTGACGATCGAAGATGGCGACATCGTAAACATTTGCGTCCAGCAACGCCATTGCCTCGACGACGCTGCCGGCAATGTCGACGTCTTTCGCGCCGGCATCCATGAGCAGCATTTCGATCATCATTGCGATCATCACCTCGTCTTCCACGACAAGGAACGATGTGTCTTGGGCAAAAAATCGTGTCGTGTCTGACAACCCTGCCCCCGCCAGAAAAAGTCGACGCCGCGCCGAATGGCAACGCTTGGCGGCTTGGCGATCGCATCACCCACGCATCCTGATCTTTATCCATCGTTTCGGTCAGGCGCAATCTCCTGTTGCTAGGCGTAGCTACGGGCAAGGCGCCCTCCCCCACTACCGGGCAAGCCTCCCTCCCGAAACAATCGCCGGCGGTTGCCAGTTCAAGCGTGCGCTCATCTGCACGCCTTATGCATTCGATCGTCGAAGTGCCGGAACCGCGCATTAGAGCGTGGGTCACGCCGACAGATGCTCGGTTGCGGTGCCGTTGTCGTCGGCCATCGCGCTGCAGACCCAGATCTGTCGGAGATACCTCAAACCATCAGGCAATAACCGGCAGCCGGTCGAGATATTTGTCGAGCGTCAGCGGATAATCGCGAACGCGAATTCCGGTGGCATTGTAGATGGCGTTGGCGATCGCGGCGCCGGCACCGCAGATGCCAAGTTCGCCGACGCCCTTGGCTTGCAACGGCGAAACGACAGGATCGGTCGTGTCGAGAAAAATGCATTCCTGCTCGGGGATATCGGCATGGACCGGGACCTCATAGCCGGCCAGGTCATGATTGACGAAGAAGCCGAACCGTTTGTCGACCGCAAGTTCCTCCATCAACGCCGCGCCGACCCCCATGACCATCGCGCCGATCACCTGGCTGCGGGCGGACAGCGGGTTGAGGATGCGGCCGGCATCACATACGGCAAGCATGCGGCGGACCCTGATCTCGCCCGTATAGCGGTCGACGCCGACCTCGCAGAAATGCGCGACATAGCTCCCGACATCATAATCGCGCTTGAACTTGCCGAACGAAATCTCGCCATCGGCAGACAGTGGCCCCGCGTCTCTCAGGGACAATGAGCGATTGCCGATCCGGATCTTGCCGCTCGAGAATGTTGCGGCGTCGCTGTCGAAGCCAAGCTTCGTGCCGATCGCGCGGCGCAGGTTGACACAGGCTGCGTAAACCCCGGCCGTGGCGCTCGCTGCCCCCCATTGGCCGCCCGAACCCGCGGACACGGGATGTCGTGAATCCCCTAGCGTGACCGATACCCGGTCGAGCGAAACGCCCATCGTTTCGGCGGCGGTCTGTGCGATGATGGTATAGCTGCCGGTGCCGATGTCCGTCATGTCGGTCTCGACGAGAATGCGACCACTGGCGTCGAGATGCACCCGCGCCGCCGACGTCTGCGTCGGGCTGGTGCGATATCCCGCCGCCATCCCCATGCCGATCAGCCACTGACCACCGCTCGTCTGCCCAGCCCGTGCGTTGCGTGCCGACCAACCAAAATGTTCCGCTCCTTCGCGCAGGCAGCGTACCAGGTTGCGATCGGAAAAACGCTTTGCCGGCTCGCCGGGAACGGTGTCCGGTTCATTGCGGATGCGCAGTTCCACCGGGTCGAGACCGAGTTTTTCGGCAAGCTCGTCCATGGCGACTTCAAGCGCCAGGTGGCCCGGCGCCTCACCCGGCGCTCGCATCGCATTGCCTTCAGGCAGATCGAGGGTCGCGATATGGTTTGCGGTCAGACGATTGGCGCCGGCGTAAAGCTTGGGCGTCTGCAGGGTTGCGTTCTCGCCTTCCTTGCCCCCGATGTTGCCCGACCAGTTTTCATGCGCCAGCGCGGTGATCCGCCCGTCGCGACCCGCGCCGATGCGGATGCGCTGAATGGTGGCGGGGCGGTGGGTGGCGTTGTTGGCGATCAATGGCCGTTGCAATGTCACCTTCACCGCACGACCGGTCGCCTTGGCGGCAAGTGCCGCCAGCACGGCGTCGGAGCGGATGAAGAGCTTGCCCCCGAACCCGCCGCCGACATAGGGCGAATCGATCCTGATCTTCTGCGGGTCGATGCCAAGGATCGCGCCCATGCTTGCCCGGGCCCAGGCAACCATCTGGTTCGATGTCCACAGTGTCAGCCGGTCACCGTCCCAATTGGCGATGCTGGCATGCGGCTCCATCATCGCGTGGCTTTCATCGGACGTGGTATAGCGCGCGTCGATTTTCACCGCGGCAGCCGCAAAGGCTCCGTTGAAGTCGCCAAGCATTTTGCGATCGGGCTTGCCGTCCTCGCCCTTGTCGAGCGGCGCGCCGGGTGCCGCCTTGGCCAGGTCGAACTGCCCATCGGCGCGGGCATAACGCGTCTGGATCATGGCGGCGGCGGCGCGCGCCTGCTCGAAGGTTTCGGCAACGACACAGGCGATCGCCTGATGGTAATGCGCGATTTCGCTGCCACCGAACAACGGCGCGATGTTCTGCTTGCCCCTGCCGAGCGGCGGCGTTTCAGGGGCCGTGACGACCGCCAGAACACCTGGCGCCGCGCGCGCCGCCGATGCGTCCATCGAAAGGATCCGGCCCTTGGCGATCGCCGACCCGACAATGTACCCATAGGCCTGGTTGGGCGCCACATCGTGCCGCTCATAGGCATAGGGCGCGGTGCCACTGACTTTGCGAGGACCGTCGATACGCGGGGTCGACTTGCCGACGATCTTTGCAGTGTCGAACAGAGTGGCGCCCGCCGGTGCGTTGAATTCCATCGCGTCAGCTCCCTTTGCCGGCTTGGGCATCGGCCAGCACGCCGGCGAGGGTCCGCTCGACCAGTGTGACCTTGAATTTATTGTCTTCCGTGGGCCTCGACCCGGCCAGCAGCAGCGCCGCAGCGGCGCGCGCGCCACCCGGCAACGCGTCATCGGCGGCCGCGACGCGCCACGGCTTGGGCGCAATGCCGCCAACCGACAGGCGCCCTGTCCCGTCGGGCTGGATCACGGCCGCAACCGACACCAGCGCGAACGCATACGATGCCCGGTCGCGGACCTTGCGATAGATGTGCGTGCCACCGATCGGCTTTGGCAGCGTCACGGCGGTGATCAATTCGCCCGCCTGCAGATTGGTTTCGATATGGGGCGTGTCGCCCCAAAGGCGGTGAAAATCGGCAATCGGAATCGATCGCACGTCGCCAAGGGCATTAACCGTTTCCACAACGGCATCGAGCACCCGCAGCGCCTGCCCCATATCGCCGGGATAGGTGGCGATACAGGCGTCACTCGTGCCGATAATCCCGAGCTGTCGCGAAAAGCCGCCGATCGCAGCACAGCCGGAGCCGGGCAGCCGCTTGTTGCACGGCATATTGGTATCGTAGAAATAGGGGCAGCGAGTGCGCTGCAACAGGTTGCCGGCGGTTGTTGCCTTGTTGCGCAATTGGCCTGAAGCGCCCGCAACGATGGCACGTGCAAGAACGCCATAGTCCCTGCGCACTGTCGGATCGGCCGCCAGTGCCGAGTTCGTAACCGTTGCGCCGATCCTCAGGCCGCCATCGTCGGTACGTTGGATCCGGTCGAGCCGCAGGTCCTGAAGGTCGATCAGGTGCGCCGGAGCCTCGATTTCCAGTTTCATCAGGTCGAGAAGATTGGTGCCGCCGGCGATGAAGCGTGCGCCTGGCGTCCGCGCCGCCACCGCGGCGGCATCCGGTGCGGACGTGGCGCGCTGATAGGTGAAGGGCTTCATGCGCGTTGGCCTGCAGCATCGGCAATCGCCGCGGCAATGTTCGCATAGGCGCCGCAGCGACAGATGTTGCCGCTCATCCGCTCACGCAACTCCTCGGGCGTGACACGTGGCTTGCGGGTAAGGTCGGCGGTGACATGGCTCGGCGCCCCTGCCTTCATCTCGTTCAGCACGGCCACGGCCGAACAGATCTGCCCCGGCGTGCAATAGCCGCACTGGTAGCCGTCGTGCTTGACAAAAGCCGCCTGCATCGGATGCAGCTGCCCCGGCATCCCAAGGCCTTCGATCGTCGTCACGTCGTTGCCCGCATGCATCACCGCAAGGCTCAGGCACGAATTGATGCGCTGGCCATCGACGATTACCGTGCATGCGCCGCACTGGCCATGATCACAGCCCTTTTTGGTGCCGGTAAGCTGCAGCCGCTCGCGCAGAAGATCGAGCAGCGTGGTGCGCGTATCGACATCGATCGAATGTTTCGTGCCGTTAACCGTGATTGCCACTTGCGCGACCATGGGCTGCGGCGCCGGGTTGGCGGCGTCCGCTGTGGAACCGGGCACCCCGACCGCGACGGCTGACGCCGCGCCGCTGGCCAGCACGACCCGTCGCGATACGGCAAAATCGTCATGCATGCTGTGAACTCCTCGCGCCCGGCAACGCGCCGAAGTCCAACAAACGCCTCCGACGCGCAAAGGTTCACCGGATTGCAGCGCATGGCCGCGCACAAAGCCCGCGAGGTTGGCGTTCGCCGCCGCCATCGGGCGTTGCGGCCACTCCCTGCACCGATGATCGCCAGCCGGGACTGGGTCCAAGGACATGACAAGGTTGTGCCAGCGCGTCATTCCTGCTGATATCGCTGGCGGTGTCAGGCCATGACCTGTCATCGTCGGCGCCATAAGCTCGGCTTAAGCTTGGCAACCTAAAGGCGTGTTGGCGCAGCGGGATAGCGGTGCCGTTGCGGACATGTTCAGCAACATTGCCTGTCGCTATGCAATGCGGCATCGATCGGGGTGCGCCTTCCTGTCACGGCGGTCGCGCACGGCGGATGCGGCATGGCGGGCGGGGCAATGCCGGCTGGCCGCATTGGCACCGTCTTGTCTTGGCATTCATTTGCAGGATTTGAACGACACCATGAACGTTGCCTCCCTTGCCTGGCGTGCCGCCGTAGTGGCACTGATCGTTGCCACGCCGGTGGCAGCAGCGGAGCGCCGGCTCGCCGTGACCGCAGTGCAACGGCAGGCGCTGGGTATTCGCACCCTTGCGGCCCGCGCCGCCGATGCGGCCGCCATTGCAACCTTGCCGGCGACGATCGCGCCGCCACCAGGGGCGCGGGTGGCGGTTTCGGCGCCTTTTGCCGGGGTGATCCGGCAGAATTTCGCCATCGCCGGCCAGACTGTGCGGCGCGGCGAGGCCTTGGCGACGGTGTTCAGCCGTGATGTGCTGGAGATCGGCGCCGAACTGGCGCGTGCCCGGGCGCGGCAGGGCGTGGCGCGATCGGCGGCGGCGCGCACCGACCAGTTGGTCCACGAGGGCATCGTCGCCGGCGCGCGCGCCGAGGAAGCGCGTGCGGCGCTGCGCGAGGCCGAGGCCGATATCGCGTCGCGCCAGCGCCTGCTCGGGCTGGCGAGCGCCGATGCCGCCAGCGGCATCTATACCCTGCGCGCGCCGATCGCCGGGCGGATCAGCGCTGCCAGTGCCACCACCGGCGCTGCGGTCGATACGATGGCGGCGCCGTTCATCATCGACGCAACGCAACGCTACGCCGTGGAGGCGCAATTGCCCGAACGGCTGGTCGGCCAGGTCCGGGCCGGCGATCGCATTGCCCTGCCCGGCGGTATCTCGGGCACGGTCACTTCGGTGGGTGTCACCATCGACCCGCAGACGCGATCGGCGCGGCTGGTTGCCACCGTGCCCGCCGCGCCCGGGCTGGTTTCGGGACGCAGCCTGAGCATCAGCCTGATGGGCCGCGCCGTCGCCGGGGCGGCCAGCGTGCCGCGCGCGGCACTGGCGCGTATCGGCAGCGCTATTGTCGTTTTCGCCGCCACGCCTTCGGGCTTTGCGGTGCGCCCGGTGCGCTTGCTGTCGGCAGGCAGCGCCGATGCCGTTGTCACCGGCCTGCCGGTCGGCACCGCCGTTGCCGTGGCCGGCGTGAGCGAACTGAAAGCCCTGGCGCTCGCCGCTCCGGCCGGGAAATAGCCGGATGCTGGCCCGTCTTGTTGCCGCAGCGCTCGGCGCGCGCCTCGTCGTCATCGCGCTGGCGATGATCGCCGCCGGCGTCGGCGGCTGGGCGTTCGCGACGCTGCCGATCGATGCCTTTCCCGATATCGCACCGACCCAGGTCAAGCTGATCCTCAAGGCGCCCGGGATGACGCCCGAGGAGGTCGAGACGCGCGTCATCACCCCCATCGAAACCGAAATGCTCGGCATCCCCAACAAGGTCATGCTGCGCTCGGTCGCCAAATATGCGGTTGCCGACATCACCATCGATTTCAAGGACGGCACCGACATCTATTGGGCGCGGCAACAGGCGGCCGAACGGCTGGCGGCGGTGCGTGACCAGATGCCGGCATCGGTCGAAGGCGGGCTGGCGCCGATCTCGACGCCGCTGTCCGATGTGCTGATGTTCACCATCAAGGGCCCGCTGGATCTCACCGACAAACGCACCCTGCTCGACTGGACGATCCGCCCGGCGCTGCGCACGCTGGCGGGTGTCGCCGATGTCAATTCGCTGGGCGGCTTTGCGCAAACCTTCGATGTCCGTCCCGATCCGGTGGCGCTGGCGGCGGCGGGGCTGACGGTTGCCGATCTGCGCGCGGCGATCATGGCAGGCAACCGCAACGATGGCGCCGGCCGGCTGGCGGAAGGCGAGGAAGCGCTGATCGTCCGCATCGTCGGCGCGGTGCAGACGGTCGCCGATCTCGAAGCCCAGGTCATCGCCACGCGCGGCGGCGGGGTCGTGCGGCTCGGCGATGTCGCGACCGTCGCGATGGGCAGCCTGACCCGCTATGGCGCCGTCAGCCGCGATGGCACCGGCGAGGCGGTCGAAGGCATCGTCATCTCGATGCGCGGCGCCGATGCCTCCAGGGTCGTCGCATCGGTGCGCGAAAAGCTTGTGGAACTGCGACCGCAATTGCCGCCGGGCACCTCGATCGACATCTTCTACGATCGTGCCGATCTGATCGGCCACGCCGTCGGCACGGTTGAGGAAGCGCTGCTCGAAGCGACTGTCCTTGTCGTCGTGCTGCTGTTCATTTTTCTGGGCAACATCCGTGCCGCGCTGATCGTTGCCGTCACCCTGCCGATGGCGGCGCTGATGACCTTCATCCTGATGCGCGGCTTCGGGCTGACCGCGAACCTGATGAGCCTCGGCGGCCTCGCCATTGCGATCGGCATGCTCGTCGATGGCGCGGTCGTCGTCGTCGAAAACGCCGTCGAGCGCCTCAGCCAGCCCGAATTGCTCGGTGAGACGCCCGGCAGCCGGCTGCTCGCCGCGGCCAGCGAAGTCACCGTGCCGGTCGCTGCCGGCATCGCCATCATCGCGCTGGTGTTCATGCCGCTGCTGTCCTTGCAGGGTCTGGAGGGCAAATTGTTCGCCCCCGTCGCGCTGACCATCGTCTTTGCCCTGGCGGCGTCGCTGCTGCTGGCGCTGACTCTGGTGCCGGTGCTGGCGGCCTATGGCCTGAAGCACGGCCAGCACGGCCAGCCGTGGATCATGCGCCAGCTCTCGCCGCGCTATGCCCGGCTGCTCGATGCCGCCTTCCGCCATCGCGGCATCACCTATGCCGTCGCCGGCGCCTCGCTGGTCGTTGCCGTCGTCACCTATGGCGCCGTCGGCAAGACCTTCATGCCAGTGATGGATGAAGGCTCGATCATCATGCAGACGACCAAATTGCCGTCGATCGGGCTTGATCGCAGCATCGCGGTCGACCTGGCGGTGCAGCGCGCCGTGCTGGCGGCGGTGCCCGAAGTCACCAGCATGATCTCGCGCACCGGGTCGGATGAGATCGGCCTCGACCCCATGGGGCTCAACGAAACCGACGGCTTCCTGACGCTGAAACCCCGCGCCGAGTGGCGCCAGCAGGACAAGGCCTGGGTGACCCAGCAAATCCGCAATGTCATGGACGGCCTGCCCGGCGTCACCCCCAGCTTTACCCAACCGATCGAGATGCGCGTGTCGGAAATGCTCACCGGCAGCCGCGGCGACCTGGCGGTGAAGATCTTCGGCCCCGACCAGCGTGAGCTCAGCCGCTTGGCGGGCGAGATCGAAACCACCCTGCGCGGCATTCGCGGTGCCACCGATGTACTGACCCTCGCCAATGATCGCGTTGCCTATCTGCAGCTCGATATCGACCGGCTGGCGGCGGGGCGCGCCGGCCTGACCACCGATGCCTTCGAAGACGCGTTGCGCCTGCAGGTCGAAGGCATGCGCGCCGGGGTGGTGGCCCGCGATGGCCGCCGCGTGCCGATCGTCATCCGCGGCGATGACGCGACGCGCAGCGATGCCGCCGCCTTTGCCGACCTGCCGCTGCGCAGCGCCGACGGGCAACTGGCGCGGATCAGCGATGTCGCGCGTATCGCCCGCGTCGATGGCCCGGTGAAGATCGAGCATGAAAACGGCGCGCGTTTTGCGCTGGTCCAGGCGTTCGTTTCGGGGCGCGATCTTGTCGGCTATGTCGATGAAGCCCAGGCCGCCGTCACCACCAAGGTCAAGCTGCCGCGCGGCTATACCCTCGTCTGGGGTGGCCAGTTCGAAAACCAGCAACGCGCCGCCGCCAGGCTTGGCATCGTCGTGCCGATCGCGCTGTTGCTGATTTTCGGCGTGCTGGTGGGGACGCTGCGGTCGTTGCGCGCCGCGCTGCTCATCCTCGCCAACATCCCCTTCGCCATGGTCGGCGGCATCGTCGCGCTGTGGCTGGCCGGGGCCTATCTGTCGGTGCCGGCGTCGGTGGGCTTCATCGCGCTGCTCGGCATTGCGGTGCTCAACGGCCTCGTGCTCGTTTCGCACTTCCGCGAGCTGCGGGCGGACGGCCTGCCGCTGGCGCAGGCGGTGCGGCAGGGCGCGGCGCGGCGGCTGCGGCCGGTGCTGATGACCGCCAGCATCACCGTCTTCGGGCTGGTGCCGCTGCTGTTCGCCACTGGCCCGGGCAGCGAGATCCAGCAGCCGCTCGCCATCGTCGTCATCGGCGGGCTGCTGACCTCGACATTGCTGACGCTGGTGCTGCTGCCCTTGCTGTATGAACGCTATGGCGAGGCGCGCGCGCCGGAGGTTGCGGCATGATCCGGACACTCACCCTGGCGCTGTTGCTCGCCACCCCCGCATTCGCCGCGGTGCCCGATGCCGGGCCGCTGCCCCCCGCGCTCGCCGAAGCCGCGCTCGACGATTCGCCGCTGGTCACCGAAGCCACCGCCAAGCTGCGGGCCGCCGAGGCGCAGGCGCGCGCGCTCGGCATCGGCTCGCACGAATTCACCCTGTCGGGCACCTATATCCGCCGCTCGGTCGATCGCGAGGGCGGCTATAACGAATTCGATTCAACCCTCAGCCGCGCCGTCCGCCTGCCCGGCAAGGCGACGCTCGATCGCAAGGCGGGCGCGCTCGGCATCGATGTCGCGCAGAACCTGCTCGAAGACGCGCGCCACCAGGCGGCATTGCAACTCGCGGCGCTGTGGTACGACTGGCTGCTCGCCGCCGCCGATGCGCGGCTGGCCGATGCAGCAGCGCAATCCTTCGATGCAGCGCTCACGGCTGTCAGCCGGCAGGTCAGCCTGAAGGACGCCAGCCCGCTCGAGGCCGACCAGGCGCGCGCCGCGCGTGACAATGCCCGCGCCAGCGCCGCCGCCGCGCAAGGCCGGGCGGCGGCCGCCCGCGCTGCACTGACGGCGCAATTCCCGTTGTTGCCGCTGCCCGATGGCGTGCCCGTGATCACCGCGCCGACCTTGCCTGATGAAGGGCTGGCGGCGTGGCGCGATCTCGTGCTGGTGCGAAGCCATGAAATCCGCGCCGCGGAGCTTGAGGCCGAACGCCTCGCCGTGCTAGCCGAACGCGCCAAACGCGACCGTTTCGCCGATCCATCAGTCGGGGTGCGCGCCTTCAGCGAGCGCAGCGGCGCCGAAACCGGCATCGGCGTCGTCGCGTCGATGCCGCTCGGCGGCGGGTATCGCCGCGCTACCGCCGACCAGGCCAGCGCCGATCGCAGTGCCGCCGATGCGCGGCTGGTCGCCACGCGGCGCGAGATTGCCGCTACCGCCAACATGGACCTCGCCAGCGCCAACGCCGGCATGACCGCGTGGGTTGCCGCCGCGGCCGCTGCCGACAGCAACCGCGCTGCGCTCGCCCGGTTGCGGCAGGGCCGGCGGCTGGGCGCGACCGATCTCGCCAGCCTGTTGTTCGCCGAGCGCCAGTCATTGGATGCCGACCGCGCCGAACTGGCAGCGCGCGCTGCTGCCGTTCGGGCTATCTTCAAGCTGCGCATCGATGCCCATCTGATCTGGGCCAAGCCCGAGGATTGAGCCGGCCCGGCAATCTGTCGTACGCACCCGGGTAAACACCCTATTGCCGCCGCGCCACTCCGGCGTCACACTCAATCCTGTTGCATTGCAAGATAACGGGCACAAGCGAGGGGCATGGCGTTGATCGACACAGGGGGGCGGGCACCGACCCGGCGTGAGGTTCTACACGCCATCGGCGTCATGGGGGGCGCGTCGCTACTCTACCAGGCCATGGAAAGCATGGGCCATGCCGCCGAAACGCAGTTCAAGGGGCCACCGCAATTGTCGGGGGCACGTCCCGGTGCCTCGGTGCTGGTGCTAGGCGCCGGGCTGGCCGGCATGCTGGCGGCGCATGAACTTCGCAACGCCGGCTACAAGGTCGAGATTCTCGAATACAACAACCGCCCCGGTGGCCGAAACTGGTCGCTGTACGGCGGTGACACCTATACCGAACTCGGCGGCGCGTCGCAGCAGGTCGGCTTTGCCAAGGGCAATTACCTCAACCCCGGGCCGTGGCGCATTCCCTATCACCACCGCACCCTGCTGCATTATTGCAAGGCCTTCGGCGTCGCGCTCGAACCCTTCATCCAGCTCAACCACCAGGCGCTGGTGCACAATTCCAAGGCGTTCGGCGGCAAGCCGCAACGCTATCGCGAACTGGCGGCGGATTGGGACGGCAATGTCGCCGAATTGCTCGCCAAGGCGATCGACAACAAGGGGCTGGATTCCGAGCTTCGCGCCGAAGATCGCGACAAGCTGAAGGAAGCGCTGCGCGACTGGGGCCTGCTCGACAAGAACATGCGCTATTCCAAGGGGCTGCGCACCTCGCGGCGGCGCGGCTATGACCGGCCGATGGGTGGCGGCGTCGATGGCGCCCCGATCGCCTCGACTCCGTTCAAGTTCGGCGATCTGCTCGATGCCAATATCGGCGATCTGGTGGCGCAGCACATGGAAAACCAGCACCAGACGACGATGTTCCAGCCGGTCGGCGGCATGGGCATGATCGGCAAGGCCTTCGGCAAGCAGGTCGAAGGCCTGGTGCGCTATGGTGCCAAGGTAACCAAGATCGACCAGTCGGGCGGCGCGGTGACCGCGACCTATACCGACCTTGCCAGTGGCCAGACGCGCACGGCCAAGGCCGATTACTGCGTCTGCACCATCCCGCTCGGCATCCTCAGCCAGATCGAGCTCGATGCATCGGCCGGCCTGCTCGCGGCGATTGCCGCGGTGCCCTATTCCAATTCGGTCAAGGTCGGGCTGGAGATGAAGACGCGCTTCTGGGAGGATGACGAGGCAATCTATGGCGGCATCAGCTACACCGACCAGCCGATCTCGCAGATTTCCTATCCCAGCGGCGGCATGCACAGCGCCGGCCCGGGGGTGATCCTGGGCGCCTATACCTTCGGCCCCGCCAGCTACCGCTTTGCCGGGCTGCCGCCCGAAGAACGCGTCCGCGTCGCGCTCGAAATGGGATCGGTGTTCCATCCCGGCCGCTACAAGGAAAATTTCAGCAACGGCGTCGCCGTCGCCTGGAGCCGGGTACCGTTCACGCTCGGCTGTTGCGCGCAATGGAACGAGACGACGCGCAAGGAACATTACCAGACGCTGTGTGCGGTCGATGACCGCATTGTGCTGGCGGGGGAACATGCCTCCTATATCGGCTGCTGGATGGAAGGCGCGCTGCTGTCGTCGCTCGATGCCATCACCCGGCTCCACAAGCGCGCGCTGGAGGCCTGAGATGAAGAAGACACTGTTGCTGGCCCTCGCGTTCGCCGCCCCCGCCTTTGCCGCCGAACCGGCGGCGCCGCACCCCGGTGAAAAAGTCTATCGCGAGGTCTGCCAGGCCTGCCACATGGCCGATGCCAAGGGGGCCGTCGGCGCCGGCCGCATCACCGCGCTCGCCGGCAACGCCAATCTTGCCTATCCCGAATATCCGATCGGCGTCGTCACCGGCGGCAAGGGCCCGATGCCGTGGTTCCGCGGCAGCCTGACCGACCAGCAGATCGCCGATGTCATCGGCTATGTGCGGGTGAATTTCGGGAACAAATACAAGGGCAAGGTGACCGCAGCGATGGTGGCGGAGAGTGGCGTCGCGTCACCCGGGCGGGACGAGCGGTAACCATCGCCCTCCCCCTTTCGGGGAGGGCGACTCGCGCCCTTGCGCGAGCGGGGTGGGGGTCCGCGTGCGGCCACATGTGTAACCCCCACCCCGCTCGGCTGGCGCCGAGTCGCCCTCCCCGCAAGGGCGAGGGAATCAGGCCTCCACCTGCACCGCGAGCATCTCCAGCAACGCCACCGCAAACGCCGCCATATTACCGATCCGGTCATCGCTCCCCGTCGCCAGCGTCCGCACCGCCGGCGCCGGCCCGGCCACGGCGATGCAGCTGTGCCCGGCGGCATCGCCATAGGGGTTGCCCTTCGGCCCGGCGGCGCCGCTTTCGGCAATCCCCCAGGTCGCGCTGAACTGGTGCCGTACCGTTTCGGCCGCCAGCATCGCCCAGGGTTCCGACGCCGATTTGATGCCGACAACATCCTCGCGGCGCAGGCCGAGCAGCCGGTGCCGGGCGCGCGGCGTGTAGACGACCGCCCCGCCGAGGTAGCACGCCGACGCCCCCGGCACGGCGAGCAGCGCCGCCGACACCAGCCCGCCGGTCGCGCCTTCGGCCACCGCCACCGTCTGCCGCCGCGCCATCAGCACCGCGGCGGCGCGCGCACCGGCGACGAAGACGGCGGCAAGGTCGGTGTTGGCGGTCACAGAAACGCCTTCAGTTCCGCCATGAAGCGATCGAACTGATCATGGTGCAACCAGTGCCCGGCATCGGCGAATTCGACGACACGGGCATTGTTGAAATGCACCAGCCGGCCATCCTTTTCGGGGTTCGAGGCCCAGCTGTTGGCGCCATACATCAACAGCGTCGGGCAGGTGATCGCCGTCCACAGCGCCTCCACCTCGGGCTCGGGCATATCGTGGAAGGGCCAGACCATCAGGTGGTTGTCGAATTTCCAGCTGTAGCTGCCGTCCTCGTTGCGGTTGGCACCGTGGACGGTCAGGTGGTGTGCCTGTTCGGCGGTGAGATAGGCATTTTCCGACCGCATGCGTTCGAGCGCCGCCTGCAGCGTCGGGTAGCGCTTGGGCAGTCGCCCGGCGGCGGCGCGCTTGTCATCGATCCATTTGCGCCAGCGGTCGGCGAACGCCACCTTGGCGCGCTCGGCCTGCATCGCCGGGCTGGGGCCGAGCCCTTCGATGGCGACAAGCTTTGCCACCTTGTCGGGATAGAGCCCGGTGTAGCGCAGGCTGATATTGCCGCCGAGCGAATGCGCGACGATCGTCACCTGTTCGGCGTCCCTCTGGTGGATGAGCTGCGCCAGGTCATAGACATGGTCCATGACGCTGTAACAGCCATCGGCGGCCCATTGGCTGTCACCATGGCCGCGCAGATCGGGCGCGATGACGTGCCAGTCGGCGCTCAACTGCTGCGCTACCCAGTCCCAGCTACGGCAATGGTCGCGCCCGCCATGGACGAGCAGCAACGGCGGCGCCGAGGCATTGCCCCAATCGGCGTAGTGCAGCTTCAACCGCTGCGACATATAGCTGTGCGAGGTGGGGCCGGTCTGGATCATGCGCCACCAATTTGGCGAAACGCGCCCGGCGTCAAGCCCGGAACCAACTCCCTCCCCCCTGCGGGGAGGGCGACTCGCGCGCTTGCGCGAGCGGGGTGGGGGTTACGCCAGTGGCCACGCGCGAACCGCCACCCCGCTCGCTTCGCGAGTCGCCCTTCCCGCAGCCGTAGGGGACGCGGAGCATCAACGGGGAGGCAGTTACACCACCTGCGTCGCCGTCCCCGCCACGGCATACCAGGTGACCAGCCCGCCACAGATCAGCGCCGCCGGCAACGGGTTCGCCGTGCGCCGCCAGCAGAAGGTCATGATGACGGCAACCAGCGCCAACAGCGGCACGAACTGGATGGCAATCACCGTTGTCAGCGGGTCGAAGCCCGTCGGCAGCCACCCGGTCGTGAACAAAACCCCGTAATCCACTACCAGGAACAGCAGGATTCCCCCCGCCAGTGCCAACATACTGGCACCATATTGCGCAATGACACCACGCCCGGTGCCTGCCAACACCCCCGAAAGCCCCCGCAACATCACCCAGAAACACGCCGTGAGTGGCAACAGATACATCGGCACCACCTGCCATTGCCCGGCACTCAGCGCCTTCAAGGCCACCACCCAAAAGCGCAGATCGACCAGAAACAGCCCCTGCACCGCCACTACCAGGCCATAAACCACCCCCAGAACAAGCACCGCCAGCCCCAGCGATGCGCCGAAACGAGCCCGCATCACCATTGGCACGGGCGGCCCGAAGCGTGCCACAACCAGCCCCAACCCGGCATTGACCAGCGACCAGAGCAGCAATTGCGTCGTCACCACCTGCGGCAACAGCCGCGATGGCGGCAACAACAGCGTGATGGCGATGTACGCCGGAAAGAGAGTTAGCACCGGCACAAGCGCCGAAAACGCCACGCCGCGCCGCCAGCGCCGCCTCTCGACGGGTCGAAACTGCGGCACCGCTCGCAACACTACGAGCCCCGGCAGGCCCAGCGCGACATCGATTACCCCCAGCAGGACAGCCACGAAACCCAGCAGCGCCACCCCGGTCGCGACCTCCTTGCCCCACCAGATCTGGTCATCGGCGGGCAACGGCGTGCCGCCTTGCAGCGTCTGCGCGAACCAATCGAGGCTGTCGCCGATCGCCTCGACACTGATGTGATCCCCGGGATGCGTCACGGCCGGCATGGTCAGCCGCCGCGCTGTCCCTGCCGCCAGATCGCCATACACTCGCCGAGGCACTACAGCCGCCGGCGTGCCGAACAGTGTTTTCAGCTTGGCCGACCCCGGCGCATCCACCGCGCGATCGACCCCCCACATGATCTTGGCGAACTCGTCATAGCGGCTGAACACCAACGCCAGGTTGCGCGGCCACGCCGGCGCACCCTCTTTCGCGAAGGGCGCGCCCGTCGCCGAGCCCTCGAGCACCATCGATTTATAGCCCGCCGGGTCGCTCGCGGCGGCGGCGAGCACCGTCCAGCCGCCCATGCTGTGGCCCTCCAGCCCGATGTTGGCGCGGTCGACCATCGGCAGCGACTTAAGGTAGCGCAGTCCCGCCGGCCCGCCGAACCCCTGCGAGAACGCCGCGCCACCGCTGTAGCCATGGCCGGTCTGGTCGAGCGCAAGGACGACATAGCCCCGCCGCGCGAACTCGATGGCGAACCCGGACTGCGTCTCGGCGCTGTTGATATAGCCATGGACGGCGAGGATTCCCGGCGCCGGCGTTCCCGCATTTGCCCCCTTGGGCACATAGAGCAGCGCGCGAAGCACCACGCCATCGGCACCAGCAAAGCGCACCTCGCTGACCTTGATGCCGCCCGTCGTTTGCACCTGGCTCGCGCGCCACGCTCCGCCGAACAGCAACACCAGCCCCGCGAGCACCAGCAACCAGCCCTTGCGCATCGATTTCCCCCCGGAACGACCCCCGCCAACTGGCGCGAAGGACAGGATGTTCAGGCCTGCCGACTGTGCCAGACTTCACGCATCACTAACGCATGCAGCATGGGGAAAGACAATGGATCTGGGCTTGAAGGGCAAAAAGGTCATCCTGACCGGCGGGAGTCGTGGAATCGGCAGGGCTGCGCTGGAGATTTTCGCCCGCGAAGGCGCCGATGTGGCGTTCTTCTCGCGCAAGCCGGAGCAGGTTGCCGAGGCTATAGCCAGCCTGTCGCAGCATGGCGGCAAGGTGTTTGGCGAGGCCTTCGACCTTAGTGATTTCGATGCCTACCCCGGCTGGCTGACCCGCGCCGCCGATGCGCTCGGCGGTTGCGACATCTTCATCCCCGGCGCCTCGTCATCGGGCGCGCAGCTGACCGGCGACTGGGACGCCGCTTTCAAATACGACGTGATGGGCGCGGTGAAAGGCTGCGAAGCACTCGAACCGGCGCTCACCGCTTCGGGTGCCGGCTCGGTCGTGTTCATGGCGAGCACCGCGGCGACCGAAACCTTCATCATGCCGCAGGCCTTCAACGCCATGAAGGCCGCGCTGCTGACCTATGCCAAGCAATTGGGCCAAGCCTGGGGACCCAAGGGCATCCGCGTCAACACCGTGTCGCCGGGGCCGATCTTCTTCGAAGGCGGCAATTGGGACGGCATCAAGCAGCACATGCCCGACTTCTTCAACGCGACGCAGGCGCAGATGGTGCTGGGACGCTTCGGCGTGGCGGAAGATGTGGCGAAGACCCTGGTGTTTTTGGCGAGCCCGGCGTCAGGGTTCACAACGGGAACCAATGTCGTCGTTGACGGCGGGTATACGAAGCGCGTGCAGTTCTGAAACACCTCTCCCCCTGCGGGAGGGGTCGAGAGAAGCCGAAGGCGGCCCGGGTGAAGGGTGTCGCGCCCCCTCACCCCGCTCGCTTCGCGAGTCCGACCTCTCCCGCGAGGGGAGAGGTGGTTAAGCCAGATACTTGTCCAGCGTCTGGTGGAAATGCCGGATCCGGATCTCCTGATAATCCGCCAGATTGATCACCCCGGTCTTCGACGCCTTCAACCCGTCCTGCACGAACGGCAGGTTGCCCATGTCCTGCTCGAACACCGACGCCAGCGTGCTCAGTTCCGCCGCATCGGTCCACGGCTGGTCGGGCCCCAGCATGTGCAGCGGCGCACCGCGCGGGATCGGCTGGCCGGGCGGCACGCGGGTCAGCACACGCACTTCCATCAGGCAATGGTCGACATCCTGCGCCGGCCGGAAACGATAGACGATATTCGGCATGAAGCCGCCCCAGGGCGCGAAGTTCGGGAAGACGTTGTAAACCAAGGCATCGAGCAGCTCGGCATCGGTCGCATCGCTGTGGTCATGCCCGAAGAGCGTCGAATAATTCTCGCGCATCGCCTGGCCCAGCGCGTGGCGTGCCGTCACCCCTTCGGGCACCGTCACGGCAAAGGCATCGCCGCCTTCCTCGTAACTGTCGGCGGAACGGCCGTTGAACTTGATGAATTGGTCGACGATCCATTGCTGCGGCTTGTCGGACGGGTCGACATGCGGCGATATCACGGCGAACGGCACGAGATTGACGTTCACATTGTCGCCCCAGGTCCAGTAGCTGGCGTTCTCGTCGCCGGTGAAGGGCAGTATCTGCGGATGGGTGACCAGCGTGTGCCAGCTTTCCATGAACGCCTCCATTACCACCTTCCAATTGGCGGGGACGACCTTGCCGACCCAGACTGCGGTGGTGCATTCCTCGTGGCGCCAACGGCTGAAATGCGCGGGCAGCGGCGCCAGATAATCCTCCAGCGACGGCCCACCGGGGTTTTCACGCAGGAATATATAGCCACCCCACCGCCCGACCTCGGCCTCGGGCAGTGCCATCTTTTCGTCTTTCAGATGCGGGAAATCCCAACGGCAGGGGATTTCGTTTAGCGCGCCGGTCTTTTCCCAGGAAAAGCCATGGAAGGGGCAAGTAAAAATATCGGCATTGCCGTCCTCGGTGCGCAGCTTGCGGCCGCGATGCAGACAGACATTGTGGAAGGCCCGCACGCCGCCATCGGCCTGGCGCGAGACGAGGTAAGAACGCCCGGCGTTCTCATAGACGACATAGTCGCCGACCTCGGGCAGATCCTCCTCGCGAGCCGCGAACTGCCAGACGTTCGGCCACATCTTCTCGGCTTCTTGTCGCGCGAATTCGGGACAAGTGTAGCGCGTCGTCGCCAGCGGTTCGGAGCCGCGATACTGGTAGCTCTCGTGCAACAGAAAGTCCGGCACCGGCCGTGCATCGGTCTGCATCAGGTCTGTCCAGCTGATCCCCGGCGAACGCGCCGCGCCGGGGGGCAGTTGCGGGTCGATATCGGCCATGGTCGGGGCTCCTGTCCTTGTATCCGCAGCATGGCCTGTCACGCCGGTGCCGTCACCTTGGACAAAGCACAGGTTCGCGGCGCCACCGGTTGCGGCATGGTGCAGCAGCAACCGGAGGTACGCCGATGACGGACAGACTGGCAGGCAAGGTCGCGCTGATCACCGGCGGCACCTCGGGCATCGGCGCCGGCACGGTGCGGCGGCTGGTCGCCGATGGCGCCAAAGTGGTGTACACCGGCTCGAACGCCGCCGCAGCCGCCACGCTGACCGCCGAAACCGGGGCAGAATTCATCGCGCATCGCGTCGAGGATGCGCCGGGCTGGGCCGCGCTGATGGCCGAGATCGCCGCGCGCCACGGTCGGCTCGACATCGCCTTTGCCAATGCCGGCATGGAAACCGGCGACGGCAGCGTCGAAAGCATCAGCGTCGAAGCCTGGGAGGCGCTGCTCGCCGTAAATCTGACCGGCGTGATGCTCACCGCCAAGCATGCGGTCGCGGCGATGCGCGCCAACCCGGGCAGCGCCACCGGCTCGATCATCATCAATTCGTCCATGAACGCCTATCGCCCGATGGCCAATTACATCGCCTATTCGACGACCAAGGCGGCGTTGATCGCGCTCGGCAAATCGGTGGCGCTGCATTGTGCCAATGCCGGCACGCATATCCGTTGCAACACCATCCACCCCGGCGTCGTCGAAACCGAGATGATCAAGGGAGTCATCGAGCGCGCGCCCGACCCGGCGGCAGCGCGCGCCCAGTTCGAAGGCATGGCGCCGCTACGGCGGATGGCGCAGGTGTCAGAAGTGGCGGCGCTGGTGGCCTTCCTCGCCAGCGACGAAGCGGCATTTGTTTCAGGGTCGGAATATGGCATCGACGGGGCGTCGACGGCGGGGATGATGGGGGTCTGATCCCTATCCCAATGCCGCCATCGCCTTGCCCACCGACGCCGCAATCTCCCCGGCATTGGGGTTGCGGCGCAGCGTCAGCCCGCCATTCACCTGCAAATTCGTGCCCGTCATGAAACATTCGTCGCTGGCAAGGAACACCGCCGCCGCGGCAACATCGTCCGACGTGCCGATGCGGCCGAGCGGATAGGCATCGACAAAGGCATCGAACAGCCCGGGCACCTGTTTCGCCGCGGCGTTCATCGGCGTGTCGGTCAGCCCCGGCGAGATCGAATTGGCGCGGATGCCGGCGCCGCCGAACTCATTGGCGATGCAGCGGATGACATGGTCGAAGCCGGCCTTGCTGCCCATATAGGCGGCATGGTCGTTGAGCATGATCGTCGCGGTCGCCGAGCTGATCTGAATGATCGAGCCGCCGCCGGTCATCGCCGGGATCACCGCCTGGGCAAACTGGAAAGGCCCGCTGAACTGCAACGCGGTCATCGCCGCGAGTTCCTCGGTCGTGGTTTCGAGAAAGGGCTTCATCAACCCCCAGCCGGTAGCATTGACGGCAATCGAGAGGTCGCCGAAGCGCGTCACCGTGGCGGCGACCAGCGCCTGCAGATCGGCTTGGATGGTGATATCGCACAAGGCCCAGCCGGCGCCGATCTCCTCGGCAAAGCGCTGCAGCTCCTCGCCCTTGCGGCCGGCGACCATCACCTCGGCGCCTTCGTCGCGGAAACGCCGGGCAATCACCTGCCCCATGTTGCCGGTACCCGTGGCCCCCAGCACGATCGCCACCTTGCCTGCCAGCCTGCCCATGTCACTCTCCCCGGACGCTTGTTTTGCCCTAGTTTCGGCGGGGCACAGCGCGCGCGCAACTGGTCCGAAGAACAGGGGGGTGGCGCGCGCTACCCGGCTTGCGCTACGCCGTTGCCATGATCGCAGCATCGGCGCTTGATTATCGCGAACTGGCGCGGCGGCGGCTGCCGCGCTTCCTGTTCGATTATCTCGACGGCGGTGCCTTTGCCGAAGTGACGCTGGGCCGCAACATCACTGATCTCGCCGATGTAGCGCTGCGCCAGCGCGTGCTGTGCAATGTCGCCGACATCGACGTGTCGACGGAATTGTTCGGGCAAAGCATCGCCCTGCCGGTCGCGCTCGCCCCCATCGGCCTCGCCGGGTTGATGGCACGCCGCGGCGAAGTGCAAGCCGCCCGCGCTGCGGAAGCCGCGGGCGTGCCCTTCACCCTCTCCACCGTCGCTGCCTGTGCCATCGAGGAAGTGCAGCGCGGCACCATCAGGCCGTTCTGGTTCCAGCTCTATATGATCCGCGACCGTGGCTTCATGCGCGATCTGATGGCGCGCGCCGTTGCTGCCGGCTGTTCGACGCTGGTGTTCACCGTCGACATGCCGGTGCCGGGTACGCGCTATCGCGATTACCACTCGGGCCTAGCCGGCGCCGCCGGCCTGGCCGGCAAGCTGCGCCGCGGGCTGCAGGGCGCCTGCCACCCGCGCTGGGCGGTCGATGTCGGCCTGCGCGGCCGGCCGCACAACCTCGGCAATATCGCACCGGTGCTCGGGTCGCGGTCGGGGATCGAGGATTTCTTCGCCTGGATGCGCGCCAATTTCGACCCGTCGATCAACTGGCGCGACCTCGATTTCATCCGTTCGGAATGGCGCGGGCCGTTGATCCTCAAGGGCTTGCTCGATCCGATCGATGCGTCGGAGGCGGCCGCCATGGGCGCCGACGGCATCATCGTGTCGAACCATGGCGGGCGGCAACTCGATGGCGTGCTGTCGACGGCGCGGGCGCTGCCGGTGATCGCCGAGACCGTGGCGGGGCGGCTGACCATTCTCGCCGATGGCGGCGTGCGCTCGGGGCTCGATGTCGTGCGGCTGCTGGCGCTGGGTGCCGATGGCGTGCTGCTGGGGCGCGCCTGGGCCTATGCGCTGGCGGCGGCCGGCGAGGCCGGCGTGGCGCATGTGCTGCGGATTATCGAGACCGAAATGCGCGTCGCCATGGCGCTGACCGGAGTGACGCGGGTCAGCCAGATCAACCGCAACTGCCTGGTGACGCCGGGCGCGTGAACGCCCGGCGAAACGCTTACTTCTTGGCGAGTGCCGCCAGATCGACGTCGATCTTCTTGAGCACATCGTCGGTCAGTTGCTCGGCGGCATAGGACTGGATATCCTTCAACGTCATGCCGCGCGCCATATCGATCTGCGGGTTGGTGGTGAGGCCCGGGACATTCTTGTCGAGCACGGCCTTCGCAGCGGCGTCGTCGAGCAGCGTGCCGATCGGCGTGCTGGTGGAGGAATAGCCGGCCGGCGCTTCAACTGCGGCGGGCGCTGCCGTCTGGGCAACAGCGGGAACGGCGGCAAGCGCCAGGACGAAAAGCAGGGCAGCGCGCATGGTGATCTCCTGAGACCGGGTCGTACCGGAAAGGCCCGGTCGCAGGCTTGCTACCATGCCGCCCGGCGCCGGTCATCCCCCTCAAGCGAGCGCCATGTCGCGTCCCATACCGCCCGCCCGCGCTGCCGCAAGCACGACCGCTCCAGCGGCAAGATCCTGCGCCGTCACGCCGAGGGATTTATACACAGTGATGGCCGCGGCGCTGCTGCGGCCAGGTGCCGTGCCGAGCAAAACCTCGCCGATTTCGCCACGGACATGCTCGGGCCCGACGAGCCCGGCGGCAATGGCACGGCGCAGTTCCCCCGCTTGCGCCAATGCCGCGACGCGATAATCGACGAAGAACTCGGACCGGGCGACTAGCGCTTCGTCGACTTCCGCCGTGTCGGCGATGGCCGAGCCGACAAGGTTGATATGCGTTCCCGGCGCCACCATCGCGCCGAACAGGATGGGGTCGACCGCCGGCGTCGTCGTGCAGATGATATCGGCATCGGCCACCGCTTCGGCGACATCGGCGCAGGCCCGCGCCGGCAGGTCGAGCGCTTCGGCAAAGGCCCGGGCGTTGGCCAGCGACCGCCCCCAGACGCGCACCTCGGTTATCGGCCGCACCGCCGCCATCGCGGTGACGTGGCGGCGTGCCTGTTCGCCGGTGCCCAATATCGCCAGCCGGCTCGCCTCGGGTCGCGCCAGCGTATCGGTGGCCAGCGCCGAGGCGGCCGCGGTGCGGATCGCCGTCAGGCTGCCGCCCTCGATGATCGCCAGCAACAGGCCGGTGGCGGCATCGAAGAGTTGCAGCACGCCGACATGGCTACCATGCGGGCTGCCCGGCGGATGGCGGTATTTGGCGACGGTCTTGACGCCGAACAGCGGCGGATCGGCGAGAGCGCCCGGCATCACCGCCAGCTTGCCCGGGGCATCGGGGATCGCCATGAACTGGCGCAGCGGCAGCACGGTGCGGCCCTGCGACACCTGCATCATGGCGCTGCGCATCGCCGCAATCGCCGCCGGCATCGGCAGCAGCGCTTCGACTTCGGCCGCCGAAATGACCAGCATTCAGCGCGGCTTCGGCGCCACGAAGCGCAGTTTCGCCTGCACATCGCCAACTGTGTCGGGGCGGTCGAACGCTTCGGGCATCGCCTCGCCCGGTGACCGCGGCCGGCCGATAGCGGCGAACCAGTCCTCCAGCCCCGGCGGCATGAACACCCAGAAGATGTGCATGTCGGTAGCGCCGGTGTTGACGAGGAAATGCCGGGCATGGCGGCCAAACAGCACGATGCTGCCGGGTTTCAGGTCATGGGTATCGTCTTCGATGGTGACGGTGCCGGTCCCGGCGTGGATGAACAGCAACTCATGATTGCGCTGGTGGCCATGTTCGCGAACGCTGCACCCTGGCGGCAACACCTGCACACCCGATGAAAAGCCATCGTAGGGCGTGTTTTCGGGGGACAGCGCGACGCTGACATGCCCGCGCGACGGCGAGGGTTGCCACCAGGACGGCGCTTCATCGGGGCCGATCACCGCCGACCAACGACCGAAATTGGGGTCTTCGCTCACAGGAACGCCGCCAACCGGGCGCGATAATCATCGGGCACCGTCACCGGCGCGAAATGATTGCCCGCGACCAACACTTCCAGCCGCGCCCCGGGGATCAGTCGCGCCAGTTCCTCTGACAGCGGCAGCGGCGTGATCGCATCGTCGCGCGCACACAGCACCAGCGTTTCGGCGCGAATTTCCCCAACGCGGTCGCGCAGGTCATGCGCCGTCACCGCGTCCATCCGCTCGATCTCGGTCTCGACACCAGCAAAGCTCGCCAGCCGCGCCGCGATGCCGGCCTGCATCGCTTCGTGATGCTCCATCGCCCACCAGCCCGGATTGCCGAGCAGATTGCCCTGCAACATATACGCCGCCGGGCCGCAATTCTGCAGCACCTGCTTGCGCAATTCGAACAGCGCCAGGAACGCCGGGTGCGGCCCTGCCCAGCTCGCCGAAAGTATCAGCCGGTTGACCCGTTCCGGTGCGTGCACGGCGATATGCTGGGCAATCGCGCCACCGAGCGAATGGCCGATGATGTCGGCGCGCTCGATACCCAGCCGATCGAGCAGCGCCAGCGCATCGGCGGCCATCACGGCGACGGTGGTGCGGATGTCCGACGGCAGGCTGTCGCCGCATTTGCGATGATCGAACGAGATGCAATCGAAGCGATCGGCCAGATGGTCGATTGTGCCGGCCCAGAAATCCGCCCGTCCGCCGAGCCCGACGAGCAACAACAGCGGCGGCCCCTCGCCCTTGCGCACCATATGCAAACTGGTATCGGCGATGGCGACGAGATTGCTCACGCCCGCGTCGCGATGATCGATTGCAGGAAGCTGTTGCGGCTCGGCGGGCCATCGGCGACGCTGAAGCCGGCCGCCGCCAGCATCCCGCGGAAATCGGCATGGACGAAATCGGGCGAATAGGGCTCGCAATTGTCCCGGCTGTCATAATCGATCATGAAACGATGCGCCGGCGGCAGATGCTGGCTGGCGCTGGGGAATTCGAAGATCACGAAGCGCCCGCCCGGCCGCAGCACGCGATGCGCCTCGGCCAGCACCTTGGGGATGACGGCAATCGGCAGCTCGTGGAACAGGATATAGGCAAAGACGATATCGAATTGCCCGGTTTCGAACGGCATGTCCTCGGCGAGCGCCTGGATGAAATTGACCGCCACCTGCTGTTGCGCCGCCCGGGCATGGGCATAGCGCACCATCGGCAGCCCGACATCGAGCCCCCAGATCTCGGCATCCGGGAAACGATCCTTCAGCTTGATCGTCGCCTGGCCGACTGAACAGCCGAGATCGAGCACCGTCGCCACCCGGCCATCCGCGGGCGGCGTGGTCAGGCTGGCGAGTTCTTCGTGAAGCTCGTCCTGGTCGTTGCCGCCCTGGTAAAATACTTTGGTGCCATAGTGATAGACGATGCCGCCTATCGGATCATCGGTATAGCCACCCGGCTGGAGATGGATTTCGCGCCGGGCGTATTCGGGCACGACGAAATCCGGATCGACGACCAACCGGCCCGGCCCCGCCGCTTCCGCCGCGGCCAGCCAATCGAGCTGCGCCGGCGATGTCGTCGCAAAACTGGCGCGCGTCCGGCGCCACATCATTTCCTGCTGGCTGCGCATGAAACGCTGCCAGGTCGGCACGATCGGCGCCTTGGCGAATTCGGCCTGGATGATTGGCAACGGCAGCGTATCGTCATCGAGCGGCAGGCCCGCCGCCTGCAGGCGGGCATGCCCCGCCGCCGCCATGGCCGGGAACATCTGTGTCAACAGCACGTCGCGAAACGATTCGAGGAATTCGAGATAGGATTCATCGGCCAGCCGCACCGGTCGTGGCAGCACGCCCAACTGGCCCCGCGCAAGTCCGGCATCCCTCATGTTTCGTTCCCCATTGTATCGCTGCGCCGCAAAAAGCCGGCGAGCAGCCGCGCCACAAACGCCTCGCGCAGCGCCTTGCGCGCCGCCAGTTCATCGGCATCGGGGCAATGCGCCTCGATCAGCGCGGCGGCATTGATACCCCGCTGCGTCAGCACGGTTTCGAGCACATGCTGGCGATCGCGGATCGTCCACACTTCGGCGGCGAGTTCCATGAAGGCATCGATGATGTTGTCGGTGACGACAGTGTCGAAATAGGCGCGGCCCGGGCCATCGATTTCCTGGCCGATTTCGGTGCCGATAGCGGCAGGGGACGCGGACAATGTCATCCTTGCAGACTGCCGGGCCGCGCCATGCATGGCAATTCGAAATTTTGGCATTCGCCATAGACGCAGCGCATGGCAACGGCTTAGCATTGCGCCATGGAACTGCGTCACCTCCGTCACTTTGCCGCCGTCGTGGAAGCCGGCAACCTGTCGAAAGCCGCCGAAAAGGTCTTCATCAGCCAACCGGCGCTGACCCGCAGCATCAAGAACCTCGAGGAACTTGTCGGCGCCGTCCTGCTTGAACGACGGCCGCGCGGCATGGTGCCGACCCCGGCCGGCGAAGCGCTCTATCGCTATGCGCGGTTGATGCTCAACGAAGCCGTTCGAGCTCGCGCCGAAGTCCGTGCCGTGGCGGCCGGCGCCCGCGGTGAACTTGCCATCGGTATAGCGGCGATGTTTGCTGACCATATCGTCGAC
Organism: Alphaproteobacteria bacterium; assembly: GCA_031426015.1. Classification (GTDB taxonomy): domain Bacteria; phylum Pseudomonadota; class Alphaproteobacteria; order Sphingomonadales; family Sphingomonadaceae; genus Sandarakinorhabdus. The sequence continues at coordinate 44,880 of JANPKK010000022.1, forward strand.
CGCGCCGTTGCCGCGGTGTGTTCCGCCGGCCGCGAAGTCGCACTTACTGTCACGCAAGGGTTTCTGGAAGAACTGGTCGAAGCCTTGCGCGACGGCCGGCTTGATGTGATTTTCTCCAATCTTTCCAATATGATTCTGCCAGATGACCTGACGGTCGAACCGATGCTCGATCTCCATGCCTATGTCTATGCGGGCGCTGGCCACCCACTTGTCGGCAAGCGCGGTATCGACAAGAAACTGTTGCTCGAACAGCGTTGGGCAGTGGTCGACCAGCCGCACATGCGGGATTTTCTCGATCATTATTTTTCGGCCGACGGGCTGGCGACGCCCGAATTCGTCGTGCGCACCAATTCGCTCAACCTCATCCGTTCGCTCATCGCCAACGGCGGCTTCATCGGCATCCTGCCCGACCATGTCATCCAGCGCCGCACCCGGCGCGGCGAAGTGCGGCGCATCGATGCGCCAGGCTGCCCGGTGGTGCGCAGGGCCGGGCTGATCACCCGCCGCTCGATGCCGCCGCGACCGGTCGTCGACATGTTCGTCGCAGAATTGCGCGCCGCCTGTGCCGGCGATGCATTTCGCGCATGGGAAACGCCCGGGGATTGATTTGCATCTATGGCCGGGCGCGATGATGGTGGCGGTGTCGCAAGCCACAGGACCCGTCCATGCCCTTCAACACTCGCCCGCTCCGCCCGATCAGCGCCGACGATACCGCCACCTATGCCCGCGACGGCGTTGTCTGCTTGCGCAACGTCTTCGACCCCGAATGGCTGGCGGCGATGGAAGGCCCGGCGCGGCGCCTGCTCATCGACAAGGAAGACTTCGGCCTGCTGCCCAACAACCCCGGCCGCTACATGGCGCGCACTATCCCCGAGTTCCGCCGTTTCGTCTTCGAAAGTCCGCTTGGCGAAGCCGCCGCCCTGGCGCTCGGCTCGACCACGGCGCGCTTCTTTTTCGATGAAATCTTCGCCAAGAAACCGCAATCGACCGACAAGACGATATGGCACAATGACCGCATGGGCTGGCCGGTAACGCCGGAAACCACCATGGTCCCCTCGCTGTGGATCCCGCTGACGCCGATCACCAAGGCCAACAGCCTCGAAGTCATCGCGCAGACCCAGGACAATGACGAACGCTATTGGCTGTTCAGCCCGAATGCCCGCAAGATGATCCGTCCCGCCGACCGTGTGTCGCACCCCGATGGCGAGGCGCTGCGCGACGACCCGGCCTATGCCGGGCGTTTCCTGACCTGGGACATGGCGGTCGGCGACATGCTTGTGGTCCACCCCCGCGCGCTGCACTATTCGCACGGCAACCCGACCGACGACTGGCGCATTGCCTTGTCGGTGCGGGTGTTCGGCGACGATGTACGCTGGTCGCCGCGGCCCGACTGCCTCAACATCGCGGGCGTCAGCTTCGACGAGATGATCGAGGGCGAGGCACCGGGCGGCGATCTGTTCCCGCTGCTCTGGTCTGCCGATGGTCGCCGCGATGACGACAGCCGCTACCCGCGCGGCTTCGCGACCAGCTGGGCCGCCCAGCGCCGTGACGATGTCAACGAATATGCCACCTTCCAGAAGCTGCAAGCCGCCAGCACATCGGCATAAATCATGGCCGACCAGTTCGACGTCATCATCATCGGCGCCGGGTCGGCCGGCTGCGCGCTCGCCGCGCGATTGAGCGAGGACCCACGCCGCCGGATTCTGTTGTTGGAAGCCGGCGGGCGTGACCGCGACCCGGCGATCCATATCCCGGCCGGCATCGTCCGCCTGATCGGCAACCCCCGCGTCGACTGGGCGCACCTCGCCGAACCCGACGCGTCGCGGGGCGGCAAGGTCGATCTCTGGCCGGCGGGCAAGGTGCTCGGCGGGTCGTCGTCGATCAACGGCATGCTGCATGTCCGCGGCGCGCGCGCGGATTTCGATGGCTGGGCGGCGGCGGGCAATGCCGGCTGGGGTTATGACGATGTGCTGCCCTATTTCCGCCGGATGGAAGCCAGCCCCATCGGCGGGCAATGGCGCGGCGGGCTCGGGCCGCTGACTGTCGGGCCGCTGCGCACGACGCATCCGCTCGGCACCGCCTTCATCGAGGCGGCCGTTGCTGCCGGCCTGCCCGCCAACCCCGATTACAATGGCGAAAACCAGGAGGGCGCGTCGGCGCCGCAGGTAACCCAGAAGAACGGCGCTCGCCACAGCGCGGCGCGTGCCTATCTCGGCACGGCGGCGCAGCGGCCCAATCTGCGAATTGTCACCGGCGCGCAGGTCGAACGCATCATCATCGACGAAGGCCGCGCTACCGGAGTCGCCTGGACCGAAAGCGGCCAGACGCAGATGGCAAGCGGCGGGGAGATCGTGCTGTCGGCGGGCGCGCTCGCCAGCCCGAAGCTGCTGATGCTGTCGGGTATCGGCCCGGGGGCCGAACTCGCGCGGCACGGTATCGCTGTCCGCCTCGACGTGCCCGGTGTCGGAAACAACCTTGCCGAACACCCCAACGCCAACATGAGCTGGGATGTCGCCCAGCATACCTACAACATGGATGCCAACGGCCCGCGCATGGCGCTGGCGCTGCTGCGCTGGCTGCTGACCCGCGCCGGTCCTGCGGCCAGCCCCTACCCGCACGCGGTGGCCTTCCTCCGCTCGTCGCCAGAGGTCATTTCGCCCGATATCCAGCTGATGTTCGGGCCGTTCGCCTTTGCGTTTTCACCCGAAGGGGTCGTGCCCTATCGCCGGCCGGCGGTGACGGTGGTGGCGGCGCTCAATTACCCCAAGGCGCGCGGCAAGCTGACTCTGCGCTCGGCCGATCCGCGCGATCCGCCGGTGATCGATCACCAATTGCTCGGCCACCCCGATGATGTCGACCGGCTGATCAAGGCCTGCCGCATCGTGCGCGGCATCATGGGCCACGCACCGATCGCCGCGGCGACGACGGGTGAACGCCTGCCGGGTCTGACGTGCACCAGCGATGCCGATTGGGAAGCACATCTGAAAGCCACGACTTTTCTTGGCTATCACCCCGTCGGCACCTGCGCGATGGGGCCGCAAGGGGTTGTCGACGACCGGCTGCGCGTGCGCGGGATCGCCGGGCTGCGTGTCGCCGACGCCTCGGTGATGCCGGGGCCGATTTCGGGCAACACCAATGCTGCTTCGATCATGATCGGGGAAAAAGCCGCGGACATGGTGGCGGCGGACCTGTAATCTCCCTGTCCCGCAAACGGAAGACGGGGCCTATCCCCACCCCTTCGCCGCCGCCGCCAGTTCCGGTGCGCCGACCAGTTTCGCCATCTCGGGCGCCACCAGCATTGCGTCGCGGCGGGTCAGCGTCGACCCGCTTGCCGACACTTCGGCAAATGTCGCCGCCATCGCCTGCGCCGCCGATTGCACCGCCGCGCCGGCGAACAGCGCGATCTTGAAGCCCAGCGGCGCCAGCTCACCCGCGCTGCGGAACGGCGACGCTCCGCCTTCGAGCAGATTGTGGATCAGCGGAACCCGCCCGGCAAAGGCGGCGCTCAACGCCTCGGCCTGCGCCACGCTCGACAGGCCCTCCGCCAGCAGCAGGTCGCACCCCGCCTCGACATAGGCGTGGCAGCGATCAAGCGTTTCAGCAAAATCGACGCTTGGTTGGGCATCGGTGCGCGCCGAAATCAGCAAGGTCTCCGACCGCCGCGCATCCTGTGCTGCGCGCAACCGCCCCAGCATTTCCGCCACCGGCACCAGCGGCCGCGACAACAGCGCCGCCATCGGCTTCAACGTCACCTGGTCCTCGATCTGCACGGCGCTTGCCCCGGAGCGTTCGAGCAACGCGATGGTGCGCTGCAAGTTGACGGCATTGCCATAGCCGCTGTCACCATCGACAATGATGGGAATGCCGACCCGGTCGGCGATCCGCGCGCAGGCATCGGCAAGCTCGGTCGCGGTCACCAGCCCGGCATCGGCGCGCCCCAGCCGGGCGTAGGACAGCGACGCCCCCGACAGGAACACCGCGGGCAATCCGGCCTGCTCGGCGAGCAAGGCGCTCAAGCCGTCGAACACCCCCGGCACGCGCAAGATGCCAGGTGCTTGCAACAAGGATTTCAGCATCAACCTGCCTTTTCCTGCCTGCGCAACGCCCGCGCACCCAGCCCGACGATGCCGGCACCCGCGAGGATGACGCACGACCCGACGAGCGCGATCGAATAGCGGATCGCCTGCGGATCACCCAGCACGCTGTCGGTGAACGCCGCGATCAGCCAGGGGCCGAGCCCCGCGCCAACGAGGTTGCCGAACAACAGATAGACCGCCATCAACTGCGCCCGCATGCGGTTGGGCGCCAGCACCGGTATCGCCGCGGGCCCGGCACCGAACGGCATGGCGCCGAAGAACAGCACCGGCCCGAGCAGCAGCAACGACAGCCGCGCATCACCCGCCAGCGGAAACGACAGCACGAACGGCACCGCCACCAGCGCCGCCGCCATCGCGACGAACAGATTGGCATCGACCCGCCCCGCCGCCCGCGCCCGATCGGCGAGCCAGCCGCCGGTGATCACCCCGCCGGTGCTAAGCACGCCGACCATGACACCGAACACCGGGCCGATTTCCGCCGGCGTCCAGCCATAGGTGCGCATGAAGAAAGCCGGCGTCCAGACGTTCAGCCCGAATTGCCCGGCGGCGAGCAGCGGCAACCCGAGGAACACCGGCACCAGCAGCCGGGCGTTGGCGCGCACGAAAGCCGTGACTTCAGCCAGGCTGGCGCTATCAGGGTTGCTGCCGGCAAGCGCGACGCCATCACCGCGTGGCGGTTCGCGCAAGCCGAGCATGACAGCAGCGAACACTAGCCCGGGCAGGCCCGCGGCAATGAACACGACCTGCCAATCCGCCGGCCGGCCGATGATCGGAAACTGCACCGCCGGATGCGCCGCCAGCCAGGCGATCAGCGCGCCGAGAATGACCAGCGAAAGCCCCGATCCCGCAAAACTCGACCCGACGAACAGCCCCATGGCGCGCCCGACTTTTTCGGGCGGCAGATAATCGCCGATCAATGACGATCCGGCGGGGGTGAGCGTCGCTTCGCCGATGCCGACACACAACCGCGCGGCGAACAAGGCGCCGAAAGTCAACGCAAAGCCCCCGGCAATGGTTGCCAGCGCGAACAGCAGCGCGCCACCGGCGATGATGCCGCGCCGGTTGCCGGTATCGGCAAGCCGGCCCAGCGGCACCGCCAGCACACCATAAAACACTGCCACGGCAAAGCCTTGCAGCACGCTGATACCGGTGTCGCTGACGCCCAGATCGCGCTTGATCGGATCGATGAGCAGGATCATCACCTGCCGATCGAGCATCGAGATGATACCGCCGATGCAGAGCAGCGCCACGACGCCCCAGGCATAGGCATCGGATCGAAAGGCAAAGCGAGGCGCGGGCTGGTCCATCGCCAGCAAACCTGCCGCATTGCTGCAATCAATGCCAGTCACAGAGAATCGCCCTGCCATGCGCCGCATGCATGGCGACGGGTCCGGCATGGATTTGCCAGCATCGGCCGACAGCGCCACTATCGGCCATGGCCAGCCGACCCCTGCCCGCGGACGATGACGCGTTGCTCGCCGCGCTGGCGGCACTGCCAGCTGACGTGCTGACGGCTGCCGATGACCGCGTCTTTTATGCGCAGGATGTCGCCGCCACCGGGGTGACGCCGCTGGCGGTGTTCCGTCCGCACAGCGTCGCTGCGCTCGCCGCCGGGGTGGCGCTCGCGACCACCGCCGGCGTGGCGCTGTTCCCGCGCGGTGGCGGCATGTCGTACACATCGGGCGCACTGCCGGATCGCGCCCGTTCGCTGGTCGTCGATACCAGTGCGCTGACCGGCATCGAAGCGATCAACCCCACCGACCTGTATGTCACCGTCGAAGCCGGCTGCACCTGGGCGGCGCTCGATGCCGCGCTGGCACCGCACGGGCTGCGCACGCCGTTCTGGGGGCCGTTTTCGGGCTGGACGGCGACGGTGGGCGGCTCGCTCAGCCAGGGCACCGCCACCTTCGGCACGGCGCGCGCCGGCACCTCGGGCGACAATGTGCTGGCCTTCGACATCATCGCCGCCGATGGCCGGTTGGTGCGCACCGGCAGCGGCGGCCAGCCCGGCCACACGCCCTTTACCCGCCAATACGGTCCCGACCTCACCGGCATTTTCGCCAATGATTGCGGCGCGCTCGGCATCAAGGCGCGGATCACCTTGCCACTCGAGCCGCGCCCGGCAGCGGTGGGCGGCGTATCGTTCCTTTTCGCCGATTTCGCCAGCCTTGCCGCCGCGATGCACGCCGTGGTCCGCGCCGGCCTCGCCAGCGAAGCCTTTGCCATGGACCCGGCGGTGACCCGGCAGTTCAGCGGCGGCAGCGGCGGCTTTGCCCAGGACCTGCAATCGCTGCTCGCCATCGGCCGCGCCCAGGGCTCGGCGCTCGCCGGGCTGGCGCGCATGGCGGCGGTGGCGCGTGCCGGGCGACGCTTTCTGGGGCGTGAAGGCTATCAATTCCACGTCATCGCCGAAGCCGATGATCCGCGCGACCTGCGCCACCGCCTTGGTCGTATCCGGCGCCTGTGCGCGCAAGGCTCGGTCGAATTACCGGCAACCGTGCCGACTGTCACCCGCGCCATGCCGTTTGCGCCGCTACCGGTGCTGGCCCCCGATGGCAACCGCCTGCTTCCGCTCCACGGCATCCTGCCCTGGTCGAAGGCGGGTGCGGTCGATACGGCGATGCAGGCGCTGATCGCCCGCCATGCGACGGCTTGCGCCGCCTGCGGCCTTACCATCGGCACCAGCTTCTTCGGCGTCGCCCGCGCCGGGCTGTTGTATGAACCCGTGCTCTACTGGCCCGATGAACGGCTGCTCGCGCACGAACGCCGCACTGGTGACGCCCTGCCACGCCACCCGGCCAACCCGGCCGCCGCTGCGCTGGTGGCACAGATTTCGGCCGAAATGATCGCGATTTTTCACAAGGCTGGCGCAGCGCATCTCCAGATCGGCCGCACCTACCCCTGGGCGCGCGACCGTGACGCCGGCGCCATCGCGCTGGTTCGCGCCATCAAGGCGGAAATCGACCCGCTCGGGCTCATCAACCCCGGCGCGCTCGGCCTGTGAGCCTTGCCCGCGACTTGCCCATCGCCATCATCGGCGCAGGGATCGGCGGGTTGACCGCGGCGCTGGCGCTGCAACGCGCCGGCTTCCGGCCGCGCGTCTATGAACAGGCGGCGGTGCTCGGCGATGTCGGTGCCGGCATTTCGATCACACCCAACGCCACCAAGGGCCTCGAATCGCTTGGCCTCGGCGCTGCGCTGGCGGCGGCCGCGATGGTGCCGCCGCAGCAAATCGTCCGCGACGGCCTGACCGGTGCCGAACTGAAAGTCATCGATCGCCGCGATGTACGGGCCCGCTATGGCGCCGCCTATTACATGCTGCACCGTGCCGATCTGCACGCGCTGCTCGTCGCGGCGGTTCGGCAGCATGACAGCGCCGCCATCGTGATCGGGCACGAACTGACCGATTTCGCTGCCGCTGCGGCAGGTGCGCAGTTGTCGTTCGCCGGCATTGGTCCGGTAGAAGCCGCCATCGTCATCGCCGCCGATGGCGCGCGATCGCGCATCCGTACCCATATTTTCGGTGACGCCGGCGCCGATTTCACCGGCCATATCGCCTGGCGCCTGCTGGTCCCGGCCGCCGCGGCGCCGCCAGCGGCCAGGCAACCCGGATCGGTGGTCTGGGCCGGGCCGGAACGATCGTTCGTGCGCTATCCGGTGCGCGGCGGCACGCTGATCAACTGCGTCGGCCTGACCCGCAGCGGTGCCTGGCGCGGCGAGGGCTGGTCGCAACAGGTGCCCGCCGCCGCCATGGCCGCCGAATTCGCCGGTTGGGTCCCCGATGTCACCGATCTGATCGATGCGGCCCCGGGCGGCATGGTCGGCAGTTGGGGATTGTTCTTGCGCCCGCCGGTCGAAAAGCTGTTCGCCGGCCCGATCGCCCTGATCGGCGACGCCGCCCACCCGATGCTGCCCTTCATGGGGCAAGGTGCCGCGATGGCAATCGAAGACGGCGTCGTCCTCGCCCGTTGTCTTGCAACGGCCGCCACGCCCGCCGCCGCGTTGTCTGGCTATGCCGCTGCCCGCCTCGCCCGCGTCCGGCTCATCCAGGCCGAATCCGCCGCCGGCGCCGACCGCCTGCAAAGTGGCACCCCGCGCCTTAACCGCAGCGAAGACGATCTCGGGCTGTTTGATTACGACCCGGCAACAACGGATATACCGGCCGCCAATGCCTGAAGCCGACCGCTCCCCTGCGGGGGTTCAGTCCAGAAAAAGCAGCACAAGCGGCGCAACGGCATGGGGCCGGTGTTCGGCATGGTCGAGCATATGGCCGACGATGGTCCGGATCGTGACGACAAATGTCTGATGTGTCGTTGGCGTCAGCCGGCACTCTTTCTTCCGGCGGTCCTGCGCATTGCCTTCGCACTCTATGACACCGATCGATTTCAGATCTTCCGTCACAGCGTAGAAAGAAGCCTGCGATATCTTGGCGATGCGCTGGCCAGTGCTGGGCTGCCAGTGTCCCGATTTGAAAAGCGAAGAACAGATTTTGTAGCGAAACGACGTGAAGGCGGCAACCAGGGCTTTCTCGATTTCGCGAGCCCCAGTCCGATCCTGAGCGAACATGGGGTGATCTCGCAGCGCGGCCAAGCCAATGGCTGGGGCGACGATGTGTCGAACCTGACCTTCACCAATGCCGCCAACGCCGCCATCAACGTCAATGCCACAGCATCGGTCGCCAGTGCATCGGGCAACGCTGCCGCCCGCAACGTCGCGGCCGGGCTGGTGGTCCAGAAGACCCAATCCAACGGCACCGGCAATGACACCGTCACGGCTGCGCTGACCAATGCCGGTCGCATCGGCATCACCGCCGGTTCGACCAGCACTGCCGCTGCCGGCAATGCGCTGGCGGTGACGGCGGTGGCGCGCGCAATCCAGCAGACAGCCGAAGCGACCGGCCCGACCAAGTTCGCCATCACCAGCGGCGATGGCGGCGGTGAGCCGACTTTCGGCTTTTACAACAACATCGGCGAACTCGCCTTTACCAACGCCGCCACCGGCGTGATCGAGGTCCGTGCTACCGCCAGCGCCGCTGCGACCGGTGGCGCCGGCCAAGCGCACGCCTATGTCGATCCGGGCATGCTCCAGGCCGGGCAGGTCGATGGTGGCACCCCCAAGGCCCGATTCGACAACCGCAAGACCTTCACTGTTTCGGCAACTTCGGTGGCATCGGGGGCCAGCGCCTTCGCCACGGCCGGCACCGCCAACCTGCTTGTCGATGCCGGTTTCCCGGTCGATGAAGGCCGGCTGCCGGCCCTGCCGATGTCGTGGGCGTCGGCCAGGTCCTGGTCGGCAAGGCCAGCGATGCGCGTTTCACCAATTCCGGCGACCTGACTGCCAGGGCGGCGGCCACGGCCACCGGCACATCGCTTGGGGCCACGGCGCTCGGCTCGGCAATCGCCTATGACGTGACCGGCGAACCGGTGGGCGTGACGGCGAACCAGGCCGCCACCGGCAATGGCATCGAGAAAGTCTATTCGCCAACCCTGACCGGGCCCTTCGGCGGGCTGGTGGGCAATTTGTTCCTGCTCAACGTTGGCGCCTATCGTGACGCGCTTTCGCAGCTCGGCGGAGACCAATTCGCCGGCTTGGTACAGGGCCTGCGCAACCAGAGCCTGCAGATCAACAACAAGCTGTCCGATCAGCTCGACTGCACGGTCGCGGCCAATGGCATGGACAATTGCGACGCTCGCGATGGCCAGTTCCGGATCTGGGGCCAGGCACTGTTCAACGACGTCTCGGTGGACAGCGGTATCAACGCCCGGGCTATGCGGCGAACAACTGGTCCGCGCTGCTGGGGGCCGATTACACCACCGGCCGGTTCACGATCGGCGGGTTTGTCGGCTATCGCGACACGAAGCTGGATTTCACCCGCAACGCCGGCCGGATCGAAGCCGATGGCTGGCAACTCGGATTGATGGCGGCCTATGATACCGGCAGCTTCTACGGGCGCTTCATCGGCAGCTATTCGGACTTGGGCGGCCGATCGACCCGCACGGTCAATATCCTGACCACGGCCGGCACGATCATCGGCCAGCCGGATTCGGCCGTCACTTCGCTTTATGGCGAAGTTGGCGGGCGGATCGAATTCGGATCGGCGCGGCTCACGCTTATCGCCGCGCTCGACTATGCGAGCGTCAAGCTGAAATCATTCGCCGAAGCCGGCGTGCCGGGCGCGAACCTGGCCTTCAGCGACCAGAGCGAAAGCCAGACATCGTTGCTGGCGGGCCTGAAATTGGCCGGGAACCTGGGCGGGATCGTGCCCGAGGTAAAAGTGGCGTGGCGCCATGATCTTTCCGACACGCCAATCGGAGTCACGCCGCGCTTCGCTGATGCGCCGGCAGGGAGCGAATTCAAGGTGATAGCGCCTTTCATCGGCCGCAGCTCGTTCGTTGGGGGGTTCAGCTTTGCAGCGGTGATGGGTGAACGCTTTACCGGCCGCATCGGCTAACAGGGGCGGTTCAACAGCCAGGTCGACGACCATGCCGTGTATGGCAGCCTGGGCTTCCGGTTCGGGGGAGCCAAATAAGCCGAAGCAGATTGTAGTACAAAGTGCAGAAAGGGGCGGCGCAGGCCGCCCCTTTTTATGCCCGAGCGTCAGCGCCAAACCATGACGGCACTGCAAGCCGACCCCGTCGTCCGCCCGCATCGGCGCTGTCGGTGTCAACGCCAGGGTTGGAGGAGCGACGCCCGTCGTTAAACCGCAAAGCGAATGGCGCCACCCGCAGGCGATACCGCGGCACCATATATACGGGTTATCCGGGCACGACCGCGCACAACACTTGGTCGCTTCAATGCCGGCCCAGCCGGACCCGCGGCCCAGAACCCCGGGATTTCAGCGACATCTATCTGTCAGTACAGAAGGTTGGCTGGGGCGGCAGGATTCGAACCTACGAATGCCGGTACCAAAAACCGGTGCCTTACCGCTTGGCGACGCCCCAAAGCGCGAGGGGCTGCACCTAAGTCACGGCAGCGGCTGCGGCAACCCGAAAAGTAGCGGGTGCGTCATCATTCCGCCGGGCGGGCGTCGATTTGGGTCGTGGCAAGCCGGGCGTAAGCCAGGATGCCGACGTACAGCGCCAGCGAAACCATCAGCCAGAACAGCCCGGTGCCGCGCCAGACCAGAGCACCGGCATTGGGCAGCGCCACCATGGCGAGATAGGCAACCAAGCCCTGTGGCCACCCCACCCAGTCGAACAGGTGGTGATGGAGATGATCGCGATCGCCTTCGAACGGCGATCGGCCGCGGGCGAGGCGAACGGCCATGAGCCGTACTGTATCGAAAACCGGAATGGCGAACATCACCGCCACGTCATCGGCCCGCATCGCTTCGAAATCATGGTTGTAGGCATAGATGGCAAGCAGGCCGAACAACGTGGAGATCGCGTAGCAACCGCCATCGCCAAGGAACAGACGGCCGGCCATGTTGAACCCGCCGATGACGAGCAACGCCACGCCCACGGCGGCAAGCAACGGCAGCATCGCCACCGGCACGTGCGCCGCAAGCACCACCGTCCACACCAGCCCCATGCCGGCGACAATGCCATTCTTGCCATCCGCCAGATTGACCGCATTGAGCAACCCGAGCAGGCACAGCAGCGTAAACCCCGGCCCCAGCATGCCGAGCAACCACAAACGGTCCTGACCGGCAAAGCGCAGGAACGCCAGGCTGAAATCGGGAACATCGCTGATCAGCAGCACCAGCACGGCGAGCGCGGCGCCTAGCCGCAGGATCGGCGACAGATGATAGCGATCATCGATGGCGCCGATGATGAACATCACGGCAACCGCGCCCGCCAGCCAGGCGAGGTGGAGCGTCGGCGGCGGCAGCACAGCGCGGATGATCAGCGCCGCGGCGACCGACGCACTTGCCACCGCCAGCCCGCCGACGAGCGGCGTTACCTTGCCATGGCGTTTGCGGCCGCCATCGGTATCGGGATAATCGAGCAGGCCCAGCGCGCTGCCGATGCGCCCGGCGTTGGCGCCGACCAGCAGCGCGATCACCAGCGCCAGAGCGGCTGTTACGGCGCAGAGCGCAACAATGGACAAGTTCAGCCGTCCTTTTTTCTCGCCAGCCATCATCCGAAGCGACAGCCGCGAGCCTTTTCCCTAGCCGCGAACGGGTTTCCAAAGCAAGTATGACCTCTATTGCGGAGAAAATTGCCTCATGTTGGTCCTTGTCACCGGTGTCGCCGGCTTTATCGGCGCGCATGTTGCCAGGGCGCTGCTGGCCCGGGGTGACCGGGTCATCGGCATCGACAATCTCAACGCCTATTACTCTGTCGCGCTCAAGCAGGCGCGGCTGCAACGGCTGATCGGTACTGCGCCGGGTTTCCGCTTTGCCCACGCCGATTTCGCCGACACGGCGGCACTGGCGACGGCGCTGGGCGGCGAAACCGTCGATGCCATCGTCCATCTCGGCGCGCAGGCCGGCGTGCGCCATTCGATCGAGGCGCCGCGCGACTATGTCCATTCCAATCTGGTCGGCCAGCTCGAAATCCTCGAACTCGCCCGCCACGCAGGGGTGGGTCACCTCGTCTATGCCTCGTCTTCATCGGTCTATGGCGATGCGGCGACGTTACCGCTCGATGTCGAAGCGCGCGCCGACAGGCCGGTGAGTTTTTATGCCGCCACCAAGAAGTCCAATGAACTAATGGCCGAAAGCTACGCTCATCTGTATCGCGTGCCGATGACGGGCTTGCGCTTCTTCACCGTTTATGGCCCCTGGGGGCGACCCGACATGGCACCCTGGCGCTTTGCCGAGCGCGTGCTGGCCGGGGTGCCGTTGCCGATCTACAATTTCGGCAGGATGCGCCGGGATTTCACCTATATCGATGACATCGTCGCCGGTGTGCTGGCGACGCTCGATCGGCCGCCGGCCGATGATGGCGCCGTGAAGCCCGGCGGCTCGCTGGCGCCACACGCCGTCTATAATCTGGGCAACGACCAACCCGAAGCACTGATCGATTTCGTGGCGCTGATCGGCAAGGCGTGCGGCATCGAACCGGTGCTCGACCTGTTGCCGATGCAGCCGGGTGATGTGACCGCGACCTGGGCCGACATCGCACCGGCGCGGCGCGACCTCGGCTATGATCCGGCGACACCGCTTGCCGACGGCATTCCGCGCTTCATCGATTGGTATCGCGCCTACACCGGCACATGATCCGGCGCGCCCGTCGCCAGCCGCCCGCACCTTTGCCTATTGGGCAGCGCCTGCAAAAGCGCCGTTCTGCCATGCCTGCGGGGTGGCGGCGACACCGGGGCAAAAGTCACGAAAGTCACGCCGAACGCGTTTTTCACCACCACTGCTGTCTGGTTGCTTGCAGCGATGTCAAAAACCGTCCGGCGCGATCCTGTAACCAATATCGTTCGTGTAGGACAGTTTTTTTACCTAAATAGACAATACTGATGAAGCAGCCGCCTCACCCCACGACGCTGGCCAGGGCCAACACGCGCCGCGCTTCGATGACATGAATGATCTCGACCATCTTGCCCCTGTAGGTCGTCACCCCCGCCCCGCTCGCCAACCCGGCGTCATAGGCAGCGACCAGCGCTTGCGCGTCGGCCACTTCGGCAGCACTCGGTGAAAACACCGCGTTGCACGGATCGACCTGCGACGGGTGGATCAGCGTCTTGCCATCGAAGCCGAGCATCAGCGCCTGGCGCGCTTCGGCGGCAAAGCCTTCGCTGTCCTGAAAGGCGGTGAACACGCCATCGAAGACCAGCACGCCGGCCGCACGCGCCGCCAGCACGATCGCCGACAACGCGTACAGCAAGGGCGTGCGCGCGGCGTCGGGCCGGGCGCGCAGATCCTTGGCAAGATCGGCCATGCCGGCAACGAGCGCGGCGACCCCCGGCACCGCCGCGATGTCCGCCGCCGCCAGCACGCCGCGCGGCGTTTCGATCATCGCCCAGACCGGCAGCCCGGCGGCTGCCGCCACCGCCGCCTGCGCCTCCGCGACGCTTTCGACCTTGGGCACCACGATCGCAGCAAAGCCGGCGCCGGATGCCGCCGCAAAATCCACCGGTGCCTCGGCGCTCGTCATGCCGTTGACCCGCAACAGCAATTCGCGCCGCCCCCAGCCGCCGGCCTGCGCCGCCGCCACCGCCGCCGCCCGGGCTTCGGCCTTGGCCGCCGGCTGCACCGCATCCTCCAGATCGAGGATGACGCAATCGCTGGCCAACGTGCGCGCCTTGGCGATGGCGCTTTCACGGTTGGCCGGCAGGTACAGCACCGATCGGCGCGGGCGCAGGCTGTCGGTCATTCGCATCCCTTTCAACGTCCGCGCCGGTTGGCGCGAGTCCGGCCGGTGATTGCACGCCGGCGATTGCATGGCCCCGCCTAACAAGAATAGTGTTGCGCGTCGCGGGGATGCCGACAAGATTATGGCACGGCAACGGCCGGATGACGTGTTTCGGTCATCTTTCTGTTGCCCGCTGCGTGGCGACGGGAAACAGGCACATGGACGATCATCGGCAATCCACGGTGCTAACGCCGGCCAGTAATGTCGTTGCCCGCTTCTACCTGCCGCAAGAACGCCTTCAGCCTTATGTCACCTTCTTCTATGTCATCGAAGCCTCGGGGCCGCTGAGCGATTTTCTCTATCCCGAATGGGGCGCCGTGCGCTTCATGATCAGCGGTAACTGGCATGTCGCCAACCCCGGTTTCGACGATCCGGCGCCGCAAAATGCCGTGCTGTTCGGCCCGACCGACCGCCATGGCCAGATCCTGTCCGATGGCGGCAAGACGGTGGGTTTCAGCCTGTCGGCGATCGGCTGGCACCGGCTGATCGGCGCTGAAGCCGGGCAGATGGCCAACCGCGTTGTTCCGCTGGGCGATCGGCTTGGTATCGATGGCATGACGTTGCGGGCGCAACTACAGGCCGATACCTGCGATGCCGACAGTGTTGCCCGCTTCGAAACGCTGCTGCTTGCCTTGCTCGACAGCCGGCCGCCGGTCGGCGCGGCGGTGCTGGCGGCCGATCGCGCCCTGCGCACCCGCCCCGCCACGATGCAGGCATTTGCCCGGGCGGCGCGGGTTTCGGACCGGACGTTGCACCGCATCTGCATGGATGCCTTTGGTTTTACGCCCAAGCGGCTGATGCGGCGCCAGCGCTTTCTCGATACGATGGGGCGGGTGCGGACGGCGGTCGGCGAAGCGGTCGGCGAAGCGCTCGATCCGGCCTATTTCGACCAGTCGCATTTCTACCGCGATTTCCGTGATTTCCTGGGGATGACGCCGCGCGCCTATTTCAGCGCGCCGCGGCCGTTGATGGCCGCCGCTGCCGAAGCCCAGATCCGCGCCGGTGTGCCACTGTCGTTCGAACTGCCACCGCCGCCAACCGCGTAAAGCCCGATGCCACGAGCGTGGCGAACTTTTACAATATCGGTCGATAACCCCTGCTTAACCTGGTCTCGATCCTGCGGGCATAGGCAGGTCTGCGGTTCGCCACGCGCGATCGCAAAGTGGCAACGAGGGGGCAATTTCGCATGTCAATCAAACCGATCACGATTTTCGCCGCACTGGCGCTCGGCGTCGCCGCGCCGGCCGCGGCTGCCGATTTCACCTTCGGATACACCTCCAACACCGGCACCGTGTTCACCGGCTCCTTTTCCGGCAACCGGTCCGGCAATCTGGTCACCGACATCACCGATATTTCGGTGGCGATCGATGGCACGTCATTTGACGGTACGGTCGATGCCTATGGCTACACCGGGTACAATGGGCCGGGTGGCCCCAATTTGACAGCCCCGGCAAACTTCGTCCTCAACGCCGCGACGCTGTCCTTCGATCCGCTGCTCAACAATTTCCTGTTTCTCAACCGGCCGCCGGCGATCGGACAGGATGACGACGTCTTTTACATCATCCCCTGGGCCAACGGCCCGGGCAATCAGGTTGCAACACAGGCCGCGCTGAACGGCGTCGTGCTGAATTTCTTCAATGGCGCCTATGTGCCGGCGAACTGGTCGTTGTCGGAAGTCGTGGTCCCTGGCCCTGGCGGCATCCCCGAGCCCGCCACCTGGGCGATGCTGCTGAGCGGATTCGGCCTTGTCGGCGTCATGGCGCGACGCCGCACGGCGACTGTCACCGCCTGACCGGGGGGGCAGCAGGCGGCGCGCGCGGGCAGGATTGCGCGCCGCCTCACCCCCGCCTCAATCGCCTGACTCCCAGCCGCCGAGCCGGGCGCGCAGCTTGCCGAGCGCGGCCTTCTTGATCTGGCAGACCCGCGCCGCGCCGACCCCGAGGACCTGGCCGATTTCCTCGAGATTGAGTTCCTCGACGAAATAGAGTTGCAGCACCATCGCCTCGCGTTCGGGCAGGGTGCCGACCGCCGCCGCTATCGCCTGCTGCATCGATTTCTGCTGCAACTGGGCATGGGCATCGGGGGTATCGTCGGCAAACCAGTCGCTGTGATCGGAATAGACATCGTCGATCGATTCGGTGTGGGTGGCGTGGGTTTGCGCCGTCGCGATGCGAAACGCCTCCACGGTGATTTCCAGCTTTTGCGCCATTTCTTCGTCGGTCGCGGCGCGGCCCAGGCCGTTTTCCAGTGACGCCCGCACCCGCCCCCATTCGCGCCGCCGCCGCATCGCCGATCGCACCAGCGTGGCACCTTTGCGCAACTGGTCGATCATCGCGCCGCGAATGCGCACCGTCGCATAGGTGGCGAAGGCCGCATGGCCGCGATCCTCGAACGCCCGCGCCGCCTCGATCAGGCTGATCATGCCGATCTGCACCAGATCCTCGACATCGATGGCGGACGATACCCGGGCATGGACGTGCCAGGCGATCTTGCGCACCAGCCCGAGGTGCGACGACACCAGCCGCTCCGGATCGGTACGGGCGAGGCGGGCCGGGGCGTAAAGCGCCGGATCGAGGCCAAGGCGAGCGTCCATCGGATCAGGCTCCTGCGGGTTCGGGGGTTGCGGGGGTGCCGCCGACGACAGCAACAACATCGACGCTGCGGTCGTCGGGGATTTCGGTGAAGGACAGCACGACCGGTTGCGGCAGGCGCACGCGCAGCAGTAGCCACAGCGCGCGGCGCACCGGCGGGGTGGTAACGATGGCAAAGCGTTTGCCCGTCGCCATCACCTCATCGGCGGCGGCGGACACGGCTTCGCCGACGCGCTGCCCCAGCGCCGGATCGAAAGGCCATTGGCTGCCCGGCGCCGCGCGCACTGCGCCCGCCAGCAAGCTTTCGAGCGCCGGATCGAGCGCGATGGCGGTCACGGGTTCGCGAAGCCCTGCCAGTGTCTGGATGATCGCCGGCCCCAGCGCCGGACGCACCAGTTCGGTCAGTTCGGCACCGTCCTGCGAGCGACCGGCATGGGCGATCAGCGCCGTGACGATGGCGCGCGTGTCGCGCACCGGCACGGCTTCCTCCACCAGTCGCTGGATGACCTGGGTGACGGTGCCGAGCGGCAACAGCTTGGGCACCAGCCCGCCCGCCAGCGCCGGCGCGGATTCGGCGAGCGTGTCGAGCATCGCCTGCACCTCGTCCTGGCCGATCAGGCGATGGGCGTGCGCGGCGAGCAGATGATTGAGATGGGTGCCGATCACCGACGCGGCATCGACGACGGTATAGCCCGCCGCGGTGGCCAGATCGGCTTCATCGGGCGAAATCCAGCGCGCCGGCAGGCCGAACGCCGGATCATTCACCGGGCGGCCTTCGATCTCTGCGGTCACCGGCCCGGCCGCGATGGCGAGCACATCGTCGGGAAAGGCCATGTCCTCCCCCACCGTCACGCCGCCGATGGCGATACGATAGGCGAACGGCGCGAGCGCGAGGTCGTCGCGCACCCGCACCTGCGGCAGCACGAAACCCAGCTGCTTCGACAATTGCCGGCGGATCGCGGTGATGCGCGCCAGCAGCGGCGCCGAGCGGCTGTCGTCGACGAGCGGCACCAGCCCGAAACCGATGTCGAGGCTGGCCGCCGCGGTGTCGGACACATCGGCCCAGGCGATGCTGGCGCTGTCGGCGGCCGGGGCTTCCGCATCGGCAGGCGCTGCTTCGCGCCGGCGCAGTTTCCAGGCGATCGCGGCGGCCCCGGCAGCGGCGGCGAGGATGACGAGATGCGGCATCCCCGGCAGTGCCGCGAGCAGTGCGAGAATCACCGCGACCGGCGCCCAGCTGCCGGCGCTTGAAAACTGCCGCGTCACCTGCCCGGCCAGCCCATCGTCGCTGCCGACACGCGTGACGACCATCGCGGCAGCGATCGACAGCAACAGCGCCGGCACCTGCGCCACCAGGCCATCGCCGATGGCGAGCAGCACATAGACCCGCGCCGCCTCGCCGATGGCCAGATCGTGCTGGACGGTGCCGAGGATCAGTCCGCCGATGATGTTGATGGCGAGGATCAGCACCCCGGCGACGGCATCACCCTTCACGAATTTCGACGCGCCATCCATGCTGCCGTGGAAATCCGCCTCGGTCGTCACTTCGGCGCGGCGGGCGCGGGCTTCGTCGGCGGTGAGCAGCCCGGCGTTCATGTCGGCATCGATCGCCATCTGCTTGCCGGGCAGCGCATCGAGGGTGAAGCGCGCCGCGACTTCCGAAACGCGCCCGGCGCCCTTGGTGATGACGACCAGGTTGATGATCATCAACACGGCAAAAACAAAGATGCCGACGACATAATCGCCGCCGACGAGGAAGGCGCCAAAGGCTTCGATGACATGGCCGGCGGCCGCGGTGCCCTCATGGCCATGCACCAGCACGACGCGGGTGGAGGCGACATTGAGCGAGAGCCGCAGCAGCGTCGCGAACAGCAGCACCGTCGGGAACGCCGAAAAATCGAGCACCCGCCTCGTGTTGATGGCAACCATCAGCACGGCGAGCGAGATGGCGATGTTGAGGATGAAGAAGAGATCGAGCAGCAGGGGCGGCACCGGCACGACCATCAGCAGCACGAGCGACAGGATCGCCACCGGCAGCAGCATGGCGCGCGGATCGGCTCGGCCGAGCGCGGCGCGCAGGTTCGGCAAGGAAAGCCCCCCCATCCCCGCTACCCGCCGAGTTCGGCAAGAAGGAGATAGGCCAGCCGGGCGCGCGCCAGATCGACGACCGGCGCGGCCGCGACTGCAACGGGCCGCGCGACCGGCGCGGCGCTGCTGCCGATCTTGGCGGCCATCTTGGCATGGACCTGCGACAGCGATCGCGGGCTGCCATCGCGGGCGAAGAAGATCGAGGCGTTGGCGGCGGCTTCCCTCGGAAACAGGCTCGCCGCTGCCGCGCCCGGGCTGTGCGCCATCGCCGACAGAAAGCGCGTCGCGCCGCCGGCACCGAGGAAGGCCGCCATGTAGAGATCGGCCGCGCCGGCGGCGCGGCCGAGCTTTCTTTCGAGATGCGCCGCATTGTCACCGGCGAATTCGCCCGCCATCAACGCGGCGGCTTCGGCATTGTCACGCAGCGCCAAAATCGTGGCGCGCGCCGCGCTGCCGGCTTTGGCGGCGCCCTGGTTGATCATGTCGGCGGCCCAGCCGAGGCCATGGTCGGCGCCGTGGCGGCGGACCATCTCCATCCAGGTGCCGCTGGTGAACTGGTATAGCCCGCGCGCGCTGGAGGTGCTGGCCTGCGCGGTCGGGTTGAGCCCCGATTCGGCCCTGGCCTGGGCCAGCAGGAAATTGAAATCGACGCCGGTGCGGGCCGCCGCGTCGCGCACCACGGCGGTGACGGCAGCATCGCGTCCCGGCGCAATATTGAGCACCGTCGTCATGCCCAGCGCCCGTCGCGGCCATAGACCAGCGCCGCCGGCCGCCCGGCACGATCGCTGAGCACGCCCAATTGGCGTTCGATGCCGATGATCTTGGCGCGCGCCCGCAGCGCTGCTTCGGCATTGAGATCGCGGGCTTCCTCGAGCAGCGCACGCGGCGGCGTCACGCCTTGCGCCACCGCGGCCGCCACCGATTGCAACGCCGCGATCTTGGCCGCCGTCGCTGCCTCGATCGCCGGGGCGTCTTCCGCCGCCAGCGCCGCCAGCTCGGCGCGAATGGCGGCGACCAGCGCCGCAACGCGCGCGTCGTCGCCCGCCATCGTATCGGCCCCCGCCGCAACGATATCGGCCCCCATCGTCATGATCAGCCGCGCGATCCGGTTTCGAGCCGGATCATCGCCGCCGCAATCCGATCGGGATCGGGCTTGTAGGTGCCGCCGGCGATGGCGCTGCGCAGCTTGGCGACGCGGGCGGCATCGACCGGCGGTGACGCCGCCAGATCACGGGCGATGCCGCTGATCTGCGCCGATACTGCCGCCTTGGGGGAACGCGCCTCCAGCCGGTTGCGGAGATCGGCGGGCTTCGCCACGCTGTCGCTGCCCGTTACCGGCGGGCGCTGTGGGCCACTGCGGCCGATGCCATCGATCATCTTGCTCTCCTCATCTTGCTGGTGGCTTCAGAACGGCCAACGCAGCCTGCGCTTTTCGGTTAACGGCCGTTTACCAAGGGGTTTAAACCGCCAAGCCGGACCCGGCCGTCGTCACCGATGATCCCGGTCATTCGCCGGCTGCCGCCATCGGGACGCAACAAAACGCGGCCATCGCGGGAATCGGCATCGGCCACCGCGGCCATGCCGATGACGAAACCTGGCCCGGCGGTCTCCACCGTCACCCGGTCACCGCGTCTGATGCGCGGGCGCTCTGCAACGACAGCAGCGGGCGGGGGAACGGGCGCGGCAGCGGGCGACGCGCCAGCGGTAACCGACGACGCGCCAGCGGCGAGCGGCACGAACACCTGCCATACCGGCGCTGCACAATTGATCGCGACGCTGCGTCCGCCCGGCCCCCAGGCTATCGCCGGATCACGGCACGCGGGCAGCAGCAGCCGCGGATCGACAACCACCGCCTGCCCGGCGAACATTTCGGCAGCCGCCTGCAAACGCGCCGGCGCGATCATCGGCGCCGCGCCGGCGGGGGCTGCGAACAGGGCCAGGCAAAGATAGAAACGCATCGGGAAAAACCTCCGGCACCACAGTGTGCCTGCTTCCCCAAGCAAGGATCGCGCCAACCGGCCGTTACCCCATGCGGTCCGGCGTGCACCGTCAGAAAGCGGCAATTCCTTGCCGTCTGCCCGGCATCGCCTTGCCGCTATCGCCCTCCGAAACCCGGCGCGGCGCTGCAAAAGTCGTTTGGCACGGCACTTGCAATGCGTTGGCCATGACCGGACCCGACCTCATCGATCGCCAATTGGGCATCCACGCCAATGCGCTGCGGCTGCGCTCGCAACGGCTCGATATCATCGCCTCGAACATCGCCAATGCCGCCACCCCCGGCTACAAGGCGCGTGACCTGGATTTTCGCAGCGCGCTCGACAGCGCGACCCGCGGTGGCGTTGGTAGCGACGCGTTGCGCTATCGCGTGCCGGTGCAGGTCTCGCTCGATGGCAACACGGTCGAGCTTGCCACCGAACAGACCGCCTTCACCGAAAACGCGCTCAATTATCGCGCCACGCTCAGTTTCCTGTCGGGCCGCATCGAAACGATGATGGCCGCGCTGAAAGGCGGCGAATGATGGCCCCCCCGCTATCAACGCCGCTGTCGACCTTCGATATCGCCGGGCGCGCCATGGCGGCGCAGCTGGTGCGGCTCAACACCACCGCGTCGAACCTCGCCAATGCCGGCGCCGTATCGGGCAGCGAAGCCGGCGCCTATCGCGCGCTGAAACCGGTCTTCGCCACCCGCTACGCCGGCGTCACCGCCACGGTCGATGTCGCCGATGTCACGCGCTCGGGCACGCCGGAAAAGCGCAACGAACCCGGCCACCCCCTCGCCGACTCCGATGGCAATATCTGGGTCGCCGCCGTCGATCCCAACCAGGAGCTTGTCGAAATGGTCGAAACCGCCCGGCAATACGCCAACAACGTCGAAGTGCTGACAACCGCCAAGGCGCTGGCGCTCGATACGCTGCGGATGGGTCGCTGATCATGGCGGACCCGATCAGCGGCGTACTGCCCGCCGGCATCCCCAGCCCCAAGCCAAGCGCCAAGGCCCACAAGACCACGCTCGACCAGGCCGATTTCCTCGCACTGATGAGTGCGCAGCTGAAGAACCAGGACCCGACCAAGCCGGTCGATAACAGCGAATATGTCGCCCAGATGGCGCAGTTTTCGACCGTGAACGGTATCGCCTCGATGAACAGCGCCATCGCGCAGAGCAACACCACGCTCGCCACCATCGCTGCCAAGCTCGACAGCCTCATCGCCGCTTCCACCCCGCAACCAAAGGATTGAACCGATGGCCTTTTCCACCTCCGTTTCCGGCCTTGCCGGCGCACAGACCGAGCTTTCGACGTTGGCCAACAATATCGCCAATGTCGGCACCAACGGCTTCAAGCGCAGCCGGGTGGCGTTCGGCGACATCATCTCGAATTCGCCGTTGCAGAACGCCGCGCGCATCGTCGGATCCGGGACCAGCGTGCGCGGGGTCATCCAGCAATTTCGCCAGGGGCCGATCGATTCCTCCGACAGCGCGCTCGATCTGGCGATTTCAGGCCAGGGCTTTTTCGCGGTGAAGGGCAATGGCGGCGACGGCCAGACCAGCTTCACCCGCAACGGCAGCTTCGCCGTCGATGCCGACCGCTATGTGATCGACAGCGCCGGCCGCCGCCTGCAGCTGTTCCCGACGACCAGCGACGGCAGCATCCTGTCGAGCGATCTCGGCGCCACCGTTTCGGCGCGCCTGCCGCTCACCTCGGGCGTGCCGCAAGCGACCGGCGCCATCAAGCTGGCGGTCAATTTGCCCGCCGATGCGACGATCATCCCCGACAAGCCGATCTATACTGCGCTCAACCCCTATGTCTTCAACGCCAGCGACCCGACGACCTTCAACCATTCGACGTCGGTGACGATCTTCGATTCGCTCGGCAACCCACTCGCCGCCAACATCTATTATGTGAAGACCGCGGTGCCGACGGTGCCCGATCCGACCCATAAATGGACAGCGCATGTCATGGTCGGCACCACCGAGCTCGAAGTCGCCGGCGTCAAGGGCATCCCGATGACCTTCGATACCGGCGGCGTGCTCACCGCGCCGGCAACGCCCTTCCAGTTCGATGCCTTCCCTCCGGCCAGCGGCGGCCAGGTCATCGCGCTCGCGGTCGACCATGGTATCGCCACCACCCAGCAATCAGGCGCCTTCAGCCGCGCCACCATCGAACAGGATGGTTTCCCCTCGGGCCAGCTTGAAAGCGTCGCGGTCGATGGCAGCGGCACGTTGAAAGCCAGCTTCACCAATGGCGAGGTGCAGACGCTCGGCAAGGTGGCGCTCGCCATTTTCGCCAATCCGCAGGGGCTGAAGCAGACCGGCGACGCCAGCTATGTCGCGACGCCCGATTCGGGCACGCCGATCACCGGGGAGGCGGGGCGCAACGGCATCGGCGCCATCCTGTCGGGCAGCCTCGAACGCTCCAACGTCGACCTGACGCTCGAACTCGTCGGGCTGATCGCGGCGCAGCGCAATTTCCAGGCCAATGCCAAGGCGATGGAGACCGATACGACCTTGCTTCAGACCATCATCAACCTGCGCCAGTAAATCGTGGACAGGCTGATCTACACCGCGCTGACCGGCATGACGGCCAGGGGGCGCGCCCAGACGGTGACGGCGAACAACCTCGCCAACGCCGCGACCACCGGCTTTCGCCGCGAGCTTGTCGCCGCCGAGGGGCGCTATTTTGCCGGCAATGCGGTGACCAGCCGGGTGCAATCAGGCGCGCCGAGCCTCGCCACCCCGCAGGATCCGGGACGCGTCTCGCCCACCGGCCGCGGGCTCGATATCGCCATGGGCGGCTCCGCCTGGCTGGCGGTGCAGGGCCCGGTGGTGAAGGGCGAACCGACCGAAGCCTATACGCGGCGCGGCGATTTGCAGGTCAGCGCGACGGGCGTGCTGCAGAATGGCGATGGCCGTGCCGTGATCGGCCAGAATGGCGCGCCGGTTACCGTGCCGGCGGGCGCCGAACTGAGCATCGCCGGCGATGGCAGCCTGTCGGCGCGGGTGGGCGAGGTTTCGACCCGCATCGGGCGCCTGAAGCTTGTCGATGGCTCGGGGCTCGGCAATCTCGACAAGGGTGGAGACGGGCTGTTCGCGCCGCCCGAACCGCTGCCCTTCGATGGTGATGCGCGTGTCACCAGCGGCGCGCTCGAGGCCGCCAATGTGCAGACCGCGGGGGCGCTCGCCGAGTTGGTCGCCGAATCGCGCGGCTTCGAAGTCAACGCCCGACTCCTCGGCATCGCCAAGGATATCGATGAACGCACCGCCCGCCTGATGGCCTTCGACAGCTAGGAGCCGAAACCATGACCAGCGCCCTGCAAATTGCCCGCTCGGGCCTCGATGCGCTCGACCAGCGCATGCGGACGATTTCGAACAATCTCGCCAATGTGAACACCACCGGCTTCAAGCGCGACCGCGCCGCGTTCGTCTCGCTGATGTACCAGGACAGCCGCCAGGCCGGATCGCCCTCGGGGGCCGACAGCCAGTACGCCACCGGGCTCGGCACCGGCACCGGGGTGCGCGTCGGCGGCACCGAGCGCATCCACAGCCAGGGCGCGCTGACCCAGACCGACAATGCGCTCGATCTCGCCATCGAAGGCGAAGGCTTTTTCGCGGTGCTCACCCCCGATGGCCGCCAGGCCTATACCCGCGACGGTTCGTTCAAGCTGTCGGCGACCGGCGAGGTCGTCACCTCCGCGGGGCTGCGGTTGGCGCAGGCGATCACCATTCCCGAAGG
Organism: Alphaproteobacteria bacterium; assembly: GCA_031426015.1. Lineage (GTDB taxonomy): Bacteria > Pseudomonadota > Alphaproteobacteria > Sphingomonadales > Sphingomonadaceae > Sandarakinorhabdus. Next base: position 69,688 of record JANPKK010000022.1, read on the forward strand.
CGCGCAGGACATCACCATCGCGCCCGATGGCACGGTGACCGCGACGCTGCAGGGCGAAGCCGCGCCGGTGGAGGCCGGGCAGATCCAGGTGACGCGCTTCCTCAACCCGGCCGGGCTGGAGGCGCGCGGCGAGAATCTGTTCGGCGAGACGGCGGCGAGCGGCGCACCGCAGACCGGCATCGCGGGGGTCGATGGCGCCGGTAGCATCCGACAGGGCGCATTGGAAGGTTCGAACGTGTCGACGGTGCAGGAACTCGTCGACATGATCGAGACCCAACGCGCCTATGAAGTCAACGCCAAGGTCATCAAGGCCGCCGACGAGATGGCGCAATATGTGACGCAGAATGTTTAGGGTGCTCCCCCTGCTCGCCCTCGCACTCCTGCTTCCCGCCTGCGCCGATGAAGGCTTCGGCCGGGTCCCCGGGGTTGCCGCCACCCTGCCGCCGCCGCCGGCCATTGCCGAGATCGTCGCCACCGGCAGCCTCTACAACCCCGCCAGCTTCACCGGCCTCGCCAGCGATCGCCGTGCCCGCCGCGTCGGCGATTTGCTCACCATCCGGCTCGTCGAGCGCACCCAGGCGCGCAAATCGGCGACCGCCGACAGCAGCCGCGACGGCAGCACGAGCATCACCCTGCCCGATGTGCCGCCCTTTTCCTATGTCCCCGACGGCCTGACCAAGGGCGGATCGAAACAGGGCTTCAAGGGCAGCGGCAGCGCGGCGCAGGACAACCAGCTGTCGGGCGAGATTACCGTCACGGTGGCGCGCGTGTTACCCGGCGGCGTGCTGATGGTGGCCGGCGAAAAACGCCTGACGCTCAACCGCGGCGAGGAACAGGTGCAACTGACCGGCCTCGTCCGCATCGACGATCTCGGGCCGGACAACAGCGTGCCGAGCACCCGCGTCGCCGACGCCCGCATCCGCTATTCGGGGAGCGGCCAGGTCGCGGACCAGAGCCGCCAGGGCTGGCTGGCGCGGTTTTTTGCCAAGGTGGTACCGCTGTGACGGCGGCCAACTTCTCCCTCCCCCCCGGTGAGCGCAGCGAACCGAGAGTGGGGAGGGTCGGGGTGGGGGGTATGGTCACCGGCGACCGCGACCCCCACCCCGACCCTCCCCAATCTCCGCTGCGCGGGGGGGGAGGGAGTTTGCTCATCTTCCTCCTCGGTATCCTCGCCCTGCTCCTCGCCACCCCGGTCCAGGCCGAGCGCATCAAGGACATCGCGCGTTTCGCCGGTGTCCGCGCCAATGCGCTCACCGGCTACGGCATCGTCGTCGGCCTGTCGGGCAGCGGCGACGACAATTTCGAATACACCGTGCAATCGCTGAAATCCGCCGCGGCGCGGCTGGGCGTCGTGCTGCCGCCGAACATCAACCCGGGGCTGAAGAACGCCGCCGCGGTGATGCTCACCGCCGAACTGCCGCCCTTTGCCAAACCCGGGCAGCGGCTCGATGTGACCGTGTCGGCGCTCGGCAAGGCCAAGTCGCTGCGTGGCGGCACACTGTTGCTCGCGCCGATGCAGGGTGCCGATGGCGAACTCTACGCCCTCGCGCAGGGCAATCTCGCGGTCGGCGGCTTCGGCGCCGAGGGCAAGGATGGTTCCAAGATCGTCGTCGGCACGCCGTCATCGGGGCGGATCCCCGGCGGTGCCAGTGTCGAACGCAGCGTGTCCTCGCCCTTTGCCGGCAGCGGCGAGTTGCATCTCGATCTCAACGAACAGGATTTCAGCGCGGCACGCAGCGTCACCGATGCGATCAACGCGGCACTGGGCGGCATTGCGGCGACCACGCTCGATGCCGCGACCATAGCGATCCGCGCGCCCGCCGATGGCCCAGCGCGCATGGCATTGGCGGCGCGGATCGAAAGCCTGGATGTGCGCCTCGCCCCGCCACCGGCGCGAGTGATCGTCAATGCCCGCACCGGCACGGTGGTCATCGGCGGCGAGGTCCGCATCCTCCCCGCCGCGATCGCGCACGGCAATCTCACGGTACGGATCACCGAAAACCAGCAGGCGAGCCAGCCCAACGCCTTTGGCGGCGGCGCCACCACCGTTACCCAACAATCGAGCGTGTCGGCCAGCGAAGCGCCGGCACGGATGCAGATGTTCCAGCCCGGCGCGCGGCTCAACGACATCGTCGATGCGGTCAATGCGCTCGGCGCGGCCCCGGGCGACCTGGTGGCGATCCTTGAAGCGCTGAAGGCCGCGGGAGCCCTGCGCGCCGAATTGACGGTGATCTGATGCTTGCACCCCTTACCCCCCGCGTCCGCGCCGAGTGGCCCGGCCCCGCCGCTGCCCTGCGGCCGGCGGTCGATACCGCCGCGGTGGCGCAGCGCTTCGAAGCGCTGATCGCCGAAAGCCTGCTCAAGTCCGCCCGCGCCGCATCGCTCGGTGACGATGGCCTGGGTGACGACAGCGGCGGCAGCGGCGACCATGTCCGCGCCATGATCGACCATGCCCGCGCCGAAGCGATTGCGCGCGCGGCCCCGCTCGGCATCGCGCGCCTGCTCGCGGCGGAAACCAGCAAATGACCGACCTGCTGCGCATCGGCGCATCGGGGGTGCGCGCCTGTCAGGCAGCGCTCGCCGTCACTGGTGACAATGTCGCCAACGCCGACAGCGAAAATTATGTCCGCCGCTCGCTATCGCTGAGCGGCGCGCCGGCCGGCGCCGGGTCGCCCTTCGCGCGCGACACGATTGCCGGCAGTGGGGTCATCGCCGGCGCGATCACCCGCGCCGGCGACAGCCTCAAGACCAATGCCGCGCGCGTCGCCGCCGGTGACCATGAACGCTTCGCCGCGCGCAGCGACTGGCTGTCGCGCCTGCAGGACAGCGTCACCGGCAGTGCCCTCGACGCGCGGCTCGGCGGCTTTTTCGATGCCGGGGTCGATCTCGCCGCCGCACCGACCTCGACCGCGGCGCGCACCATCTTCCTCGATCGCGCCGACCAGGCAGCAAGCGGTTTTGCCGCGCTCGGCGGCGATCTCGCCCGGCTCGACGCCGATATCGGCAGCGCGCTGGCGGCGACAACAGCCGAGATCAACGCCGTCACCACCGGGCTGGCACGGGTCAATGACGAACTGCGCCGCACCCAATCGGGTGGCGCCGCCGCCAACGGCCTGCTCGATAGCCGCGACGCGCTGCTCGCCGCGCTGGCGGAACGCGTGCGCGTGACTATAAACGAAGGCGCGCGCGGCGCGGTGACGGTGACGCTCGGCAGCGGCGGCGGCGGTGCCGTGCTGGTGCCCGGCAGTGGCAGTGCGGTGCGCATCGGCGTCCGCGATATCGGCGCCGGACCCGAACTGGTGCTCGATCCCACCCACAGCGCCGTTGCGGTGCGGCTGCCCGCCAGCGGCAGCCTGGCGGGATTGATCGAGGCGCAGCGCGAGGTTGCCGCCGCGCGTCTCGCCATAGATGCACTGGCGACGCGCTTTGCCACCTCGGTCAATGATTGGGCGCAACAGGGCAGCGATGCCCTCGGCGATCCCGGCACGCCGCTGTTCTCCACCACCACGATCACGGTCACCGCCGGCGCCGCCAACGCCGGCAGCGCGGGCATCGAAGCCAGCCTCGCCGATGGCGCGACCCCTGCCCCCGATGGCTATCGCCTGGTCCGCGATGCCTTGGGCTTCACGCTGGCGCGCAATGATGGCACTGCCAGCGTCACCGGTGCCGGCACGCTGGTGCTCGACGGCCTGACCGTCACGCCGCGCGCCGGCGCGAAAACCGGCGACAGCTGGCGGCTCGATCCGGTCGGCGGCGCCATCGGCCTGGCGCTGCGCCCGATCGGGCCTGCGCAACTGGCGGTTGCCGATCGCTATGTCAGCGATGCGAGCGCCGACAACCAGGGCAACGCCCGCCTCGTCGCGCGTCCCGATGCCAGCGCGGCGGGCTTTGCCGGCACACCACCGCTGCGCATCACCGTTACTGCCTTTGCCGCCGGCATCGGCAGCGCCGACATCAGCGATCCGGCCACCGGCACCGTGCTCGCCACCGCTCCGCTCGACGGCAGCTTCGTCGCCGGCACCGGCTTCGGTTTCAGCCTTTCGGGCGTGCCGGCAGCGGGTGACAGCTTCCGCCTGCTGGCGACCGGCGCCGGCAGCAGTGACAATGGCAATGCCCGGGCGCTGGCGCTGGTCCGCGATGCGACCGCCGCGGGCGGCACGCTCGAAACCAGCCTCGATGCCAGCCTTGCCGGCATCGCCTCGCGCCTCGCCGAAACCGACCGGCTCGCCGAAACCGCACAGGGCGTGCGCGATGACAGCGCCCGCGCCCGCGACGCCGTATCGGGCGTCGACATCAACCAGGAAGCCGCCGAGTTGACGCGCCTGCAGGCCGCCTATCGCGCCAATGCCCAGGTGATCGCCGCGGCGCGCGACATGCTCGATACGCTGCTCGGGATCGCGCGATGACCGCAATCAACACCCGCGCCGCCCATGCCGCTGCGGTGGCGCGGCTGACCGGTCTTAACCGCGCCGCCGATGCGGTGCAGGAACAGATCGCCACCGGCAAACGGCTGACGGCGCCCGCCGACGACCCGATCGCCTTCACCCGCGCCGCGGTGGTCCGCCGCGCCGACACCGCCGCCACCGCCACGCAGCGCGGCATCGATGCCGCCAGCCGGCGCCTCAACGCCACCGATGTCGCGCTTGGCGGCATTTCCGAAATCGTCCAGCGCGCGCGTGAACTCGCCCTGCAGGGCAGCAACGGCACACTGTCGGCGGGCGATCGCGGCCTGCTGGCCACCGAGGTCGGCGAATTGCTGGCGGCCGCCGCGAGCCTTGCCGATACGCGCGGCAGCGATGGCGAGCGTCTGTTCGGCGGGGCGGCCGCCAATGGCCCGGCCTATGCCGCCGATGCCGATGGCGTACTGCAATGGCAGGGCGCCGGGCGGGCGCCGGCGGTGGTCATCGACGGCGCCAGCGTCGCCAGCGGTATCGAAGGTCCCGATGCCTTTGGCGTCAATGCGGCGACTACAACCGGGGTGCCTGCGGTCACCACCGTTACCAGCCGCGACCTGTTCGCCACCCTGACGGCGCTCAGGACCGCGCTCGCCGAGCCCGACGATACGAAGCGCGATCTCGCCATGACGACGGCGCTCGGCGAGATCGATGGCCATGTCACGCGGCTGGCAACGGCGCGCGCCACCGCCGGGGCGCGGCTGGCACGGCTGGAAAGCGAGACCGAACGCATCGCCCGCACCAGCCTGGCGGCGCAGACCGACCTGACCAAGCTGGAGAGCCTCGATCTCACCGAGGGCATCGCGCGACTGCAACGCCTTTTGACGGTGGTGAAGGCGGCACAGGCGAGTTTCGTGCAGACGAGCAACCTGTCGCTGTGGGACCAGTTGCGCTGAACTCATGAACGCTCCTCTCCCGGTTGACGCGAAGGCGTTGCCTGACGGCTGCGGGAGAGGAGCGCGTTATCATGACTCAAATAGCCCTGACAAAACCAACCCTAACGCCGATTAACGCTCTTCCGTGTCTAAGCGCGCCTGCCCCGCCGCCGTAATCCCGGTTGTGACAGCAACACCGCCCGATCCGGGGCCAGGGAGCAAGCCTGACCACCCATGATTTCGGTAATTGGCCTGGTTGTGTTGATCGTCATGGTGTTCGGTGGCTTTGCGTTCACCGGCGGCAGCATCGGCGCCGTGCTTCATGCACTCCCGCACGAAATGTTGATTATTGGCGGTGCTGCCGCCGGCGCGACCCTTGTCGGCACCGATATCGCCGGCATCAAGGCGATGGGCGGCGGCTTCGTCACCATCGTGAAAGGCCCCAAATACAAGAAGGCCGATTACAGCGCCGCGATTTTCCTGACCGCGCGGCTGATGAAGATGTTCCGCAACGATGGCCCGGTGGCGGTCGAACCGCACATCGAGGACCCCAAATCATCGAGCATCTTCGCCGAATATCCGGTGTTCCAGAAGGATCCGGTGTTCCTCCATCTGCTCACCGATTCGATGCGGCTGCTTGTCGTTTCCACCGGCACGCTGTCGCCCTATGCCGTCGAGGAGGTGATCGACACCGCCATCGAGACGCACCACACGGCCGCGCTGAAGCCCGTTGAAAGCCTGCAGACCATGTCCGATGCGCTGCCGGCGCTGGGCATCGTCGCTGCCGTGCTCGGCGTCATCAAGACCATGGCGTCGATCGACCAGCCGCCGGCGGTGCTTGGCGCGATGATCGGTTCGGCGCTGGTCGGCACGTTCCTCGGCGTGCTGCTCAGCTATGGTATCGTCGGGCCGTGCGCGGCGCGACTGAAGGCGGTAATCGAGGCCGATGGCGAAATCTATCTCGTCGTCCGCCGGGTGATCGTCGCCAGCCTGAAGGGCCAGCCGCAGCCGCTGGTTATCGAGGCCGCCCGGACGGCCATCGGTCCTGCCAACCAGCCGAGCTTTTCGGAGGTCTTCGATGGCCTGCGCGCAGCGAAATAGGCCGCGCGCATGAAACCCGAGCTCAGGATCGAGCCCGAGATCATCATCAAGCGCGGCAAGAAACATCATGCCGCGCATCACGGCGGCGCCTGGAAGATCGCCTATGCCGATTTCGTGACGGCAATGATGGCGTTCTTCATGCTGATGTGGATTCTGGGCGCCACGGATGAAAACCAGCGCCGTGGCATCGCTGATTATTTCACGCCGACGATCATCCAGATGAAGAACAGCGGCGGGTCGAACGGTATCATGGGCGGCCGTGCGCTCGAATCCGAAGAAGGCGTCGCGCCGCGCGCCACGATGAGCGGCCGCCGCCCGGTAGCGATGACCGGCGGCGGCGGCATGCGCGCCGAAGCCAAGGAGGATGCCGTCGTCCCCAAGCCGGTCGATGCCAAGGTGCAGAGCGATGATGAGGAGAAGTTCCGCACCATCGAGAAGCGCGTCGCGGCACGGGTGGCCGGCGATCCGACGCTGCAGGGCCTGAAGGGCCAGATCCGCTTCGTCCGCGTCCAGGATGGCCTGCGCATCGATATCGTCGAGCGCGCCGATTTCGCCATGTTCGGGGTGGGCAATGCGCGCTTCAGCCCGGCAGCAGCGGCGATGGTGAAGACCGTGGCCGACGCCGTGGGCGAAACCCCCAACCGGCTGACGGTGCGCGGCCACACCGATTCGCTTGCCTATGGCACACGCGGCGGCGCCAACAACTGGACGCTGTCGACGCTGCGTGCCGATGCCACCCGCCAGGCGCTCGCCGCCGCCGGGATCGACGAAGCGCGCTTTCGCCGCATCGAAGGTGTCGCCGATACCGACCCGTTCAACCCGCAGGACCGCGCCGATCCGCGCAACCGGCGGATCAGCGTGACGTTGTTGTATCGCGGGGTTTGATCTGCATTTGCGATCAACACAGCAAAAAGCCGCCGCCGGCGCCGGACGGCTTCGGTCGGTATGCCCGACCGCCCCGCCGATCGGACTTGCGCGAGTTCGCGCGCAAGCTGCGCTTGTTTGCGGCCGCGCCTAGTTCGTCGCCAGGATCGCCACCGTCGCCACCGATGTCAGCAGGCTGGCGATGATGCCCGTCACGTCCTTGGCCAGATCGAGCTTGTAGAGCGGATCGATATTCTTGGGCACGATGATCGTCGAGCCCGGCGGGATGACGCTGTTGTCGGCGCGGCCCCAGCCACGCCCGCCCACCGGCTGCGACGTGCCATTGGGCAAGACGACGAAAATGCGCCCCTTGTCGGCGGTCGACTGGGTGCCGCCGGTTTCGCGCAGATACTCGCCGACCGACTTGTCCTTGATGAACTGCAACGCCCCCGGGTTCGACACATCGCCGAGCGCCAGCACGAAATTGGGCTGCTTGGGCATGACGATCGCATCGCCGCTTTCGAGGACGGTATCGAGATCGCCGCGCACGGCAAGGACGCGCGGATCGGCTTCCACCACCACCCGGCCCGGCGCTTCGACCGTGGCGAGCTGCTGGATCAGCTGTTGCCCGGCGAGCAGAGCATCGCCCGACGCTTCCTTGCGCGCCGACACGGCGAGCAGTGAATTGGTCAGCTCGCGGCTGGTGCGGCGCAGGCCTTCCTGCTGCAATTCCTTGACCGACCGGCGCGTGAAGATCGCGCCATAGGGATAGGCCAGCGGCGACAGGCCGCCGGCGCGCGCCACCAGTTGCGACAGCGTTTCGCCCTTGCGGATCGAATAGAGGCCGGGGCGATTGAATTCGCCCGTCAACAGCACGCCGCCGGGTTCGAACTGCGGCTGCGCCGCGTTGAAGCGCAAATCGTCACCGGCGCGCACCAGTGTTTGCGCCAGAGCGGTCGGATAACCGTCGGTGGCGATGCGTTCCTGGGTAACGGTGCTGCCGTTGGCGCGGCTGACATCGAGGGTCATTTCGCTCGCCGAGCTCAGCACGCCTTCGGCAACGGCGGCCAGATCGGCGGCGCTCACGGTGCCGGCGATCGGATAGGCCCCGGGACGGCGCACGGCGCCGCCGACGGCGACGGCATTTTCGATAAGCACCGGCAGGAGTTCGGGCTCTTCCTCGAACACGGCCGGGCAGCGGCCGTTCGAGGGTCGCTGCGCCTGGCTGGAGAAGCCGGCGCCATCGGTTTCCTCGGCGGGCAGTTGCGGCTGCGGATCGCTGGTGCGGCGGCGCAATCCGACCTGGTCATCCCCGGTCCGCAGCGATGCGTCACCGCCGCGGCCGGCGGTGCTGATGTTGCCACCGGTTGCCGCCAGATCGCTCTGGCCACCGCGTTCGACGATGAAGGCAGTGCGGGTGACGACGTTGAAACGCGTCGTCTGGCTGTCGCGCACCAGCGATTCGAGCCGATCGAGAGAGGCGCATTCGGTCAGCGTGTTCGACTGGCCGAGCACGACGCGGCGCACCGGCGTGCGATTGAGAAAATCGATATCGTCGCGGCTGAAGACATACAGCCGATCATCGGAACGCAGCGACACACCGGGCCGCGATGTCAGCGCGCTGAGCAGATTGACCGGCTGGAACACCCGCGACGCCGTGGCGGGATCGCGGCGGATCAGCACCGCCATCGGCAGATAGGTATCGGATTTCAGATCGGTGACATCGCCGAGCAGATCGCGCACCGTCGGCGCTGCAACGAGCGCACGGGCGCCCGGGTTGGAAACGAAACCGCGCAGCACGACGCGCCCGGTGCTGCCGCCGGCGCTGCCGCCGGTCAACTGGATCGCATCGCCCGGCACCATCGTGGTCGCCAGGCTGGCGGCACGCAGATATTGCTCGCTGCCATCGGCGCCGATGCGGCTGATGGCGATCTGGTTGCCGCGCGGGCGCAAGGCACCGCCGGCATAGCTCAGCACGCTGCCCAGCGAGGCACCTGCGCGAATTTCATAGATGCCCGGCCGGGCGACGCTGCCCGAAACCGCCACCGTGTCGCCGATGACCGGCACGATGATGCGATCGCCGTCGCGCAACCGCACCGAAGGTGGGCTGCCGATGCCGAGCAGGCCGTACAGATCGACATTGATCGACGAGCCGCCGCGCACGATGCGCACGTTGCGCAACGACCCCGACCGCCGCACGCCGCCGGCCTGCGCCAGCGCCGCCGATACATCACTGAGCGCGGTCAGGTTGTACTGGCCGGGCCGATCGACTTCACCGCCGACAAAGACCGTCGCGGCGCGGACCGAGCCCAGGGAGATGAACACTTCGGTGCCGAGCAGCGTGCGCCGGGTCGCTGCCTGCAGATCACGCGTCACCGCGGCAATCGAGCGGCCGGCAGCCGAGATCGGCGGCAATGCGCCGACCACCAGCCGGCCATCGCGGCTGACGCGCACGGTCTTGGAATCGTTGGTGGCGCCCTGGAACTGAACGACGACATCGTCGCCAACGCCGATGACATAATCATCGCCGACCGCGCCGGTCAGCCCACCGGTGGCGCCGCTGGCCGATTGGAAAAGATCATAGCCGAACTGCTTGAGCGTCGGGTCGGCAAGGCGTTCGCGGAATTCGCGTTCGATCGGCGAGGGACGGTACAGCCGGGCAAGCCCGGCGCGGGCTTCAGCGCGGCGCAATTCCTGTTCTTCACGGGTGTCAATGCGGCTGGCGCGGTCGGCACCGGCGGCGGTCGACTGGCGCTGGTCACCCTGGTCGCGGGCGCGGTCGACGGCATCACCCGCGTTGGGGCCGCTGCCCAATTGGCCCTGGACCTGCTGCAATACGCGCGGATCGATACCCTGTGCACCCGAAGGCGCGATAATGGTGGCAGCAATCGCCGCCGAGAAGGCAGCTTGCCCGAACGCCTTGCGCATCGCTGTTCCCGAACCCCGTGATAATCTGCATGGCGTGTAGGAGCCTGCCGGTAACGCGTCAACGATGCCGCGGTACAGACGCTTGCGGGTGGCGTCAGAGTCCGGCGACAGCGCGGGCAACGGCCCTGTCGGCGCGCGCCAGCAAAACGCGGGCCTGCGGCGAATCGGCAATCAGGGCGCGGTCGACATGGACGAAACGGTCACCCAAGGTACCCTGCCCGCGCGTTCCGACCGATGGCATCGCCCAAAAGGCTGCCACCAGGCTCGTTACCGCTGCAATCTTGGCAAATTTCACGTCCATCACACCTGTCTCAACACACCGGAACATCGAACTGGCGCATCTCTACCACAGCAAAGATTACACCCCGATGTATACGCGCCGGTGTGGCTTTAGTTGCACCGCAGCAGAACCGCAACGGCTGCGGCCACGGGGCCGCCTACCCGTCGCAAAATCGGCATGATTCGGCGCAATCTGCTGTCAGAGGCGACCGTTGACGTGATCCGAATAGTCGCTCGCCAACTGGCGGGTAAGCGCGCCGACCTCGAACCGCCACGGGCCGATTTCGGCCAGCGGGGTCACTTCGGCGGCACTGCCGGTCAGGAACGCCTGTTCGAATGTTTCCAGCTCCTCTGGCCAGATTACGCGCTCGACGACCTCGATCCCCCGGCGCTGCGCCAGCCCCATGACGGTGCGACGGGTGATGCCGTCGAGAAAGCAATCGGGCGTCGGCGTATGGAGCACGCCATCTTTCAGGAAAAAGATGTTGGCCCCCGTCGCTTCGGCCACCTGCCCGCGCCAATCGAGCATCAACGCGTCGTTGTAGCCGGCGTTTTCGGCGGCATGCTTCGACATGGTGCAGATCATGTAGAGCCCGGCCGCCTTGGACTTCGTTGGCGCGGTATAGGGCGCCGGCCGCCGCCACGGTGCGATGTTCAACCGCAAGCCCTTGGCCAGCGCTTCGGGGCCGAAATAGGCACCCCATTCCCAGCAGGCGATCGCCAGATGCGGCTTGGTCTTCTGCGCCGAAACGCCCATCTGTTCCGACCCGCGCCAGGCGATCGGGCGGACATAACCGTTGATCAGGCCATTCGCGGCGAGCGTTTCATTGACCGCGGCGTCGATCTGCTCGCGCGTCCACGGCAGCTCGAAGCCCAGGATACGCGCCGACTCGATCAACCGCTGGCTGTGCTGTTCGAGCGCGAACACCTTGCCGCCATAGGCGCGGGCGCCTTCGAACACGGCGCTGGCATAGTGCATGGCATGGGTAAGGACATGGACATTGGCCTCGCGCCACGGCCGCAGCGCGCCATCGAACCAGATGAAGCCATCGCGATCGTCGAAGGTGGCGTCGATCATCCTGTCAGTCCTTCCCGCAATTTTGTTCCGCTCGGCATGTCGTTGCCGGCAGCTTCTTGCTTCGGGCTAGGCAATCGTGCAAGATATGTCAACATGACTGTCCCAAATCGCCCGCAGCGCCCCGGTGCTTCGCTCGCCACCCCAGCCTCGCCGCTGTATCTGCGCGAGGACGAGATCCGGCGCGGGATCGAGCTTTTGTATTTCGGTTATACCGCAATGGTGCGCGGCGCCGATGCGATCCTGGCGCGCGAAGGTTTCGGCCGGGCGCATCACCGTGCGCTGTATTTCATCGCGCGCCGCCCCGGGCTGCCGGTCGGCGAACTGCTGCGCCTGCTCGGCATCACCAAGCAATCGCTCGGCCGGGTGCTGGGCGAATTGCAGGACAAGGCGCTGGTGGAACAGAGCATCGGCACGGCCGATCGGCGACAACGGCTGTTGCGGCTGACCGATGCCGGCCGCGAGCTTGAAAGCGCGCTGTTCACCGAGCTCGAAGCCAGCATGGCGGCGGCCTATGGCGAGGCCGGGCAAAGCGCCGTCACCGGTTTCTGGTCGGTACTCATCGGCCTGATCAAGCCCGAGGACCGGGCGCTCGTGGAGAGCCTGCGCCAGGGCTGAGCGGTCCGCTTCAGGGAAATGGCACTCGACAACGAAAAACGGCGGCGTGTCGCCACGCCGCCGTGTCCGTTTCCGCTCGAAAGCCTCAGCTCTTGAAGCGATCGAGGCTCATCACCTTGGTCCAGGCGGCCACGAAATCTGCCACGAACTTGTCGCGGCCATCGTTGGCGGCATAGACTTCGGCAACCGCGCGCAGTTCCGAATGCGAACCGAACACCAGGTCGACGGGGGTTGCCGTCCACTTTAGCTTGCCGGTGGCGCGATCGACGCCTTCATAGACACCCGGCTGGCTGCCCTTGGCCCATTTCGTCTCCATGCCGAGCAGGTTGACGAAAAAGTCGTTGCTCAGCGTACCCGGGCGATCGGTGAAGACGCCGGCCTTGCTGCCGCCGACATTGGCATCGAGCGCGCGCAGGCCGCCGACCAGCACGGTCATTTCCGGCACCGTCAGGTCGAGCAAATTGGCCTTGTCGACCAGCATTTCGGCCGGCGACAAGCGGTTGTCCGCACCGAAATAGTTGCGGAAACCATCGGCAGTCGGTTCGAGCGAGGCGAAGGAAGCCGCATCGGTCTGCGCCTGGGTCGCATCGGCGCGCCCCGGGGAGAAGGGCACCGTCACCGTCTGTCCGGCTTTGGCCGCCGCTTGTTCGATCGCCGCATTGCCGGCGAGCACGATCAGATCGGCGAGCGACACCTGCTTGCCGCCCGTCGCCGCCTTGTTGAACCCGGCCTGGATCGCCTCGAGCTTGCCGAGCACCCTGGCGAGTTCGGCCGGATTATTGGCCTGCCAGTCCTTCATCGGCGCCAGCCGGATGCGCGCGCCATTGGCACCGCCGCGCATGTCGGTGCTGCGGAACGACGACGCCGAACCCCAGGCGGCGCGCACCAGTTCCGGACCCGTAAGACCGGACGCCAACACCTGCGCCTTCAGGCTGGCGACATCGGCCGCATCGACGAGCGGGTGCGTAACGGCCGGGATCGGATCCTGCCAAGACAAGGCCACCTTGGGCACTTCCGCGCCGATGTAGCGCGCCAGCGGGCCCATGTCGCGGTGGGTCAGCTTGAACCACGCCTTGGCAAAGGCCAGCTCGAAGTCCTTGGGGTTCTTTAGGAAACGCTGCGAGATCTTGCGATAGGCCGGGTCTTCCTTCAGCGCCAGATCGGTGGTGAACATGATCGGCGCGTGCGACTTTGCTGGATCATGCGCATCGGGCACGGTGCCGGCAGCGGCGCCCTTGGCCGGAATCCATTGCGTCGCGCCGGCCGGGCTCTTGGTCTTCACCCAGTCGAACTTGAACAGGTTTTCGAGATACTGCATCGAAAACGCCGTTGGCGTCGACGTCCAGGCGCCTTCGAGGCCGCTGGTTGTCGCATCGACCCCGACGCCGCTGCCGCACTTGTTTTCCCAGCCGAGGCCCTGCTTTTCAACGGCTTCGGCAGCCGGTTCCTTGCCGACGCATTCGTCGGGCTTCTTCGCGCCATGGGCCTTGCCGAAGCTGTGGCCACCGGCGATCAGCGCCAGGGTTTCCTCGTCGTTCATCGCCATCCGGCCGAAGGTTTCGCGGATGTCCTTGGCGGCCGAAACCGGATCATGGTTGCCGTTCGGGCCTTCCGGGTTGACGTAGATCAGCCCCATCTGGACCGCCGCCAACGGCTTGGCGAGTTGCCGATCGCCGCTGTAGCGCTTGTCATCGAGAAACCTCTGTTCGGGGCCCCAGAATACCTGGTCGGCTTCCCAATCATCGGTGCGACCGCCGCCATAACCATAGGTCTTGAAGCCCATCTGTTCGAGGCTGACATTCCCGGCGAGGACCATCAGGTCGGCCCAGGAGATCTTGCGGCCGTATTTGGCCTTCACCGGCCACAACAGGCGGCGCGCCTTGTCGAGATTGGCGTTGTCGGGCCAACTGTTGAGCGGTTCGAAACGCTGCTGTCCCCCCCCGGCGCCGCCACGGCCATCGGTGGTGCGATAGGTGCCGGCGCTGTGCCACGCCATGCGGATGAAGAACGGACCATAATTGCCGTAATCGGCCGGCCACCACGGCTGCGAGGTCGTCAGCACCTGGGCGATATCGGCCTTGACCGCCGCCAGATCGAGGGTCTTGAATTCCGCCGCATAATCGAAATTGCCGCCGAGCGGGTTCGATTCCGCTGCGTTCTGGCGCAGCGGCTGCAGGTTCAACTGCTCGGGCCACCAGAACTTGTTCGAGACATTGGCGTCTTCGGCCATCGCTGGCGCGGCGGTGAGCGCCGTAAGCGAAACGGCGACGAGCGCCGCCAGTGTAATTGCGGATTTGCGCATTTTATCGTTCCCCAGCGCGTGAAAACCATCACGATGGGAAAACCTTACGCCCTCAGTCGCGATCTGAAAAAACGGTAATGTTGCTCAGCGTCATCGGAAATTGCGATTACGCCGAAAGCGCCCGCGATCGCGCTGCTGCCGCCGCCACGGTATCGGTGAGCAAAGGAATAAGCCGGGGTTGCAGCACGGCGAGGCCGGCCGCGGTGGTGCCGTTCGGGCTAGTAACATTTTCGCGCAAAGTCGCCGCCGGGACCGTCGCTTCGCTCGCCGCCAGCGCCGCCGCGCCGGTGACGGTGGCGCGTGCCAGCCGCGCCGCCAGCCCGGGTTCGAGCCCCGCCGCTGCTCCCGCCGCCGCCAGCGCCTCGATGAAGGCAAAGACATAGCCGGGGCCGGAGCCCGAAACCGCCGTCACCACGTCGAACTGGCTTTCGTCGTTCAGCCAGACGGTGGTGCCCGCCGGACTGAACAATGCTTCGGCGGCGCCTTCGGCAAGATCGCCGGCGCCGGTGAACAGCGCCGTGACCCCCATGCCGATGCCCGCCGGCGTGTTGGGCATGGCGCGCACGATCGCCGAATGTGGGAACAGGCTGGCAAGATCGGCGGTCGTCACTCCGGCCATGACCGAAACAACCAGCGTCATCGGCCCGGCGATCGCGGCGAAAGGCGCTGCGGCCGCGCGCCAGATCTGCGGTTTGACCGCGAGCACCAGCACATCGGGGCGACCGGCGGGAGGCCCGACACTTACCGCCACGCCATCCGGCACAGCGCGCGGTGCCGGATCGATCACCGCAACCGGCCCCATTTCATCGGCAAGCCAGCGCCGCAGCAAGGCGCCGCCCATGTTGCCGCAACCGAGCAACCAAATCGGCGCCGTCATGCGCGTCGACCCTCAGGCGTCACGCCTCACCAACGGTTTCCAGCAGCGCCGCCGCCATCGCATCGGCGGGGGCGTGATCGGCAAACATGACAAGTTGGAGCACGGGGTAGAAGCGTTCGAATTCATCGACGGCAGCTTCGACGAGCACTTCGGCCTGGCCGATGGTCAGGTCGGGCGCTTCATCGCCATCATCATTGTCGAGCAGGGTCGCGTGGCGGAACAGCACCGAGCCATCCGCCGACCACAATTCGAAATGACCCATCCACAATTGTTCGTTGATGAGGCCAAGGGTTTCATAGATTGCGGCGCGGCGATCATCGGGGCAGGTCAGGTCGGCGCGCGCGATGATCTGGAGCACGCGTTCTTCCTCGCGCCACAGGGCGCGCAACTGATAGGTCGCCCAGCCGCCCTTGATCGACGTGCTGATTTCCTCGTCGCCCGAGCGTTCAAAGGCCCAGCCATTGGCGTCGAAGACATGTTCGAGCATGTCGATCGGCGCCGCCGGGGCGGGAGCATAGTCGATGTCGAGCAGGCTCATGCCGCAATTCTCCCGTCTGGACGACAGGCTGGGCAGCACCCGGCGATTCGGCAAGCGCGCGACTCGGTTGGCAACGAGATTAAGCTGTGGATAATCACGCCTTTTCGGCTTTGGCCGCCTTTGCAGCGGGTTTTGCAGCGGCGATCTCGGCGCGCAGCGCGGCGATTTCGGCCTTCAGTCCCTCGACCGCTTCGCGCGCGGCGGCGGCGGTCGCCTTGACGGCTTCGAACTCGTCACGGTGCACCGCATCGCTGCCGGCGACGAATTCACGCGCACGGCGGCGGGCGTTTTCCTCGACTTCTCGGCCGACACCGGCAATGGTGCCGAGTGCCGAGGTGGCGACCTTGGACAGGTCTTCGAAAAATTTGTTGTCGGTCTGCATCGGTTCAGATTCCCAGCTGGAAGGCGTCTGCCGCCGGATTGAGCATGATGACACTGGCATTCAGCGCACCGGCAAAGCACAGCCACACCAGATAGGGTACCATCAGCCACGCCGCCAGCCGGCTGACCCGGCCAAAGGCAAAAGTCGTCGCCAGTGCGACAATCAGCATCAGCCCGATGATGCCGAGCGCCGGCGTGATCAGGTGAAAGCGAAAGAAGGTCGGTGACCAGGCAAGATTGATCGCCACGCCGATGCCGAACAGCACCAGCGCCAGCGTCCGCCCCGGCGCGCGCTTGTGGCCCCAGACGATCGCCGCCGATACCGCGATGAGCGTGTAGAGCAGGCTCCAGGCGATGCCGAACACCGGCCCCGGCGGTTGCAGCGCCGGCAGGGTGAGCGTCTGGTACCAGGCGTTGTCCTCGGTCGACCCCGAAAAACGCGCCGACAGCCCGCCGAGCACAAGCAGCAACGGGACGAGCACGACCCCCGCCCGCCAGGCCGACGGCCGCTGCAGGGGCGTTTGTGCGATGGATAATGACATGTCGCCTCCTTACCCTATTGCGAAGCAGCGCAACAACCCTTGGCAAACCGCCGCTGCGGATCCGGCGGCAATGCGGTCGGCCGGGGCGTTTCTGCCGACGACACCGACCGCGCTGCCGTTGGATAATTTACCTTAATCTGAACGGCATATCACGAGGTTCAGGCACCATTGCCCCGCTATTGTTTGTCTGAATTGCAGAATTGTAAATTTCTACGCCGGTTACGCGTGCGCAAAAGTGTCGGAAATTTTTACACTCAGCTGCATCCGGGTTAACCATATTTTCTGATAAATCGTTAAAGTGACACTTGGCATGCATATTGCATTGCGTTGGTAGCAAGGCATTGGTGTGAAATAGAAACCAGTTTTTATTAGTGACTAACGCACTCGCCTCACATTCTAACAAGAGTTTCAAAATGATTAACAAATTTCTGTTGACGGCGGCATTCACTGTTTGCTTTATGGCAGCGCAGGCCGCCAACGCCGTCGTCGTGGTGGGTCTGACCAGCACCCAGACGCTTAACTTTGCCCCGACCGCCACCGGCGCCAGCCAGACGCTGACCTTCAACCGCTTCAACCAGGGCACGCTTGGTGCCGGCACCCGCTTCCTGCTGACCGGTGTGCGCATCACCTATACGCCAGCGGCGGCCGGCACGTTGAGCACCGTTACCGTCATCAGCAATTCGGGCAACAAGCGCACGCTCATCGATACCGTGACAGCGACGACAACCTTGTCGAGTTCGGCATTCACCACCTTCGGCGGCAATATCAGGGGGGTCAGCGACGTCCTCGATTTCAACACGAGCATTCTGTCCGGCAACGCCCAAAACGTGGTGCGCACGGCCAACATCTCCTATAGCGCCGTGTCGCCGATAACCGCGCCCACGATCACCAACGTGGCGCCCTATGTCGGCACCGGCTCGATTTCGGTCACCAAGGCGATCACGAATATCGTCAACACCATCACCACGCCATCGGGCGGCGCGGGCAACGCGTCCTTCCAGTCGGGCGACTACAAGGGCACCTTCCAGATCATCTATACCTACAACGACCTGCTGCCCGAACCCGGCAGCTGGGCGACGATGATCCTCGGTTTCGGCGCCATCGGCGTGGCCATGCGTCGCCGTCGCACGGCGCTGGCTTGAACCCGCCGGTTCGGCATCCGAACTGATCCCACCCGGCGCTTCCGAGTGGTGCGCCTATAACCGACAGTCGATCATCCGTCCCGCTGCCCGGCGAGCAGAAATTCCACATTGCCTTCGGGCCCGGTGATCGGGCTGGTGGTCAGGCCGGTCACCGTCCAGCCGGGTTGCGCTACCAGCCACGCCGCCGCGTCGTCGCAGACACGGCTGTGCACCGCCGAATCGCGCACCACCCCGCCCTTGCCGACCTCTGCGCGCCCGGCTTCGAACTGCGGTTTGACCAGTGCCAGCAGGCGGCAGCGCGGGGCCGCGAAATCCAGCGGGCGTTCGAGCACCTTGGCGAGAGGAATGAAGCTGGCGTCGCAGACGATGATATCGACCGGCTCGGGCACATGCTCGGCGGTCAACAGCCGCGCGCTGAGTTGCTCGTGTACCACGACCCGCGGGTCCTGGCGCAACTTCCAGGCCAGCTGGTTGGTGCCTGAATCGACCGCATAGACCCGCACCGCGCCGCGGCTGAGCAGCACGTCGGTAAAGCCCCCGGTCGATGATCCCACGTCCATCGCCACAGCGCCCGCGACGTCCCAGCCGACATGATCGAGCCCGTGCGCCAGCTTGATGCCGCCGCGCGATACCCAGGGGTGGTCGCGGCCCTTGACGATGATCTCGGCATCGGCGGCGACCAGTTCGCCGGCCTTGGCGACCTTGCGCGTGCCGACATAGACCAGCCCGGCCAGGATCAGCGCTTGCGCCCGCGTCCGGCTTTCGGCGAGCCCGCGCTCCGCCAGCAATTGATCGATCCGTTGCTTCATGGTCGTCGCCTTAGCATTGGAACGCCGGGCTCGCCAAAGCGTTGAGGCGCCGGGGCCAAGCTCTGCCCCGCAAAGGAACCTGCCGATGCACGGCCTTGCCACCGACATCGAAGCTGCGACACAGGCGAACAACGATTTTCGCCGCGTGCTCTACTCCGGCCGAAACCTGCAACTGGTGCTGATGGCGCTGCAACCCGGCGAGGATATCGGCGCCGAAGTCCACACCGGTCATGACCAGTTCTTCCGGGTCGAAACGGGCACGGGCGACTTTGTCATCGACGGCGCGACCACGGCGATTTCGGATGGCTGGGCTATGATCGTGCCGGCCGGCGCGCGGCACAATGTCATCAACACCGGCACCGAACCGCTGCGGCTTTATACCATCTACGCCCCGCCACATCATCGCGACCAGGTCGTCCGCGCCAGCAAGGCCGACGCGCTCGCCATTCCCGAACAGTTCGACGGCATCACCAGCGAAGAAAGCTGATCGCAGCGCTCGCCGCTTCACAGCGGCGCTGCAACCGCTAAAGACGGCGGCATGACCGCTGCGATCCGCGATTTCCCTCCGTCTTGCTCCGCCGTGCCGCTGTTGGCGCGCCGGGCGTCCGGCGCGGTCGGCTTGCGAATTGCCGCGACGCCAGACGATGTCGGCACGCCCGTCTCCGGCGAAACCCGGGGCGTGCTGCTGTGACCCGCTTTGCCTTCACCATCGCCGCCACCGATGGCGCCGCCCGCACCGGCGAAATCGCCATGGAGCGCGGGATCATCCGCAGCCCCGCCTTCATGCCGGTCGGCACCGCCGCGACGGTGAAGGGCCTGCGCGCGTCCGAAGTCCGCGCCGCAGGGGCGGACATCATCCTCGGCAACACCTATCACCTCATGCTCCGCCCCAGCGCCGAGCGCATCGCGCGGCTTGGCGGTCTGCACGCCTTCATGGGCTGGGACCGGCCGATCCTCACCGACAGCGGCGGCTATCAGGTGATGAGCCTGTCGGCGCTGACCAAGCGCAGCGAAGAAGGCGTCGCCTTCGCCAGCCATCTCGACGGCAGCCGCCATTTGATGAGCCCCGAACGCTCGATGGAGATCCAGCGGCTGCTCGGCTCCGACATCGTCATGGCGTTCGACGAACTCGTCGCCCTGCCCGCCCCCCGCGAAGTCGTCGAGGCCGCCATGGCGCGATCGATGCGCTGGGCCGCCCGCAGCCGCGCCGGCTTCGACAGCGACCCCGGCCATTCGGGCCGCGCCGCGCTGTTCGGCATCCAGCAGGGCGGGCTCGACGAGCGGCTGCGCGCCGAATCGGCGAGCGCCCTCCAGGCCATCGGTTTCGACGGCTATGCCATCGGCGGACTGGCGGTCGGCGAGGGCCAGGAAGCGATGTTCGGTGTCCTCGATTATGCCTGCGACCAGCTCCCCGCCGCCGCGCCGCGCTATTTGATGGGGGTCGGAAAGCCCGATGATATCGTCGGCGCCGTACTGCGCGGGGTCGACATGTTCGATTGCGTGCTGCCCACCCGCTCGGGCCGCAACGGCCAGGCCTTTACCCACGACGGCCCGCTCAATATCCGCAACGCCAAACACGCCGAAGATCTTGCCCCGCTCGATGCCGATTGCCCCTGTCCCGCCTGCACCGGCCCGGCAGCGGTGAGCCGCGCCTATCTCCACCACCTCGTCAAATCGAACGAAATGCTCGGTGCCATGCTGATGACCGAGCACAATATCGGCTTTTACCAGGCGCTGATGGCTGGGCTGCGCAGTGCCATCGCCGAAGCCCGGGTGCAGGCCTTCGCGGCGAGCTTCCTGGCACGCTACACGAAGGCCTGATCGATCGTGGCGGCGTTCTGGTCATCGTTCCAACCTCGCTCATCCCGAGCGTAGTCGAGGGACGCGCGCACTCTTGCAACTACGTCCCTCGACTTCGCTCGGGATGAGCGGTCTGTTCGGGTCGAATTCACAATTACCCACCCCCCGCCCCACCGGACGAAGTTGACAAAGTTGACACATCTGCGGGCGTTTCCGCTGCAGCGCCCGCCCCCTCCGACCGGTCGACAAAATCCGCCATCACCGCCGCAAAGCGTTGCAGCAGCAGCGTTTCGCCATCGGCCGGCGACTCGGCATCGGGCGTTTCGTCCGCCTCGGTCGGGTCGTCGGCGCTGTCATCCCTCCGCTCGCCACGGCCAAGCGCCATGATATCGTCGCGACACCGCATGATGCGCGCCGTCAGCGACGCCGCCGCTTCCTGGTCGGCACGCGCCCGCTCGGCGGCGTGCATCCGGTCGGCGCGATCGAGCAACTGGACCAGCAGGTGCGGCGCGCACGGCCGCTGCCGCGTGGTAATAACGCCGTCACGCTCCCACACCTCGATCTCCCCCGCCATGGCGCGTTCGAGCGCGGTTTCCTCGACCCGCCGCCACGCCTCGGTAAGCGCCGCGTCCCAGGCGGCGCGAAAATCCATCGCCGCCGGGCTGCGTCGCAACGCATAAGCCGCCTGCCGGCTCATCCCCGCCCGCGCCGCCGCCTCGGCGACGGACCCGCAATCGGCGAGTGCGGCGATGAAGCGGCGCTGGCGATCGGGCGTCCAGCCGTCGTGGCGGGGTCGGGGCGGGGCGGGCGCGGGGGCGGGGAGGTTCGACATGGCGCACATATAACCTATGTGGTTATATGTAGGACAGGTGATTTATCCTTGAGGGTAAGGAATTCGAGCCGGCGAATCGTGACTGGCGGGTGCGCGATCAGACCGAACCATCGTCGGTCGGTGCGCCCCCGTCTCTCGGTGCGCGATTTGAGCGTTTCCGCCAGTAAATCGCGAAACCAATGACGATGACGAGCAGGGTGGATCCAAGCGTCATCATGCTGAGCGCAGGTAGCAGCGTTGTCGTGTCCATTAGCGACACCCTTTCAATCGAAATGACGCGCGGCGCTCACTCCTTCGCCGTGCCTTGGGGGGCGTTGCGCGCCGATTGTTGTTCAGGACTATAAAAGCCGGGGCCACCGGCAGCTTCATCGGTCGGCGTTGCGCCGGGTCGGCCAGCATTGCGGTCTGCCTGTGCCTGGCTGCTGTAATAGCCAAGCGGGCGCTCAACGCCGTCATTGGCGTCGCTGCGATTGTCCTCGTCGATCGGCACGGGGGCGCCGGCGGGGGCGTTGGTCTGTTTGGGCAATATCGTCTTGTCGGTCATGATATGCTCTCCTGCGGCCCGGGTCGCCATGGCGACTCGCTTGCATCTACAACCCGAAAGCCGAGCGAAAAGTTCCGTGCCGGGCGCAGTTCAAGACGTGACGCGCGTCGCCAGATAGGGCGCGGGGTCGAGCGCCGGCGCTTCGCCGAGCAGCAGCGCGGCGCACAGGTCGGCAGCGGCAGGCGCCGTCTGGATGCCGAAGCCGCCCTGGCCGGCGCACCAGAACAGGCCGGGGATTTCGCCGTCCCAGCCGAAGACCGGTACGCGATCGGGGGCGAAGGTTCTGAGGCCCGCCCAACTGTTTTCGAGGCGTTTGACCGTTACGGTGGTGGCCTGTTCGAAGCGATCGATGACGGTGGCGATATCGAGTTCATCGGGGCGCACGTCATGGGCGACATCGGGGGTTTCGTCGTGCGGACTGAGCCACAAGCGCCCGCCATCGGGCTTGAAATAGAAGCGCCCGGCGGCATCGAGGGTAATCGGCAGGTCGGCGGGCGGCGGCGGATCGATGGCGAGCACGGCCATGGTGCGGCGCAGCGGCTGCAGCCCGCGCGGGCGGGCGCCGGCCAGCGTGGCGATGCCATCGGCCCAGGCGCCGGCGGCGTTGACGATGGTGGCGGCGGTGAATGCACCGGCGCGGCTGGTGATCGTCCAGCCGTCAACGCCGCGCGCCAGCGCCGTGACCTGCGCATCGGCGATGACGGTGGTGCCGCGCAAATAGGCCGCATGGAGCGCCGCGACATCGATATCGAAGCAATCGGGCTCGATGATCGCCGCGGTGCACCAGTCGGGGCGCAGCATCGCGCCGGCGGCGGTGGCGGCGAGCGCGGCGGCATCGAGACGGTGATAATGCACCCCTCCGGCGTCGAATTCAGCCGCCAGCGCCGGCAGCGCCGCGGCATCATCGGGCGGGGCGATATAGAGCGCGGCGCGCGCGGACAGCAGCGGCCGGTCGCAGAAGCCCGGCGGCGGCGCATCAAAGAACGCCCGCGACGCCTGGCTGAGCGGCACGATCGCCGGGCCGCCATAGCTTTCGACCCAGAACGCCGCCGAGCGCCCGGTGGTGTGATAGCCAGGGTGCGATTCCATTTCGAGGATGGCGATCGTCAACCCGGCATCGCGCTGCCGCAACGCCCACGCGAGGCTCGCCCCGGCAATGCCACCACCGATGATCGCAACATCCAGCTTCATTCGTCCCTCTCCCCTTGCGGGAGAGGGCGACTCGCGGAAGGCGAGCGGGGTGAGGGGTGGGCCACCGAAGACGACATTACGTCGCCCTCCATAAGAAAATCCGTCGCCCGCGCCAGCACCTGTGCGCGCGTGTCGCTGGCCTCGCGCAGCAATTCATGTCCGGCGCCCGGAAAAACGACGAGCTCGGCGCCCGGCAACAACGCCTGCGCCCGCCGCGTCGCCGCATTGTCGACGAGCTTGTCATCCCCCGGGATCAGGATCAGCAGCGGTGTCGTCACCCGGCCCAGCCCGGCGAACAACACCCCCAGCGAACGGAACGCCGCATCGAGCCAGGCATAGGTCGGGCTGCCCATCGAGAGGCGCGGCTCGCGTTCGGCCCACCAGGCTTCGTCGCCATAGCGGTCGGGATCGCTGGTCAGCAGCAATTGCCGTTCGCTGCCGGGTGCCGCCTTGATGCGCGCGCCGCCGCCCGCGACATAGGTACCGCCGCGCCCGGCGCGGACGAGCAGGTGCGCCAGCACGCGGGCGACGCGCGGCCCCACCGGCGGCGCCAGCATGCCGAGCATGGGGGACAGCAGCACGGCTCGATCGAAACCCCCGCCGCCCGCCGCCAGCCGGCGCAGCAGCAGATGGCCGCCCATCGAATGCGCCATGGCGAACCACGGCCCGGGCAACACGGCGTGGAACCAGCGCGTCAGTTCCTCAAGGTCATCGACCCAGGGGTCGAAGCTGCTGCAATGGCCCTTCTCCGGCGCATCGCCGAGCCGCCCCGACAGCCCCTGCCCGCGCCAGTCGAAGCTGGCCACGCCCCAGCCGGCGTCGACGAGATCGTGGATGGTTTCGGCATATTTTTCGATGAAATCGCCGCGCCCGGTCATCAGCAGGATCGAACCCTTGTCGGGGTCACGCCCCGGCCAGAACATCGTGCGCACCGGCCAGCGGTCGCGCATCGCCCGCATTTCAAGAACGCCCCCCGCCGGCAGGCTCTGGCGGCGGGCGGCGTCGCTCATGCGCCCGTTTCCGGGGGCGCCTCGCGGCCGCGCAGCTTGAGCGCCGGGACCGACAGCGTCACCAGCCAGGCCAGCACCAGGATCGCCAGCGTCACCGGGAACAGCGCTTCGATGGCGATGGCGAAGCTGTCCTTCAACCCGGCCTCGGCAGCGGCGGCTCGCGCCGGATCATCACCGGCGCGCGCAGCGAGCGCGGCGCGCAGTGCACTCCGGTCCATCGCCAGCGTCTGTGCCTGCGCCAGCTCGATCGCCTGACCCGGTACCACCAGTTCCGGGACCCGCTGGGGCAGTTCGCGGGTCAGGTTGAAGGTAAGCAGCGCGCCGAACACCGCGACCCCCACGGTTGCGCCGATCTGCCGGAAAAATTGCGCCGAAGCGGTGGCAACACCGACCCGGGCATGGCCGACCGCGCTCTGGATCGCCAGGGTAAACATCCCCTGTGCCGGCCCCAGCCCCAGCCCGAAGATGAAGAGATTGACCGACAGCAGCCAGCGCGGCGACCCCGCCGTCATCAGCAGCATCGCCGCCGCCGCACAGACCGCGACCAGCCCGCCGACGACGAGCACGCGCTTGTACGACAGGCTGCGCCGCGCCACCTGCCCGGCCACCATCGACCCCAGAAGGATGCCGAACAATTGCGGCAGCAGCGCCACGCCGCTTTCGCTGGCGGTATAACCGCGCACCAGTTGCAGATAGAGCGGCAGAAACATCGGCACACCGATATAGCCGAAATTGACGAGGAACAGCGCGATATTGGCGCGCGCCACCACCGGAATGGCGAACAGATCGAGCGGCACCACCGCCCAGCTCTTGCCGCGCGACACCATCAGGAAAGCGATGAGCGCCACCACCGCCAGGCCAAAGCCGGCCAGCACGCGCGGCTGGTCCCAGCCACCGCCCTGCCCGCCCCAGCTCAGCGCCAGCAGCAGCGGCACCGAGCTGGCAACGATCAACACGCTGCCGAGCCAATCGATACGCTGGTCGGCGCCGCGTTGCCCGTGCGGCAGATGGTTGAGCAGAATGTACAGCGCCAGCAGCCCGAGCGGCAGGTTGACGTAGAAGATGAAGCGCCAGCCCGATACGACATGCCCCATCACGCTGGTGGTCGCATGATCGGTCAGGAAGCCGCCGAGCACCGGCCCGGCGAGCCCCGCCAGCCCGAACATCGCGCCGAACAGCCCGGTATATTTGCCGCGCTCGGCCGGCGGCGCGATATCGGCGACGGTGGCAAAGGCCCCGGTGGTCAGCGCGCCGGCGCCCAGCCCCTGCAGCGCGCGGCATAGGATCAACTGGTTCATGCCGTCACCGACCAGCGGCAGCGCGCCGAATTCTCCCGCCAGCCCGCACAGCATCGATCCCGCGAGGAACACCAGCACGCCGAACACCAGCACCGGCCGGCGACCGTAAATGTCGCCCAGCTTGCCATAAATCGGCACGACGACGGTGGAGGACAGCAGATAGGCGGTGCTCACCCAGGCAATGCGATCGAGCCCGCGCAATTCGGCGATGATGCGCGGCATGGCAGTGGCGACGATGGTCTGATCGAGCGCCGACAGGAACAGCACGATCAGCACGGCGCCGAGCGCAATGCGGCGTTCCGTGGTCGTATAATGATGGGGAATGGCGGCGGTTGTCATGAATGAGTGCCGCATAGCGCGACCGGACGCAGGGGTCACGCGTTGAGTTGCCGGCCGCCCGATCACTTGCAAACCACCGCCAAAACGCGGCAAGACGCAGGACAGACGGGGGCAGGGAGAACAACATGACCTATACGATCGATCCGCAACTCGTCGCCATCGCCGTCGTGGCGCTGCTGCTCGGGCTTTTGCTCGGGCTGGCGATCCGCGCGCCGTTGAAGCGCCGTGTCGCCGTCCTGAACGAACGCAACGACGGCCTGACCCGCGAACGCGATACGGCGATCGCCGAACGCGACCGGCTGATCACCGAAGTGAAGGCGCGCGAAGCCCAGATCCGCCCGCTGTCGGACGAAGTCGACAAGTTGCGCCGCGATTTCGCACGGGCGCAGCGCGGTGACGCGACGCTGGCCGCCCCCGCGGTCGATCTCGGCAACCTCGCGCATCTGAAGGGCGTCGGCGCCAAGTTCGGTGAAAAGCTTGGCCAGGCCGGCATCACCCGCATCGACCAGATCGCCGGCTGGACCGGCGCCGATGTGAGCGTCATCGATGGCCAGATGGGCGAGTTCCGCGGCCGTATCGAAGGCGACCGGCTCGTCGAACAGGCCAAATTGCTCAGCGAAGGCCGGGTGACCGAATATGAGACGCTGTTCGGCAAGTTGCGGTAACGCATGGCGCCGGGTCTGAAACTGCTCGTCGGTATTGCCGCCACCGGGCTCGTCGCCAAGGCGGCGTACATGTGGGAACGCCAGGGCCTGCTCGCCGGCCTTGGCCAGCGCGCCGCGATCGTGCTCGCGGCGCATGGCGTGCGGGACGGCGCCGCCGGCTGGACCGATGGTGACGGCTGGACGTACCGCACCGCCCGCCTGTCGGGCAGCGCCGATACCGCTACGCGTGCCGCGGTAAGCGCCGAACTCGCCGCCACGCCGGGCATCGCCGGCGTGGTCTGGGTGGCGCGGTGATCTGGTTGTTCGGCGAAATCTGGGCCTGGGTGATGGCCGGCTTTGCCGTCGGGCTGGCGACAGGCTGGTGGCTGTGGCGGCGGTGAACGGGATGACACGCCGGGCCTGCCCCGCTACAGCCGCGCGATGATCGCCCGCCGCCGCTTCCTGACCCTTGCCGCTGCCGGGCTCGCCACCCCGGCGCTGGGAAAATCGATCGATTTGCGGCTGCCGGGCGGGCCGAGCGCACGGCGGCTCACCGATGCTTTCCCCGGCAAGCGTGGCATGATCCTGCAGCGCACGACCCCGCCACTGCTCGAAACGCCGCTGGCCGCGTTCGACACGGGGATCTTCACCCCCAACGATCGTTTTTATGTCCGCTGGCACTGGCCCTTCCCGACCGAAATCGATCCGCGTGCCTTCCGCCTGACCGTCGACGGCCATGTTGCGACGCCGCTAGCGCTGTCGCTACGCGACATTGCCGCGCTGCCGCACTTTGAAATCGCCGCGGTCAACCAGTGCTCGGGCAATTCGCGCGGGGTGTTCGAACCGCGTGTCGCCGGGGCACAATGGGCGCATGGCGCGATGGGCAATGCGGTCTGGGCGGGGGTAAGGCTCAAGGACGTGCTCGCCCGCGCCGGGGTCAAGAATGGCGCTGCCCGCGTGCGCTTTTCGGGTCTCGATGCACCGCCGCTGCCCGAATCGCCCGATTTCGCCAAGTCGCTCAGCGTCGATCACGCGCTGGATGGCGAAGTCATGCTCGCCACCCACATGAACGGCGAACCGCTGCCGCTGATGAACGGCTTTCCGCTCCGCCTTGTGGTGCCGGGCTGGTTTTCGACCTATTGGGTCAAGATGCTCGACCGGATCGAGGTGCTGAGCGGCGCCGACGACAATTACTGGATGGCCAAGGCCTATCTCGTGCCCTCCGCCCCCGGCGGCGGCATCGCGCCGGGGACCAAGGATTTCCCGCGCCAGCCGATCAGCACGATGGTGCCACGCGCCTTCATCACCAACGTGATCGACGGCAGCCGCCGCCACTGGCAATCGGCACTCCCCGTCGGCGGCATCGCCTTTGGCGGCAACGCCGGGGTGGCGCGGGTCGAAGTTTCCGGCGATGGCGGCGCCACCTGGCGCGACGCAGCGCTCGGCCGCGATGCCGGGCGCTACAGCTTTCGCCGCTTCGACACGATCATCGCCGCACCGCGCGGTGCCACGAAGCTCATGGCGCGCTGCACCAGCACCGCCGGCGACATCCAGCCGCTGACCGGCATCTGGAACCCCGGCGGCTATCTGCGCGGCCAGGTCGAAACTGTTGCGGTGGATTTCATCTGATGCGCGTCACCCTCGCTCTCGTCGCCCTCCTCACCCTCGGGGCCGCGCCCGCGCCGCGAATCGTCAGCATCGATTTGCCTTTCGATGCGACACCCTTTCCCGAACTCGGCGCCGGCGCGCCTTCGCCCGATGCAATCAACAACAACTGCCTGTCGTGCCATTCCGCCGAGATGGTGCTGACCCAGCCGGCGCTGACCCGCGCCGAATGGGCCGGCGAAGTCACCAAGATGCGGACAGTCTACAAGGCCCCGGTGGTCGAGACCGATGATGCCGCCATCATCGACTGGCTGGTGGCGAACAGCGCGCGACTGGCCAAAGCGGGCGGTTGACCCTGTTGCCACCGCCCCGCTACACGCGGTTACGATTGTTGCACCTGCGAAGGCCTCCCGCTCTTGTCCGCTTCCCTGTCGTTCCAGGATATCATCCTTACCCTCCAGCGTTACTGGGGCGGGCAAGGCTGTGCGATCCTGCAACCCTATGATCTGGAAGTCGGCGCCGGTACCTTTCACCCCGCCACCACGCTGCGTGCGCTGGGGCCCAAGCCGTGGAATGCCGCCTTTGTGCAGCCGAGCCGCCGGCCCTCCGACGGCCGCTATGGCGAGAACCCCAACCGGCTCCAGCATTATTACCAGTTCCAGGTGATCCTGAAGCCGTCGCCCGACGATCTGATCGATCTGTATCTGGGCAGCCTCGACGCGATCGGCATCGATCGCCACAAGCACGACATCCGTTTTGTCGAGGATGATTGGGAAAGCCCGACGCTGGGCGCCTGGGGCCTGGGCTGGGAAGTCTGGTGCGATGGCATGGAAGTGACGCAGTTGACCTATTTCCAGCAGGTCGCGGGCCATGAATGCGCGCCGGTGGCGGGGGAATTGACCTATGGGCTGGAACGGCTGGCGATGTATGTGCAGGGAGTCGAAAGCGTTTACGACCTGCGCTACAATGATGCCGGGGTGTCCTATGGAGATGTCTTCCTGAAGAACGAGCAGCAATTTTCCGCCTATAATTTCGAACACGCCAATACCGAGCGATTGTTCCAGCATTTCAAGGATGTGTCCGAGGAATGCCGGGCGCTGGTCGCGGCGAAACTGCCGCTGCCGGCCTATGACCAGGCGATCAAGGCGAGCCATTTGTTCAATCTGCTCAACGCCCGCGGCGTCATTTCGGTGGCCGAGCGGCAAGCCTATATCGGCCGGGTGCGCGACCTGGTGAAGGGTGTCGCGGACGTCTGGGTGGAGCAGGGGGCATGAACTTCCTTCTCGAACTCGGCAGCGAGGAAATCCCGGCGCGGATGCAGGCCGCTGCTGCGGAGCAGCTTGCGCGCCGCTTCACCGATGCGCTGAAGGCCGCCGGCCTCGCCCATGGCGCCGTGACGGCGGACGCGACCCCGCGCCGGCTCTGGCTGCGCGCCGCCGATATCGCCGCCGCCAGCGCCGCATCGAGCGAGGAACGCAAGGGCCCCGCTGCGACCGCACCCGAGGCGGCGATCGCCGGCTTCCTGCGCTCCACCGGCCTGACCCGCGAGCAATTGGAAGAACGCGAAACCCCCAAGGGCGTCGTGCTGTTCGCGCAGATCAAGCGCGACGGCCGCAGCGCGAACGATATCCTGGCAGAGGTCGTGCCCACGCTGGTCCGCGATTTCGACTGGCCCAAATCGATGCGCTGGGGCGCGGCGTCGGCCACCGCGGGCAGCCCACGCTGGGTGCGGCCGCTGACCGGGATCGTCGCGTTGCTGGGCGATACGGTCGTCGATTGCAGCGTCCATGGCATTTCGGCGGGCCGCCAGACGCGCGGCCACCGCATCCATGCGCCGGGGCTGCTGAGCATCGACAATGCCGACTCTTATGCCGCGCAACTGCTCGCCGCCAAGGTCATCGTGGCGTCGGCCGAGCGCCGCGCGATCATCGAAACCCGCGCTGCCGAGGTGGCGGCGGCTCGCGGCCTGAGCGTCATCCCCGATGCCGGGCTGGTGGCGGAAAATGCCGGGCTGACCGAATGGCCGGTGCCGATGCTCGGGTCTTTCGACCCCGCCTTCCTCGCGGTGCCGCGCGAAGTCATCCAGCTGACGATGCGCACCAACCAGAAATACTTCGCCTGCACCGACGCCGGCGGGGCGCTGGCGCCGAATTTCATCTGCGTCGCCAATCTCGACGCCAGCGATGGCGGCGTGGCGATCGTCGCCGGTAACGAGCGCGTGCTGTCGGCGCGACTGAGCGATGCGAAGTTCTTCTGGGACCAGGATGTCGCGACGGTGACAGCCGGCGGGCTGGAAGCGTTCCTCCCCAAGCTTGGCGACATCGTCTTCCACGAGAAATTGGGCACGGTCGCCGACAAGGTCGAACGCGTGGCGAAACTGGCGCGCTGGCTGGTGGAATCAGGCGCGATCACCGGAGACGCCACCCTCGCCGAACAGGCCGCCCGCCTGTGCAAGGCCGATCTCGTCTCGGCCACCGTCGGCGAATTCCCCGAAGTCCAGGGCCTTGCCGGTGCCTATCTCGCCCGCGTCGCCGGGCTCGACCCGCAAGTCGTCGATGCAATCCGCGATCATTACAAGCCCGTCGGCCAGGGGGATGACGTGCCGACCGCGTCGGTGAGTGTGGCGGTAGCGTTGGCGGATAAGCTGGATACGCTCGTCGGGTTCTTCTGGCAGAACGAATTGCCGACCGGGTCACGCGATCCGTTTGCGTTGCGCAGAGCTGCGCTCGGGTGCTTGGGCATCATAGCTAATAGCAACCTGAGATTTTCGTTGCTGCCGGTTTTCGACCAAGCTCACGTTGCTCATCTTGGACCGAGCACGGATGTGAAAATCACCGCCCGTCGAAATACGAATTTGCTCGGCGACCATGTCGAGGACAGTTTCGTGTTGCTCGACTTCTTCGCTGACCGTCTCAAAGTTCAGCAGCGCGAAGCCGGTGTTCGCCATGATCTCATCGACGCCGTGTTCGCGCTTGGCGGCGAGGACGATCTTGTCCGCCTCCTCGCCCGCGTGAAGGCGCTTCAGGCCTTCATCGCCACCGATGACGGCGCCAATCTGCTTGCCGGGTACAAGCGCGCGGCGAATATCCTGAAGATCGAGGCAAAGAAGGACGAACCCACCCCCGACCCCGCCCGTGCCGGGAGGGAAGAGGTCCACCCGGCCGAGGCGGCGCTGGCGGCGGCGCTCGATGCGGCTTTGCCCGCAGCGGCGGCGGCGGTGGCGGCGGAGGAATTCGGCGCGGCGATGACGGCGCTGGCCGGTCTGCGAGCACCCGTGGATCGGTTCTTTGCCGATGTGATGGTCAATGACCCTGATCCGGCCGTCCGGGCGGAGCGTTTGGCGCTGCTCGGGCGTTTTCGGGATGCGGTGCATGCCGTGGCGGATTTTTCGAAGGTCGAAGGGTGAACGCGCGGCGAAGCCATCAGCACCCCTCTCCCGCCTGCGGGAGAGGCGAGAGACGCGCCCGTCGCGGAGGCGACCTTCGTCGCGGCGTCCCGGGTGAGGGTGTACACAAGTTTCAACACGCGAGAACACCCTCACCCGGCGCGCTGACGCGCGTCTCGCCTCTCCCGCAAGCGGGAGAGGGGTATTGGAGTCCAGCATGACACAAAGCGTCTATCGTTTCGGCGGCGGCACGGCGGATGGCGATGCGTCGTTTCGCAACCTGCTCGGCGGCAAGGGCGCCAACCTTGCCGAAATGGCGGGCATTGGGTTGCCCGTGCCCCCCGGGCTGACCATTGCGACGAGCGTGTGCGCCGCCTTCTTCGACGCCGGCGGCAAGCTGCCCGACGCCGTGAAGGCCGAAACCCTCGCCGCGCTCGCTCATGTCGAAACCATCACCGGCAAGGGCTTCGGCAATGCCGCCGACCCGCTGCTCGTCTCGGTGCGTTCCGGCGCGCGGGTCTCGATGCCGGGGATGATGGACACCGTCCTTAACCTGGGGCTCAACGACACCACCGTCGAAGGGCTTACCGCCGCGTCGGGCAATCCGCGGTTCGCCTGGGACAGCTATCGCCGCTTCATCCAGATGTATGCCGATGTCGTGCTCGGGCTCGACCATTATGCCTTTGAAGATGCCCTCGAAATCCTCAAGGAAGACCGCGGTGTCAGCCTTGATACCGAGCTTTCGGCCGATGATCTGCGCGGCCTCGTCGCGCGCTACAAGGCGCTGGTGTTGCAGCATTGGGGCGATGAATTCCCGCAGGATCCGCACGAACAATTGTGGGGCGCCATCGGCGCGGTCTTCGGTTCGTGGCGCTCCGACCGGGCGCGCACCTATCGCCGCCTCAACGACATTCCCGAAAGCTGGGGCACCGCGGTCACCGTCCAGGCGATGGTGTTCGGCAATCGCGGCGATACCTCGGCCACCGGGGTCGCCTTCACCCGCGACCCGGCGACCGGGGAACGCGTCACCTATGGCGAATATCTGATCAACGCCCAGGGCGAAGATGTCGTCGCCGGCATCCGTACGCCGCAATACCTCACGAAAGCCGCGCGCGAACGCGCCGGCGCCCGGGCGATCAGCATGGAAGAGGCGATGCCGATCGTCTTCACCGAACTCGCCCGCGTCTTTGCCCTGCTCGAAAACCATTACCGCGACATGCAGGACATCGAATTCACCGTGGAAGACGGCCGCTTGTGGATGCTGCAGACCCGCAGCGGCAAGCGCACCGCCAAGGCGGCGTTGAAGATCGCCGTCGACATGGCAGACGAGGGCCTGATCACCGAAGCGGAAGCCGTCCTGCGGGTGGAGGCCGGCGCGCTCGACCAGCTGCTGCATCCGACACTCGACCCCAAGGCGCCGCGCGATGTGATTGCGCGCGGCCTCCCCGCCTCCCCCGGCGCGGCCTCGGGCGCCGTGGTGTTCGACAGCGATGAAGCCGAAAACCGCGCCAAATTGGGCGAAGCGGTCATCCTCGTGCGCACCGAAACCAGCCCCGAAGACATTCACGGCATGCACGCGGCGCGCGGCATCCTGACCGCGCGCGGCGGTATGACCAGCCACGCCGCGGTCGTGGCGCGCGGCATGGGGCGCCCCTGCGTCTCGGGCGCCGGCAGCGTGTCGATCGACCTCCACGCCCGCTGCTTCACCGTCGCCGGCCGCATGGTGCGCGAAGGGGAACGCATCACCCTCGATGGCACCAGCGGCGAAGTCATGATCGGCGATGTGGCGACGGTCGAACCCGATCTGTCGGGGGATTTCGGCAAGTTGATGGTCTGGGCCGACAAGCATCGCCGGCTGAAGGTGCGCACCAACGCCGAAACGCCCGCCGATTGCCGCACCGCGTGCGGTTTCGGCGCCGAAGGCATCGGCCTGTGCCGTACCGAGCACATGTTCTTCGAACCGAGCCGCATCACCAGCGTGCGCCGCATGATCCTCGCTGAAGACGGCGCCGGGCGGGCGGCGGCGCTCGCTGAGCTGCTCCCCGAACAGCGCGCCGATTTTGAAGGCATTTTCCGTGTCATGGCCGGGCTGCCGGTGACGATCCGCCTGCTCGATCCGCCGCTTCACGAATTCCTGCCGCATGACGAGGAAGGCTTTGCCGATGTTGCCGCCGCCACCGGCCTGTCGGTGACGACGGTGCGGCGGCGCATCAGCGAGCTGCATGAATTCAACCCGATGCTCGGCCATCGCGGCTGCCGGCTCGGCATCACCTATCCCGAAATCTATGCGATGCAGGCGCGCGCCATCTTCGAAGCCGCCGTTGCCGTCGCCAAGGATACCGGCGAGGCGGTGGTGCCCGAAGTGATGGTGCCACTCGTCGCGACGGCACGCGAATTGGAGATCACCAAGGCGGTGATCGACGCCGAAGCGCGCGACGTGTTCGCCGAAACCGGCCGCACGCTTGATTACCTGGTCGGCACGATGATCGAGCTGCCGCGCGCTGCGCTGCGGGCTGGCGACATCGCGCAATATGCCGAATTCTTCAGCTTCGGCACCAACGATCTGACGCAGACCGCGCTCGGCATCAGCCGCGATGATGCCGCGCGCTTCCTGGGCGTCTATGTCGAGCAGGGCATCTACCCGCGCGATCCGTTCGTCGGCATCGACGAGGAGGGGGTCGGTGAACTGGTGCAGATCGCCGCCGATCGCGGCCGCGCGGCGCGGCCGGGGATCAAGCTCGGCATCTGCGGCGAACATGGCGGCGACCCGGCTTCGATTGCCTTCTGCGAGAAGCTCGGGCTCGATTATGTGAGCTGTTCGCCGTATCGGGTGCCGATCGCGCGGCTGGCGGCGGCGCAGGCGGCGCTGCGGGCGGCGTCGAAGTAGTCGCAGACGAGCGGGAAGCGTCGCGGCAAAGCCGCGCCGTGACGTCAGACGGGTTCGGCTGGCAGGAGCGCCAGCCGCCCCGCTGGCCGCGCTTGCGCGAGTCTGCGCGCAGCTTCGCTGCTCGCAGCCGCGCTACACGTTAAACCGGAACAGCATCACATCGCCGTCGTGCACGACATAGTCCTTGCCCTCAGACCGATACTTTCCCGCCTCGCGCGCCCCGGCTTCGCCGTTGAACTTGAGGTAATCGGCGAAGGCCATGGTTTCGGCGCGAATGAAGCCCTTTTCGAAATCGCCGTGGATGGCGCCGGCGGCTTGCGGCGCCTTTGAACCCAGCGTCACGGTCCAGGCGCGGGCTTCCTTCGGCCCGACGGTGAAGAAGGTGATCAGGCCGAGCAGTTCATAGGCGGCGCGCACCACCCGGGCGAGGCCGGTTTCGGTAAGGCCGAGCGCTTCGAGATATTCGGGGCGGTCGGCGGGTTCCATCATCGCGACTTCGGCTTCGATCGCGGCCGAAATGATCACCGCGCCGGCGCCGACTTTTGCCGCCATGGCCTGCACCGCGGCGCTGAAGGCGTTGCCGGTCGCGGCGCTGGCTTCCTCGACGTTGCAGACATACAGCACCGGCTTGGTGGTCAGCAGCTGCGCCTGCGCCAGCGCGCGGGCTTCGTCCTCGTCCTTGGGCTCGGTCAGCCGCGCCGGCTTGCCGTCGCGCAGCAGTTCGAGCGCCTGGCCGAGCACGCTCGCCTGGATCTTGGCTTCCTTGTCGCCCTGCATGGCCTTTTTGGCGAGCGCCGGTACACGCTTTTCCAAGCTTTCGAGGTCGGCGAGCATCAGCTCGGTTTCGACCGTTTCGGCATCCGACACCGGATCGACGCGGCCTTCGACGTGCGTCACGTCATCGTCCTCGAAGCAGCGCAGCACATGGACGATGGCGTCGGTTTCGCGGATATTGGCGAGGAACTGGTTGCCCAGCCCTTCGCCCTTCGAGGCGCCGCGCACCAGGCCGGCGATATCGGTGAAGCCCAGTTGCGTCTCGATGATCTTCTGCGAGCCGCCGATCCGGGCGAGATCGGTCAGCCGCTGGTCGGGCACCGGCACATTGCCGACATTGGGCTCGATCGTGCAGAACGGGTAATTCGCCGCCGCCGCGCTGGCGGTTTCGGTCAGGGCGTTGAACAGGGTCGATTTGCCGACATTGGGCAGCCCGACGATTCCGCAGCGAATGGCCATCTGTCTTTCCTTCTCTACTCCCCTCCCGGAGCGGGAGGGGTCGGGGGTGGGAATTCTTCTCTGGCCCCCGCGTTTTGTTCATTCAGCGCGAGCGAACCCACCCCCGACCCCTCCCGTTCCGGGAGGGGAGAAGCAAATCTACCGCTGCGGTACCGTTCTTCGCGCCAGCTCGTTCATGAAACGCGCTTCGTCACCCGCCAGCAACCATGGCACTTCGGCCGCGATCGCGCCGAGCAGGTCCGCCAGCGGCTCCATTTCGGCTTTCGCGAAATTGCCGAGCACATGGCCGGTCACCCGATCCTTGTGGCCGGGATGGCCGATGCCGAGCCGCACCCGCGCATAATCATTGCCGACATGCGCATCGATCGAACGGATGCCGTTGTGCCCCGCGGCGCCACCGCCATGCTTGACCCGCACCTTGAAGGGTTCGAGATCGAGCTCGTCATAAAAGACCGTCAGCGCCGTCGCGGGCTCGAGCTTGTAGAAGCGCAGCGCTTCGCCGACCGAGCGGCCGCTGTCGTTCATGAAGGTCGCGGGCTTGAGCAGTGTGACCTTGTGATCGCCGATGCGACCTTCGCTGGCGAGGCCCTGAAAACGCGTCTTCCACGGGCCGAAGCCGTGGAGCGCCGCGATGGCGTCGACCGCCATGAAGCCGATATTGTGGCGGTGCAGGGCGTATTGCGCGCCCGGATTACCGAGGCCGGCGAAGAGTTTCATCTTGCCGGCCCCGGAAATTCAGGGTCAGGCAGCCGCCGTTTCGGCAGCGTCGGTTTCGCTCTTCAGTGCCGACGGCGCCACCATCGTCGCGATGGTGAAATCGCGATCGGTGATGTGCGACGTGACGCCCGCCGGCAACACGACCGCGCTGATGTGGATCGCAGCGCCGACATCGCGGCCCGCGAGGCTGACATCGCTCTGGTCGGGGATCGCGTTCGACGGGCAATCGAGCTGAAGTTCGTGGCGAACGATGTTGAGCACCGCGCCGCGCTTCATGCCGGGCGACTTGTCTTCATCGATGAAGTGAACCGGCACTTCGACGGTGATCATCGCATTGCCGACGAGGCGATAGAAATCGACATGGATCGGGCGATCGGTGACCGGGTGGAACTGCACATCGCGCGGCAGGGTGCGCACGACGGCGGCGCCATCGACGGCGATCTCGACGACCGAGTTCATGAAGTGACCGGTCGAAAGCTGCTTGACCAGCACCTTTTCCTCGACATGGATCGTGACGGCCGGCTGGCCCGCCCCATAGATTACAGCCGGAACGCGGCCCGTACGACGCACTGCCCGAGAGGCTCCCTTGCCTGCCCGTTCACGCATCTCGGCCGCGAGCTTCAGTGTTTCGCTCATTGCTCGCCTTTCAAGATTACAGTATTCGCGCCCGCCCCAGGCCTCCAGGGATGCAGAAACAGGAAGAACGCGAAGCGGCGCGCATAGGGGATGCGGCCGGCGAAAGCAAGTTTGTCTTGGGTGTCCGCAAGCAAATCCCACATTATCCTATCAATCCCATAGGATATAGTCGTGCCATCGCCCGGTCCTCGGCCAGCCGGGCGATGCCGGCGCGGGCGGGGCCACCCCCTCCCCGGCTTTCCGCCCGCCACGGTCCGCCTGCGGCGGAGGCAGCACGTCTCGTCCGATCCTGCTGCCTCCGCCGGCTCTTGCCCCGCGTATATGCCAGCACAGGAGATGCGATGATGTCCGACACCCAACCCAGTCTTGTCATCATTCCCGGCTTCAACGGCTCGGGCACCGATCATTGGCAAACAGTGTGGGAGGCGAAGCGCGAGCGCGCGGTGCGGGTCGAACAGGCACGCTGGCACGACCCCGACCCCGACAGCTGGACCGCTGCGCTGTCGGCGAGCATCGCCGCAGTGACGGGTCCCGTCATCCTGATTGCCCATAGCCTTGGCTGCGCGACGGTGGCGCATTGGGCCGGCCGCGTCGATGCGGCGCTGGTCGATCGCATCGCCGGCGCCCTGCTGGTAGCGCCCTGCGATGTCGAGCGCCCCGGATTGCCCGCCGCAATCACCCGCTTTGCGCCGATGCCGCGCCCGGTGCTGCCGTTCCGGTCAACCGTTGTGGCGAGCAGCAACGATACCTTTGCCAACCTCGACCGCGCCCGCGACTTTGCCGCCGCCTGGGGCAGTGCCTTCGTCGATGCCGGGCCGCTCGGCCATATCAATACGGCGTCGGGGTTGGGCGACTGGCCCTATGGCGAAGTGCTGCTCGACACGCTGCTGGCAAGCGCGGGGGCGGATCGAAGTCCTTATCGCCGGGTGGCGGCACTGCGCGCGCGGGAGGTGATGGCGGCGTAACCCCCCTCACTCGCTTGCGGGAGAGGCGAGACGCGCGCCAGCGCGCCGGGTGAGGGTGTAACCCCGTATCGAAGCAAATGAAACGCCCTCACCCGCTCGCTCAAAAGGCCGAGTCGCCTCTCCCGCAAGCGGGAGAGGGGGGCTAACTTACCCGACCTTTTCCACCGCCAGCCCCTTGGCCTTGAGCAGCGCCAGCAGCCCCTGCGGCCCGCCGAGATGCCCGGCGCCGACCGCCACGAACACCTTGCCCGGGCGCTTCATCACCCCGGCGATCCAATCGGCCCAGCGTGTATTGCGATCGGTGATCAGCACCTTGGCGAGCAGCGGCGAAGCGCTGGCATCCTTGTCGAAATCGCGCGCCAGCGTATCGACATCGCCGGCGCGCCACAGCGCCACCATGCGGTCGGTCACGTCACGAGCGCCCTGGCTTTCATCGAGCGTCGCTTCGAGCATCGCGACCTGGTCGGTTTCGGGGAGGTTGTCGAGAAAGCGCAACTGTTGTTCGGCGGTTTCGAGCCCGATCACCGCCTTGCCCGCCGCGCGCGCCCGCTTGTCGAGTGCCGGTTCGACGCCGGCATCGCTGGTGAAGCCCAGCGAGGTC
Source organism: Alphaproteobacteria bacterium (assembly GCA_031426015.1). Lineage (GTDB taxonomy): Bacteria > Pseudomonadota > Alphaproteobacteria > Sphingomonadales > Sphingomonadaceae > Sandarakinorhabdus. Next base: position 108,160 of record JANPKK010000022.1, read on the forward strand.
AGGGTCGCCTCGCTGATCGTCAGCGCCGCCAGCCAGGTCGTCATCCGATCGAGCGCCGCCATCGGCACCCCGGTATGCGCCGCGGTCGTCGCCAGCCGGGCCGCCGCCGTCTTCGACACGCGCTGCGCCAGCGGCTTTTGCCCCGGCCGCAGCCCCAACTGCGCGACCAGCGGCGCCAGCGCCATCTTGTCCTCAGGCAGGACGATTTCCATCACCAGCGTGTCGGCGGCATCGAACCGGGTCGTCAGCGGCGCCGCCAGCCAGGGCTCGTTCGCCGGCAGGGCATGCATCGTGCCGAAAATGGTGATCTCGGTATCGCCGTCGCGGACCACCCACAGCCCGGGCGCGGCAACAGCCGGGACCGCCAGCAGCAGTGCGAGCCACAGCGCCAGCAGGCGCTTCACGCCGATTTTGCCCAATATTGGTCCTTCAACAGCCGCTTGTAGAGCTTGCCGGTATCATGGCGCGGCAGTTCGGCCATGAAGTCGATGCTCTTGGGGCATTTCACATGACTGAGCCTTGATCGCACAAAGGCGATCAGTTCAGCCTCCAGCTCCGGCCCGGCGCGCGCCATGTCGCGCGGCTGCACCACCGCCTTCACCGCCTCGCCCATTTCGGCGTCGGGCACACCGAACACCGCGACGTCGGCGACTTCGGGGTGGAGCGTCAGGGCGTTTTCGGCCTCCTGCGGATAGACATTGACCCCACCCGAAATGATCATGAAGGCGGCGCGATCGGTGAGAAACAGATAGCCGTCACTATCGACATGGCCGATATCGCCGAACGTCGCGCCATGCTCGCCCATCACGCTGGCGGTCTTTTCGGCATCGTTGTGATATTGGAATTTCGGCCCGTTGGCGAAATAGATGCGCCCGGTCTGCCCTGGCGGCAGCACGCTGTCGTCATCGCCGAGCACGCGGATTTCCCCCAGGATCGACTTGCCGACCGAGCCGGGCTTGGTCAGCCATTCGGCCGAGGTGATCGTGGTGAAGCCGGCGCCTTCAGTGGCGGAGTAATATTCATAGATCACCGGCCCCCACCAGGCGATCATGGCGTGCTTGACATCGACCGGGCACGGCGCCGCGGCATGGATGGCGACCTTGAGGCTCGACAGGTCATGCGCGGTGCGCGCCGCTTCGGGCAGCTTGAGCATGCGCACGAACATCGTCGGCACCAACTGGCTGTGGGTGATGCGGTGCTGTTCGATCAGCGCCAGATAGGTTTCGGGGTCGAATTTCTCCATCACCACCACGGTGCCGCCATAGCGGTGCACCGACATGCAATAGCGCAACGGCGCGGCGTGATAGAGCGGCGCCGGCGACAGGTAGCGCATGCCGGGTTCCCAGCCATAGAGCATGCCGAGCAGGCCGCTGAGCGAGTCCACCGCATCGAGCGGCCCTTCGGGCAACGGCCCGCGCACGCCCTTGGGGCGGCCGGTGGTGCCGCTCGAATAGAGCATGTCGCGGCCATTGCTTTCATCGGCGATGCGGGTGGTCGGCAGGTCGGCTATTGCCGCGCCGAGATCGGCAAAGCCGTCGATCGGCCCGCCGACGGCATAGCGCGCCGCGACCGCTGCCGAGGCCGGCCCGGCGACAGCGCCAAGCGCCGCCGAAGCAATGAACAGCCTGGCCCCCGAATCGGCGAGGATATAGCCGGCTTCATCGGCGTTGAGCTTGGTCGACATCGCGACGAACACCAGTCCGGCGCGCTGCACGCCCCAGCAGATCGCCAGATAATCGAGGCTGTTGACCAGCATCAGCGCGACGGTATCGCCGCGCGCCAGGCCATGGCGGCGCATCAGCTGCGCGACCTGGTTCGATTTCGCTTCGAGTTCGCCATAGGTAATCATCGCGCCGCTGCCGGCCATGATGATGGCGGGCCGGTCGGGCGCCGTGGCGGCGTGAACGAATGGATGCATGTGAACTCCCTCCCCCCTGAAACGTCAGTCCCGAATGTCAGCCGGTTGTTGCCGGCGCAGTTTGTCGCGCCAGCCAGCGATCGAGCCCGATCAGCGCCGCCATCAGCCCGACATAGAGCAGCGCCAGCGCGGCGATGTTGAACAGCACCTGCGCCAGGCCATATTTGCCGATGTCGATGAAGAAATAGGCGTATTTGCCGGTCAGCAGCCCGCGCACCATGGCAACGGCGCAATAGGCGAGCGGCAGGCCGATCACCGGAACCACATGGCCCCAGCCGAGCCGCCCGCGCCGCACGTACATCAGCCACCACAGCGGATAGGCAGTCGGTATGATGGTGTGGAAGATCGTGTCGATGGCGAGGCGCAGGCCGGTCTGCGGATTATATTGCACCAGCAGCGTGTTGTAGATGACCCCGACGACGATGATGTAGACGACCGTCGCCGCCCGCGTGCCCGACCGGGCCAGCAACGATTCGCCATCCCCGCGCAAGGCAAAATGGCCGGTGACGAGCGCCACCAGCGTGTTCGCCCAGATGGTGAAATAGCCATAAAGCCGAAACGGCACCTGCCAGGCCGGCACGCCATCGGCGGCAGCGCGATCAAGATTGAGCAGCAGCTGCACGACGATCGCCGCGCCGACCAGCAGCGCGATGCCCCCCGCCAGCAGCCGCGCCCGCCCGCTGTCATCGATCATGCCAGCGTCGGGCATGCCAGCGTCTGCCATTCGAACGTCTCCCCAGCCGTCGTGTTGTGGCCGTTGCTTTGGCCGACATGGCCCCGGGGGGCAAGATCAAACCCGGTTGCCGCCCGGCGCCGGGTCGCGCATCCTGCCACGGTGAATGCCCCCTCCCCGCCAGCCCGTGCCCCCGCCGGTGCAGTCGTGCTGCTGCATGGCCTGGGCCGCACGGGCCTGTCGATGCACCCCATTGCCAGCGCGATGCGCCGTGCGGGCTGCCCCACGCTGTCGCCCTGGTATGGCCATGGCCGCACCATGGCCGGCATCGTCGCGCATCTGGCGCCGCGCATCGATCGCTTTGCCGCGGCACATCCGGGGCCGCTGCATATCGTCACCCATTCGCTCGGCGGGCTGGTGGCGCGCGCCCTCATCACCGCCAACCGGCCCGCGGGGCTGGGCCGCGTCGTCATGCTGTCGCCGCCCAACGCCGGCAGCGAACTTGCCGATTTCGCCACACGCCTCGGGCTGGGCCGCATCATCCTCGGCCGGGTCGGCGACCATCTGCGGGCCCGCAAGGCCGCCATGGTGGCCGAGGCAGTGGCGGCCGAACTGGGACCGGTCGATTTCGATCTCGGCATCATCGCCGGCAGCCGCCGGCTCGATCCGCTGCTCGCCGCGCGGCTGCTGAGCGGCCCCAATGACGGCAAGGTCGCCGTGGCCGCGACGATGGTCGACGGCATGCACGACCATATCGTGTTGCCGGTCCAGCACAGCCTGATGCTGTACGACCGCAGCGTGATCGCCCAGGTCTGCGCCTATCTCGCCGACGGCCGCTTCGCACGCTGAAGCCGCTTTCCCGACCGTCCCACCCGGCCTATCCTTTCGGCAAAAGGGGTTTTGCCATGTCGACCAACCACATCCGCACCTGCCATCTGTGCGAAGCCAATTGCGGCGTCATCATCACGGTCGAGGGCCGTACCATCCTGTCGATCAAGGGTGATCCCGAAAATCCGCTGTCGCGCGGCCATGTCTGCCCGAAATCGCAGGCGCTGGCCGATCTGGAGAATGACCCCGACCGGCTGCGCACGCCAGTGAAGCGAGTCGGCGATGACTGGGTGCCGATCGGCTGGGAGATAGCCTATGCTGAAATCGCGGCGCGCATGGCGGCGATCCGCAGCAAGGGCGACGCTGCGGCGGTCTATATCGGCAATCCAACGGCGCATAACTACACCATCTCGGCGCAGGTGCCGGCCCTGAAAAAAGCCTGCGGCGCCAAGGCGCAATTCTCGGCATCGACGGTCGACCAGGTGCCGCACCAGCTCGTCCAGCTGCTGATGTTCGGCCATAACGCGCTCTTCCCGATCCCCGATATCGACCGGACGCAGCACATGGTCATCATCGGCGGCAACCCGCTGGCGTCGAACGGCAGCGTCTGGACGGTGCCCGATGTGAAAAAGCGTATCCAGGCGCTGCAGGCGCGCGGCGGCCGGTTGACGGTCATCGATCCGCGCCGCACCGAAACGGCGGCGATCGCCGATGCGCATCATTTCGTCCGGCCGGGCAGCGACCCGGCGCTGCTCGTCGCGCTGCTGCTGGCGCTCGACGAGGCGGGGCTGGTCAGGCCGAGACGGCTCGGCGCGATGCTCGATGGCTGGGACGATGTGTGGGCGGCGCTGCGCAGCTTCGAAATTCCGGCGCTGGCAGCGGCCTGCGGCATCGACGAAGCCGTGATTCGCGGTCTCGCCGCCGAACTCGGCGCGGGCGAACCCGCCGTGGTCTATGGCCGCATCGGCGTGTCGACCGCAGCGTTCGGCACGCTCAACCAATGGCTGATCGTGCTGCTCAACATCGCCACCGGCAATCTCGATCGGATTGGTGGGGCGATGTTCTCCTCGCCCGCGGTCGATATCGTCGGGATGACCGGCTCGGGCTCGCAGGGGCGCTTCCACTCCCGCGTCTCGAACCATCCCGAACTGCTCGGCGAATTTCCCGCCGTGGCGATGGCCGAGGAAATCGCCACCCCGGGAGCGGGGCGCATCAAGGCGCTGTTCACCATCGCCGGCAACCCGGTGCTGTCGGTGCCCGATGGCGGCGCGCTCGATGCGGCGCTCGAAACGCTCGACCTGATGGTCAGCATCGACATGTATGTGACCGCGACCAGTGCCCATGCCGATTACATCCTGCCGCCGTGTGGCCCGCTGGAAAAGGACCATTACCCGCTGTTCCTGGCGCCGATCGCGGTCAGGAATTTCGCCAAATATTCGCCGCCGGTGTTCGAGCGCACGCCGGGGACAAAGAGCGACTGGGAGATCGTCGCCGAACTCGCCCGCGCCATCGGTGCCGCGACCGGCGAGACGCTGCCCAACATCGTCGACCCGCGCGATTCGCTCGACCGCATGTTGAAGAACTCGCCGCGCGGCCTGTCGCTCGCCGATATCGAGGCGCACCCGCACGGGCTCGATCTCGGTGCGCTTGAGGAACGCCTGCCCGAGCGGCTGCGCACCCCCGACAAACGCATCGCCTGCGCCCCCGAGGTGCTGATTGCCGACCTGACCGGGCGCTTCGCCGACTGGCTCGCCGAGGCGCCGGGCGACGGCCTCGTCCTCATCGGCCGCCGCCATGTCCGCAACAACAACAGCTGGCTGGCCAATTCGCACCGGCTGGCGAAAGGCCCGGCGCGCTGCACGCTGCTGATCGCGCCGGCGGATGCCGAGGCGCGCGGCATCGCCGATGGCAGCGACGTTACGATCACCAGCGCCGCCGGCAGCGTCACGGTCGCAGCCGAAATCAGCGACACCATGATGCCCGGCGTCGTCTCGCTGCCGCACGGCTTCGGCCATGATCGCCCCGGCATCCGCCTGTCGGTCGCCGCCCAACGCCCCGGCGTCTCGCACAATGACCTCACCGTTCGCACCCGCATCGACCCGCTGTCAGGCAATGCCGCGCTGGTCGGCACACCGGTTTCGGTCGCTACCGCATCACAAGCGGTTGCAGCCGAATAGAGACAGGGCTACAGAGCGCCGCATATGGCATTCAAACTCCCCGATCACCTCGACCGCGCCAAAGCGGCCGCCGAAGCCCGCAAGGCCAAACTCGACAAGTTCCGCAGCGCCCCGCCGCCGAACGAGGATGCGCTCGCCGCCCGCGCCCGCGCCGCCGAAAAGCGCGCCGAACGCGAGGAACAGCGCAAGATCGAACGCGCCGAAGCCGCCGTCCGCGCCGAAGAAGCCCGGCTCGCCAAGGAAGCCGAAGCGGTCGTCAAGGCCGAACAGGACCGCCTCGTCGCCATCGCCCGCGAAGCCGCGCAAAAAGCGGCACGCGATGCACGCTATGCGGCGCGGAAAAAGGGCCGGTAACAGGGCCTCCGGCGGCTGGGGCCTTGGCCCCAGACCCCTTTTGCAGTTTTTCCTCTTGCAGGCAGCCGACCTTCACGGCGGTTGGTCAGCACCACCCACGTGTCATCCCGGGCTTGACCCGGGATCCAGCTTTCTTCCTGTCATGCCAACACAGGCTGGCATCCAGCAACGCCGTCGCGTTCCGCGCCGCCAATGTTTGTCAGGTCGATGACAAGGCTACGCCGGTTGCGTCATCAGCGGCTCCGGCGCTTGAGGGTGATGACCCACATATCGGGCGCAGCCCCGAGCCGGAGCGGCAATATGCTGGTTCCCAAGCCCGCACCAACGATGAGCGTCTTGCCAGCTTCGACGACAATGCCACATGCATATTTATCGCCATACTCTGACATATAGGAGATGGCTCCCACGAGCGGCAGCCTGATTTGGCCGCAGTGGGTATGCCCGGCCAGCATGAGCTTCACGCCTGTCGGAACACGGGGGAATGGATCCGGGCTATGGCTCAGCAGGATCGGCTCGCCACCAAGGTCCGTCATCGCGCGCAGCGTGGCAGCGAGATCATCGTGCTGCGTGAAGGCGTCATCCAGACCGCCGATCACCAAAGGGCCTGCTCGCGCGGCGCTATTGTCCAGCACGTTGATGCCAGAGCGCCGCAGGGCGGCATGCGCCGCCGCAGCATTGCGCCAGTGATCGTGATTGCCCAACACGGCAAAGGTGCCGAACCGGCTTTTCAAGTCGCGGAGGGGCGCGATCGCTTCGTTCAAGGAATAGCGCCTTGTGGCGACTTGCTTGTCGCTCACGAAATCACCGGCGATCAGCACGGCATCGGGCTTCTGCGCGTTCACCTGCCGAACGATCCGGCCCAGTCGTTGCGGCGACATGTCAGGCCCGGCCACATGAATGTCGGAGAGCAACAGGATGCGAAGCGTTTGCTGAGCGCTCTCGGGTGACAACATCTTCATTTCGGCAGAACGGACAATCGGATCGGAAATGGCCGTCCAATAGGCCCAACCGAGGATGCCGCTGCCGATCAAGGCCGCAAGCAGGAAGAGCCGCGCGAATGTCATTGCATCTGATTGCCGACTTCAGAGGTACACAGCAACGCTTAAACCGGACGGCAGCTAACCATACCCATCATTGGGGTTCGGGGCCTCAGGCCCCGGCCGCCGGAGGCGTCTTCAACCGCCTTCGAATTCAACCAGCGCCGAAACCGCCACCCCCGCCCCCGCCAGCCGCGCCGCGCCGCCCAGGTCGGGCAGGTCGATGACGAAGCTGGCGCCGGTCACCACTGCGCCCGCACCGCGCAGCAGTTCGACGCCCGCCAGCGCCGTGCCGCCGGTGGCGATGAGATCGTCGACGAGGAGGACGCGAGCGCCGGGAGTGACGGCGTCGGCGTGCATCTCGATACGGTCCTGGCCATATTCGAGGGCGTAGTTGATGCCGGTGACCAGGCCGGGCAGCTTGTTCTGTTTGCGGAGCAGCACCAGCCCGCAGCCAAGTTGGCGGGCGAGCGCGGCGCCGAAGATGAAGCCGCGGGCTTCGATGCCGGCGATGAGGTCGGGCGTTTCACCCACGGCGGCTGCCATGCGGTCGATGGCGGTGGCGAAGCCCGGGCCGTCGAGCAGCAGCGTGGTGATGTCGCGGAACTGGATGCCCGGCTTGGGGTAGTCGGGGATGGTGCGGATCAGCGCCTTCAGATCATCGTTCATGGCAGTCCTTCAAAGAAAAAGGCGGCCGTTCCGGTGTGGAACGACCGCCCTTTGCGTCACGTCAAAGTGCTGCCGGTCAGGCCGGCTTGCGCTTGATGTCGGCCCAGACCTTTTTGTAGCTGAGATAGCCAAGGCCGGTCATGATGAGCAGGAAGATCACCGCCGCCATGCCGGTTTCCTTGCGGGCTTCCAGCTTGGGTTCGGCGGTCCAGGTCAGGAACACCGCGACATCCTTCGCATATTGTTCCTTGGTCGACTTGGTGCCATCGGCATAGGTGATCTGGTCATCGGCCGCGAGCGGCGGCGGCATCGCGATGTTGAGCGACTTGAAATACGGGTTGTAATACAGCCCGTCGGGCACCGTCCACGACGCCGGGGCATCGGCATAGCCGTTGATCAGCGAGTGGATATAATCGGTGCCGCCTTCGCGCGCCTTGACAAGCAGCGACAGATCGGGCGGCAAGGCCCCGTTCTGCGCGGCGCGTGCAGCGGCTTCATTGGCATAGACCAGCGGAAACTTATCGGCCGGGGTGGCCTTGCGGGTCGTCGGTTCCCCGGCATCATCGAGCGCCGGCACTTCGTAGCTGGCGGCGATCGCCTTGATCTCGGGGGCGGTAAAGCCAAGGTCGGCGAGATCGCGGAAGGCGACGCGGTTGATCGAGTGGCAGGCCGAGCAGACTTCCTTGTAAACCTGGAAGCCGCGCTGCAACTGCTTGCGATCGAAGGTGCCCGTAAGGCCGAGATTGCCCGCACCATTATGGACCCATTCGATCGCATGCGGGTGCTTGTAGAGCGCCTTGACCGGATCGGGGGCGACAGCGTCGCGGGGTTGCACCGCGCCCCACAGGACGGCGACGACGAAGAAGGAACCAACGCCCAGGGCGCCGAGACGAACGACTGACATGGTGATTACTCCGCCGGCTGGGCGACAACGCCGGAAGCGTTGTTGCTGTATTTGGCCAACACGGCTTCCGAGATCGAGCGCGGCAGCGGCTTGGTCTTTTCAAACCGGCTGACGAGCGGGATGATGATGAGGAAGTGTGCGAAATAATAGGCGGTGAGCACCTGGCTGATCAGCACCCAGGGTTCTTCGGCCGGCTTGCCGCCGGCAATGCCCAGCACCAGCGCCACGGCGACGAACACCCAGAACAGGATGCGGTTGAGTGGGCGATAGCTGTTCGAACGCACCGGCGACGTGTCCAGCCAGGGCAGGAAGAACAGCAGCAGGATGGCGGCGAACATGGCGAGCACGCCCATCAGCTTGGCCGGAATGAACAGGAAATCGACCGTGAAGGCGCGCAGGATCGCGTAGAATGGCCAGAAATACCATTCAGGAACGATGTGCGCCGGGGTCGAAAGCGGGTTGGCGGGGATATAGTTGTCGACTTCACCCAGCGCGTTGGGGGCAAAAAACACCACCGCAGCGAACAGCGTGAGATAGACGCCGAGGCCGAAGAAATCCTTCGCGGTGTAATAGGGGTGGAACGGCACGGTATCGGCTTCGGTCTTCACCGCGATGCCCGTCGGGTTGTTCGAACCCGGGATGTGCAGCGCCCAGACGTGCAGGATGATGACCCCGAAGATCACGAACGGCAGCAGATAGTGCAGCGAGAAGAAGCGGTTGAGCGTCGCGTTGTCGGGCGAGAAACCGCCGAGCAGCAGCGTCTGGATATAGCTGCCGACGACCGGGATCGCCGAGAACAGCCCGGTGATGACGGTGGCGCCCCAGAAGCTCATCTGGCCCCAGACGAGCACATAGCCCATGAACGCGGTCGCCATCATCAGCAGGAAGATGACGAGGCCGAGCATCCACAACACTTCGCGCGGCGGCTTGTACGAACCGTAGTACAGCCCGCGGAAGATGTGGACGTAGACGACGCCGAAGAAGAACGAGGCACCGACGGCGTGCATGTAGCGCAGCATCCAGCCGCCGTTCACATCGCGCATGATATGTTCGACGCTGTCGAAGGCGACCGTGACATTGGCGGCATAATGCATGCCGAGCACGACGCCGGTGATGATCTGGATGACCAGCGCCACCCCGGCGAGGACGCCGAAATTATAGAAATAGTTCAAATTCTTCGGGGTCGGATAACCGGCACCCAGCGCGCCATAAATGAAACGCGGCAGCGGCAGCTGCTTGTCGAAGAACTTGCCGATCTCGGTGGTCGGCTGGTACTGCTTGGCCCAGGGAAAGCTCATTTTCTATCCTCCTCAGCCGATGGTGACGGACGTGGGCGTCTTGAACACATAGGCCGGCACCTCGAGGTTCTTCGGGGCCGGGCCCTTGCGGACGCGGGCGGCGGTATCATAGTGCGACCCGTGGCACGGGCAGAAATAGCCGCCGAAATCACCGCGGACTTCGCCTTCGCCGGCGCCCAGCGGCACGCAGCCGAGATGGGTGCAGACGCCGAGCGTGATCAGCCACTGGGCATTGCCCGGCTTGGTCCGATCGGCGAGCGACTGCGGATCGCGCAGCGACTTGACGTCGACCTTGTTGGCCGTGGCGATTTCCTCCGGCGTCAGGTGCCGAGCAAAGACCGGCTTGCCGCGCCAACTGACCTTGACCGTCTGGCCAGGCTCGACCGCCGCCAGATCGAGATCGATCGAGGCGAGCGCTAGCACATCGGCCGACGGGTTCATCTGGTTGATCAGCGGCCAGACGACCGCACCGGCGCCGACAGCGGCAACCGAAGCGGTGGCGACATACAGGAAGTCGCGCCGGCGTTCGCCCGCCGGGTTCAATTCCGGGGGCAATTGG
>JANPKK010000023.1:0-22205 GCA_031426015.1 Alphaproteobacteria bacterium
TCAGCGTGCCGACCATCATCACCGCCCGAAATCTGTTCATGTCATGCCCTGTCAATTGGCGGGTGTACGCGACGTCTTCCAGCGGTCGATCAGCGGCTGGAACGGAAACATCCATTGCTGCGGAATCGACAGGCGGCGGCGGTCGTCCTGCCCGACGACGGTCGATTCGCCTTCCCTGTAGGTGCCGAAAATCCGGTCCATCAGGATCAGCGAATTGCCATAATTGCAGCGCGTGTCTTCATAACTGAGCGCCGTGTGGTGCAGGCTGTGATTGCGGATCGTGGTAAAGAAGAACGAATACCAGATCGGCGGATCAGCGCGCACATTGGCATGGGCATAGACCGCCACCGTGCTGCCGACGCTGATCGAGGCGAACAGCGCCGCCTTGTCCCAATCGAACAGCGCGAGGACGCCCAGGCTGATCAGGAACAGTTCGATCGGGTTGCCGACATAGCCCTTCATCGCATTGAGCTGGGTGACGTGATGATGCGGGGCATGGGTGGCCCAGAACCAGCTGTTGTTGTGCATCAACCGATGCATCCAATATTGGCCGAATTCGAACAGGAACAGCGCCATCGCGACCTGGACGAGGAACGGCAGGTCGGCGATCCATGGCGTGGCGATGCCGAGCGCTTTCTTGGCGGCGAGCACCGGCGGTTCGGCAAGCGTTTCGGTCGCCCAGGTGATGACGATGCTGCCGAAAGCGACATAGAAGATATCGGTGAAGAATTCGGTCTTGTTGAGCCGCCAGCCGGCATGGCGCTCGGCGAAATATTCCATCAGCTGGACAAAGCCGAGCACGACGAAAATGGCGACCATCAGCACCCACCAGGTGTCGACCCAGGCCTTGGGGGCATTGGCCCAGAACAGCAGCACGGCAGCGACGGTGAGTGGTGGCAACAGATCGAGGAATTTCTGCGTCATGGCACACCCCTTGCGATCATTTCCCGCAGCCTGCTCCTAGGCAAATGACGTAGATTGATGCTTTCGGTGCCGACAGGAGACCATGTTCAGGCGCCGCGCGCAATATAGGCGCGCCAGCCGCCGAGCGTGGTGATGTCTTCGGCGCCGATGCTGGCGCGCGGTTCCGAGACGAAGCCCTTGACGCTGCTGCCATCGGCGAGCGTCACCGTGCCGATGGCGAGCGGCGGCGGCACCTCGGCGACGAAACTGCCGAAGGCGGCGACATCGAGTTCATAGACTTCGACGGCGATGGCGGCGCCACCCTCCCCGACATGGACGAGCGCCGGCTTGGGCGGGGTGGTGTTGGCCATGGCGAACAGCTTGTAGGCGGGCGCCGTCTTGATCGCCGCGACAAAGCGAGCGTCGCGCGAGGTCAGCTGCCAGTGCAGCGGCATCTGCTTGAGATGCGCGCCAACGACAGCAAGCTTCACGGTCTGCATGCGACCCTCCAGGTCCAGGGGTGGCGGTGCGGCAAGCTTTGCCGCATCGAGATAGGATTGCCCGGCGGCGAGCAGCGCGCGGTCGGTGCCCGCCGGCGCGATGAAAGTGATGCCGAAGCCGGTGGCGTTATGGCGCGCACCGGCCGGCACGGCGATCGCCGCCATGTCGAGCAGGTTGACGAAATTGGTATAGGCGCCGAGCGCCGAATTGAGCGCGATCGGGCTGCTGCGCATTTCGGCAAGGCGATAGGTGGTGCCGGTGGTCGGCAGGCAGAGCAGGTCGATGCCATCCCACATCGTGTCGGCGACGCGGCGCAGTTCGGCGAGGCGATAGACACCGTTCCACAGGTCGATCGCTGTCATGCCGAGCCCGGCGGAGACGACTTCGCGAACGACGGGATCGAAATCGGCCGGATCGGCAGCGATGACGGCTTCAAGCGCGGCGGTCCGCTCGGCGAGCCAGGGGCCGCCATAGAGCAATTGTGCGGCTTCGTTGAGCGGCGCGATATCGATATCGACAAGCGCGGCACCGTTCGCCGCCAGCGTCGCCAGCGCCCCATTGAACAGATATTCCGATTCGAGATCGCCGAACCAGTTGCGCTGATGCGCCAGCGGCACGCCGATGCGCCGCGCGGCGCGCGGCACATCAGGCTGTGCCTGCGACCAGGCATCAGGCTGTGCCTGCGACCAGGCATCGGGCAGCGCCCGCGACCAGGCATCGAGCGGATCGAAGCCGGCGACGACACCATCGACAAGCGCCGCATCGGCGATCGTCGAGGCGAGCACGGTGACGCAATCGAGCGACTTGCACGCCGGCACGACGCCGTGATTGCTCCAGCGCCCACGCGAGGGTTTCAGCCCGATGAGATGGTTGAAGGCGGCGGGAACGCGCCCCGAGCCGGCGGTATCGGTGCCGAGGGCAAAGGCGACGAGCCCCGCCGCCACGACGACCGCCGAGCCCGAGCTCGAGCCGCCGCTGACATAGGCGCGGTTATAAACGTTGCACGGGGCGCCATGCGGGCTGCGGCTGCCGTTGAGGCCGGTGGCGAACTGGTCGAGATTGGTCTTGCCGATGCAGATCGCCCCGGCGGCGAGCAGGCGCTCGACGACGGTAGCCGACGCGGCGGGGCGGAAGGCAAAGCTCGGGCAGGCCGCCGTGGTTTCGAGCCCTTCGACATCGATATTGTCCTTGGCGGCAAAGGGCACGCCGGCGAGCGGCAGCACCTCACCGGCCGCAACCCGCGCATCGACGGCGGCGGCGGCCGCGAGCAGCGCGGCAGCGTCGAAGCGCGAAATCCACGCCTGCGGCTGCACGGCATCATAGAGTGCCAGCCGCGCCAGCACATCGGTGATGATCGCGACGGCGCTGGTGGCGCCGCTGCCGACGGCCGCCGCAATGGCGCCGGCGTCGAGGCGAGCCAGGTCGGTCATGCGCCGCGCCGGAAGGCGAACATCGGCGCGCCCGGTGTGATCGCCTGCTTTTCGGTTACATAGACGGCCTCGATGGTGCCCGCCCCCGGGGCTTCGACCGGGAATTCCATTTTCATCGCCTCGATGATCGCCAGATGCGTTTCGGCGCCGACGCTGTCACCCGGGGCGACGAGCAGCTTCCAGATGACGCCACCAAAGGGCGCTTCGACAAGTTCGCAGCCTTCGGGCAGCACGATCGCGCTGTCTTCCGCCGCGCCGGCGCCGCTGTCGGTGAGCGCGGCGACGCGGTCGAATTCACCCTTGCGTTCCCAATCGGCGCGTTCTTCATCGAAAGCGGCTTGCCGTTGCTGCTGAAAAGCAGCGATCGACGCTGCGTTATTGGCAAGGAAAGCGCGGTAATCGGCCAGCCGGAATTCGGTTTCCTCCACCCGGATGGCACGCCTGCCGAGCGGAAAGTCACGCCGCCATTCGGTCAATTCATCATGGCTGACCGGAAAAAAGCGAATCTGGTCGAAAAAGCGCAACAGCCACGGCTTGCCATCGATAAAGGCGTCGGTTTGCCGGTGGGTGTTCCAGACCTGGATGGTGCGGCCGAACAGCTGGTAACCGCCGGGGCCTTCCATGCCGTAAATGCACATGTACGCCCCGCCGATGCCGACGACATTGGGCGGCGTCCAGGTCCGCGCCGGGTTGTATTTGGTGGTGACCAGCCGGTGGCGCGGGTCGATGGGCGTCGCGACCGGAGCGCCGAGATAGACATCGCCGAGGCCCATGACGAGGTAGGTCGCATCGAAGACGATGCCATGGACATCGTCGATACTGCCGAGCCCGTTGATGCGACGGATGAACTCGATATTGTCGGGGCACCAGGGGGCGTCGTCGCGCACCGCCTCTTCATATTTGGCGATGGTTTCGTAGATCGCCGGGTCTTTCCAGCTGAGCGGCAGGTGAATGATCCGCGACGGGATGGTGAAATCATCAAGGCCGCCGAGTCGCTCCTCGGCATCGATGAGCGCCGCCAGCGCCGCCTGCTGATCGAGCGCGGCGCCGTCGAAGTGCAATTGCAGCGAGCGGATGCCGGGGACGATGTCGATCACCCCGGGCAGCGCCAGCCGCTCCAGCTCGATCATTAGCGCATGGATTCGGATGCGGAGCTCGAGATCGAGGACAATCGGGCCATATTCGACGAGGATGTTGCGGTCGCCCTGTTGCCGATAGACGGTGCGCGGTCGTCCCCCGGTGGCCGGCAGGTCAGCGAGTATGGGGGAGAGCGCCCCGATGCCGGTTGCTGTCGTCGGGGCTTCGGCGGCCGGCGCTGCGCCTTCGAGCCAGCTCGCCTGCAACGCCGCTGCCGCTGCTGCGGCTTCGGGTGTCACGACCGCAAAGCGCACGCTGTCACCCGCCGCGAGCTGGCCGATTTTCCACAGATCAGCGGCGATGATCACGAACGGACAGACAAAGCCGCCGAGCGACGGGCCATCGGGGCCGAGGATGATCGGCATGTCGCCGGTGAAATCGACCGCGCCGATCGCATAGGGGTTGTCGTGGATGTTCGACGGGTGCAGCCCGGCCTCGCCACCGTCGCCACGCGCCCAGTGCGGCTTGGGGCCGATGAGGCGGACGCCGGTGCGGTTGGAATTGTAATGAACCTTCCACTGCGCCGCGGTGAAGGTTTCGATATCTTCGGGCGTGAAGAAATCCGGCGCGCCGTGCGGGCCGTAGAGCACGCGTAGCTGCCAATCGGTGCCGATCGGCAGTGGGGAGGCGATGGTGGCGGCGGCGGTGATGAAAGCATCGCCGAGGTGCAGCGTATCCCCGGCCAGCAGTCGCCGCGCCGCATGGCCACCGAATTCGCCGAGATCGAAGGTGCTGCGGCTGCCGAGATAGGCCGGAACGTCGAGCCCGCCGGCCAGCGCCAGATAGCCGCGCACGCCGCCGTCGCGAACCCGGCCGAGCGCCAGTTGCTGGCCCCGGGCCACGGCAACCGGCTTATTGCGATGCACCGGCACGCCATCGAGCGTTGCACCGAAATCGGCACCCGTGAGGCAGATCGTCGTTGCGGTGTTGAACAGCAGCGTCGGCCCGGTGGCGGTGATTTCGAGGCCCGCGGCGCCCTCGGGATTGCCGAGCAGCCGGTTGCCGAGGCGGAACGACAGCGCGTCCATCGGCCCCGATGGCGGCACGCCGATCGCCCAATAGCCGGTGCGGCCGGGAAAATCCTGGACGCTGGTGGCGGTGCCGCCGGAAAGCACCCGAATGCTGCGCGGGCGATAGACGACGCTTTCCAGCGCCTTGGTGGAGACAGCGCCGGTGACAAAGGCGGGCGTGCGGACGACATCGCGCAGCCAGCGCAGGTTCGTTTCGATGCCGGCAATGCGGGTGTCATCAAGCGCCACCTGCATCGCCTTGACCGCGGCCTCCCGATCATCGGCGGTGACGATGATCTTGGCGAGCATCGGATCATAGAAGCTGCTGACCTCGCTGCCGCTTGCCACCCAGGTTTCGACCCTGGCATCGGGGAAGCGGACATGGGTGAGCAGGCCCGAGGTCGGGCGGTAGTCGAGCGCCGGGTCCTCGGCATAGACGCGGACCTGGATGGCGGCACCCTTCGGCTCGGTCGGCGGGTTGGCGAGAAAACTGAAATCGCCCGCGGCACCGTGAATCATCCATTCGACGAGGTCGATGCCCATCACCTGTTCGGTGACGCCATGTTCGACCTGCAGCCGGGTGTTGACTTCGAGGAAGAAGAAATCTTCGCGGGCTTCGTCGTAAAGGAATTCGACGGTGCCGGCGTTGCGGTAACGCGCGGCCTCGCCGAGCTTGACCGCTGCCGCGATCAGCCCGGCGCGGGCGGCGGCGGGCAGGTTGGGGGCAGGGGCTTCCTCGACGACCTTCTGGTTGCGGCGTTGCAGCGA
Source organism: Alphaproteobacteria bacterium (assembly GCA_031426015.1). Classification (GTDB taxonomy): domain Bacteria; phylum Pseudomonadota; class Alphaproteobacteria; order Sphingomonadales; family Sphingomonadaceae; genus Sandarakinorhabdus. Next base: position 5,750 of record JANPKK010000023.1, read on the forward strand.
GCAGTCGCGTTCGCCGAGCGCGACGACGCGGCCCTCGCCGTCACCGAAAATCTGCACCTCGATATGGCGGGCGCGCTCGACATAGCGTTCGAGGAACACCCCGGCGTCGCCGAAACTCGCCGCGCCCATGCGGGCGACGCTGGCGAAACCGTCACGCACCGCGGTTTCGTCGCGGCAGACGCGCATGCCGATGCCGCCACCGCCCGCCGTGGCTTTGAGCATGATCGGATAACCAATCGCCGCCGCCGCCGTGACAGCCGCCTCGACATCGCCGAGCAGGTCGGTGCCCGGTGCCAGTGGGATGCCATGTTCGATGGCCAACGCGCGGGCGCTGTGTTTCAGGCCGAAGGCGCGGATATTGTCGGGGGTCGGCCCGATAAAGGTGATGCCAGCGGCAGCGCACGCATCGGCAAAACCGGCGTTTTCGGCGAGAAAGCCATAGCCCGGGTGAATCGCGCCGGCGCCGGCTTGCTTCGCAGCCTTCAGGATCGCCGCAACATCGAGATAGCTTTCCGCCGCCGGCCCGGCGCCGATGCGCAGCGCCAGATCGGCCTCCTGCACATGCAGCGACCCGGCATCGGCGTCCGAATAGACCGCGACCGAGCGTAGCCCCATCGCGCGCAGCGTGCGGATGATGCGGCAGGCAATGGCGCCGCGATTGGCGATGAGGACGGTATCGAAACTCATGCTGCAACGATCATGCGGACGCGGGTCGGGTTGAAGCCATTGCAGGGGTTGTTGATCTGCGGGCAGTTCGACACGACGACGATGACGTCGATATCGGCGCGAAGATCGACCGTCAGACCCGGCGCCGAAATGCCGTCGACGATGCCAAGCGCGCCATCGGCCTCCACCGGCACGTTCATGAAGAAGTTGATGTTGGAGACGATGTCGCGCTTGCCGCGGCCGTCGCGCAGGTTCGCATCGAGGAAATTGTCGACGCACGCATGCTGCGCCTTGGTGTGATGGCCGTAGCGCAGCGTGTTCGATTCGCACGAACAGGCGCCGCCGATGGTATCGTGATAATCGACCGCGCTGGCGGTGATCGTCATCATCGCCCGGCCTTCGTTGGAAAGCAGCTTCGTGCCGGTACGCAGGAAGATGTTGCCCTGCGCCGCGATCGTGTCCTGGGCACTGTAGCGTTCGGCATCATCGGCGGCGGCGTACATCAGGAAATCGACCGCCTGGTTGCCCTCCATGTCGACGATGCGCAGCGTTTCGCCGGCGTTCACGCGGTGCCGCCATGGCGCGCGGGCGGGGACGATTTCGTCGTGAAGGACAGCGCCGGACAGCCCGGCAAGCGATGCATCGGTCATGCCTCTATCCTCAGCGGCGGTGATAATCGTCGACATTGGCGAAGGCGCGGCGGCCCTCGGGTGTCGCGGTGCGAATGGCATCGTCGGCGCCGGCCATGTCTCCGCGCCAGGCGGTGGCGCGCAGCTTGGAGACACTCCACGGCCGCGTATCGAGGACATGCGGGCAATTGGCGATGACGAGGATGACGTCCATTTCGGCGCGCAAGGTCACCGCGCGGCCCGGCGCGAACGGCCCGGTGTCGAGCACGGTGCTGCCGCCCTGGGCGATCCTGACGCCCTTGAACAGGTTGACGCACGGATGCACGTCGCGGCGGCCAAGGCCATGTTTGGCGGCGCCGAGCAACAGCCGGTCACGCGCGTTCGGAAAGGCACTCCAATTGCCGCCTTCACCATAAGTGCGGGCGTTGGAAGCCGCGTTGGACGCCCCGCAAAAGGCATCATGACTGCCGGCGGTATCGGCCTCGAAGCTCATCAGCACGCGGCCCATGTCGGACAACAGCAGCTTGCCGGCGCCGAGATAGCCATTCCACTGGATCTTGACCGTATCGGCAACGTTGAGGCGCTCGGTCGGCATTTCGGCGTTGAAAATCAGGATCGACGCACAGGCATCGCCGTCGACATCGATGAGCCGGGTGCGCGACCCGCGCGGCAGCCGGCGGGTGGCATAACCCCCGGGCGCGATGGTTTCTTCCCACAACAGGACATCCGCGCAGACGCCGGCCGGCAGGTCGTCGGCAACCGGCGGCAGGATCGGCATGGCGTCGGCAATCGCGCCTTCCTGCGCGCGGGCATGGTCCCGTGCGGCATTGGGGTCGGCGAGCGGAGCGGTCATGCGATCTTCCTCGCGCTGGCGGATTTGAAGCTGACCTGTTCGTGGAGCGGCGGCAGCAGCGCGGTGGTGGTGAACAGCTTCAACTGCTGCACCCCGCGCACCTTGCGCAGCGCATCGCAGAGCGCGCGCAGGCGAGTAGCCGGTCCCTGGACGAGCAGCACTTCGAGCGATTGATCATCCTCGAGAAACACATGCTGCGCCGAAATGATTTCCTTCAGGTACAGATGCTGGGTCTGCACCAGCAGCTCGCGCACCCGCCCCATGCCGGCGCGATAAACCAGCGTGATCGTGCCGGCGAGCAGCGCATCGGGGTGGGTTTCCTCGCCATGATCGGCGAGCGCGTTGCGGATCAGCTCGGCGATCAACTGCGAGCGCGACGGCAGGCCGCGTTCCTTCACCATCACGTCGAGCGCGTGATAGAGATCGGACGGCAGGCTCATGCTCAGCCGCGACAGGCCGGTGCCAAGGGTTTCGTCGGTCATGCAACGTCCCTTTCAGTTATTATCATTTTCGTCAATCGTAATACTGGCAGCACTCGCCGCGAGCTTGCGATCGAGCGCGATGTCATAGACCGCGGTGGCGCCGAAACGGTGCGGCGCGTGCGGATCGTGCCGGCGCTTGTCGAGCGTCAGCACGCGGGTGCCGAGCGCGAACGCCTCGCCGATATCGTGCGTCACCATCGCGATCGTCAGCGCCTGTTCGCGCCAGAGCCGGCCGATCAGCACATGCATGTCGGCGCGGATGCCGGGATCGAGCGCGCCAAAGGGTTCATCGAGCAGCAGCAGGCGGGGTTTTTTCACCAACGCCTGCGCAATCGCCAGCCGCTGCTGCATCCCCCCCGACATCTGCGCCGGATAGACATGGCCATTGACGCCGAGCCCGACCGCCGCCAGCATCGCATCGGCCTCCGCCATAGCCCGCCGCCGCGCGGCGCCGAACAGCCGGCCGGTCAGCGGCGCCAGCGCACATTCGAGCCCGAACAGCACATTGTGGCGGGCATCCAAGTGCGGAAACACCGAATAGCGCTGGAAGACGACGCCACGATCGGGGCCGCATTCGGGTAATAGTGGCTGGCCATCGAGCAGGATGCGGCCGCGCGTCGGCGCTTCCTGGCCGAGCAACAGGCGCAGAAAGGTGCTTTTGCCCGCCCCCGATGGCCCGATGATCGACACGAACGAGCGCTCGGCAATGTCGAGATCGACACGTTCGAGGACGACCTTGTCGCCATATTCGACCCAGACGTTCCTGAGCGACAGCATCGCGCTCATTTGGCGTGGGCCCAGGGGAAGCCGCGCGTGCTGAGCTGTTTCAGCGCCCAGTCCATGAGGATCGCGAGCAGGGTGATCCACGCCACATAGGGCAGGATGATCTCCATCGACAGGTATCGCCGGACGAGGAAGATTCGGTAGCCAAGCCCGACATCGGACGCGATCGCTTCGGCCGAAATCAGGAACACCCAGGCCGGGCCGAGCGACAGCCGCACCGCCTGGATAAGGCGCGGCATCGCCTGCGGCAGCGCCACCCGCAGCGCCAGTTGCCAGCTGCTGGCGCCCAATGTCTGCGCCTTGACCATCTGTTCGGCGGGCAGCGCTTCGACATGCGCGGCGATATCGCGGATCATGAAAGGCAGGATGCCGATGACGATGAGCGCGACCTTGGCCGCCTCCCCCAGCCCGAAGACGATGAACAGGATGGGCAGCAGCGCGATCGGCGGGATGACGGCGATGGTGGTGACCAGCGGCCCGAAGGTTGCACGGACGCCGGGGACAAGGCCGAGCACCAGCCCGACGAGCAGCGCCGACAGGGTAGAGATGCCGAGCCCGAGCCCCAACCGCGACAGGCTGGCGGCGGTATCGGCCCAGAACAATAATGTGCCGCTGAGCGGGTCGGGCACCGCCACCAGCGAATGCATCGCCGCCACCATGGCGACCGGCGTCGGCAATATCTTGTCGGCGGGGTTGATGGCGTGGCGGCTCGCCGACGCGATCAAATAGGCGAACACCAGCAACAGCAGCGGCGCCAGCCCGAGCAGGACCGCGCTGCGCCGCGTCGGCCGGATGTTGACCAGCCGCACCTAAAGTTTGCCGTCGGCGGCCATCTGCATAAAGGCGGGGTCGAAGCGCAGCTTGATGTTTTCCGTGTTGCCGAGTGACTTGCCGGCGGGAAAGCCCATGCCGATCGCGTCGGGTGAGGTCGCGCCAGGGCCGAACAGGCCCTTGGAGAAGCTGAAATCGCGCACCCGCGTCATGGTGGTGACCAGCGCCGGATCGGCAGCGGCGGCGACGCCTTCGGCCGGCGTGGCGAACAGGTGCGTCGTTGTCAGCTGCGCATCGAAGGATTGCGGCGACGAGCCCGCCAGCCTGGCCATCGCGGCGCGCGCGGCGGCGCCGGCGGCGTCCTGTTGCTGCATCAGCGCGATGGTTTCGTACCAGATGCCCGCCAGCGCTTTGCCGAGATTGGGGTTGGCCTTGAGCGTTGCCGTATCGACGACGAGCAGATCGAGGATCTCGCCCGGGATCTTCGACGAATCGAACGCCAGCGTCGCGCCGGGCGTGCCCTTGATTTCATTGAGCTGCGGGTTCCACGTCACCGCCGCCGTCACGTCGGGGGCGGCAAAGGCGCCGACGATATCGGCGTCGGCGGTGTTGATCGTCTTCACATCGGCAAGCTTCAGCCCGACGGTTTCGAGCCCGCGCGCCAGCAGATAATGCGACACCGACAGCTCGACGAGGTTGACGCTGCGGCCCTTGATGGCGGCGAGCGAGGTGGCGCCCTTCAGCACCACACCGTCATTGCCGTTGGAATAATCACCGATGATGATCGCGCTGCTATCCTTGCCGCCGGCAGCGGGAATGGTCAGCGCGTCCATGTTGGTGACGGTGACGCCGTCGAGCTTGCCCGCCGTGTACTGGTTCACCGATTCGACATAGTCGTTGACCTGTACGACCTTGATGGTGACGCCGTATTTGTCGGCCCATTTCTTCACGATGCCGGCCTGTTGGGCATAGGCCCAGGGCACCCAGCCGGCATAGATCGACCAGCCGATGCTGAATTCGGTTTTCGCCGGCGGCGGTGTTTCGGAGCCGCCGCACGAGGCCAACAACAGGGCCGCGGCGGCGGCAACCGCGGTTCGGGCCGTGCGCAACCAGTGTGCCATCATCGTGTCTCCACAGGCTGCGCAATATTACGTTTGCCCCGTTCCGTAATAAACCATAACGTCCGGGCCGATGCTATCCCTTTTGTGCGCTGCGGCGTGAAAGGGTCTGGAGGTTGGCCGATGCCCGTTCTTTCCCGCCTCTGCGGCGCCGCGCTGGCGCTGGGACTTGCCAGCGGCGCGCTGGCGGCACCGCCGGCCTTTGCGCCGTGGATCGCCGGCACCACCACGACCGAGCCCGAAACCCAGGTCCAGCGCCTCGACGCCGACAGCTTCGTCGTCCGCCAATCGGTGCGCACCGATTTCGAAGCGCCTTTCCTCTATCTGCTCTTCGGCAAGGATCGCGCGCTGCTGATCGACAGCGGCGCCGGCGGGTTGAAAATCCGGCCGGCGGTCGATGCGGTGATCGCCGACTGGCTGCGCGCCCAAAAGCGCACGTCGATCCCGCTCGTCGTTGCGCATTCGCACAGCCATGGCGATCACCACCAGGGCGACAGCGAGTTCGCCGGCCGCCCCGACACGACCGTTGTCGGGCTGAAACCCGCCGAGGTCGCCGCCTTCTTCGGTGTCAACAACTGGCCGGTCGACATCGCCGACTTCGACCTTGGTGGGCGCAAATTGTCGATCATCCCGACGCCGGGGCATGAACCGGCGCACATCATGGTCTGGGACCCGCGCACCCGGCTGATCTTTTCGGGGGACATGCTCTATCCCGGCCGGCTCTACGTCCCGACCGACAAGTTCCCGGTCTTTGTCGCCAGTGCCGACCGGCTGGCGGCCTTCGCGCGGAGCCACAAGGTCGAAGCGCTGCTCGGCGCGCATATCGAGATGACCAACACGCCGGGCAAGGATTATGGCAACCGCGCCGCCGCCCACCCCGACGAGCACCCGCTGCCCTTGCCGCCCGATGCCATCACGCGGCTTCAAGCGAGCGTGCAGGCGATGAACGGCACCCCGGCCAGAGCCAATGCCGGCGATTTCATCGTCTATCCGGTGCCGCCGCGGCCCGAGCCGTGACGGCGAACCCGGCCCGCGCAGCGTTGGCGCGCGGCGATCTCGCGGCGGTGCGCCGGCAAGCGATGGCACTGGCGACCAACCCGGCGACGGCGGCCGAAGGGCGTTTCCTGCTCGGCATGGCCGATGCCGGGGAGGGCCGGGTCGGCGCCGGGCTCGACCATGTCGAAGCCGCAATCGCGCTGCTACCGACCGCCGAATTTTGCGCGCACAAGGCGCGGCTGCTCATCCTGCTGCGCCGCGATGGCGAGGCGCGGGCCGCGGCGCTCGCCGCCGAGACGCTCGGGCCGCGTGACGCGCTGACCTTCGATACCATCGGCAATATCCATGCCCGGCTCGGCGATCATGCCGCCGCGCTGCGCAGTTTCGAACCGGCCGTGAAGCTTGATGGCGGCAACCTCGATTATCGCCGCAATCTCGCGATGGTGCTCGGCTTTCTCGGGCGCACGGCAGACGCGGCGGCGCAGTTCGAATTCATTCTGGCGCGGGCGCCCGCTGATGGCCGCGTACACCACGCGCTGTCGGGCCTCGCCAAGGCGAGCCGCGAGGCCAACCACATCGAACGGCTCGAAGCCGTGCTGGCGCGGCGGCCGGCGCCCGATGATGCGCTGCGCATCCGCTATGCACTTGCCAAGGAATATGACGATATCGGCGAGGCCAGCGCCGCCTTTGCCCATCTCGCCGCCGCCAATGCCGCCCACAAGGTCCGCATCGGCTATGATTTTGCCAGCGATGCGGCGATCTTCGATGCCATCGAAGCGGGGTTCCGCAGTGCTGCCCCGGCCACCAGCACCTTGCCCGACGCGCCGATCTTCATCACCGGCATGCCGCGTACCGGCACAACGCTGGTCGACCGTATCCTGTCGGCCCACGCCCAAGTCCACAGCGCCGGCGAATTGCAGGCGATGCCGCTGGCGATCAAGCAATTGTCGGGCACGCGGTCGCGGCTGGTCATCGACCCCGAAACCGTGGCGGCGTCGGTGGGGCTTGATCCGCAGGCGGTCGGCAGCCTTTACCTGCAACGCGCCAACCAGCACCGGCTGCGTGCCGACGGCCGCTTCATCGACAAGCTGCCCGCCAATTTCCTCAACATCGGCCAGATCGCCCGGGCTTTGCCGCAGGCCAGCATCGTCTGTCTGCGCCGCCACCCGATGGACACGGTGTGGAGCAACTACAAGAACCTGTTTGCCACCACTTCGGCCTATTATTTCTACAGCTACGACCTGCTCGACACCGCGCGCTACTACGCCCGCTTCGATCGCCTGATGGCGTTCTGGGACCGTCTGTTGCCCGGCCGCATCCTCCAGCTTTCCTACGAAAATCTCGTCGCCGACCAGGAAACCGAGAGCCGCCGCCTCTACGCCCATTGCGGGCTCGACTGGACCGATGCGGCGCTCGCCTTCCACACCCAGACCAGCGCCGTCGCCACGCCGAGCGCCGCACAGGTGCGCCGCCCGATCAATCGCGACGCCGTTGCCCGTTGGCGCGCCCATGCCGACGCACTGGCGCCGGTGCAGGCGTTTTTCGACAGCCAGGGCATCGTCGCGGATTAAGAAAAGGAAGGGCCTCCGGCGGCTGGGGCCATTGGCCCCAGACCCCTTTTATTGCGCCCTAGAAGCGATAGCGCCCTTCCACCCCGACCACCCGCGGCGTCAGCACGCTGCGGCCGTAGTAGCGCGAAATGACGCCGCCATTGACGAAGCCGAAGCGGCTGAGATCGTTCGACACGCCGGTCACGGCATATTTGTTGAAGATGTTGTTGGCGAACAACGACAGTTCATAGACCGGCGTCTTGTAGGTGATCGCCGCGCGATTGAGCAGATAGCCCGGCAGCTTTTCGCCGAAGCCGCGCTGGCCGACGCGGGTCAGGATGTCGCCGGTATAGGTTGCCGTCCAGTTGAACAGCGCCTCGTTATCGCCGATCGGCAGGGCATAGGTCGCCGACAGCGCGCCGGAATGCCTGGCCGATCCGGGCAGGCGGTCGCCGGCAAAGACATCGACTTCGCTGAATTTGGGCCGGAAGCTGGCGACCTTGCTGTTCCTGATTTGGAGCAGTTCGGGCACATCCTGGGTCAGCTTGGCATCGAGGTAGGAATAGTTGCCGCGCAGCGTGAAGCGATCGGTGACCTGGGCGTTGAACGAGAAATCGAAGCCGCGGTTGCGGGCCGAGCCGCCGTTGACCGTGATGCCGATGCCGCCGTTGAGCGTCGTGCCACCCAACTGGATGCCATCCCAATCGACCTGGAAGACCGACAGGTTGGTCGTCAGCTTCTTGTCGAAGAAGGCGGCGCGCAGGCCGAGCTCGAAATTCTTGGTCTTGTCGGGGCCGAAGAACAGCTCGTTGGGCAGGGCGCAGATATTCTGCTGGTTGGGGTTCAGGGGCAGCACGCACGGCGCCGCGCCGGTATTGGCACCGCCGATGCGATAGCCGGTCGAATAGGTGAAATACACCAGCGCATCGTCGCCGAACTTGTACGAGGTGTTGGCCTTCCAGACGACACCATCGGCCTTGGCCACGCCCGCGCTCGACGGAATGTCGAGGTCATCGGTGATCGGTCCGTCGAAATACGGCAGCGTGGCCCCACCGAAGCGGGAAAGGTCGTAGTTATAATAACGGATACCGCCGGTGACCTGCCATTCGGGCGTGATCTTGTAGGTGGCTTCACCGAAGACCGCCTTTTCCTTGGTCGTGCTGCGCCCGAACGAGGCATATTCATTGTCGTTGGAATTGGGGATCACACCGAAATCGATGCCCGTCGGCGAGGCGCCGAAGCCCGGGATCAGCTCGCGATACGAGGTCGAGGTCTTGAATTCATTGTAGAAGCCGCCGATCACCCAGCTGAACGGGCCACCGTGCGTCGAAACCAGCCGCAGCTCCTGGTTGAACTGTTTGGTGACGGCGCGCGAATTGGTGAAGCCGGTGAAGGCCGGGAAGCCTTCATAGCCATAATCGAGATCGAGCAGCAGGTCGGTGACATCGACCGAGCTGCGGTTCTTGGTGAAGGTGCCGGCGGTGGCCGAAACGAGCTCGGCGAAATCGCCGAGTTGCGCTTCGACTTCGAGGCTGACGAGATGCGCATGGCGCTTCGACGGTTCGAGGACGCGCCACGGGCCCTCGTAGCGGCCTTCGCCGAGCACGCCGCCGCCATTGGCCTGGCGGCCGTTGGTCCGCGTCTCCTGATAGACATAGCTCAGATAGGCGGTGAGATTGTCGAGCGTCAGGCCGAGCTGGTTGCGCGTCGTGAAGGTGCGTTCGAAGTTGATGTCGTTCTGCGGATTGAAATTGGCGTCCTGCTGCGCCTGGGTGCCGAGCGGGTTGGTTGCCGGGCCGGGCTGCGGCAGCGACACACCGACGGTCTTGACGGCGAACGGATAGTCGATGAACCCCGGCGTATAATAATAACCCGTCGCCGAACGGAAGGCGAGGACGTCCTTGATGATCGGCAGGTTGATCGCGCCATCGACGACATAGCCGACGCCGCTACCTTCCTTCACATCGAAGGCTCGGCCATGGACATAGCCGCTGACCTTGGACGCATCGGGGCGTTCGGGGATGTAGCGGATGGCGCCGGCGAGCGTGCCAAGGCCATAAAGCGTGCCCTGTGGCCCGAGCAGCACCTCGACGCGCTGGAGATCGATGAGCTTGAAATCGAGATAGAGCGGCACTTCGCCGAGATAGGTGCCGATGGCATTGTCGGTATTGTTGGCAAAGGTACTGGTGTCATCGGCCGAAAGCCCGCGCATGACGATCGTGCCGGCGCCGCGCGGACCGGTATCGGTGACGGTGATGCCCGGCGTGAAGGCGCCAAGATCGCGCACATCGTTGAGCCGCTGTTCCTGCAACTGTTCGGCACCCAGCGCCGAAATGTTGATCGGCACATCGGCAAGCGCGGTCGACCGGCGCGTTGCCGTCACGACGATGCTGTCGTCGCCATCGGTGGCATCGGCGGCCGCAACCAGCGTTTGCGCCCCGGCCGAGCCGCTGGCCAGCGCCATCGTCGTCAACATGCTCGCGCCCAACAACGCGCATTTCGCCCGCACCGCACCCGTCATGCTATCCCCCTCCAACGCCTGAATCCGGCAAAACCAGTCATCCCCCCCGGGCGGTTGCCATGGGCGTGGCCATGGTCGCGGTCGCGGCGTTGCAGCCATCATTCCGTAACAAACAGGTATGGGGCGGCCGCAGGACCGCCAATGGGGCATTTGACGTAAGGCGAGGCGCCCGGGCCAGGGGGGCCGGCGCGGCGGTGCAGGGGAACTCGGGCGTGATGCCGTTCGTAGTCTGCCGGGGGTAGGCAGGATGGATCGAAATGGTTGTTCCGGCGGCACCGGTCCGCACGACGGGTTTCTGGCGTAGCCGCCCGCTGCGTATTCTCATCGGCATGGCCGGCGGCCTGGCGGCGGGGATCGCGATGGCCGGCAGCGATCTGGTGGCGCCGGTGATGGCCATGGCGCGGCCGATCGGCAAGCTGTGGCTCGACGCGCTGACGATGACGGTGGTGCCGCTGGTCTTCGCCCTGCTGGTCACCGGCATTGCCGGCGCCGCCGAAAGCGCCAGTGGCCGGGTCGCCCGCCAGGCGATGCTGTGGTTCGCCGGCTTGTTGCTGATCGCCTGCCTCGCCAGCGCCGGGATCACCGACCTCGTGCTGGCGGCCTGGCCGGTGCCGGCCGAAGCGAGCAGCCTGCGATCGGACGCGCCGCCCCCGGTTATCGGATCGGCCGGGACCTGGCTCGACAATATCGTGCCGACCAATCCGATCAGGGCGGCGGCCGATACCGCGATGGTGCCGATCGTGGTCTTCGCCCTGTTGTTCGGCTTTGCCGTCAGCCGGATCGAGCCGCGCTTGCGCGATGCCATGCAGGCGGTGTTCGCCGGGCTGGCGCAGGCGATGCTGGTGATTGTCGACTGGGTGCTCTGGCTGGCGCCGATCGGCGTGTTCGCACTGGCGATCGGCTTGGGGGTAACCGCCGGCGTCGGGGCGGCCGGCGTGTTGTTGCATTATGTCGTAATCGTCATCGGGGCGTGCCTGCTGGCGATCGCGATCGCCTATGGCGTGGCCGGGCTGGCGGGGCGCATGTCGCCATTGTTGTTCGGACGCGCGGTGTTGCCCGCCCAGGTCGTGGCGATGAGCACGCAATCGTCGCTGGCCTCGTTGCCGGCGATGGTTGCTGCCGCGGCACCGCTGGGCGTCGACCGCGCCGCCGCCGGGATCACCTTGCCTTTGTCGGTCTCGGTCTTCCGGCTGGCGAGCGCTTCCGCCAATGTCGCGGTCGCGGTCTATCTCGGCCATGTCCATGGCATCGGGCTCGATTCCGGCACCCTGGCGCTCGGCGCGGTGGTGGCGGCGGCGGTCAGCGTGGCAGCGGTCGGATTGCCGGCGCAAGTATCGTTCTTTGCGGTGATCGGGCCGGTCTGCATCGCGATGGGCGTGCCGTTGACGCTGCTGCCGTTGCTGCTGGCCATCGAAACCATTCCCGATATCTTCAGGACCGTCGGCAATGTGACCGGCGGTCTCGCCGTGACGCGGATCGTCGGCCGGCACGAAGCGGTGTGAAGGGGGTCGATCATGGTCGGGCGCGACCCGATGGCACGGCGCGCCGAACGGTGTTGCCGGGAACGGGCCATCGCCATTATCGGTTCAACCGGTACGTCACGGGCTATCCGGCTCGGGTGCGATTGGTCGGATGGGCGCGAACGCAGTGACAAAGACCAATGACCTGCTGACCCTGACCGCCACCGGGCTGTATTGCCCGCCGGGCGATTTCCATATCGATGCGATGCGCGCCGTACCGCGCAACCTGGTTACCCATGCCCATGGCGACCATGCCCGCGCCGGTCATGGTGCCGTGCTGGCTACGGCCGAAACACTCGATATCATGGCGATGCGGCTGGGCAGTGATTTTTGCGGCACGCGCCAGGTGGCCTCCTATGGCGTGCGGCAGCGGGTCGGCGATGTGACCGTCAGCTTCCACCCCGCCGGCCATATTCTGGGGTCGGCGCAGATCGCCATCGAACAGGATGGCTTTCGCGTCGTCGTCTCGGGGGACTACAAGCGCGCCGTCGATCCAACCTGCGCGGGGTTCGAGGTCGTGCGCTGCGACGCCTTTGTCACCGAAGCGACCTTCGGCCTGCCGATCTTTGCCTTTCCCGATGCCGGCGATGAAGTGGCGCGGCTGTTCGCGTCGCTGGCGATGTTTCCCGAACGCACCCATGTCGTCAGCGCCTATTCGCTCGGCAAGGCGCAGCGGTTGATGGCGCTGATCCGGCAGGCGGGTTACGATCGCCCGGTCTGGCAACATGGCGCGACGGCGCGGATTGCCGGCTATTATGTCGATGCCGGGATCGATCTCGGCGATATCCGGCTCGTCGAAACGGCAACGCCGGCCGAACTTGCCGGGCAGATCGTCATTGGACCGCCGGCCGCGGTGAAAGGCAGCTGGAGCGCGCGCTTCGCCGATCCGCTCATCGTCGGCGCTTCGGGGTGGATGCAGGTGCGCGCCCGGGCGCGGCAAACCGGCGTGCAACTGCCGTTGGTCGTTTCGGACCATGCCGACTGGCCGGCGCTTTGCGCGACGGTGCTGGCGACAGGCTGTCCCGAATTGTGGGTGACGCATGGCGAAACCGAGGCGCTGGTGCATTGGGCGGGGTTGCAGGGGATCGAGGCGCGGCCGCTCGACCTGATCGGTTATGGCGACGAGGAAGCCGAGCCCGATGCAGCGACGCCCGTCGACACGATCCCGGCGGGCTGACATGCAGTCGTTCGCCACCCTGCTCGACCGGCTGTCGTTCGAACCGTCGCGCAACGGCAAGTTGCGGTTGATCGAGACCTATCTGCGGGTCGAGCCCGACCCCGAACGCGGCTATGGCCTGGCGGCGATGACCGGATCGTTGAAATTCCGTCATGCAACGCCGAGCCTGGTGCGCGTGCTGTTGCGTGACCGCGTCGATCCGCTGCTGTTCAACCTGAGCTATCAGTTCGTCGGCGACCTGTCGGAAACCGTGGCGATGCTGTGGCCCGAGCCTGTCGAGCGTGGCACGCCGCCCGCGCTGTCGACCGTCGTGGAGACGCTGGCGGCGACGACGCGCGCGGCCTTCCCGGGCCAGCTGACGATCTGGCTCGATGCGCTCGATGCGACCGGGCGCTGGGCGCTGCTCAAGCTGATCACCGGATCGATGCGCATCGGCGTGTCGTCGCGGCTCGCCAAGACCGCGCTGGCGGCGCTCGGCAAGCGCGATGTCAATGAGATCGAGGATATCTGGCATGGGCTGGAGCCGCCCTTCGTCAAGCTGTTCGCCTGGCTCGACGGCTCCGGCCCCGATCTCGACACGATCAACCCGGCGCCGTTTCGGCCGCCGATGCTGGCGCACCCGCTGCTCGATCGCGACATGAACGGGCTCGACCCCGGGGAATTCGTGGCCGAATGGAAGTGGGACGGCATTCGCGTTTCCGCCGTAGCCGGCCAGAGCGGCAACGACCCCGCAGTCGCGCGGCTATTCTCGCGCACCGGGGAGGATATCTCGCCGGCGTTCCCCGATCTGCTCGCAAGTGTCCAGCGCGACAGGTTCGGCGCCGCGACGATCGATGGTGAGCTGCTGGTTGTTCGCGACGGCCTGGTGCAGCCCTTCGGCGTCTTGCAGCAACGGCTCAACCGCAAGTCGGTCACACCCAAGCTGCTCGCCGAATTCCCGATCGAGATGCGGGCCTATGATCTGCTGGCCGAAGGCGCCGACGATCTGCGGGCGCTGCCGTTCCTGGAACGCCGCAAACGGCTCGAGGCTTTTATCGCCCGGCTAGACGACCCGCGCATTACACTGTCGCCGTTGGTGCCCTTCGCCGATTGGGACGCGCTGGCACGGATTCGGGCCGATCCCGCCGCCGCGGGAGCCGGCGCCGATGCCGATGCGATCGAAGGGTTGATGCTGAAACGGCGCGACAGTGCCTATGTGATCGGCCGGCCACGTGGACTGTGGTTCAAATGGAAGCGCGATCCGTTCAACGTCGACGCCGTGCTGATGTACGCGCAACTGGGCTCCGGCAAGCGATCGTCCTTGTATTCCGATTTCACCTTCGGCGTCTGGCGGGCCGGTGTGGACGGAGACGAGCTGGTCCCGGTCGGCAAGGCCTATTTCGGCTTCACCGACGCCGAGCTGTCGCAGATCAACAAGTTCATCCGCGCCAACACCGTGTCGAAATACGGGCCTGTGCGCGAAGTGGTGCACACCGCCGACGCCGGCCTGGTTTTCGAGATCGCTTTCGAAGGCCTGAACCTTTCGAAACGACACAAATCGGGCATCGCCATGCGCTTCCCGCGTATTTCCCGCATCCGCTGGGAGAAACCGACGCGCGAAGCCGATCGGCTCGAAACGCTGACGGCCATGCTCAGCTGAAACCGATGATCGCTGGGAACAACAAAAGCCCCGTCGGTTTTGACCCGACGGGGCTATTGAAATCTGGTTGCGGGGACAGGATTTGGCCGCTGTAGAACTAGGTTCCGCTTGACTGACAGTAGCATCGTTCCCTCAAGATGGGAGCGTTCTTCATGACTAAATGTGGGCCCACTCCAGTCCAGGGTCAACTTTGCGCGCCGATTGACAAAGTATCCGTTGCGGCCTTGACGATCGCGCAGCTTCCGCGCCTTGGATTGCCGCACGAATTGCGAAACGTCGGACCGGGGAACGTCTTGTAGTGGAAAGCACCTCTGAAGAATGGCCAGAAGGTGGCCCTGCGCGCCCGATGTCGCCGGAAGAAAGCGAAGTTCGCAGCGAATGGAACGAGACGCTTCAGCGAATGGTGCTCCGGGTCGGCGCTATGGCATGTGCCGCCGTGACGGTTCGCCTTCCGTCGGGTGACGAAGGCATCGGAACGGCATTCCATGTAGGCGCTGGCGTCTATTTGACGGCGCGACACGTCCTCGAAGACAACGAGGTTTTGTCGATTATACCCTATGATCGCGGCTGGTTGTTTCGCGATGAGCTGACGGTGGAAGCGTCCACTGGCGGCAGCCTCAATGGTCAGATACCCATGTGGCACTTACGTCATCCAGCACCGCACGTCGCTCGAGGACCATTTTTTCACGAGAATGATGCCATCGACGTGGCAGCCATCGTGGTTGGCGGGATCGATCCGAATACACCCTCAATGACGCTCGGTTTCCATTACGACGATTGGATCACGGATGAAGACTGGCTGCTCACGAGCGGGATAGTATTTGGTTACCCGCCCGTACCCACTGCCTCGGGACCGATTCAACTTGCGGCGACAGTAGAGGTGAATGGCGTCGTCGATACCTACCGGGATCGGTATGTCCGTTTTGTAGTATCCGGCCCGCCGCGGGGCGGCTTCAGCGGCGGACCGGTATTTCATTTGCGGGGTTTTGTTCTTGGTATGGTCATCGAGAGCCTTGAGCAGCTGGGCAAGCCAGAGCCGGGCTTCTTCACCGTTCTGAGCATTGAGGCACTGCATGAGCTGCTCGAGCAACATGGTTTGACGCCCCAAGAGCAGATGCCGCCGACAACCGAGGAAGTAAGGGAAATGGTGCGAGAGGATCTTGCATTGCGCGAAGCGGCGCGTGCCGCGCGCCGGGCAGCAATTCCAAAGACCGATAGCCGGTAGGCGGATCAGGAACGATAACGACGACAACAATCCATACGTTCATCGAATAGTCGCACGAAGATGCTGATCTGTCAGGTCGACATTTTGGCTCGCCGAGCGAAGCTGGCCGGAGCAGCCGATCGATCCGCTCCTCTATCACGGCGTGAACCTTCGGCAGCCAACTGCCGGTGGCCGTGGAGTTCGAAGCGGTGGACTGGACTTGCCCCGATAAAGTGGAGAGGCATTGCCTCAACTGATCGCCTGTTTTTCGAACTGTGCAGGGCTGAGGTAGTCGAGCGCGGAATGGCGCCGAACGGGGTTGTAGAAGCCGTCGATGTATCGGGCAATGTCCCGCTCGGCATCGGCGCGGGTGAAGAAGGTGGTTCGCCAGACCAGTTCGGATTTCAGCGTCTTGAAGAACGTCTCGACCATCGCATTGTCGTAGCAGTTGCCCTTGCCCGACATCGAGATCCGGATGCCGTGGCGGCGTAGCGTGGCCTGGTAATCCACGGAGCAATATTGGCTGCCGCGATCGGAGTGGTGGATC
>JANPKK010000024.1:0-75216 GCA_031426015.1 Alphaproteobacteria bacterium
CAGAACCTTGTCCTTGAAGCCTTCGCCGATTGTGCTCCAGTCCAGATCGCTCTGGTTGTTGGGCACCGGGATCAGCGTGTAGGCGGCGTGATGACCCTCAGGCGCGAGGCTCGGGTCGGTCAGCGTCGGAATGTGGAGATATTGCGAGAAATCCGGCCCAAGAATCTTGCGGTCGAAAATGTCGGTGAGCAGTTCCTCGTAGCGCGGCCCCAGGATGATATTGTGGTGCTGAAGATCGGGGTCGCCCGCGGCCTTGCGATAGCCGAAATAGATCACCATCAGCGACATCGACTGCTTGCGGAATTTGACCAGCGCGTCGCGGTTGATCGTGCGGTGCGCCTTGTCGATCATCTTCATATAGGTGGTAGCGTAATCGGCATTCGACACGATCAGATCGGCGGCAAGTGTCTCCCCTGACTCCAGCGTAACGCCGGTGGCAACGCGTTTCTTGCCGCGCTTCTCGACATTGATCGTCTTGACTCCGGCATTGAGCTGAATGGAGCCACCCATCTCCTCGAATTTTTTCACCAGTGCCAGCACCAGCGCGCCGGTGCCGCCTTTGGCGAAGTGAATCCCCCAGGTCTTTTCGACGAAATGGATCATCGCATAGATCGCCGGCACCTTGAGCGGGTTGCCGCCGACGAGCAGGGGTTCGAAACTGAACACCTGGCGCATCTTGTCGGACTTGAAGTATTTCTTGATCAGCGAGAACAAGGGCTGAACGGCGCCGAGCTTGAGCAGATCGGGCACCACCCCGAGCATCTGCCCGACATTGCCGAAATAGGTATAGCCCAATTCAAGGAAACCGCGGTTGAATATCGCCCGCGCCGCCTCATGAAATTGTTCATAACCTTCAAGGTCTTCGGGCGCCAACGCCTTGATCTGTTCGCGCACCCGCACCGGATCGGCGTCGTAATCGAAGAAGGTGCCATCATCGAAATAGATGCGGTAGAACGGCAGGATCGGGATGATGTCGAGATAGCGGCTGGTGTTCGGCCCGCCGCTGATACCGGTCAAAATCCGCTTGTCGTCGCCGAGCACATCGGCCGGAAAATCGGGCAGGCCCAGCATGGCATGGTCCTGTTCAAGGCTGAACAGTTCCTCGATGAAATGCGGCACGGTCAGCACCGTCGGTCCCATGTCGAACACAAAGCCTTCGGCACGGCGCACATAGGCGCGCCCACCGGGTGCATCGAGCTTTTCGACGATGCGGGTATCGAAGCCAAGGCTCTGCAACCGCATCGCACAGGCGATGCCGCCAATTCCGGAGCCAATCACGATTGCTGTCTTGCGCGAATTCGTCATGCGCCGGCGTTAGGCGGTTCGGCCTGCGAGTTCAAAGCCGAATGTGTCGCAGGCGACGTCACCCCGCGAGCAGCTTCTTCAACTCCGTCTTCAAAATCTTGCCATTAGCGTTCCTGACCAGCGGTTCGCGCGAAAAGCTGACCTCGACGGGCACCTTGAAGGCCGCCAGCCGCGCGGCGACAAAGCTGCGAAGTTCGTCCTCGGTCGCCGACATCCCCGATTTCAGCGTCACGAACGCATAGGGCTCCTCGCCCAGCGTCTTGTGCGGGCGCCCGACCAGCGCCGCGTCCATGATGGCGGGGTGTTCATACAGGGCGTTCTCCACCTCGACGCAATAGATATTCTCGCCGCCGCGGATGAGCATATCCTTGGCGCGATCGATGATGAAGCAAAAGCCTTCCTCATCGACCCGCGCCAGGTCGCCGGTGCGCACCCAGCCATCGATGAAGGTCGCGTCGGTTGCTTCGGGCTTGTTCCAGTACGCCTTCACCACATTGGGGCCAAAACCGTAAAGTTCGCCCACTGTGCCGACCGGCAGCACCTTGCCTTCTACGTCGCGCACCTCCAGGTCGCACACTGCGCACGCCGGGCCGCAGCTATCGGGACGCAGCTCGTAATCCTCCCCGACATGGCTGGTGAAGGTCGCACTCGTTTCCGTCATCCCCCAGCCATTGCCGGGCATCGCCTTGGGGAAAACCTTCTTGATCTGCCGCACCAGCTCGGGGGCGGAGGGCGCGCCGCCATAGGAAACCGTCTCCAGGCTCGACAGGTCGAACCGCGCGCGTTCGGGATGCTCGATGATCTGCCAGGCGATGGTCGGCACGCCGCCGCAGCCGGTCACGCGCTCGCGCTCGATCAACGCCATCGCTTCCATCACGTCCCATTTCTTCATCAGGACCAGCTTGGCGCCGGCGAACAAGGACGGCGACAGCACGGCGTGGCAGCCGGTGGCATGGAAGAACGGCACGCTGAGCAGCGTCGCCTTTTGCGGCGCGTCAGGATTAGGCACCGGCGGCGCCTCGCCGCGCCGCAGATAGGCGCGCGTCGCGGCAAAGCCCGACGCCATGATGTTCGACACGATGTTGCGATGCGTGCCGAGCGCGCCCTTGGGCTTGCCGGTGGTGCCGCTGGTGTAGAAGATCGTCGCGTCATCCTCGGGCACCAGATCGACTGCCGGCAGCGCGCGATCGGCGAGCGTGCCCCAGGTTTTCGGCCCACCGATGATCGCTTCGAGCCGCACCTCGCGCGGATCGCCGAGCGCATCCTCGGTGCCGCGGGTGACATAGATCCGCTCGAGTGCGTTGAGATCGGGCAGGTGCGGCGCGATGCGGGCGAGGCGTTCATTGTCGCACAGCAGAATCTTGGCGCCCGAATCGGCAAGGCCATATTCGAGCTCGCCGCCGGTCCACCAGGCGTTCAGGGGCGTGACGATGGCACCGCACAGGCTGGCGGCGAAAAACGCCACCGGCCATTCGGGCAGGTTGCGCATGACAACGGCGACGCGATCGCCCTTCACGACGCCATCGGCGTGCAACTGCGCCGCCAGCCGCAGCGTGGCGCGGGCAAAATCCTCGAACGTCACCCGTTCATCGTCCAGGACGAGAAAGACCTTGTCGCCATGCGCCCGCCCGGCAAGAAAGACCTCGCGCAGCGTCGGCGGGGCATTCTTCCAGGTCCGCGTCGGCCGGCCGCGGATGACGACCGTTTCCATTTCCAGCGGCGAGCCCGGCGCGGTGAGCGCCGCATGGGCCTGCGCAATCGACATCGCAGGCCATTGGGCGGTTTCGGTCATGGGTCAGTCCTCAGAATTGCTGTGCTTTGCCCGCATCAAAGCCGAACTTCGCCTGCCGCGCCAGTGGCATCGATTGCGCCGTGGCAAACGCCGGCTAAGATGCACTGGCACGTTGGGGAATCAGGTACATGAAGGTAATCAAACGGGCGCTGCTGGGTGCAGCTTTGCTGGCGCAGGCCCCGCCTATGGCGGCACAGATGGCGCCTGCCACCGCCCAGACAGCGGCCCCTACCCGCATCGACACGTTGAAGGCCAAGGCAGCAGAGGGCGTGGCGAAACGCGCCAAGCTCGCCCAGGTCATCAACGACAAGGTCTTCAGCTTCGGCGAACTCGGCTTCCAGGAGTTCGAGACGTCGAAATACCTGACGGCGCTCCTCGAAAAGGAAGGCTTTGCCGTCAAACGCGGCGTCGCCGGGCTCCCGACGGGCTGGACCGCGACCTGGACGCACGGCAGTGGCGGCCCGGTGATTGCGCTGGGCAGCGACATCGATGGTATCCCCAAGGCCTCGCAAAAGCCCGGCGTGCCGACCCGTGACCCGCTCGTTCCGGGCGCCCCCGGCCATGGCGAAGGTCATAACAGCGGCCAGGCCATGAACATCGTCGCGGCACTGGCGCTGAAGGAGCTGATGCAAAAAGAAAACATTCCCGGGACGCTGATGCTCTGGCCCGGCGTCGCCGAGGAACTGGTGGCCGGCAAGGCCTTCATGGTGCGCGATGGCGTCTTCACCGGAGTCGATGCGACGATCTTTTCACACGTCGGCGATAATCTGGCGGTCAGCTGGGGCATGCCGCGCGGCACGGGCAACACCTCGGTGCTCTACAGCTTCCACGGCGCTTCGGCGCATTCCGCAGCCAAGCCCTGGGTCGGCAAAAGCGCGCTCGATGGCGTTGAGCTGATGAACATCGGCTGGAATTTCCGCCGCGAGCATCTCCGCCCCGAACAGCGCAGCCATTATGTCATCACCGATGGCGGTGATCAGCCCAATGTCGTGCCGTCCGAAGCCACTGTCTGGTATTTCTTCCGCGAACAGAGCTTCGAAGGCATCGCCAGAAACTTCGCCATCGGCAACCGCATGGCGGAAGCAGCGGCGATGATGACCGACACGACCGTCACCCGCCAGATCGTCGGCACCGCGGCACCGCGCTATTTCAACAAGCCGATGGCCGAAGCCGCCGCCGCCAACATGGCGCGCGTCGGCCTGCCACAATGGGACACCGCCGATCAGGCGCTGGCCCACGCCGTCCAGAAAAGCATCGCGTCCGACAAACAGGAAGGGCTGGCGACCAGACTGACCGGGCTGGAGCCGCCGGTGGAAAAACCCGAAAGCGGCGGCAGCGACGATATCGGCGACATCAGCTGGATCATGCCGACGATCACCATCAACTATCCGTCGAACATCCCCGGCCTGCCCGGCCACCATTGGGCCAACGCCATTTCGATGGCGACGCCGATCGCCCACAAGGGCATCGTCGCCGGCTCCAAGGTGATGGCGATGACGCTGGTCGACCTGTTCGTCGACCCCGCTTTGATGCCGGCTGCCAAGGCATTTTTCAAGAACGTCCAGACCAAAGACCAGAAATACCAGCCAGTGCTGACGGCGGCCGACAAGCCGATGACGACGCTGAACGCCGCGATCATGGCGGAGTTTCGCCCGGCGATGACGAAATTCTATTATGACGAGTCGCGATATGCGAGTTACCTCGCGCAATTGGGCGTCGCTTGGCCTTCGGTACCGGTCGCAACGAAATGACAAGGAAATAACCATGGCCACCACTGCCACTGCCAGCTGGGACAATCGCGACGCCGCCGCGATGCGCGGGATTCTCGATCGCCAGCGCGCCGCCTTTACCGCCGAACTGCCGGTCAGCGCTGCCAGCCGCAAGGCGCGGCTGCAACGCGCGCTTGCCGTGGTTCTCGACAACAAGGACCGGATGGTCGCGGCGCTGAGCGAGGATTTCGGCCATCGCAGCACCGAAATGTCGCTGGTCACCGACATCATGGCCTCGGTGAAGCCGTTGAAGCACGCGATGAAGCATCTCGAAGGCTGGATGAAGCCCGAGAGCCGCGCCCTCGATTTCCCGATGAAGCTGCTCGGCGCGCGCGCCCGGGTGGAGTTTCAGCCCAAGGGCGTCATCGGTATCATCAGCCCCTGGAATTTCCCGATCAACCTGACCTTCGGGCCGCTCGCCGGCGTGCTGGCGGCGGGCAATCGCGCGATGATCAAGCCGTCCGAATTCACGCCGGTCACCTCGGCGCTGATGAAGGAATTGCTCGAAGCGGCCTTCGATGAAACCGAGATCGCCGTCATCACCGGCGGGTCGGAGGCCGGCAAGGCGTTTTCGGAACTGCCCTTCGACCATCTCGTCTTCACCGGCGGGACTGCCATCGGCCGGCACGTCATGGCGGCGGCGGCGAAGAACCTTGTGCCGCTGACGCTCGAACTCGGCGGCAAGTCGCCGACGATCATCAGCCGCAGCGCCGATATCGGCGTCGCCACCGAGCGTATCGCGATGGGCAAGATGATGAACGCCGGGCAGATATGCCTGGCGCCCGACTACCTGATCGTGCCGCAGGAACAGGAAGCCGCGGTCGTCGAAGGGCTGAAGACCGCGACGGCGAAGATGTATCCGACGCTGCTGGCCAACCCCGATTACACCTCGGTATTGGGCGCCCGCCACCGCGAACGGCTCGAAGCGCATGTTGCCGATGCCATCGCCAAGGGCGCGACGGTGGACGTCGTCAACCCGGGCAACGAAGATTTTTCCAAGCAGAACACCAACAAGATGCCGCTTCACATCATCCGCAATCCAACCGACGAAATGACGGTGATGCAGGAGGAAATCTTCGGGCCGCTGCTGCCGGTGCGCACCTATTCGACCGTCGATGGCGCCATCGACGAGGTCAACCGCCGCGACCGGCCGCTGGGGCTATACTGGTTCGGGCAGGACGATGCCGAGCAGCGCCGCGTGCTCGACCGGACGATTTCGGGCGGGGTGACGGTCAATGATGTCGTCTTCCACGTGTCGGCCGAAGACCTGCCCTTCGGCGGCATCGGTCCCGCCGGCATGGGCAGCTATCATGGTCACGACGGCTTCAAGGCGTTCAGCCACGCCAAGGCGATCTACACCCAACCCAAGATCGACCTCGCCGGGCTGGCGGGCTTCAAGCCGCCCTATGGCGCCAAGACGCTGAAAGCGCTGGCGCGCGAATTGAAGCCGTGAGGCTGGATGGTGGCTGCCTGTGCGACGCCGTGCGCATGATGCGCGGCCGAAGCGGCTGACGATGATGGTGGCGGATCGCATTGCCCGGGCGTTGCTCGCTGCCATCCACGCCATGCCGGCGCTGGCGCTGTTCCGCCCGGCGCTGTTGACCCGGCTGTACGGCGCCGCGCCGGGTGATAGCGGTTACCTGCTGTTGCAGCACCGCGCCGCGCTGTTCCTCGTCGTCGTGATCGTCGCTGTCTGGGCGGCGATCGACCCGGCGGTGCGGCGGCTGGCGGTGGTCGCGGTCGGCGTGTCGATGTTGTCGTTCCTGACGCTTTATACAGGGGCCGGGCGGCCGCCGGCGCTGCGCACGATCGCGGTGGCCGATCTCGTCGGCGTGGTGCCATTGCTGTTTGTCGCTTGGGGAGCTTGGGTGCGATGAGGATGATTTTTGCCGCGCTCGCGCTGCTGCTCGCCCATCCCACGCTCGCCACGCCGGCGGATGAGGCCGCCATCCGCGCCCATGGTGCGCAATGGGTAAAGGCCTTCAAGGCCGGCGATATCGAGGCGCTGATGGCGCTCTATACCCCCGATGCCGAGGTGGCGCTGCACGGCAAGTCCAAGCTGAAAGGTATTGCTGCGATACGCGCCTATTTCACGCCGCTCTTGAAGACACCGCTCGATGCCGATTTCCTGCTCGCCGAAGAAAGCCTGGTTGTCGATCACGATACCGCGGTGTTCATGAGCAAATACTGGTTCACCATCCGCACCCCCAAGGGGGAGATCCGCGATCCGGGGCGCTCGCTGATCGTCTATCGCAAGGGAACCGACGGCGTCTGGCGGCTGCGCATGGATATCGACCAGGCGGCAGCCGACGTCACCTACCCGCCGCCGCCCGAGGCGAAATAGCGGCTCAGGCTGGCCGGCTGGCGACCAGCGAGGGCCGTTCGGTGAGCCGCTCGTGCACCGCCTTGAGCACGCCATGCGCCCGCCAGTCGATCGCCGGCCAGCGCAGGTCGAGATATTCGCAGACGATGACGGCGCAAAGCTCGGCATAGGTCGTGCCGTCACCGACGCGCCCGGCAAGTGCCACCAGCCCACGGTCGATGGCGCGGAATTGCCGGTCGACCCACATGCCGCTGGTGACGCCGCCGACCTGGTTGAAGCGCAGCACGATGGCGGCATCGAGCATGCCATCGACCAGCGCTTCGGTGGTGCGGGCGTGCCAATGTGCCATGCCGGTTTCCGGGACCAGCGCCTGGCCTGGCGACAGGCTGAACAGATAGGCGGCAATGACGGGTGAATCATAGATCGTGCTGCCATCATCGAGCACCAGCGCCGGCACCTTGCCGAGCGGATTGGCGGCGATGAGATCGGCCGGGTCGTCGAGCGCGGCGCTTTCGTGGAGGGTGACCGGCAGGGAAAGTTCGCTGGCGATGACGCGCAGCTTGCGGACGTAAGGGGACGTGAGCGAGCCGAAGAGCTTCATGGTTTTTTCCCTCTTTCTTCACCCCTCCCGTACCGGGAGGGGTGAAGGGTTAGTTGATGATCGCCTTCGCCGCATCGAGCTTGCCCGCCAGCCGCTCGATCGCTGCCGCGGTGCGCCCGGCGTAAAGATTGGCATCGCCGAAGCGCCGCTCCTCGACCGCTTCGCGCACCCCGGGCAGCGTTTTGGCGCCATAGCCGGTGAAGCGGCCAGGGGCATACAGCGCGTGCTTGTACCAGCTGCGCCCCGGCAAGCCTTCGGGGATGAGCAGCGCCTGGTCGATACCGAGCAGCGCGGCGTTGAGTTTTGCCCGTGCTGCCGGCGCCAGCATAGCGCCCTTGGCGGCAAACGCGGCATCATAGCCCTTGGCGCTCGCCTCCAGCCGGGCGACGGCGTTTTCGAGCGCGGCGAGTTCGATTGCCGGCGTCGGCGCCTCGGCAACGGGGGCTGCCACTGGCGCCAGCGGGTCACTGGCCAGCGCAAAAGCATTGCCCGACAACAGCCCGGCGCGCTTTTCATCCTGCTTGCGGCGGGTGTCGATCAGCGTCTTCACCTCGGTCAGATAGCCGCGCACCGTCATCGCCAGATCGCCGAAACGCACCGGCGGCGTATCGGCATCGGCGATGCGCAGCACCACCCGGCCGACGGTTTTCGACAGCGCCGCCCCATAGGCCAGCCCCGGATCGTCGAAGCGGACGAAATGGTCATAGCTGTCGTAGATCGAATGGTAGGAGCCGGAACTTTCGCCCTCCCCGCCAAAGCCGATGTTCAGCGACGGTACCCCGACATGCTGCAGGAACGACGAATAGTCCGACCCCGAGCCGAGCGGCCCGATCGGCAGGTCGCCGCCGGCTTCGGCCGCCTTCAATTCGTCGGCATCGACACGGCTGCCATCGAAGGCATCGGCGCGCAGCTTGGCGCGGGCGCGATCGAGCACCGACGCGCCGGTTTGCGGGTCCTTCACATCGGCGGCAACCTGGTTGACGAGGTGCTGATACTGGTGGCTGCCTTCGGCGCCCAGGAAACCGCGGCCATTGCCATCGGTGTTGATGTAGACGATCGCTTTGGCCTTCAATTCGGCTTCATGGGTTTCGGCCCATTCGGTGCTGCCGAGCAGCATCGGTTCCTCGGCATCCCAGCTGGCGTAGACAATGGTCCGCGACGGCCGCCAGCCGGCCTTCGCCATCTGCCCCAGCGCCTTGGCTTCCGACAGCATGGCGACTTCGCCCGACAGCGGATCGGCGGCGCCGAACACCCAGCCATCATGATGGTTGCCGCGCACCACCCATTCATCGGGGCGATCCTTGCCCTTCAACATGGCGATGACATTGTAGACGGGCTCCAGCGACCAGTCGGATTCGACCTGCAAATGCAGTTTCACGCTGCCGTCGCCGCCGGTGCGATAGGTGATCGGCAGCGCGCCCTTGAAATTGTCCGGCGCGATCGGGCCCTTCAACTGGGCAAAGATCTTCATGGCGTCGCCATAGGAGATCGGCAGCGTCGGGATCTTCATGATTGTCACGGCATCCTTGCGGTCGATCCGCTTGGCACCCTTCACCGAGCCAGTGCCCGGCGTACCGGGATCGCCCGGATACGTCGTCATATCGGCGACCGAGCCGCGCTGCACGCCGGTTTCAGGCCGCGCGCCGCCATTGGGATAGGTGGCAGCAGTGGCATAGCCGTCATTGGCCGGATCGGAATAGATCAGCGCGCCGATAGCGCCCTGTTCCTGCGCCAGCTTGGGCTTCAGACCGCGCCAGCCGCCGCCGTAGCGGGCGAGCGCGATCTTGCCCTTCACGCTGATGCCGCGCCGCGCCAGCGCCGCATAATCGGCGGGCAGGCCATAGTTCACATAGACGACGTCGGCGGTGACATCGCCATCACCCTGGAAGGCGACATAGGGCGGCAGCGCGTCCTTCAAATTGGCACTGGTCGCGTCTTCGGGGATCGTCGGTTCCTGGCCACCGAGCGATATGGCAGCGGGGGCGACGAGGTTGAGCTGGGTCTTGATCGGGGTCGGGTAGAGTACCTCGAATTCCTCGATCTTCGCGTCCCAGCCCCAGGCCTTGAACTGGCTGAGGATGAAATCGGCATTGGCCTTGTCGTGTGCGCTGCCGACATGATTGGGGGCGGACGCCATCTGCTTGAGCCAGCCCATCTGTTCGCTGGCCGAAACGCTGGCATCGAGCGCGGCTTCGCGCTTCGCCTGTTCGGGGGAGACTTGCGCGGAGGCCAGCGACGAACTGGCCAGCAGCGCGGCCAGCGCAAACGAACGGAAATTCATGAAATTGCCCCCGGGGATGATGCGATGCCACACCGTGGCACAGGTTGAAGGCCATCTCAAAGCCAGAGATGCAAATTCGGCAGCGCACCGATTGGCGGCGGGGCGGCAACGGGCTAGTCAGGGCAAATGCGACCTCCCGGCCCCCTCGACGACCTGCTCATCATCGATCTGTCGCGGGTGCTCGCCGGGCCTTATGCGACGATGGTGCTGTCCGATCTCGGGGCCCGGGTCATCAAGGTCGAACGCCCCGGACTCGGCGACGACAGCCGCCAGATCGGGCCGTTCAAGACAAGTGATTCCGGGGGCGACCAGAGCGCTTATTTCGCCAGCATCAACCGCGGCAAGCAATCGATCGCGCTCGATTTGAAGGACCCCGGCGACCGCACCATCTTCGAAGCGCTCGTCGCCCGCGCCGATGTGCTGGTGGAAAATTACCGCCCCGGCGTGATGGCCAAAATGGGGCTGGGCTGGGACGTACTGCATGCGCGCCACCCGCGGCTGATCTATGCGGCGGCCAGCGGCTTCGGCCAGACCGGGCCCGATGCCCACAAGGCCGCCTATGACATGGTGGTGCAGGCGATGGGCGGCATCATGTCGGTTACCGGCTGGCCCGGCGGCAAGCCGACCCGGGTCGGCACCTCGGTGGGCGACATCACCGCCGGGCTGTTCACCGTTATCGGCATCCTGTCGGCGCTGCACGACCGGACGCGAACGGGAGAAGGCCAGTTCGTCGATGTCGCGATGCTCGATGGCCAGATCGCCATCCTGGAAAACGCCGTGGCGCGCTATGCCGTAACGGGCGTCGCGCCGGGGCCATTAGGGGCGCGCCACCCGAGCATCACGCCGTTTGCCGCCTATCAGTGCCTGGACGGCCATATCGTCATCGCCGCAGGCAATGATGCGCTGTGGGCGGCGCTGCTCGATGCGCTCGAGCTTGGCGCGCTGAAGGGCAATCCGCGCTTTGCCAGCAATGCGCTGCGCACCGAAGCCGCCGATGCCATCGCGACGATCATCGAAAGCGCGCTGATCACCGCACCGGCAGCGCACTGGTTGCCCAAACTGGAAGCGGCCGGCGTGCCGTGCGGACCGCTCCACGATGTTGCACAGGCGCTGGCGCACCCCCAGGTGCGGGCGCGCGGGATGGTCATTGAAACCGCCTTTCCCGATGGCACGCCGCTGCTTGCCGCCGGCAATCCGGTGAAACTGTCGCGCCATGCCGATCCGGCGGTGCGCCCGGCGGCGCCGGGGCTTGATGCCGATCGCGCCGCGATCCTGCGCGAATGGGGGTTTTGACGCCGGAGTCGCACACGAAAAATGGCACCGTTTCCGGTGCCATTCTCCGCGTTCAAGGGTGGCCGATGGCGCCGGGACGATCCGGCGCGATCCGCCTGCCGTGGTCAGGCGGCAATTACACCCTTGCGACGACGCATTGCGGCACCTGTCATGCCGAAGCCGGCGATCAGCATTGCCCAGGTCGACGCTTCCGGAACGCCGCCGACGATGCTCGGCGACGCGAAGGTGAAGCTGCCCGAAACGGCGGGCTGTTCGCCGCCGTCGGTAAGCGCGCCGGTCTGGGTGAACGACAGCGTCAGGTCGGCAAGGCCGGCCGTGAAGCTCGACAGGCTGCCGCTGGGCGTGAACGTGCCGAGGACATCGAGTGCTACGCGCGCATTCGGCGCAGCGGCCGTGGCGACCTGGGTGATGTTACCGATGAAGCTGCCGAAGCTGCTGGTGAACGATACGATGTTGCCGGTCGTCGCGGTGATCGACGAAAGCGAAATCGCCGTGCCACTGGTCACGGGCCGGAACTGGCCGGTGGTGCTGGTGACGAAGCCGCCATTGTTGGTGAACGTCGTTCCGGCACCGATACCGAACGTCGACGAATCGACATCGAGCAACGCAGCCGAGAACGACCCGGAAATGGTGGCCGCCTGGACGGGACCGGCCAGCGCCACGAGCGCACCAAGTGCAATAAATTTCTTAAACATACGCAACCCTTTACTAAACACGCACGGAAACATCCGCAGAGGGTTAACGAAATCAAACCGCTTCCGTTCCGTCGATCCTTCATCGGAATTCAACCATTTGCGGCATTGGTCGCATCGGGGTTGCACCGTGCTTTTTCTGCCACTAACGGCAAACCATGGTTAAGGCGCAAAACAGGGCTCCGAATACGGCAAGGCGCGACCCCCGGCGGCCGACGGCGCGATGACCGACGCCGATATCGCGCTCGCCCATGCGCTCGCCGATGCTGCCGGCGCGGTGATCCGGCCGTGGTTTCGCCGACCTTTCCTCGTTGAGACCAAGGAAGATTTTTCCCCCGTCACCATCGCCGATCGCGAAGCCGAGGCGGCGATCCGCGCCCTGCTCGCCGAACATCGCCCGCATGATGGCGTCATCGGTGAGGAATATGGCGAGGACCGGCCCGATGCCGCGCGCGTCTGGGTGCTCGATCCGATCGACGGCACCCGGGCGTTCGTCGCCGGGCGGCCGCTCTTCGGCACGCTGATCGCGCTGATGGAAGACGGCGTGCCGGTGCTGGGCGTCATCGACCAGTGCATCATCGGCGATCGCTGGGTGGGCGGCAGCGACCACCCAACAACGCTCAACGGCAAGCGCGCGCATGTCCGCGCCTGTGCCGATCTCGCGGCGGCACGGCTGGGCACCACCGGGCCGTTTCTGTTTGATGATGCCGATATCCCGCGCGTCGATGCGCTGCGCGGCCAGGTTGCCGACAGCCTGTTCGGTGGCGATTGCCATAACTACGGCCTGGTCGCCTCGGGCCACCTCGATCTGGTTGTCGAATCCTGGCTGAAGATCCATGACTGGGCCGCGCTGGTGCCGGTCGTCACCGGTGCCGGCGGAGTGATGACCGACTGGTCAGGCGCGCCGCTGCGTCAGGGCAGCGACGGCCGGGTGATTGCAGCGGGGGATGCGCGGGTGGCGCAAGCGGCGGCATCTTACCTGTCCCGTTGACGCGAAGGCGTCGCCTGCAGCTGACGGCGAGGTCGGACTCGCCAAGCGAGCCGGGAGAGGGGTCTCAATCTCGGCGCGTGCGACCCCTCACCCGGGACGCGCTGCGCGCGTCTTTCGACCTCTCCGGCAGGGAGAGAAGTAGGCTAGCGCTCCAGCACGCCGAAAATCTTCTTCACAAAGGCGTCGCGCTCCGCCGCCAGTTGCGCTTCGGCCTCCGGCGGCAGCACGAGGTCCTCGACCGAGCCGACCTTCGCCTCCACCGCCGCCAGCCGCGCGCGGGTCACCCAGGTTTCGCTGGCGAGTTCGAGGAGCATCTTGACCAGCGCGTCGATCGCCGGGTCGTCGAAGACCTGGGGCTTTACGCCTCGCGCTTCACTCATGCCCAGTTCCCGTAGACGAACCATTGCACGCCGTCGGCAAGGCGCCCGGTGTTGCCGCCGATCTGCGCCGGGCCTTTCAGCGCCTCGGCCACCGCGTCCTCGCCATACCAGGCGAGCGATGGCACCACCGTCTGGAAGAAACCGTCCGCGGCAAAGCCGGCTTCGGCGCAAAGCGCCGCCGGGTCCTGGTCGCGATAGCCCTTGTAGAAGGGCTCGTTATTGTACCAGCAGTCCCAATCCAGATAGAAACCGTCATAGGCCGACAGCTGGTTGTTGGGCGGCAATTCGTAATGGAGCATCAGCCCGCCGGGCTTGAGCACGCGCCGCGCCTCGGCAAACACCGCCTTGATGTCCTTGAGCGGCAGTTCGTGGAGGAACATCGACGAATAGACGAGGTCGAAACTTGCGTCGGGCCAGGGCAGCGCCGTCGCATTGGCCTGGACGAAATGCGCGTCGACGCCCTGCGCCTGCGCCCGGCCATGGGCATAGCGCAGGCAGGCGGCGGCGACATCGACGCCAATGACATGCGCATCAGGGTAGGCGCGCTTCCACGGCAGCGTCTGGTGACCGACCGAACACCCAAGATCGAGAATGGCCTTGGGGCCGAATTCCGGATGGCTGTGGCGCAGCCAAAAGGCACTGCTTTCGCCGATATCGTCGAGGTTCTTGCCCATCAGCCCGAAGGAAAACACCGACAGGCCATTCTCGTAAGTGGCGCCGGCGGTCAGGTCGTCGGGGCCGCTTTCGGCGGAATAGCTGCCCGGCATGTGGTGGACGTCGATGGCCGAGACGCTGCGCGGTACTTCGAGTGCGGGATCGAGGGTCAACGAGCCGGTGCCGCGCGCCGCCAGGGCGCGGGCGGTTTCGGCGAGGCGCGGCGCATCGCGGTGGACGGCATCGTTGACGCTGGCCCAGACCATTTCCTGCGCGCCGATGCGCATGGCGGAATAAAAGCGAAAATAGGTATCGGGCCGGATCGCGGCATGGACGGCGCGGCCATCGGCGGGAGGTTCGGGCAGGCGCGGCGCGATCTCGCTTTCGAAGCGGGTCTTCAGCGTCGCGGCCATGTGATTGAGGACGTGACCGCGCAAGCTGGAGGTGAAATCCTGCGCCGCCAGCTCGTTGCGGGTCGGCCGGACGGCGAGATCATGGGTGACGAGGCGGGTCATCGGCGGGTCTCCGGCTGGAATTTGTCCAGACTAATCGGGCTTGGGGGTGCTGTCACCCGCTGGAATGACGGGAGGCGCAGCAAGCGTTGCGTCGGGCGCGGTTCGGTCGGCGGCGAGCGGCTTCGACGCCGGCATGGCGGGGACGGGGCGCGGCGTGGACTCGACAGACCAGCTGAGCCGCGCGCCATAACGGCCGTCGACGGGTTCGCCTTTCGCATCACGCGCCGGGGCGAAGCGCGCGCGGCGCTTCGCAGCGTCGCAGGTCACGCGATCGACGACCGCGCTGCCGCTGCCGGCGGTGATGCGGCAGACGCTGGCGCGGCCGGTCGCGGCGACATCGAGTTCGAAACTGATGGCGTATTCGCGGGTCCCGGCCATGGCGCCGGTGGGATAATCGCTGGCTTTCACCCAGTCGGTGATCGGTGAAAGCGGTTTGAGTGGCGCGGCAAGGCTGGGCAGTGGCGGTGCGATGTCACGCAAAGACGGCGTTGGTGTGCGCGCAGCCTTTACCCCGGCGGGCACTGCCCAGACGATGACCATGGTGAAGGTCGACGCGACAGGCGTGCCGTCGCTGCCCCGCGCCGGGTTGAGGCGGGCCCGCTGGCTGACGGCGGCGCAACTGGCGCCATCGATCATGGCATTGGCGCTGGCGCGCACGGTGCGACAGGCGGTAACGCGGCCGGCGGTGTCGATGCCCAGCGCCAGCGTCTGGGTATAGAAACCGGGTCGCGCAAAGGCCGCCGGCGGATAATCATCGACATTGATCCAGCCATCGACCGGACCGCGCGGTGTCGCCGGCGTGATTCCCGGCGCCGTATCGCCGATGCCGCTGGCCGCGAGCGACGGGGCGGTGACCGGCCGTTCCGGCGCGACCTCCTTGCGCGGCGCGGCGCGGCCCAGGGTGGCGAACAGCGCGAGGAATATCATCAACCAGCCGATCGCCAGCAGCAGCTTGATACGGCCCTCGGGCTCCAGCCGGTTGGCGACATAGAGCAGGATCGCAGCGGGACTGAGCGCCAGATAGACCGGTAGCACAGCAGCACGCGCCGGCATGTCGCGGGTCAGCACCAGCACGCCGACCATCGCTGCGCACACCAGCGCGACGAGGATCGGCAGCCCGAAGCGCGGGATGCGGCGCCCGATGGCATCGGTGATGGTGTCACCGCCGCGCCACCAGCCGATGACCAGTGCCAGCGTCATCATGCTCCACAGCGCTCTGTCGGTGGCAGACAGCAGCGAAATGCCCATCGCGAACAGGATGCCGAAGGGCCAGGCGGTGCGGATTATGCCGCCGATGCGCTCCCACGGCTTGATGTCGGCGCGCAGCGGCAGCGCAATCGTCGTCCAGGCCAGCGCCAGCAGTGCGGCGACGGCCAGCAACGCGACCCCGATCGGGCTGACCGGCACGGCAAAAGCGATGACCGGCAGGGCGGCGAGCGCGGCGATCCAGCCGGTGAAGTGCCAGTCGGGATGGTCCCACGACGCATCGGCCCAGGCATTTTGCGGCTGCTTGACCAGCCGGACCGCGGCAGCGGGCACCAGCAGCGCGGCCAGCGCAGCGACGAACAGCGTCGCCGGCGAGGCATCGATCGCGACGAGGAACAGCGCCAGCGCGGCAAAGGCAAGCGGGGCAAGGAGCAGGTTGCCGGCGGTGACCCGGGCACGACTGCCGAAGCCACGCCACCAATCTTCCGCCTTCGGGTCGATCCAGTCGCGCACGCCAGGCAGGGTGTTGTCGATGATCGCCAGGATCGAAGCCGCCTCGGCAGCGCGGCCGGGAAGAAATGCCATCAGCCGCATGCGCCATTCGGCGTGTGGCGGGTGGGTCAGTGCCTGCCAGCCGAGATGGTACGGAGCGTGCAGGCGCGCAGCTTCGGCGGCAAAAATGCCTTCTTCAAGGCGTTGCAGCACCGCATAGATGGCGTGACTGCGGCCGTGGCTCGCCTGTTCGTCCCAGCCAAAGGCATCGACTGCGGGGCGGACAAGCGGGTCGGCGCGGGGGATATGGCGGGCAATCGTCTCGGCCACCCACGCCTCGATGCCGGCGCGCACGGCGATTTCGGCAAGCAAGGGGGCCGCCAGCACGGCATTGAAGCGCGTTACCAGTGCCTCGGCATCCGGTGCCCAAGGGCCATCGAGCGCCGCGACGAGTGCCTGTTGGCGGGCAACAAGATCGGCTTCATCGGCGGCACGCAGGGTTTGGAAGGCTGCAAGCTCGGGGGAAAGCGCGGTTTCGGGCGGAAAGGCCGGGGATTCGGGGTCGGAATCAGGCGTGAAAATGGCGGTCCCGAGGGGTAATTCAGCGGAAGTGTCGCGATCTGTTGCGGTTCCGTTGCCATTCTCGGCGTCTTCGGCGTCGAAAAGCGCGTCTTCCTCGGCCCAACGCAGCTGTTCGAGGGCCGATTCATACGCTTCGCGCAGCGCCATGAAGCCCTGCGGATCATCCTCCGGATTGGTAACGCGCAGCTTGCGCGCATAGGCGCGGCGCACGGTGTCGCGATCGCTGCCCGGCGCGACGCCCAATATCCCCCAGATCGAGCCGTTCACAAGTAGCCGGGGCCTTCGAGTTGATCGAGCGCTTCGGCAAGACCTTCGCGGGCGTGATCGACGATGCGCATGTCCTGGGTTTCGAGCGCCGCCTGGAATTGCGCGATCAGTTCGCCGACATGGTCGCGCCTGTCACCGAGGAAATCCTGCCAGCAACGTTCGGCGCGGGCGAGCGCGGCGCGGTTGGCCTCGCCATCGCGCGGGTGGACCTTCAACGCGGCGAGCGCGCTGCGGCGGCGTTCGATCTCGGCGGGGGCGACGACATCTTCGGGGTCGGTGATGACCAGTTGGTGGCGCTGGTCGTTTGCCGGGATATGGATATCGACTTCCAGCAGCCCGTTGATGTCATAGGTGAAGCGGCAATCGACCGGCTGCCCGGCCGGCCCGCGCGGCATGGCGACTTCGATCTGGCCGATCCGGACGTTGTCGACCACCCGCCGCGCCTCGCCCTGGTAGATGCCGAACACGACCTTGGGCTGGTTGGCCTGGACGGTTTCGTAGCGGTTGACCCGGCTGACCGGCACCGCGGTGTTGCGTTCGATGATCGGCGAAAACACGCCCTGTTCGACTCCGCCGCCGGGCAGTTGCCGGACGATATCGACCCCCAGCGAATAGGGGCAGACATCGGTGAGCACGACTTCCTTGAGCGCTGCGTCGCGCGCTTTCAACCCGGCCTGAACAGCAGCGCCCAGTGCCACGGCTTCGTCGGGGTTGATCTGGGCGTTGGGGAAGCGGCCGAACATGCGTGCGACGGTGCGGCGGACCAGCGGCATGCGGGTGGCGCCGCCGATCAGGATGATTTCGGACAGGCTGTCGGGGCGAATATCGCTGTCGCGGAGCGCGCGCAGGACGGGATCGCGCAGGCGGGTAAGGAGATCGGCCGCGGCGGCTTCGAATTCTTCCGTGGTGACGTCGAGCGTATAGGGCGTGTCGCGCCAGACGACCGACAGGGTGGCGCTGTTGCCGGTGGTCAGCGCGCGGCGGCCGCGCTCGGCGGCTTCGCGCAGGCGCTGGTAGAGCGCGTCGTTATCGCGGGTCGCGGTGCCCCAGGCGGCGGCGAATTGCTTGCGCAACAGGCCGACAAGGACTTCGTTGAAATCCTCCCCGCCGAGCCGGTTGTCGCCGGTGGAGGAGCGCACTTCGATGATGCCGTCGAAGATTTCGAGGATCGAGACATCGAAGGTGCCGCCGCCGAGATCGAAGACCAGGAAGCGGGTTTCGGCGTCGAGATTGTGGATGCCATAGGCGAGCGCGGCGGCAGTCGGCTCGTTGATCAGGCGTTCGACCTTGAGGCCCGCCAGCTCGCCGGCGCGGCGGGTGGCCTTGCGCTGCTTGTCGTTGAAATAGGCCGGGACGGTGATGACCGCTTCGGTGACAGGGGTGCCGAGAAAGGCTTCGGCGTCCTCTTTCAGGCTGCGCAGCACGAGCGCCGACAGTTCTTCGGGGGTGAAGGTCTTGCCCGCCAGCTTCACTTCGCGCTGGGTGCCCATGAAGCGCTTGAAGGCGGTGACGGTGGCGGTCGGGTGGCTCGCCTGGCGCTCGCGCGCGGCGAGGCCGACGAGGACGCGGCCACCATCGTCGATGCTGACGGCGGAAGGCGTGAGCGTGTCGCCGAGCCGGTTGGGGACGAGCACGGGGGCTCCCTCCCGCCAGATCGCGGCGGCGCTGTTGGTGGTGCCGAGATCGATGCCGAGGATGGTCATGGGGCGGGCGGAGAGCGCAAGGTCATGGCGTGTTGTGCCGGGTGCGGGGGGCATGGCGCAAGGCGGATTCGGCGCTCCGCATTTTGTCGCGACGGCTTCTCCCTCTCAGCTGTCATGCAAGCCTTCGCTGGCATGACAGGAAGAAAGCTGGTCCCCGGGTCGGGCCCGCGGTGACACCGAACTACAACTCAGCCTTCCGTCACCGCGACGACATTGTCGTCCGAATTGCGATCGACATATTTGTTGTACGGGTCGACCCCGGCAAAGGCCGGTTTGCGCCTGGTCACCAGCGTGATGACCTGCACCCCGGTCGCCACCGTGCGGCGCTCGATCAGGTCGACATCGGCCTTGCTGAATTCGCCGATGCCCGGCCGCGCCGCGAACACCCCGACATCGATGCTGTCGGTGAACGCTGCCGGCGTTTCCTTGCCCTTGCCATCGGCGTAGTTCTTTGCAGCGCTGACCGTCAGCTTCGTCTGCCAGCGGCCATCGGGAAGCTTCGAAATCACCGCGTCCCTGGCCTTCAGGTCATAGATGGTGATGCGTTCGAACAGGTCGGCGATCAGCTGGCGTTCGGCATCGTCACGGGCGATGGACTTCAGGCCGTTCACCAGGTCGAGCGAGCGGGCATAGGGCTGGCTCCGGAAGCGATAGCGCGCGATCAGGTCGCGCAGCATGGCGTTGACGCGATCCTCCCCCAGCCGGTCGGCGAGCAGGTACATGACCAGCGAGCCTTTGCGGTAGTGGATATAGCCCTGGTTCTCGACGCGCTGCAGCGGCAGCTCCTCGATCGCCTCGCTGCCGCGCGAGCGCAGGTAATTGTCGAGCTCGTACTTCAGGAAACGGCGCATCTTTTCTTCGCCGTAGAGGTTCTTCATCACCATCATCGCCGAATATTGCGCCATGGTTTCTACGAGAACGGTGCCGCCCTGCATGTCGGCGGTGACGACCTGGTGGCCCCAATACTGATGGCCGACCTCGTGCGCGGTCACATAGGTGACGTAATCGATTTCTTCCTTGTCGCTATTGTCGGCCAGAAAGCCGATCGATTCGGAATAGGGGATGGTGCCGGCAAAGCTTTGCGCGAAGCTGGCATAGCCCGGGAATTCGAGCACGCGCAGGTGATCGAACTGGAACGGCCCGAAATTGGCGCGATAATAGTCGAGCGAAGACCGCATCGCCGCCAGCATGCGATCGACGTTGAAGCCATGCTTTTTATCGTAGAACACCGTCAGCTTGACGCCGCCCGCATCGGCGGATTTTTCGGCATAGGCAGCCGATTGCACCGAAAAGAACGCCAGGATCGGCGCGGTCGCGACGAAATGCGCCGTGCGGCGGCCGTCTTTCGTCACGTCCGAAACCTTGCGGCCCGGTGCGATCGGCGTCTGGCCGGCATCGGTGGTCACGGTGATGTCCGATGTCACCCAATCGGCATTACCGATATAATTGCGCTGCTGCGCCTTCACATCTTCCAACTTGGCCATGCGCAATTCGGCGGGCAGGCCATATTTGCGGCGCTTGACCCGGTCGGTCAGCAGGCCATCGCGGCTCATCCCGATCAGCGGTGCGAATTCGCCATTGTTGAGGAAGCTGCCGTTGGCGACGACCTTGGTTTCATTGTTGTTGGCGCGATAGCCCTTTTGCCAGCGCTGGGTGACAAAGGTCAGCTGCGTCGTCGCCCCCGGCGCCAGCGGCGTCGCGAAGCGATAGATGCGGTAATTATTGGCGGCGTCCTCCATCACCAGCTTCGTGCCCGGCACTTCGATGCCGCGGATCTTCACATCGGGATCGGGCACGCGGACGTGGAGATCGGTGACCGGGGCGCCGGTATCGTTGACGAGGCTGTAGCGGCCGCGCGCGTCCATGCGCTGTTCGCGCGGGAACAGCTCCACCGCCAGCTTGATATCGGTCGTCGATGGCTGGGCGAGGCTCTCGTACTTCAAATATTTCTTTTCATACGCCGCCTGGCGCGCCTCGACATCGTCGCGGGTGCGATATTCGTTGAGGATATTGGTGTTCCAGTAAATATAGCCGCCGCTCGCCCCGGCGATGGCCAGCCCGGCGACGATCAGCACGCCGGGCACATCGGCCAGCCGCGCCGGCATGCGCCGCAGCCGCGGCATCAGCGCGCTTTCGGTGCCGCGCCGCCACAGAAGGTGCGCCAGCACGGCAAGGATGAGCGCGAACGCCCCCCAATACAGTCGCAGCCACCACGCCAGCGCGCTGCCGACATTGTTGCCGTTCATGTCCGACAGTTGCACCCGGCCGGTCGCGCCGTAATTGTACAGCGGGTGTTCGAAACCGATGTTGTTGAGGGTAATCGTGCCGACGAGGTAGACGACCATTACCCCCCAGCCGACATATTTGTTGGGGCTGAGCGCCTGGACGAACACCGCCAGCACGGCGAGGATGACCATGTCGACGCTTTCGGGCAGCAGGTACCAGCGCAGATACTCGCCCATCGAAATATCGGTGACGCCGCGATACAGCTGGATAAGGATCGCCGCGACCATGCCGGCCGCCAGCGTCGCCACCAGCACGCCGGTCACCGCCAGCGTCTTGGGCACCAGATAGGCCCAGTTCGGCAGCGAGGTCGCATCGACGATCTCGTGCATCTTGCGATCGCGATCGCGCCACACGAGTTCGCCGGCATAATAGATGGCGATGATGATCGGGATGATGCCGAACGAACCACGCAGCGTGTCGATGAGCGCAAAGGTCAGCGGCCGCGCCGGGGTTCCGTAGATTTCATTGGAGAACAGCAAGCTGCCGCCGGCGTTGAACAGCCCGATCAGCAGCAACACGAAGAAGGCCGGGCTTTTGAACACCTGCGCCATTTCGAAACGCGCGCGGGCGAGCAGCCGGGCGCCCGCCGCCGCCGCCGGGCGCGCCGGGGGCAGCACGGCGACGATCTCGGGCTTGCTCGCCGCCAGCCTGGCGGCCACCTTGGCCTGGCGGCGCACGGCGCGTGCCGACAGGCCCTTTTCGGCAAAGCTGAAGCGCGCATAGGCCAGCGCCAGCGCCAGCAGCCCGACGCCGAGCCAGATCAGCCGGTTATACAGCAGCGCACCTTCGAAGGGCGGCAGCATGGCGTTCGATTCGGCCGCGGTCCAATAACGGGTGACATTGCCGAACGCTGCCGCGCCAAAGGGTTCGACGAGCCCGGCAAGTTCGCGCAATTCGGGCTTTGATCGCAATGTCGACGAGACAACCAGATAGACGACGAGGAAGACGACGACCCCGACATAGGAATACATCATCGATCGCGTCATCGTCGCCACGGCAAAGAAGATCGCCGCAGTGAGCAGCACATTGGGCAGCGCCAGCACGAAATAGGCATACAGATAATCGCCGGCGCGGTTCGGCCCCAGCGTTTCGGAGTCGAGCCAGGGCATCAGCGAGCCGAGGAAGATCGCCAGCGGCACAAAGGCAAAGGCCGCGGCGGCGGCGATGGCGGCGCCGACGAAACGCGCCAGCAGGTAATCGAACTTGGTCACCCGGGTCGATTTGACCATCGGTCCGAAACCCGATTCATCGTCGCGCACGATGACATTGGCGACGAACGCCGTCGTCACGAACATGAAGAAGATCGACAGGATGAGATGGATCTGCGCGATCGCGGCCGGCGAATTGACATGGACGTTGCCGCCGCTGCCGATCTGGATCTGTTCGACGGTGGTGGCGCCGAAAGTGAGCAGGAAGAACAGGATGGCGACGACCCAGAACACCGGGTTGCGCAATTGATAGCGCAGTTCGAAGGCGACGATGGAGGCGAACATGCCCGGCCTCAGGCGGCGTTTTGAGCGGCGGGGCGCGCGGCGCGGCGCATGGTGGCGAGCGTGGCGAAATAGACATCCTCGAGCCCGCCCGACACGGCGGTGAAGCCGGGGCCGGGGTCCTGGTCCGACAGGACATGGACGATGGTGCGGCCACCGACGAGGCGGGTGGCGATGACTTCATGGGCCGCCGCGACGTCGGCAAGTTCGCCGCGCGCGATGCTTTTCGCCCAGACGCTGCCGCGCGCCCGGTCGATGAGGTCGTGCGGCGCGCCTTCCAACTGGATGCGCCCGCCCGCCAGCACTGCCATGCGCGGGCACAGGTCCGCCACATCCTCGACGATATGCGTCGACAGGATGATGACGACATTCTCGCCGATCTCGACGAGCAGATTGAGGAAGCGGTTGCGCTCCTCGGGATCAAGGCCCGCAGTCGGTTCGTCGACGATGATCAGCCGCGGATTGCCGATCAGCGCCTGGGCGATGCCGAAGCGCTGCCGCATGCCGCCCGAAAAACCGGCGATGGCTTTCTTGCGTACATCCCAGAGGTTGGTCTGGGCCAGCAGCGTTTCCACCGTCGACTTGCGTTCGCCGGCCGAGGCAATGCCCTTGAGGACGCACATGTGATCGAGCATGTCATAGGCCGAAACGCGTGGGTAGACGCCGAAATCCTGCGGCAGGTAGCCGAGCGTCGCGCGCAGTTTCTCCGGATCGGCGATGATGTCGATATCGTCGAAGCGGATCGTCCCCGCTGACGGCGTCTGCAGCGTCGCGACGGTACGCATCAGTGTCGATTTCCCGGCACCGTTGGGCCCCAGCAGCCCGAACATGCCCTTGGGAATCGTCAGACTGACATCATCGAGTGCGCGGGTGCCATTGGCATAGACATGGCTGACATGAGCAAGCTCGAGCATCGAATATCCCTTTGTGGAGCGCGCCCATGTATAACGGGTGTATTGTTTGGGTAAACCAGTTTTTTTGCGCGTCGGACGGAGCGGCGCGAGCGCCCGGGAATGTGCCCTATGCTCCCCCCGCCGCCCCGGCTCCCGGTTGCGTGACCGGCTGGTGAACATTCCGCGCATCGGCACCCCCGCGCGCTTGTGCGCTCGGCGTGCCGATGGTCAAAGTCCGGCACGGCAACCGAGAGGCACGGCATGGCGGAAATCGGGCTGGGCAGGCAGATCGCTTATGGCAGTGGCCAGGTCGCGGGCCAGGTGTTCCGCGATGTGCCGTCGCTGCTGCTGCTGTTTTTCCTGACGACCGTGCTCGGCATCGCGCCGGCGGTGGCGGGGCTGGCGATTTTCGTGCCCAAATTCGTCCTCGGGGTCGGCTGCGACATGGCGGTGGGGGTGTTTTCCGATCGCTGGCGGGCGCGCTTCCCGCGGCGCTGGTGGCTGCTCGTCGGCGCGGTCGGGGCGCCGGTGGCGATGCTGCTGCTCTTCCATGTGCCGGCGGGGTCCGAAAGCCTGCGCCTTGGCTGGGTGGTGGCGGCGTTCAGTGTCTACATGGCGGTGTTCGCCTGTTTTTCGGTGCCGTATCTGGCGCTGTCGGGCGACCTTGCGTCGGACAGCCGCGGCCGCACGCTGCTGATGGCGTGGCGGCTGGTGTTCACCGCGGTCGGCGTGCTGACAGCGGGCGCGCTCGCCCCGGCGCTGGTGCAACGCTTCGGCGGCGGCCAGCCGGCGTATGAAAACATGGCGCTGGTGCTGGCGATCATCTGCCCGGTGGCGCTGGTCATCGCGTTTTTCGGCAGCGGCGGGGCTGTCGCTACCGCCACGCCGCACCCGCGCTTGTCACCGCGCGCCGCCATCGGCGTGCTGCTGCGGCCGCGCTTTGCCGTTCTGATGGGCGGCAATCTGCTGCAACTTGCCGGCTCGGGCATGGGCTATGCCGCGATGCTGTATTTCCTCACCTACAACATGCAGCGCAGCGACGCGCTGCAGCTTGTCGGCGGTATCGTGCTGACGATGTGCATCGGCATCGTCATCGCCCAGCCCTTGTGGGTGTGGGTGGCGCGGCGTTTCGGCAAGATCCGCGGTTTTGTCGCCGGCAGCCTGTTGTATGCCGCGGGCTACCTCGCCTGGGGCGCCTTGCCGATGGCGCCGTTGCCGGTGATCTTCGGCTTTGCGCTGGTCGCCGCGATCGGCAATTCGGGCTGGACGATGAACGGCTTCGCGCTGCTGTCGGACATTACCGCCG
The DNA here is from genome assembly GCA_031426015.1 of Alphaproteobacteria bacterium. GTDB lineage: Bacteria > Pseudomonadota > Alphaproteobacteria > Sphingomonadales > Sphingomonadaceae > Sandarakinorhabdus. The sequence goes on from JANPKK010000024.1 coordinate 24,822, forward strand.
ATGATGCGCCGCACGCCGGGCTGTATGCGGCGGCGTGGATCGCGGCGGACAAGATCGGCTTTGCGCTCGGCGGCAGCCTGCTCGTCGGGCTGGTGCTGTCGGGCTTCGGCTTCGATGCGGTGCGGGCGATGGCCGGGCAACCGCAAAGCGCGCTGGCGCTGACCGGGGTGATGGTGGCGTTTGCGGTGGCGCCGCCGCTGTTCAACCTGGTTGGGGCGGCGGTGCTGGGGTTGTGGGGGCGCGAGGAGTAGCGAACCAGCTCCCGCCCCCCTGCGGGGAGGGAGTTGACGACTAGAACCGATAGCCCGCCGTCACGCCCATGCGCCGGCCTTCGCCGAGGTAGATTTCCGGGATGACGAAGGCGAACGGAATGCCGGCGCGCGGCTGGTTGATCGAGTTCTGGGTGTAGGTGACGTCGAAGACATTGTTGGCCCAGATGGCGACATTGAACTTGCCGTTATCGACCCCGACCCGGAAATTGGTGAGCGTGCGCTGGCCGAAGCTGATGGTGTTGATGAGGTTGCTGAACGCCTCCCCGGTGTAATTGACATCGACGCGGCCGGTCGCCTTCCAGTCGCCGCTGATCGGCACATTGGCGGTGGCGTGGAGGTTCCACTGCGTCTGCACCGAACGCTGCGGGCGCAGCCCTTCGAGCGAGGGCACAGCGCGGATGGCGCCGCTGGCCGTCGTGATGACGGTCACCGGCGGGCAGCCCTGGGCCGCGGTGGCGGTGGTGCCGGTGCCGACGACGCACTGGCCGACAGTGCCGCCATCGTAAACGCCGGCCTGGAACTTGGGATCGGAGAACGTCAGGCTGCCGCCGATGCCGAACATGTCGGTGAATTGCAGTTCCGACTGCACTTCGAAACCCGTTGCCTTGATGTTGCCGACGTTGCGCACGATGCGCACCGGGTTGACCGCCGTGGGGTTGTCGGTGAAGCCCGAAACCTGCGCGTCCTTCCAGTCGGTATGGAAGACGGTGGCGTTGAGGGTCAGCCGGTTGTCGAACCAGCGGCTCTTGAAGCCGGCTTCATAGGTCCAGTTGGTTTCTTCGTCATAGGCGACTTCGCTGGCGAGGATGCCGGTGGCGCTGACAGCGTTGGCGGTGTTGAAACCGCCCGAGCGCACGCCCTTGGCCGCCGAGCCATAAAGGAACAGGCTTTCGGTCGCCTGCCAATCGACGGTGAAGCGCGGCGTGAAGCTTTTGAAGGTGCGTTCGAACACCGCGCCGGTGACCGGGAAGGTGCCGGGCGATGGCACCGTCGCGCCGACGATGACCTGGTTGATGCCGGGCTGGCTGGTCGGGTTGCTGACCGAAAACACCTGGGCGCGCTTGTCGTCTTCATTGTAGCGCCCTTCGGCGTTGACGCGCACCGAACCGAAATCATAGCCGACGGCGCCGAACACCGATTTTGTCTTGGTGCTGGCCCGCGACCAGCTGCTCGACACCTGGTTGGCGTTCGAATCATCGACGATGAAGGGGTTGGCGGTGAATTCATAGGCGCCGGTGCCGCTGGTCGGCGGGGTGCCGATCTGGGTGATCGCGACGAAGCGTTCATTGGCGGCGAGACCGGCACGATCGGTGGCCAGGCCGCCGGCAGCGAGCGGGATACGCGAGTTGAAGTAATTGACGCCGAGCAGCCAGCTGAACGCCGAATCATCCTGTGACTGGATGCGGAATTCCTGGTTGAAGGTTTCGACGCGTTCGGCGCTGATGCTGACCAGATTGGCGCGGACCAGCCGGCTGTAGGCGGGCACGCCCAGGCAGGCGGCGCCGCCGGTGCAGACACCGAACAACACGCCGGCGCTGGTACCATCATAATCATTGTGGGCGCGGTTGGTGGCGCCGGTCCAGCCGGTGACGCTGACGATCCGCGCAAAGCCCAGATCCCATTCGAGATCGGCCGAAATCTGGTGGGTCTTGGCGACCGTGTCGGGCAGGTTCGGCGAAATGTCGCTGATCTTGCTGGCGGGCAGCGCGCCGCAGAACTGCTGGCGCAGGCCGAGCGTGACCGCAGCCGTGCTGGCGTTGCCGCAGTTGAACTGGCTGATCGGCAGCACCGTGTCGGGAGTCATTTCGGTTTTCGAATGGGTGTAGAAGCCCTGGACCCGCGCCGTGAAATTTTCGGTCGCGGCGAGCTCGATCGCGGCGCTGATGGCATATTTTTCGGTGCCGCCGAGATTGTCATCGGTGTTGGCGCGGTTTTCGCCATAGCCGTCATAGGACAGATAGCCGGCGGCGATGCGCGCCGAAATCTTGTCGGTCAACGGCCCGCCGACGGTGCCGCGAACGCGAAAATCCTCGTTCTCGCCGACGGTGGCGCTGAAATTGGCTTCGAGCGTCTTCGACGGGCGCTTGGTGGTGATGCCGAGCGCGCCGGCAAAGGTCGACCGGCCATAAAGCGCCGATTGCGGCCCCTTGGCGATTTCGATCTGACCGATATCGAGTACCGAGATGAAATCGAGCGTGTTGCGGCTGGTCTGGTAGATACCGTCGACGAACACGCCGACATTGGCTTCGACGTTGAGATCGTTGGCGGTGTTGGCGGGCGCCAGGCCGCGCAGATAGATGCTCTGCACCGTGCCGCCGGCAATGCTGGTGATGGCGACGCCCGGCGTGCCGTTGCCCAGATCGGCGAAATTGGCGATGTTGCGATCGGCGAGGTCCTTGTCGGTATAGGCGACAATCGACACCGGCACGGTCTGGATGTCTTCAGCGCGCTTGCGGGCAGTGACGATGATTTCTTCGGCCGTGCCGGTTTCGGCAGCGGCAGCCGCCGTCTGGGCAGCGGCGCTCCCCGGCGTCAATGTCAGAGCGGCGGCAAGACCGAGCGTGGTGCCGGCGAGCAGATGCGTGCGAAACATGGCATTTCCCCCTTAAGCCGCCCGCAAGCGACAATTTTCATCGACTTGCGAAATACGGGGCCGTGGCCGAAGCGGCAGGTCCGCCCCCGGTTCCATTCGGTGACTGTTGAAAGGTAAACCCGCAGCCGTAGGCCTGCCGAATTATTTTTGTTCATCAGGCGACAAAGTGTCGCGGTGTGACATTTTCGCCTCAGACCCGGTCGAGCAGTTCGGCGGCGGTGATCCCGGCGCCGAAGCTACCGATCGGGCCGGCGCGCAAGCCTTGCTTGCTGCCGCCGACGAACGGCTGGGCTGAACGGCTGTAGTCGATCACGAATCCAGCGCGCCCGCCATCGCCGGGCGGCGCGCAACCGACTGGCGCGGAGGCGGGGTTGGACTCGCTTAAACGTCCAGATTGGCGACGTTGAGCGCATTGTCCTGGATGAATTCCCGCCGCGGTTCGACCATGTCGCCCATCAGGCGCGTAAAAATCGCATCGGCCGTATCGGCTTCGCCTTCGTCGACACGCAGCAGCGTCCGCGCCACCGGATCGAGCGTGGTTTCCCACAGCTGTTCGGCGTTCATCTCGCCCAAGCCCTTGTAGCGCTGCACCGAAAGCCCCTTGCGCCCGGCATCGAGGATAGCGGTAAGCAGGTCCGACGGGCGGGTGATGCGGCGGTCGCCCGCCGCGGCGGCGGCACCCGATCCAAGCATGGCATTCCCGCGATAGCTGGTGGCTTCCTGCATCGCGAGCGTGTGCAGCCGCGGTGCCTCCGGGCTGGCGAGAAAGGCGGCGTCGATGATGTGATGGTCGGCAACCCCGCGCCAGTCGCGGCGCAGTATATAGCCGCCCTCGGCCGCCGGGCTGGCGGTCCAGCTGGCTTTTTCGGTGTCGGCAGCGGTCAGCCATTTCGCGGTGGCGTCGGCGGCGGCGACGGCATCGGCGCCGGCCAGCCCCGGCGCCAGCGCATTGTTGAGCGCCAGCGCCTCGATGACCTGGGCGGGGTAGCGGCGTGGCACATAGGCCATCAGCGCACGCAGCTTCCTCGCATGATCGACCACCGAGCGCAGATCATTATCGGTGCGCGGGCCGGCATCGGTCATCAGCACCTGGCCCGACAGGCCGGCATCGATGAGATATTCCTCGAGCGCGATATCGTCCTTGAGATACACCTCGGAGCGCCCGCGCGACATTTTATACAGCGGCGGCTGGGCGATGTAGATGTAGCCGGCACGGATAAGCTCCGGAAATTGCCGGTAAAAGAACGTCAGCAGCAGTGTGCGGATATGCGCGCCATCGACATCGGCATCGGTCATGATGACGATCTTGTGGTAGCGCAGTTTCTCGATCTTGAACTCGTCGCGGCCGATGCCGGTGCCCAATGCCTGAATGATCGTGCCGATTTCGCGGCTCGACAGGATGCGGTCGAAGCGGACGCGCTCGACGTTGAGGATCTTGCCCTTCAGCGGCAGGATCGCCTGGAACTGGCGGTTGCGGCCCTGCTTGGCGGAACCGCCGGCGGAATCGCCTTCGACGAGGAAGAGTTCCGATTTCGCCGGGTCGCGTTCCTGGCAATCCGCCAGCTTGCCGGGCAGCGAGGCGATATCGAGCGCGCCCTTGCGCCGCGTCAGGTCACGCGCCTTCTTGGCGGCTTCGCGGGCGGCGGCCGCGTCGATGATCTTGGCCATGATCGTCCGCGCGAGGGCGGGATTTTCCTCGAGCCAGATCGCCAGCCGGTCGGCGATCAGCGCTTCCAGCGGCTGCCGCACCTCGGAGGAAACCAGCTTGTCCTTGGTCTGCGACGAAAATTTCGGATCGGGCAGTTTCACCGAGACGATCGCGGTCAGGCCCTCGCGCATGTCGTCACCGGTCAGCGTGACCTTTTCCTTTTTCAGCACGCCGCTCGATTCGGCATAATTGTTGAGCGTGCGGGTCAGCGCGGCGCGGAACGCCGCCAGGTGGGTGCCGCCATCGCGCTGCGGGATGTTGTTGGTGAAGCACAGCACCTGTTCGTAATAGCTGTCGTTCCATTCGAGCGCGACATCGATGCTGATGTCGTTGCTTTCGCCATGGATGGCGACCGGCGCGGAAATCAGCGGGGTTTTCGCCTTGTCGAGATACTTCACGAACGCCGCGATGCCGCCTTCGTAATACAGCTCGACCGTCTGCTGTTCGGCATGACGGGCATCGGTCAGGTGCAGGCGCACGCCCGAATTGAGGAAGGCCAATTCGCGGAAGCGATGCTCCAATTTGGCGAAATCGAATTCGATGATCTTGAAGGTGGCGGGGCTGGGCAGGAACGTCACGCGGGTGCCGCGCTTGCCTTCCGGCGCCGGGCCGACGATCTTCAGCGGCGCCTCGGCATCGCCGTGGCGAAAGCGCATCCAATGTTCCTGCCATCGCGCCAGATCGTCAGTTCGAGCCATTCGCTGAGCGCGTTGACCACCGAGACGCCGACGCCGTGCAGCCCGCCCGACACCTTGTAGGCATTGGCATCGGAGTTTTCGAACTTACCGCCGGCGTGCAGCTGGGTCATGATGACTTCGGCGGCCGACACGCCTTCTTCGGTGTGGATGCCGGTCGGGATGCCGCGGCCATTGTCAGTGACGCTGACCGAGCCATCGGGGTTCAGTACGATGTTGATGAGGTCGCAATAGCCGGCGAGCGATTCGTCGATGGCATTGTCGGAAACTTCAAAGACCATGTGATGCAGGCCCGAGCCATCATCAGTATCGCCGATGTACATGCCGGGGCGTTTGCGCACGGCATCGAGCCCGCGCAGCACCTTGATCGAATCGGCATCGTAATCGGCGGGGGCCTGGTTGGTTTCGTCGGACAAGATGGGCTTCCTGTGTTGCTGCAAGACGCGCAGCGCGCATGTGACAGATTGGCTATAGACCCTCGCGCGCGCCCATGCGAGGCCCGTCTTGCACCACCGGCACCGCCTGTTTCAGTGCAGGCTGGCCGCATCCCGCACATGCGCACCCGTCAGCCGGCGGATGAAGGCGACTTCGGCTTCATCATGGGCGCGGCCATCGGGTTCGAAGATATCGTGGAACCACGGCCCCACCGGCCCGTCGAGATAAGGGGTCGCCCAGCTGTCCCACGGCAGATGCGTCTGGGTCTTGCCCTTGACCAGCCCCCAGCAGAAACTGCCGACGCCGAGTTCCCGGGCGATCGGCAGAATCGCCTCGAAGGTACTGCCCGTCGGCCGCGCCATGAACTCGGTGCACAAAAGCGGCCGGTCGAACACCCGCAACCACGCCACCCGCTGCGCGAAATCATCGGGCCCGCCATAATTGTGGAACGAGATGATGTCGGATTGCGCCAGCTGCATCGCCTGGATCGCCGACAACAGGTTCGGTGCCGACCAGTCGCCCAGCCAGATACCGCTGGTCAACGGTTGCATCGGCGCCTGGCCGCGCACCCAGCCAAAGGCCTGGACGAGCAACGGAATGACAAGCTCGGCCTTGGCGGCGAGTTGCTGCGGATCGCACGCCGCCACATCGGGGCCGTTGTCGGGCTCGTTCCAGATATCCCAGGCGAGCACGCGTTCATCCTGGCCGAACCGCGCCACCACCGCCTCGACATAGGCCTGCAAGCGCGGGTGCTGCCCCGGGTCGGACAACGCCGCCTGCCCCGGCGCCTGCACCCAGCCGCTGTTGTGGATGCCGGGCGTCGGCGCGCGCTGCGGCCCCAAGGTGGGTTCATGGTGCCAGCAACTGTCGAACAGCACGAACATGGTGCGGATGCGATGGCGCGCGGCGATGGCCAGGAAGCGATCGATACGCCCCAGGAACCCTTCGGCATCATCGAGCCACAACAGATCGTGGAGATAGACTCGCACGGCGTTCATGCCGAGCCCCGCCGCCAGCGCGAGTTCACCATCGATCGTCGCCGGATCGAAGCTTTCGGCCTGCCACATCTCGATTTGATTGATCGCCGTCGAGGGTGTGAAATTGCAGCCGATCAGCCAAGGCTGGCTTGCGTACCAGGCGCGGGCGGCCATAGCCGTCCATGCTGCAATCGTCATCCTGTCCCCCTCACGCACTTGTCATTAAAGCTAATTTAGGAGCCACGATGATCGGATACGAGCAAATTGCCAATGGTTCCGTCGGAAATGCGACAGAACGATAATTGCCGAGAATTTTATCGTGGAAACAGGGCGATCTGTCTCATGTAACTTAATAGACCGTTGAAACGGTACCTGCGGCGACCCGCAGCCACGTTGCCTCCCCCACCGCGCTGAACAGCGCCGCATCGGTGCCGGTCATCCACACCTGTGACCCCGTTGCCGCCAGCCGGGCGAACAGCGCCGCCCGCCGATCGGCATCGAGATGCGCCGCGATTTCATCGAGCAGCAGCAGCGGCGGGCGGCCCATCCGGTCGGCCACCAGATCGGCATGGGCAAGGATGATGGCGATGAGCAGCGCCTTTTGTTCACCCGTGGAGCCCCGCGCCGCCGGCTCGCGCTTGGCGGCATGGGTGACGAGCAGGTCGGCGCGATGCGGGCCGATCAGCGCGCGCCCGGCCGCGGCATCGGCGGCGCGATTGCGCGCCAGCGCCGACGCCAGATCGGGCACCGCGTCACCGCCAAGCGCCAGCAGCGGCCGCGCGAACGGGCCATCCGGCGCTGCGGCCAGGCGGACAGCCAGCGCCGCGACGGTTTCGGCGCGCGCCGCGCCGATCGCGTCGCCATGTTCGGCCATCGCGGTTTCGAGCGCTGCCAGCCAGTGCGGATCGGCCGGCGCTTCCGCAGTCAGCAGCCGGGTGCGCGCCCGCATCGCCGCATCGTAGCGCACCGTCTCGCGGCCGTGCCCCGGATGCAGCGCCAGCACAAGCCGATCGAGAAAGCGCCGCCGCGCCGCCGGCGTATCGGCAAACAATCGGTCCATGGCGGGGGTAAGCCAGACCAGCGCCAGCCAATCGCCCAGCGTCGCCGCGGTGCTGGCGGCGCCGTTGATCCGCACCAGCCGGCGTTCGGGGGCGCTGGCGGCGGTGCCGGTGCCGATCTCGACATCGCCGCCATCGGTTGCCAGCGTTGCCGCGACACTCCAGCCGCCGGGGCCGCTGCTGCGCGCCGCATCCGACAGCGCCGCGCCGCGCAAGCCGCGCCCGGGGCCGAGCAACGAGATGGCATCGAGGATATTGGTCTTGCCGGCGCCGTTTTCGCCGGTGATGACGATGGCGCCCGGCGCCGCCGCAATCGCCTGCGCGGCGTGCGAACGGAAATCGGTCAGGGCAAGGCGGGTGATCGCAGGCATTGCGGCGTGTGTAGCGCATCTGCCTCAACTGTCATCCCGGGCTTGACCCGGGCCCCAGCTTTTCTGAGCGCGCGCAGAAGGCGGCTGGGTCCCGGGTCACGCCCGGGATGACAGTTCACGCTCAATACCCCGGCGCTTTCCCCGGCAGCCGCGCCAGGAACCCCGCCACCTGCGCCTTGATCGCTTCCTGCTCCGCCGGCGCAAAGCGATCCCAGCCGTCGTACATGCGCAACAGCCGGTGATTGCGCCCGAGCAGATCGCGATGGCGTGCGAGGAAATCCCAATACAGGCTGTTGAACGGGCAGGCATCGGGGCCGGTGCGGTCCTTCACCTTGTAGCGGCAGCCGCTGCAATAATCCGACATGCGGTTGATGTAGGCGCCGCCGGCGGCATAGGGCTTCGATCCCATCAGGCCGCCATCGGCGAACTGGCTCATGCCGATGACATTGGGGGTTTCGACCCATTCATAAGCATCGTCGTAAACCGCCAGGAACCATTCGTGGACCTGGGTGGGGTCGGTGCCGATCAGCATGGCGAAATTGCCGAGCACCATCAGCCGTTGGATGTGGTGGGCATGGGCGTGGCGACGGGTGGCGCCGATGCTCTGCGACAGGCAGCGCATGTCGGTATCGCCGGTCCAGTAAAAGCCCGGCAGGTCGCGGGTGGCATTCAGATGGTTGCGCGCGGCATAGTCCGGCCCGGCGATCCAGTGGATGCCGCGGACATATTCGCGCCAGCCGAGGATCTGCCGGATGAAGCCTTCGGCGGCGTTGATCGGCACGGTGCCGGCGCGGAAAGCGGCTTCGGCGGCCTGGCAGACCTCCAATGGCAGCAACAGCCCGACGTTGATCAGCGGTGACAGCTGGCTGTGGAACATATGGTCCTGGCCCGCGACCATCGCGTCCTGGAAATCGCCGAACTGCGCGAGGCGGTTGGCGACAAAATCGCCGAGGCATTCGAGCGCCTGTTCGCGCGTCACCGCGTAACCGAAGGGCAGCAGATCACCGAAATGCCGGCCGAAACGCGCGGCAACCAGCGCCAGTACGCCTTGCGTGATCGCATCGGGGTCAAAGTGTGGCGGCCGGGGGTAGGCGAGGCCCTTTTTGGGTGGCTTGCGATTTTCGCTGTCGAAATTCCACACGCCGCCGCTGGGCTGGCTGCCATCCATCAGGATGCCGGTGCGGCGGCGCAGCAGGCGGTAATAATCCTCCATGACGAAGCGTTTCCGGCCGCTCGCCCAATCGGTAAAATCGGCGCGGCGGTCGATGAAGCGATCGTCGGGCAGGATGCGGCACGGCACGCCGGTCAGCGCGGACCAGCCCTGCTGCATCGCCAGAACGCGCCATTCGCCGGCTTCGACGGTGATGATCTCGGTGGCGCCGTGGCGGGCGGCGGCGCGGGCGATCTCGCCGTCGAAGTCTTGCGTGTTGGCCGGATCATCGAGCGGTACATAATCGACCGTCCAGCCGACGCTGCGCAGTTCCTCGGCGAAGTGGCGCATCGCGCTGAACAGGAAGGCGATCTTTTTCTGGTGATGGCCGACATAGGTGGCCTCGGCGCCGACCTCCATCATCAGCACGACGGCATTGGCGGGCCGCGTGGCGGTGAGCGCGGCGAGGCTGGCGGAAAGCTGGTCGCCGAGGATGGGGATGAGAACGGTCATGCGCTGCTGTTGCCAAAGCGGGCGGCGCGGTCAACGCGGGGAGAGGTCGCGGGACGGTGTTTACCTCTCCCCTTTCGGGAAAAATAAAGAACCTATCGCCTTGGCGACCAGTTCGCCATGTTGACCGTGTCCTCGACCATCCACACCTTGCCGTTCTCGCCGATGAACAGCTTTTCCATTTCCTTGCGGTTGAACGGCCGGGCGCCGAGGCGGCCGAGGATGGCGACCTGGTTCCCCGATTCATCGACGGCACGGTCGCGATCAAGGCCCTTCGAAACCGCCAGCGCCGGCTGCTTGGTGCGGGCAAAGGCGATCAGTTCGGGCTTGGGCTGGGGCGAGAAGCCATAGAAGTTCGGCTGGCTTTCGGGCGACATCAACTGGATGACCTTCATGCCGTTGCGGCCATCGGCGACATAAGCGAACGCCGACGCGTTGGTGCTGCCGACGATGACATCCTCGACATCGTTGAGTTTCCCGTCGGCGGTGTAGCGCATGTAGACGCGGGGGTTTTCGGGCTGCTTGACGTCGACGATGTACAACCCTTCGGCCTTGCCGGCGACATAGGCGTAGGTGCGCGCCAGATAGACTTTCTGGGCATTGGCCATCGGCACCAGCGCCTGCGGCACCGGCACCGGCGCATCGAGCCGGCTGACATCGAGCACTTCGAGGCCGCGCGCCGTCGTCACCCAGAGATAGCGGAACTGGATCGCCGAGGCGCGCGGATCGTCGAGCGCCACGGTCGCCGTCACCCGCGGCTTGGTTGGATCATCGAGATCGACCACCACCAGCGCTTTCGGCGTGGTGATATAGGCGTAATGCCCGCCGAGAATGATATGGCGCGCGCCGGTCAGCACGCCGCCCGGGTTGAACGCCGTGGTGCCATCGACGAGCTTCAACCGCTTGAAGAAGTTGTTGCGCGGTTCGCCATCGGCGAGCGTGTCGATATCGGTGGCGATCAGCCCTTCCACCGCATCGGTGATGAAAGCGTAGCGATAGACCGGGTGGAACGGCTGTTCCTGGTTCATGCCGCCGAGCGGATCGGCCGGCACTTCGCCCTTGGCACGCTGCGCCTGTTCGCCCTGCATCTTGTCGTTGCGCAACACGGCGATCGGCTGGGTGGTGGCCAGCGCCATGCAGGTGGCGTTCTTCGACTTGATATGAGTGTCATGGCCGAGCGGCGAGAACGGCGCGCGCACGATCTTTTCCGAAACGCCCTTGTTGCCGATATTGGCGATGTCATAGGCGCGGAAACCGCCCTTGCCTTCGGCGACATAGAGATATTCACCGCGATGCTGGATGCAGCGCGCCGCGCCGCCGGCATCCTGATGGATGTTGCGGATATCCTCGCTCGGGTCCGTCTCGCCCGACACCTTCTTGTCGAAGATCTTGCCGCGCACCCAGTTGATCAGCTCGCGGCCGTTCTTTTCGACATGCTGGCGGAAATAATCGGGATAGGCGTATTTGTGGAGGTAGGAGCCGAACACCGCCTGCGGCTCGCCGAATTCGGTGACGCGCACCGCCTCGATGCCGCCATCGAGCCCGACATAGGCGTTGAGCCCGACGAAATTGATGAAATTGGTGCCGGTCAGCAGCAACTGCGCCATGATGGCATTGTTGTCATTGGCCTTGGCGACATGGCAATCGCTGCACGTCTTGGTTTCTTCCTTGCGCTCGGTATGCGGGTAATGCGGCGCGAACGCTTGCGACGAGAAGCCCGACGCGGCGATCGGCGGTTGCTGGATGTAGATGCGTTCACGGTTGATGTTGGTCGAGGTCAGGATCAGCGCCGATGACGAACGCACCGGCGCGACGATGCCGCCCTTGGTCGTCTGGTGCTTGCCGAGCTGGAACATATCGTCGCGCGCCACCTGCGGGTTGTAGGTCGCGTAGTTGCGGGTTTCCTGTTCCTCGTACTTGTGGGTGCTGGTTTTCCAGTTCGCCTCGATCGGCAGATGGCAGCCGCCGCAGCTTGTCGTCCACGACAGATGGCAGGTGTAGCACGCCATGTTGTCATCGCCGTGCGCCCGGTCCTTGACCGCCACGCCGGGGCCGAAGCTGGCATAATCGGTCTTGCTGATCAGCTTGGCGCGCGCTGCCTTTTCGTTGAAATCGGGGTGGCCGCGAGTAACGGAATCCTTGGTCAGGTGCATCCGCCATTCGAGCTTGGGATCGCTGGCGGAACGCTGGATGAGCACGCGCCGGCCATCCTGCACCAGCCATTCGAAGCGCGGCCGACCATCGGGGTTGCGGATGCGCGTCAGATCATTGCCCGCCGGCGACGCAGCGACATTCGATGTCTTCAGCGACGGATAGGCATCGGCGGTGCCGTGGCAATCCTTGCAGCCGATTTCGACGGCATTGGCGACTTCGCCGTGGATGAAGCCATTGCCATGGCCATCCTGGGCGAAATGGCAATCGGCGCACTGCATGCCGACCTCGGCATGGATCGACATCATGTGGACGCCCTTGCCGCCCTGCGCGCCGCCCGGAGTCGATGTCGGCTGCGGGAATTGCGGGGCACCGGCCTTGCGCCATTTTTCGGGGTCGTCATTGGCGATGATATGGTCGGTATCGGTGCCATAGGTCGCCATATTGCCCTTGGCATCGAGCAGATTGCCCTCGCGATCGCGCTTGTAGATGGCGCGGAAATTCCAGCCATGGCCGTGATAATCGGCGAACTGGGTGTCCTTGTTCGCCGGGTTGCGGTCGTTGACCGTGCGCATGAAATCCATATCTTCCCACAGGCCGCGCGGTGCCGCGGCTTCGGGGTTGCGTTCGTTGGTTTCGCGCACCTGGGCGGCGGTCGGATAGCGCTGCTGCTTGTAGAGCCGCTGGTAATCCGCGTCGCTCATGCCCTCGGGCTTGGGAGTCTGGTTGTCGGGGCCGGGCCACATGCGCGGCGCGTCCGATTCATAATCCCACATGGTGTAGCCATAGTAGGTGTTAATGAACATGTTGGGCTGGTGCATGTGGCAGTTCATGCACTGCGCCGAGGGCACGGCGCGGGTGAATTCATGCTTGATCGGATGGCCCGGTTCGTTCTTCGGGATCGTCGGATCGGCGGTCTGCGTCTCGCCATCGCGGCCGGCGCCGGCATAGACGCTGCTGTGCACCGGGTCGCGATCATTGGCATAGACGACATGGCAGGCGGCGCAGCCCGAGGTGCGGTAATCGCCCGGCTGGTCGTTGGTGCCCATGAACCAGGTGAACGGATCGTTGAGCCGGGTCTTGTGGATGTTGATGACCGGCACGGCGATGCGCAGGCCCGTGCCGGGGCCGCGGTTCGACTGGCGGATATCGGGGCGGCCGGGTTCTTCGAGCCGCTGGATGGCCCCCAGCGAGTTGGGCAGGCCGATTTCGGGGAAGATCGGGTTGATGTTGCGGCCGCCGCGTTCGAAAACGCGGAAAATGTCGCCCGGCTGCAGCACCTGCCACGCCGGCAGCGGCACCAGGAACGGCAGGATGCCGCGCGCCTTTTGCGCTTCGGACAACGCTCCGAACGCCGTCGGCGAGGGTGAGAACAGCGCCGTCGGCTCGCTGGGGATGCCGTGTTCGCCGCCATGTTCGCCGCCGCGTTCTTCCTTCAGCGCGCCATGGCCTTCACCACGGCCACCTTCGTGCAGCGCTTCGTTGGACAGGATCGGCTTGGCCTTGCCGTCGCGACCATAGGATTCGCCGAAGATGTAGTTCTTGTAGGGCGCGATGCCGTTGTTATAGGCGGCCCCGCCGAGCAGCATCACGCCGGTCGCCATCATCGATCGTTCGGCGGCCTCGATCACCGGCAAATGGCAGGCACCGCAGCTTTCGCGCACGACGCGATAGTCGGACGGATTAACGAAGCGCACGAATTCCGGCGATTCCTTGTTGAGCAGCGTGTAGCTGCGCTTGGGGTTGGCCGATCCCTGCCGGTCGGGGTGTTCCGCGGTCGGATAGTGCCAGGCTTCGGGGTAGCGCGGCAGCACGTGCGCATCGGCCTTCAGCTTGCGATAGCCGGCGGGATCGGTCTTTTCCATGCCGGCGCTGGCCAGCACCTTGGTGTTGCCGCCATGACAATCGGTGCAACCGAGCGCCACCGATTTGGGCGCGTGCATCGTCCATTCATCGCTGGCGGTATGGCAGGTCAGGCAGCCGGCGCTTTTGGCATCGGCGGCTTCCTGCGACTGGTTGCGCGGCGCCGCCGGTGCGGTGACGAGGCGATAATCGCGCGTCACCGGGTGTTCGCCTTCCGATGCCGGGGCGATGGCGGCAAACAGCGTCACCAGGGTGGCGACAAAGGCGAGGCGAAGGGCGTTCATCTTGATCATCAGTATGACAGGATCGCGTTGAACAGCACGCTGTAATAGCGGCTGTTGCGGGGGCTGTTGGTGAACAGGTCCTTGAAGCCGCTGGCGGGCTGGAACACCGCGCCCGACAGGCGGAAAACCAGGTTCTGGTTGAATTTGGGCCGGTATATCGCCGCGGTCGAAATGTCGGTGCCGATGCTGTTGGGAATGCTGCCTTCGACGCGAAGCGCCTCGATCACCGCGGTCTTGGCGAACCAGAGATGGTTGACGTTTGCCGAGACGCGCAGTTCGGGCAGGATATCGAAATCGGCGCCGATGCCGAGCAGCGCCGTGCCCGGATTGTTGAAGTTGGACTGGCCCTGGTCCTTCGACGACCGCAGACTGTTGAGCACGCCGTTGCGGCCGTTGACGCCCACCGCGCGGCCACCGCCGGCGAACGGAATCGTCTGGCGGATCCAGTAGCTGGTATCCGACCCGGCGAATTGCGGGTTTTCGACGATCGCATCGAAGCCGCGTTCGACATCGTCATAGGGGTTGCCATCGCCCGAGGCATAAAGCCCCGAGGCGCGCACCCTGATCCAGTCGAAATCCAGCGAGGGTTCGGCGGCGAGGAAGAAGGCGCGGATCTTGGCCGGGCGCGAGGTGAAGAAGCTGTTGCGGTCGTTGCCGAGCGCATAGGTCGCGCTGGCGGTGAGGTTCAACCGGCCGATACGGCCATCGGCGTTATAGCCGAGATAGACGACATCATATTCGCGCGGCCGCAGGTCGCCGAGCAGCGCCGGGCGCACCGGGAAGCCATTCGTATCGACCTGGGTCCGATTGCCGCCCTCGCGGTTGCGGTTGTAGGTGACACTGAGCTGCGAGGTCAGGCCGGGGACGGGGAAATCCTGGCGATAGACGTTGGCGACGAACACCCAGTCGCGGCGGATATCGCGGACGATATCGTTCAGCCCCGAATTGGTATCCTTTTCCAGCCGCCAGAAGGCCGCGAGATTATACTGGAAGCGGTTGTTGTCGCGATCGCCGAAAAAGCGGATGCCGAGCTGGTTGTCCTGGAACAGGAAGCCGCGGAAATCGCCCGAAAACGGTTGGATGCCGACGCGCACCGAATCGAAATCATAACGGTCCGACGTGTTGCGCAGGTGATAATCGAGGAACAATTCCTGCACCCCGACAAAGACATCGGTGCGGATGCTGCCGCGCGACGGTTCGACCTGCAGGATGCGCTGTTCGGAAACATCGACATGGTTGACCTGGAAGGCGATCGCAGTGCGCAGTTCATATTCGGGCGGCTTGAAGGCGGTCGAGCCCTTGGTCAGCGCGGCGCCGACGATGAAGGTCTGCGCGAACACCGTCGAATGCTGGCGACCGAAGACATCGTTGTTGCCGGGGCGTTCGGTGGTCTGCACGCCGACCGGCTGCGGAAAGCTGCGCTGTTCGACGATCGTGTCGCTGATGAAGGCAAGCTGGAAAAACTTGTCATGCGTGCCGCACAGCGGGCGGTCGCCCTTCAAGGTGCTCTGGTTATATGGGTCCTGCCAGCGCGACTTGGTCAATCCCAGCGTTTCCACCAGCCGCCAGCGATCGGGGATGGGGATGAAATCGCGCGGGAAATCGCCCTGTTTCGGCGCCGCGACGGCACCGGGGTTGACCTGGTCGATACCCGGCGGCAGGTCGCGGCCGGTCAGCCCCGGGCGGCGACGGCCTTCGATCGGCGCCAGCGCCGGATCGACACTGCCATTGCCTTCTTCCTCGGGCTCGAGCCGTTCCTTGCCGGGATCGAGCTTGCCGTAGCAATCGAAATACTTCGAAAACAGCCCGGCCTGCGCCGGCGCGGCACTCGCCAGCAGCAACGCTGCCAGGGGGAGCGACCTAGAGTGCCTGGCAGACATTTTGTTCTGCCGTGTCGACAAAGGGCGCAAAGGGGCAACCGACGAAGCGCAGGCGCACCGAAGCGCCGTTGCTCGCCTTGACCAGCAACTGGTCGGTGCGGATCGCCGCGGGCGGCAGGCCGATGCCGCCGACGCGGAGGCCGGCATTGGCGGTGCCGAGGAACGAGATCATGTCATCCTGGTCGATGCCGTCGCCCGACACGCCGACCGCGCCGACGAGCGTGCTGCCGCGATAGACCGGCACTGAACCCGGGAAGATCTGGATGCCGTTCTGCAGGCGATTGCCGCCGCCGGGCGTATCGGGAAGGAAGGTGCACCGCGTCGGGTTGCCGCCGCCGAGCACCTGGACGAGATTCTGCACGATCAGCGCCGATTGCAGGCCAACCGAAAACGGCGAGAAATTGGCGATCGGGCGCGAAAACGGCCCGTTCGCCTGCGCGACTTCGCCATCGGGGAAATAGGGCCGCGCGACGAGGCCGAAGGCGCGGTTCGACACCCCGAATTTGCCGGTGAGGAAATCCGGCCCGATGAAAGCGTTCGACCGCGTCACGAAATCGCGGACATTGGCATCGGGCGCGCCCGCCGCGGTGGTCACCGCCGCGAGATCGCTCGCGGCGAAACGGCCCGAGAAAAACGCCGCCGTCCGCGCCTTTTGCAGCGACACATCGGTGCCGAAGATCGGCGCATCGGGGGAGCGCACCACGCCGAGCGCGACGCCGCGCGTATCGACGACCGAGATCGACACCTGCGCGCGCGAATCGAGCGGCTGGCGGATCTGGGCGCGCGCCCGGCTCATGATCTTGAAGGCTTCTTCGAGCAGCGCCCGGGTTTCGGCCGCGGTCAGTGCGGTGCCGACTTCGGCGGCATCGGTGCCGGCGCGCACCGGGAAGCGGTTGGCGCCGCTGCCGTTGGTCAGGATATAGGCATCGGGGTGGTTGAATTCGGCGAGCGCCGCGTTGCGGATGCCGCTGGCTTCGCTGCCATAGGCAGTACCGGCGACGATACTGCCGCCAAAGAAGCCGCCCACCGGGGTGAGCGTCCCGGCGCTGCCGTTGAGGCTGGCAAAGCTGCGCGCACTGGCAGGAGTCGATTTCAGGTCGCTCGCCAATGCATCGGAATAGCGCAGCAGCGTGCCATCGACGCTGATGCGTTCGGCGCGGATCGTCACCGGCGCATCATTGCCGGTGGTGGCGGCGAGTGCGATGGCTTCCTCGTCGTCCTGGTCGACATCGATGATTTCGGGGTCGAAGCCATAATCGCCATCGGCCATGATGCCGACCCCGCCGACGACAACGCCGTTCTTGTAGAGCGGGAAACCCCCCGGATCGGCGGCGAGCCCGAGCGGCGAGCGCTTCGGGCCGATCAGCGCGCCGCTGCCACCGCCAGCGGCAAAACGCGCCGACAGGTCCGAACACGGCAGTTGCGAAAATTGCACGCCGAACAACGGGCCGGATTCGAGCCCCACCGTGGTCCGCGACGGCGGGAAATGCTGCTGGACGATCTGCGACGCGGTGCGCGTCGAAAAGGCATTGCCGCTTGACGACAGATAGGCACCGGTAATCGCCTTGGCGATGGCGCCGAGCACCGCCGGCACCGGAACGCCCTGGACATCGGTATTGCCGACAGTGCCCGGCCGCGTCGTTGCGTTGGCGGGCGCGCCGGTCATGCTGAACACCGCCAGCACATTGCCGACGCGATCGACGACCGCAATCACCGATGGCTTGCCGCGCGCCTGGGCTTCGCCGACGGCGCGGGCGATGATGGTTTCGACTTCGGCGGTGGTCAGCGCTTCGGCGGCGGGCTTGGCAAAGACGCTCGCCGGGGTCGCGCTGTCCGATGGCACGCCCCCGGTGCCGCCGCCGCTGACCGGGCTGGCGGGGCCATTGCCGGTGGCACCACCACCGCCGCCGCACGCCGTCAACACGAGCGCCAGGGCAGAGACGAGCGCCGCTCCGCGCTGAGCCGTGCTGGTCATCGCAGGCCCCGGGCCTTGGCCGAAACCGCCGCCAGCGCGGCGCGGAATTCGGTGGGCTGCCAGCGGTTGGCGTCGCGCGCCGCCGCATAGGCACGATCGAGATCGGGACGGATGGCGAGCGCCGCACCGCGATCGACCGCGCGGCTGCTGATCAGCGCGGCGATCAGCGTGTCGGCGGCCATCACCGCCTGGGCGCCGCCCTGATAATCGGTGTAGCTCGCGGCATTGCCGACGAGCACGGCATCGAGCATCGCAAACGTCTGCGCCTTGTCGAAGCGGGCCCGTTCGAACGCCCCGGCGAGCGCATCGCTGGTCCGCGCCAGCGCGGCGGCGGCCTTCATCGTACCGGCGCGATCGCCGGCGAAGCTGGCGTGGAAATCACGCGATTGCACGGCAAGCTGCCTGGCGAGCGCCGGCGCCGCGACCCGCGCCGCGGCGTTGAGCATGATCAGGCTTTCATCGTTCCAGACCACCGTGCCGGGCGCGATCGGCCGGCCGGGGTTGGAGCGCGCCGTCAGCGCCACGGCCGGGTCATCCGAAAAGCTGCGATGGCACGAACGGCAATCGTAGAAATAGAATTCGGGGAAGCTGCCCGCCGAACGCGCCGGATAGAGCGACAGCGCGCGCTTGACCGCGAGCGCCTGGCCGACCGCCCAGACCTTGACGCCACCGGCCACCTGCTTGCGCTCGGCATAGTCGGCATCTTCGTCATGATGCGATTGCAGCGAGGTAAACAGGTCGAGTTCGAACGCCACGCGCGGATGGCCCGCCGCCATGATGCGATGGGTGACGAACTGGCCCGGCTTGTCAGAACCGAAATGGCAATCGAGGCAGACATTGGCGCGCACGCCGGGCTTGTCGACCGCCCACAGCCCGCGCGCGACATTCTGTTCGTGCGTCGCGGCAACAGCCGTGTGCGAGGCGAGCCAGTTGGTCGAGCCGCCATGACAGGCTTCGCAGCCGACGCCATCGGCCTGGCGGAATTGCGGCCCGCGGCGCGGCGCCGGGTCACCATGGCAGGCGATGCAATCGCCGCTGGTGGCGACATTGGCGATGCCCAGGCGGGCGCCGATGGCCCGCGCGCGGGGTTCATTGAGCACGCTCCAGGCGCGGGAATGCGCGCCGGTCAGGCTCGACGGGCTTTGCCAGGTCAGGAGTTCGTTCTGGCGGACGCGCGGCCCGGTGGCTTCCTGCCGGCCATGGCACGTCGAGCCGCTGCACGAGGCGACGCCGTTGTGGATGGCGTTGTCATGCGCCGGCGCGGCAAAAGCCTGTGGCGCCACGACAAGTGCCGAAACCAACGCGATCAATCGCACGGCAGCGACGGCAAAACGCCGCAATGCCCCCACTTGCCTAGCCCCCCAGCTTGTCATCATAGCCCCTGACGACGTCTCCGGGAGATACGGTAGCAAAGCCTAGGCCGTATGCAAACCGCAATGGCCGGTTTTTTGTGGGAAAGACGTTTCGAAAGAATGACGCAAGGGGTGCCGGGTCAGAGCCCGAGCACGGTTTTGGCGATGATATTCTTCTGGACTTCGTTCGATCCGCCGAAAATCGTCCAGGCACGGCTGTTGAGATAGGTCGGCATGGCGAGCTGCGCCGGCTTGCTGCCGATCGGTTCGGGGCTTTCATTGCCGTAGAGCGGGCGTTCGGTGGCGAGCTGCAGGCCGTCATAGCCAAAGGCTTCGACCGCGAGTTCATCGACATGCTGGCGCAACGACGAAGCCACCAGCTTGATCAGCGACGTCTGCGCGCCGGGCTTGCGGCCCTGCGTCAGCTCACCCAGGATGCGCAATTCGGTCATCTCCAGCGCTTCGGCCTCGAGCCGCAGCCGTGCCAGCCGCCGGCCGAAATCCGCATCATGGCAGAGCGCGCCGTTATGGCCGCCGGGCTGTTGCCCCGCCAGCTGGTCGAGCCGCTCCAGATCGGCGAGCAGCCGCGGCGCCGCACAACTGCCGCCGCGTTCGTTTTCAAGCAGGAACTTGGCGATCGTCCAGCCCTGCCCCTCCTCGCCGATGCGATTGGCGACGAGCGCTTCGGCATCGTCGAGAAACACCTGGTTGACCTCATGATCGCCGGCCATGCCGATGATCGGCCGCACCGTGATGCCGGGTTGCCGCATGTTGATGAGCAGGAAGGAAATGCCGGCCTGGGGCTTCACATCCGGGTCGGTGCGGGCGAGGCAGAACATCCAGTCGGCATAATGCGCGTGGGTGGTCCAGATCTTGCTGCCGTTGACGATGTACTTGTCGCCTTCACGGACCGCGCGGGTCTTCAGACTGGCGAGATCGCTGCCCGATCCGGGTTCGGAATAGCCCTGGCACCACAGGTCCTCGCCGGTCAGGATGCGTTCGAGATAGCGCGCCTTCTGGTCGGGGGTGCCGTAGTGCGCGATCACCGGGCCGACGAGTTTCAGGCCGAGCACCGACAGCGCCGGGGCATCGGCGAGCGCGCATTCCTTTTCGAAGATGTAGCGCTGCACCGGGGTCCAGCCGGTGCCGCCATGTTCGACCGGCCATTGATAGGCGAGCCAACCCTTGGCATGGAGGATGCGCTGCCATTCCAGCCCGATTTCGGGTTCGACGAACACCGACGGCGTGCCGTTCATGCCGTCGCGCAACCGCTGCGGCAGTTCGGCGGCGAGAAAGGCGCGGACTTCATCGCGGAAAGCGAGGTCGGCGGCGCTGAAGCTGATGTCCATGGGTTACTCCAGCGTGCCCGCCGCCCAGGCGAGGCTGCGGCGCAACAGGTCATAATAGATCGGATAGTTCCAGCCGCAGCGTTCGGGATGCGGCCAGAACGGTGTGAACACCGCGACGTCGTAATGACCCCGGCAATGCCCCAGCGTGCAATAGACTATTTCGCCGCGCCCTTGCTTGCGGCGATAGAGGATCGGCACTTCGGCGTCGTGCCAGTCCTTGTCGACAAAGCCCGTCGCCTCGCCGGTGAAGCGGGTGAAGAGCAGGGTTTCGATGGGCGCGGTGGTGCGCGACAGGTAGAGTTCATCGACGATTTCGAAACTGTTCATGCCGCGGGTCAGCGGATCATCGACCGGCGCGACCTCGACCGTGAACGCCCCGATGGGGGGATGCGCAACGAACTGGCTGCCGAGCATTTCCATCAATTCGGGGGCTTCGTCGGGGGCATCGACCAGCCCCGATTCGAGGAAGCGCAGGATCGAATTGGTGCCATGCAGCGCCAGCCAGCGACCGCCGCGTTCCAGAAAGGCCTTGAGCGCTGCGACTTCGGCGGGGGTCGGGATGACGTCGCAGGTGTAGGTGATGAGGAAATCGCAGTCGGCGAGGCGATCGGTATTGGCGTAATCCATCGCCACCGTGGCGCGGATGCGCGGTTCTTCCGCCATCAGTTTCAGGATTTCGAGCCGGGCAAAATCGATGTCATGATATTTGCCGGCCGCGATGAAATGCGCCTGAATGGGTCCGCTCATGGCCATCAATCCCTGATGAAACCGCCGCCATCGACGGTCAGTTCGGTGCCGGTGGTGAAGCTGGCTTCGTCGCTGGCGAGGAAGAGCACCGCCGCGGCGATTTCTTCCGGCTTGCCGCACCGGCCCATCGGGTGGTTCTGGGCAAAGCCGGCATAGGCCTGTTCGCGGGTCAGTTCGGGCGTCAGCGCCAGATAGCGTTCGAGCATCGGCGTCTCGATCGCGCCCGGATGGACGCTGTTGGCGCGGATCGGCCAGCCGGCAGCGGCGCATTCGAGCGCGGTGCACTTGGTCAGCATCGCCACCGCCGCCTTCGACGCGCAATAGGCGGCGAAGATGCCCCCCGGGCGCAGCGCCAGCATCGACGACATGTTGACGATGCTGCCGCTTTCGCCCGCCGCGACCATCGCCGGCAGTGCCGCCTGGGTGCCGTGGAAAACACCATCGAGATTGATGCGCATCGTCCGCGACCAGCTTTCCTTCGACACGGTCGAGGCGGTGCCGGGTTCGGAAATGCCGGCGTTGTTGACGAGAATGTTGAGCTTGCCGAAGCTTTTCAGCGTCGCCTCGACCGCCGCGTCCCAGCTTTCGGGCAGGGTGACATCGAGCAGGATCGCATCGGCGGCGTCTCCCAGTTCCCGTGCCAGCGCCCGCGCCGTGTCGACCTGGATGTCGCCGAGCATGACCCGCGCGCCTTCGCGCACGAACGCCCGCGCCGATGCCGCGCCCAACCCTTCGGCGCCGCCGGAAATGAGTGCCACCTTGCCGGAAAGTCTGCCCATCGCTTACCGCTCCAGAATTGCCACGGCGGAAAGGCCGGGGGCGCCATACACGTGCGAATAGGCGGTTTTCGGCCCCTGCCCGTCACGCCCCGCCACCTGGCGGCCGCCGCCCTGCCCGCGCAGTTGCACGACATTTTCATAGACCTGGCGCAGCCCCGACGCGCCGATCGGTTCGCCACAGGCGAGGCAGCCGCCATCGGTATTGACCGGCAGCGCGCCGTTCAGCCGCGTGCGTCCTTCGGCCAGCCAGGCTTCCTGCTCGCCATCCCGGCAAAAGCCGTTTTCGGCCATGTGCATGATTTCGGCGCCGCTTTCGGTGTCCTGCAACTGCGCGACCTCGATATCGGCGGGGCCGATGCCCGCCATTTCGAACGCCGCGCGGCTGGCGAGGTTAGTTGCCGACAGGCCGCGCTCGATATCGATCGACGGCGCGAACACTTCGAACGACCCCGGCGGCCGCGTGCGGATGGCGACCGAAGCGACCTTCACCCCCTTCACCCCCAACTCCCGCGCCTTTTTCTCGGACGCGAGGATCAGCGCCACGGCGCCTTCGGCCGGCGCGCAGAACATGAACTTGGTCAGCGGATCATTGACCATCTGCGAATTGAGGATGGTGTCGAGATCGACTTCCTCGCGCCGCCAGGCGTGCGGGGCGTGAACGGCGTTGGAAAACGCCTTTTCGGCCACACGCCCGAGCGTCGTCGGGGTGATCCCGTGCAGTTCCATGTAGCGGCGCAGCTTCAGCGCGAAGAACTGCGTCGTCAGCATCAGGCCTGTCTCGCCATACCAGTCGGGCAGGCCCCATTCGGCGGGCTTGGGGTCGAAACTGCCGCGCGGATGCTTGTCGAAGCCGACCGCCAGCGCCAGATCGGCCTGGCCGGCCTTGATCGCGGCGACCGCCGAACCCATCGCCGAGCCGCCGGTCGCGCAGCCATTGGCGACATTGATGAACGGCACCCCGGTCAGCCCCAGGCGCGACACCATGATATCGGCATTGCCCGCCGCCGAGGAGCCGCCAAACGCCGCTTCGATCTGCTGCCATTCGACCCCGGCATCGGCGAGCGCGGCGCGCGCCGCGACCACCCCCTGGTCGAGCCCGGAGGCGCCATCGGTGCGCCCGAAACGGTGGATGCCGATACCGATGATGCAGACGTCCGTCATGTGGCGGGTCCAAAGGCGAAAGTGGCACCGGTGCCGAAGGGAATGAGGCGCAGCGTGACAGGCAGGCCGACCTTCAGGCTGTCAAAGGCCAACCCGTCGAAACGCGCCTCGACGATGACTTCATCGGCGAGTTCGACATAGCCCAATGCAAAGGGTTCGAACGGCGCCGGCCCGGCATAGGGCGGCGATTTCGGCGGGAAACGCTGCACTGTCCAGCTCCAGATCGTGCCATCGCGCTTGAGCGGGACGGGATCGAAACCTGCGGCGCAGGGAAAGACGATGCGGCCGGTTTCGGGGTCGCGCCCGCCGATCAGCCGCGGTGGTGCTTCATCGCTCCACAGGTCGCTCATGCCGCCCGCCGGTAATCATCGAGCGCGGCATTGCCGTCGCCGAAGGTCAGCGCCAGCACGCGGATGCGTTTCAGCGCATGGCCGATGACGAGTTCGTCGGTGATGCCCATACCGCCGTGCATCTGCACCGCGGTATGCGCGACGGTGAGCGCCGCATCGGCGACGAACGCCTTGGCACCGGCTGCCGCGCGGGCGAGATCGGCGGGCTCGGCCAGCGCCGCGCGGATGACCTGCGAGCGCGCCTGTTCGACGAGGACATAGGCATCGGTCATGCGGTGCTGGATGACCTGGAACGACCCGAGCGACGTCCCGAACTGCTTGCGGGTCTTCACATAGGCCAGCGTCGTGTCGAACAGCAACGTCATAAGCCCGAGCATTTCCGCCGCCGCCGCCAACCGCGCCGTGGCGACCACCGGCAGCAACGTTTCGAGCCCGCCGGCAAGCCGCGCATCGGCGCCGACCTCCACCCCGCGCAGCGCGAGTTCAGCAGCGACCGAACCATCGGCAAGGCGATAGGCGCGGCGATCGACGCCGGCGGCTGTTGCGGGAACGAGGAAAAAGCCGATGCCGTCCCGATCGCGGCTTGCGCCGGAAACACGCGCCGACACGATGAATGTATCGGCCCCGCCGCCGGCGACCACCGCCGTCTTGGCGCCATCGATGCTCCAGCCTTCGCCCTTCGGCCTGGCCGTCGTGGCGACATGGGCGAGATTGTAGCGCGCCTCACGCTCGGCAT
Source organism: Alphaproteobacteria bacterium (assembly GCA_031426015.1). Lineage (GTDB taxonomy): Bacteria > Pseudomonadota > Alphaproteobacteria > Sphingomonadales > Sphingomonadaceae > Sandarakinorhabdus. The sequence goes on from JANPKK010000024.1 coordinate 49,218, forward strand.
GGGCGAGGACGACGAGGCTTTCGCCCGCCAGCGCCGGTGCGAGCGCCGCCGCGGCGTTGCCCGCATCGAGCAGCCCGAGCGCGATCACCGCCGCATCGAGCACCGGCTCGGCCACCAGGCCGCGGCCGATGACCTCCATCGCCGCCATCAATTCGACCCGGCCGCCGCCCAGCCCGCCGTTCGCCGCCGACACCGGCAAGGCGAGAATTCCACTTTCCGCCAGCCGCGCCCAATGCGCCGGGGCGAAACCCTTCGGATCGAGCCGCGCCGCGCGCCTTGCTTCAAGATCGCCGCCATAGCTGTCGGAAACGAAGCGTTCGACCGCTGCCTTCAACAGCGCCTGGTCTTCGGTCAGGTCGAAATTCATGCGCGTTCCACCACCAGGTCGAGCCGCCGCAGCCCGCGCAGCAGCATGTTCGGGGGGTGGACGAGCTCCGCCCCCGGCGCCAGTTCGAAGCGGCCGACCTTTTGCAGCAATACGTCGAATGCCACCGCGAGTTCCTTGCGGCTGAGCATGTTGCCGACGCACATATGGATGCCGCGGCCAAAGGCGAGATGGCTGCGGGCGTTCCTGCGCCCGGGGTCGAAGCGGTCGGGGTCTTCGAACTTCGCCGGGTCGCGGTTGGCGGCGGCATAGCGCAGCATCATCATGCTGTTGCCCGGCACCGTCACCCCACCCAATTCGGCATCGCGCTTGACGATGCGCCACAGCCCGGCGCTCGGGCTTTCGAGGCGCAGCATTTCCTCGACCATGTTGGGGATCAATGTGCGGTCGGCACGCACCCGGGCTTCCTCGGCCGGGTTCTGGATGAGCAGCAGCACCCCGCCGGCGAGCGTCGAGGTGGTGGTTTCATTGCCGGCCACCATCAATTGCTGGAGTACCGAGAGCAGCTCGGCATCATCGAGCGGGCGTTCGCCCTCGACCGTCGCATGGACGAGATCGGACAACAGGTCCTCGGTGCGCTGTTCGCGCCGGGCGTCGATGCGCGCCTTTATCGCGTGCTGGAATTCGACGACCTCACGCGCGCATTCGAGCTCGCGCTCCTTGGAGATCATGCCGCCCAGCCGGTCGGCAAAGGCGTCCGACCAGCGCTTTACGGTGGCGATGCCTTCGGGCGAGATGCTGCCATCGGCCTCGCCGATACCGATCTGGCCGGCGATGACCGCGACCGGCAGCGGGATGGCGAAATCGCGGACGAAATCGATATGGCCATCGGCCGGAAAGGCATCGACCAGCCGTTCGACGATGGCGCGAATCTCGGCCTCGATGGCGTCGACGCGCTTCATCGAAAACGCCAGATTGACCAGCTTGCGGAAACGCGTGTGCACCGGCGGATCGGCGGTGAGCAACGTGTTGCGCTGCGGCCAGCCCTTTTCCAGCTCGGCAGTGACATCGGGGTCGGCCGAGCGCTGCCCGGCGAGCAGATCGCTGAAGTCGCTGGAAAAATCCTCCACCCGGCCGGTGGCTTCGGCGACGAGATCGTAAGACGATACCAGCGTGATATTGGTGCCCGGCAGCAGCATCACCGGCCGCTGCGCGATCGCGGCCTGATAATAGGCGAACGGATCGGCGAGCACCTCGGGCATGAACAGGCTGGACGTATCGAGATCGATCTGGCTCATGCCCGCAAGGCTAAGGCGACTGCCCCCCGGCTGGCGACGCTGATTAGTAACAGGGGGGCGCATGGCCCGGCGTTTGCACCCCCGGGCGTCAGCCCGGCATTTGCGACGTGAATTCGGCCAGATCGAAATAATCGCGCCATTCGCTGATCTTGCCGTCCTTGATGACGAACGTCCCCATCACCCGGATGACGACCGCTTTGCCGGCGATGACGAAGCGGTCGGTGCGCTCGGTCAGCACGACATTGCCGTTGCCGGCGATCTGGTGGATCTCGAATTCGGCGCTGCTGACCGGAAAGCCGGTGAGGAAGGCCTTGAAGGCCGCGATCCCTTCGACCGGCGCCATCGGGATATTGTGATAGACGATATCGTCGCTGAGCGCGCTGGTGACGGCGTCCCAGTCCATCCGGTCCCAGGCGGCGCAGAAATTGCGGACGATGCGGATGGCGGTGTCGGTCATGCGGGCGGTTCTCCTTGGACCCATGCTTCCACAGCCGCGCCCGAGCCGCAACCGCGCGAGCGCCTTGCCGTTACCGGTGGCGATGATCCCCCGGCTTTGCACCTCTCTCGCGCGGCAGCGGCGCGGCACCGCCGGTGTCGAATTCGCGCTCGTCCTGCCGCTGCTGGTGCTGATGATCATGGGGCTTGCCGATACGGTACGGCGCACGCTGGCGCAGACCGATGCCGATGCCGTGGCGCAGACCGGCGCGCTGATGGCGCAGGCGCGCGGTTTCGATGTGGCGCGCATCGGCGCGGCGATGGCGGCGCATGATGCGGGAATCAGCGTCGATTCGATCGTGCTGCTTACCTGTGAGGACGATGATCGGCGCGATGAAAAGGACAAGCGCAAGGGCGATCGCGAGGATGATGATCGCGACGACCGCCACGACGGCAAAAGCAAAAGTCGCGGCCATGGCTGGGGCCATTTTCGCAACCGCTTCGGCGGCAGCAGCGATAGCGATTGCGACGGCCTGCCCACTGGCCGCTGGGCGTTGATCGCGACAAGCGCAGCAACGCCGTCGCTGTTCGGTGCGCTGCGCCCGGGTGAAGTGACAGCAACGGCGCTGGTGCGGCTGCCATGAACCTTGGTCAGGATCGAAGCGGCGCCGCCGCGGTCGAATTCGCGCTGGTGGCGCCGCTGCTCGTTGCCATCCTCGTCGGGCTGGTCGAACTGGCGGCGTGGAGCTGGGGGGCCGCCGCAACCCGCGATCTCGCCGCCCGCGCCGCGCGCTGTGTCGCGGTAACGCCCGAACGCTGCCGCAGCGATGCCGCAGTCGCGGCGCTGGTCGCGGCGGAAAGCCGTTTCGATAGCCGGGTGCGGATCGACAACAGCGCTTGCGGCGTTCGGATCAGCGTGACGGGCGGCCTGCCGGCGGCGCTGACCCCGGGGCTCGGCACGGTCACGGCGCGTGCTTGTGCGGGGTAGGACCCCCCTCTCGCGCCTGCGGGCGAGGAGGCAGTCATTACGCCATTGTCGCAACGGCGGCGTCGCCGTGCTCACCGCGCTGCTCGCGCCGCTGCTCCTCGTCGCGGTCGCCTTCGGGATCGATGTTTCCGGCTGGTATCGCGATTCGCTGCATCTCCAGGCCCTCGCCGACCGCGCGGCGTTGAGCGCCGGGCCGGCCTTTGCCGCCGGCGACCGCGGTGGCGCCATCGCGATCGCCGAAGCCGTGGTCGACCAGGATGATGCCCCCGCCCGGATCGATGCCGCCGGCGTGCCGCGCAGCGGGCGCTGGCAGGGCCAGGCCCGCGCCATCGAGATCATCGTCAGCAGCGAGGCGCACCACCTCGTCGCCGGGCTTTATGCCGGGCAATCGACCCGGTTGTCGGCCCGCGCGGTGGTTTTGCAGGCCCGGCGCGTCGAGTGAACCCTACCCCGCCAGCGCTGTCACCAGCGCCGGGCCGACCAGCACGATGAACAGCGGCGGCAGGATAAAGGCGATCATCGGCACGGTGAGCAGCGCCGGCAGCCGCGCGGCGCGTTCTTCGGCGGCGAGCAGGCGATGGGCGCGGTTTTCGGCCGCCAGCGCGCGCAGCCCCTGCGCCAGTGGCGTGCCGAAGCGCAGCGTCTGCACCATCAGGTCGCACAGCGCGATCACCGGCGGCAACGGCACCCGCCGCGCCAGATTGGCATAGGCCTGCGCCTGTTGCGGCAACAGCCCGAGCTCGAGCGCGGTCAGCGCCAGCTCGGCGGCGAGTTGCGGCTGCGCCGGCGCCAGTTCGCGGCCGCAACGCGCCAGCGCCGCCGCCAGCCCGAGCCCCGAATCGGCGCAGATGACCAGCAGATCGACCGCATCGGGCACCCCACGCGCCAGCGCCTGCAAGCGCCGCTGCGCCGCGTTTGCCACCGCCAGCCGCGGGCCGAAACGCCCCGCCGCCGCCAGCCCCGCCAGGCCGACCCCCATCCCGGTGCCATCGCTGCCCAGCCACAGCAAGGGCAGCCCGGCAAACGGCAGCGCGACCGGCAAGATGCGCTCCGACGCCAGCATCCAGTCCACCGCCGCCGCCGGCCAGCCCGCGGCCGTCACCTGCGCTTCGGCTGCCGCGCGGCCGCCGGCACGCGCCGCTACCCCTGCGATGATCCCGCGCCAGCGTGCGACCTGCGCCACCGGCACCGCCCGCTGCACCCCCGCCAGCCGCAACCGCAGCGGCGCGGGCGCCAGCCGGCTCGCCAGCCACCAGCCGGCCAGCGCTGCCGCCACCGGCGCCATCACCACCGCCGCGATCACGCCTCCACCTGCATCATCGCCTGCATGACCAGCGCGCCGATCGCGATGCTGACCAGCCCGCCCGCCAACAGCACCCGGCCAAGCGCTTCGGTGACCAGCGGCAGCAGATAATCGGGCGCCACCAGCGCCAGCAGCACCGCCATCACGAAAGGCAGGCTGCCGATGATCAGCGCGCTCGCCCGCGCCTCCCCCGCCATGGCGCGGACCTTCAGCGCCAGTTGCCGGCGCGCGCGCAGTGTCGCCTCTAATTGCGCCAGGGTTTGCGCCAGATTGCCGCCGGTTTCGCGTTGCAGGGCGATGGTGACGACCAGGAAATCGAATTCCGGCAACGCCACCGGCCGCGCCGCCGCCCAGAGCGCGCGATCGAGCGGCTGGCCGAGCCGCAAATTATCGATGACACCCCGGCACGCCGCCGCCACCGGCCCCGCCCCGCGCGCCACTTCGGCCAGCCCGGCATCGATCGGCAGCCCGGCGCGCAGGCTGCGCACCAGCAACGCCACCGCATCGGGGAAATCACGTGCAAAACCGGCGCGGGCGCGGCGCGACAGGCGCTGCCCGGCGGAGCCGCTGCGCAGGAACACGCTCGGCCGTTGTTTCGGCACCGCCCGCCGCCGCACGCCGCGCCGCCGGCGGCGCAACCGCCAGCGATCGAACCCCGCCTCCAGCACCGGTGCCAGCAGCAGGCCGAGCGCCACACCCGGGATCAGCCACGCCATCATGTCGCCGCCGCCAGCCGCTCGGCGAGCCCGAAATAGCTGGCGCGCGCCGCAAAACCGGGCCGGCCGAGCGCCACGAAACGCCCCGCCACCGCGCCGTCGCGGCTGCCGCCCGCGACGTCGAAGGCGAACAGATCGTGCAACGCGATGCCATCGGGGCCGGCCGCGCCGACCTCGCTGATCCGCGTCACCCGCCGCACCCCGTCGCGCATGCGCTCGACCTGGACGATCAGATGCACCGCGCTGGCGATCTGCAACCGCAGCGCCGCCAGCGGCACAGTAACACCCGCCATGCCGATCATGTTTTCGAGCCGGGTCAGCGCCTCACGCGGCGCATTGGCGTGGATGGTGCCGAGCGAGCCATCATGCCCGGTGTTCATCGCCTGCAGCATGTCGAGCGCTTCACACCCACGAATTTCGCCCAGGATGATGCGATCGGGGCGCATGCGCAGCGCGTTCTTCACCAGTTCGCGCATGCCGATGGCGCCGGTGCCTTCCAGGTTTGCCGGCCGGGTCTCCAGCCGCACGACATGCGGCTGGCCGAGCTGCAATTCGGCGGCATCCTCGATGGTGACGATGCGTTCATCGGGCGCAATCTCGCGTGCCAGCGCGTTCAGCAGCGTCGTCTTGCCCGACCCGGTGCCGCCCGAGACAAGGATGTTGAGCCGCACCGCCGCCGCCACCGCCAGCACCTCGGCCATCGCCGGCGACAGGCTGCCCGCCGCCGCCATCGCCGCCAGGTCGAGGCGTTGCCGTGCGAATTTGCGGATCGAGATCGTCACACCATCGAGCGCCAGCGGCGGGATGATGATGTTGACGCGGCTGCCATCGGCGAGCCGGGCATCGACGAGCGGCGAGGATTCATCCACCCGGCGACCGACCTGCGCGACGATCCGGCTTGCCACCGCCATGACATGATCATGGTCGCGAAAGCGCACATCGGCGCGCTCGATCCGGCCGTGGCGCTCGATGAACACCGCATCGGGGCCGTTGACCATGATATCGGCAATGCCGTCATCGGCGAGCAGCGCCTGCAACGGCCCCAGCCCGAGCATGTCGTCGAGCAGGCTGTTCACCAGGCCGTCGACTTCGGCGCCATTGAGATGCAGCCGGCGCTCGGCGAGCAATTCGCCGACCAGCCCGGTCAGCCGCCGCGCCAGCTCGCCGCGACCCATCTTTGCTGCCGCCGCCGAATCGATGCGTTCGATGACCGCGGCGGCGATCTGCGGCAGCACGCTGGCAACCGGTGGCGCCGTGCCGCCGGCCTCGATCAGCAGCCCCAGAAAGCGGCTGACCAAGGCGCGGCGCGGCGCCGGCGCCAGCCACAGCCCGACAGCGGCGAGCCGGTCATCGACAAAGGCTGCCAGCGCCGCCGCCAGCGCGCCGCGCGACCCGGGCAGCGTCGCGGGGTCGAAGGCCGCCGCGACCTGGGGCTGCAGCAGGCGTTCAGCGGCATCGGCGTCGACAGGCGTGCGGCCGAGCGGTGCCAGCAGCGCGCCGACACAGGAAGACACCGGCCGGCGGCCAAAGGCCGGGCGAGCGGGGGCGATCACGGCCATGGCGGCACCCGAAAGTTCCACCAGCGCCGGCGGACGCGCGGCATTGGCTGGCCGAGCGCCGCGAGGATCGCCGTAAACGCGCGGCCGTCGCGCCCCGCCACCGCCGCCAATGGCACGCCATGCGCCGCCGCGGCCGCTGCCGGGCCGGGCAGCGCCGCGATCCACGCCGTCACCGTCTGGCCGAGGCTCTGTTCGACGCCGCTGCGGCCGATTTCGCCCGCCCCGCCGCTGGCGCCATTGATGACGAGCAGCGGCGACGCGCCGGCGCGCAGCCCTTCCAGCCAATCGAGCAGCCGCGCGGTTTCGCGCACGCCATCGAGGGTCGGGGTGGTCACCACCACCACCTGGTCGGCGAGCCGCAACAGCTGCCGTGCCGCCGGATCGAGCCGTGGCGGCAGGTCGACGATGACCAGCGACGCGGTGGCACGCAGCATGTCGAGCAGGCGCAGCGCGGCTTCGGGTGGCACCGCCGCATCGCTTTCGAGCGGCGCGCTCGCCGCCAGCACCGCTACGCCCGGGCCGGCGCTTTGCAATGCCGCGCCGAGCAGGCGTTCATCGAGGCGTGCGGGCGCGGCGAGCAACCCCGCGAGCGCATCGCCGGGTTCGAGCCCGAACATCGCGGCGGCATTGCCATGGTGAAGATCGAGATCGACAAGCACGCAGCCGGTACTGCCCGCCACGGCGCCGCCACCCGCGATCAGGGCGAGCGAGGTCGCCACTGTCGTGGTACCGCAACCGCCGCGGCCGCCGATGACCGCGACCAGGCTGCCGCGCGCCGGCGCGCGCTCATCGGCCGCCAGATGCAGCGCCTGCGCCAGCGCCGCGGCCGCCACCGGCTTGACGAGATAATCGCCGACCCCCAGCGCCAGCAACTGCCGAAACAGTCCGGCATCATTGGCGCTGCCCAGCGCCAGCACGCGGATATCGGCGCGGCACGCCTCGGCCAGCCGGGTGATCGCCGGGATCGGATCGGCGAGCGCATCGAGATCGATGACGAGCAGCGCCGGCGACTCGCCCGCGAGCAATATCGTCGCCGCTTCCTCGTCGCCAACGACAGCCAGCGGCGCCCAGCCGAGTTGCGTCGCCGTCGCGCCCAACGCCGCCACCAATGCCGGATCGCGGCTGACCAGCAGGCGCGACACCGCCGGCGCGGCGGCGAAAATGCTGCCCTGCACGCTCATTCCGGCACCGCCATCGCGGCCTGGTTGGCGGCCGTGGCGGCGCCCTTTTGCCAGCCCTTGGGGCTTGGCAGCGCCAGCGCGGCAGCGGCCACCGGCTGGACAAGCCAGGGGGTGACGGTAATCACCAATTCGGTCTCGCGCCGGTCGAAACGCTGCGACCGGAACAGCTGGCCGAGCACCGGCACATCGCCGAGCAGGGGGAATTTTCGCATGTCGTTATCCTCGCTGGCCTGCAAAAGTCCGGCGATGGCAAAGCCTTGCCCGCTCGCCAGTTCGACGGTGGTTTCGGCGCGCCGCGTCGTCAGCGCCGGCACGCGCGTGCCGTTGAAGGTCAGCCCGCCGGTGAAAGTGAGTTGGCTTACTTCGGGGCGGACATTCAGCGTGATGCGGCCATCGCTGCCCAGCGTTGCGGTGAAGCCGAGGCTCACCCCGAACTTCTTGTATTCGATCGTCGTTACCCCCTGCGCCTGCGGCACCGGGATCGGATATTCGCCGCCGGCGAGAAAGCTGGCGGGCACCCCCGATTGCGCCGTCAGGCTGGGTTCGGCGAGGATGGTGACGAGGTTGGTCTGCGCCAGCGCGTCGATCAGCACATCGAGGCTGACGCTGCCATTGCGAAAGCTGGCGAACAGATTGTCGACCGCATCGACGCGCGGCACCGCGCCCGGCACCGACGCAAAGCCATTGCCCGTCGCCAGCCCGATCGCGGCATTGCCGAAACCGCCGAGCGCCTGCCAGTTGAAGCCGAGCGCCTTGACCGTTTGCCGCGATACTTCGGCGATGCGGACCTGAAGGGCGATCTGCGCGGGCACCACCTGCAGGCGATCGAGCAGATATTTCGCATCGGCGCCGGGCACAAAGCGTGCCGCCAGCCGCAGCACGGCTTCACCCTCCGCTGCCGAGCCGACGCGGCCCGAAACGATCAGCAGGGCGCCGGCGCTTGCCAGTTGCAGTCGCGCCGCCGGGAACGCCGCCGCCAGCGCCGCCGCCAGCCCGGCTTCGTCGTAGCGCACCACCAGCGCGCCGGCATCGATCACCCGCCCGGCGGCATCGCTCGCCGACCAGCGCGTTGTGCCGGCGGCGCGGCCGGTGAGGAACAGCGTGCCGGCGCTCGCCGCCGCGGTCGCCACGGCGGGATCGGCGATGAAGAGCCGCGCCGGGGCGCGCGCCAGCGGCAAGGGCACCGCCTGGCCGGCCAGCGCCTCGACATCGCGCGCCGCCGCCGGCGCGGCGAGGACAAGCGCCGCGGGCGCCGCAAGCAAAAGCGCCTCCTTGGCCGCGAGCACGAGCGCCACGAGTATCAGCCGGTTCATTGCGGCGTTCCCCCGGGCGCTGCGGCGCCATAATCGATGCTGATGCCGCCGGCGGCTGGTGGGAGCGCAGCAGCCGGGGCAACGGTGCGCGCTGCCGCAATCGGCGCGGGCGCCGCGAACATCGCCGCCGGCAAGCCGGTGACATCGCTGTCCCAGCGCCGCCCGCCGGTGTCGCTGGCGCCGCCGGCCGGCCCGCGCAGCACCAGCGACAACCGGCCTAGTTCGCCCGCCACCGCCAGCGCCTGCGCGGCGTGCGGCGTCACTTCAAGAGTCACCAGCCCCGGCGGACCGGCACCGCTGGCGTCGGTCGCCGCTGCCACGACATCGCCAGCCGCCGACAGGGCCGCCGCCGGACCGCTGTCGCGCCGGCGCTGGTCGACGCCGAGCACGACGAGATTTTCGAGCAGGGTCTGCGCCGTGCGCCGGCCGTTCAGCGTCTGGGTGAGCAGCACATCGACCCGGTCCCCTGGGGCGACAAAGCCCGCCAGCCCTGCCGCCGGGCCGACGGCGATCGTTGCCGCGCGCCAGCCGGGGCGGATGCCGGCGGCAAGGCCGGTGTCCGCAACCGGCGGCGCCGCCATCACCACAGGCGGTGGCAGCGGTGCGGCGTGCGTCGCCTGCGGCCAGCCATCGCCGATCGCCAGCGCCGCCAACCCGCAGGCGGCGGCGATGCCGAGGCGCAAGCCCAGGCGCCGTGCCGCGGCACGGGTCGATCGGGCGCTGATCATCGGCGCCGGCCTTTCTGCGGGGAGGATGGTCTAACGGTTGCCGGCGGCGCGCAGGCTCAGTCGTTCGACTGTTTGCGCGCCATCGCCACCTTGTTGTCGAGATTGTTGAACAACCCCATGACATTGTTGCGCAGCGACGGCAGCGCGGCGACCATCGCGACCGCGATGAAGGCAGCGATCAGGCCATATTCGATGGCGGTGGCGCCGGAACGATCGGCAGACAGGCGGGCGAGCAGGTGGCGCATGGGGGGTCTCCGCGAGCGGCGCCTCCAACAGGCGCCGGCAGGAGAGTCAACGTCGCGGCAGCGCACTTCTTTACAGACGGAAACCCTGTTCAGGGATGCGCCATCGCCCCGCCATCGACGGTGATGCCATGGCCACTGACAAAGCCCGCCTCGGCACTGGCCAGAAAGGCGATGACGTTGGCGATATCCTGCGGCGTGCCGATGCGTTTCAGCGCCGCCTTGTCGCGCCACATCGTCTCGAAATCGGGCATGGCGGCAAAGGCCGGCGCCGTGATGCCGGTCAGGATCGCGCCGGGTTGCACGCAGTTGACGGTGATACCGAACGGCCCCAATTCGGTGGCGAGCGAGCGCGTCAGCCCGAGCACGCCGTGCTTCGATGCCGCATAGGCCGCCATGCCGGCGTCGCCATGATCCGACATCACCGAGCCGATGGTGACGATGCGACCCTGGCGGCTGGCCTTCAAGGCCGGCAGCGCGGCGCGGCACAGCCGGAACACCGAAGACAGGTTGATGCCGATCATCGCATCCCACAGCGCATCGGGGTGGCCGTCCAGCGGCATGAAGCTGCTGATCCCGGCATTGGGAACGAGGATATCGATGCCGCCGAGCGCTTCGGTGGCGGCGGCGATCATGGCTTCGGCGGCGCCCGGCGCCGCGACATCGATGGCGAAATCGGCCGGGCCATCGCGATCGACGCCGAACACCGTCGCGCCCGCCGCCGCCAGCCGCTGCACCGTCGCCAGCCCGATGCCCGACGCCGCGCCGGTAACCAACGCCTTGAGGCCGGACAGGTCGCGCCCGGTCACAGTTTCAGGATCAGCTTGCCGTCATTGCCGCCCGAAAACAGCTTCATGAAAGCGGGAAAGGCATTGTCGATCCCGTCGACGATATCCTCGTCGAACACCAGCTTGCCTTCGCCGAGCCAGCCGCCCATCGCCGCCGCGCCTTCGCCGAAGCGCGGAATGAAATCGCGCACCAGCAGGCCGTTGATCGACGCCGAATGGACGATCAACTGCCACAGATTGCGCACGCCGACCGGCGCCGGGGCATTATATTCCGAAATCAGCCCGCACAGCGCGACGCGCGCGCCATCGGCGAGGTTCATCAGCGCCGCATCGAGAATGATGCCCCCGACATTTTCGAAGATGACGTCAAGGCCCTGCGGTGCCACCGCGCCGATTTCGGCGACCAGCGCCGCTTCGTCCTTGTCGCGATAGTCGATAGCGGCATCGAAGCCATAGCGTTCGACCAGCCGCGCGCATTTGGCCGGCCCGCCGGCGATGCCGATGACGCGGCAGCCGTGCAGCTTGGCGATCTGCCCGACAAGGCTGCCGACCGCGCCGGCGGCGCCCGTGACCAGCACGGTATCCCCCGATTTCGGCTTGCCGACCTCAAGCAGGCCGAAATAGGCGGTCAGCCCGACGGCGCCGAACACCGACAGATAATTGGTCACCGCCGGAACGGCAGCGGGGTCGATCTTCTGGGTGAAGCCGCCGGGCACCGCCACCGAATAATCCTCGATGGCGTTGAGCCCGAGCACCCAGTCGCCGACGGCGAATTCGGGGTTGGCGCTCGCGGCGACCGTGCCGACCGTGGTGGCGCGCACCGCATCGCCGAGCGGCACCGGCGGCATGTACGACGGCGCATCGTCGAGCCAGCCGCGAATCGCCGGATCGAGCGAGGCATAGGCATTGCGCACCAGCACTTCGCCGGGCGCGAGGTCGGGGGTCGGCACCGTGACCAGCGCGAAATCTTGCGGCACCGGCGTGCCATCCGGGCGACGGACGAGCGTGAAGCGGCGGTTATCGGGCATGGACTTCTCCGGCGAGGACCAGCGCGGTGCCGGTGACGAAACGCGATTGCGGCCCCGCCAGCCAGGCGATGGCGGCCGCGACCTGATCGGGCGCGACGTCGCCCGGGTTGACGCTGTTGACCCGGCACGGCGGCACCAGGTCGCCCGCTTCGACCGCGGCGATCTTGGAAAAATGCGTGACGGCAGCATCGGCGGCCGACCAGGCGGCGGCATCGGCGCGCGGCCGCACCCCGGCGAGTGAGGCGAGATTGATCACCGAGCCAGCACTCGCGGTATCGCGCAGCAACCGGAAGGCCCATTTGGTGCCGATGACGGCGCTTTCGACATTGGCCTCCCACAGCGCGCGGAAATCGGCGGGGCTGGTGTCGGCGACGGCGGCGACCATGGCGTGCCCGGCGGCGTTGATCACCGCGGCGACCTTGCCGTGGCGCGCGGCGATATCGGCGGTAAGCGTCTCCCAACCGGCTTCATCGCGTGGGTCGAGTGCATGGCTTTCGTGCGCCTCGGCGCCGCCCGCCGCAATGACATGAAAGCCATCGGCGGTCAGGCGCGCGACGATGGCGGCGGCGAGGTTCCCCGCTGGCGCGACGAGCAGCGCGACAGGTTTTTCGGTGCCGGTCATGCCGTCAGCACCCAGCCGCCATCGACGATATGCTGCGCAGCATTGATTGCAGCAGAATCGGGGCTGGCAAGGAAAGCCACCTGTTCCGCGACATCATCGGCGCGGGCATAATCCTTGAGCGGCAGCTTGGCGAAACTGTCGGGCCGGTCCCAATATTCGTCACCGCCGAAGGCTTCCTCGGTCATCGCGGTGCGGGTGCCGCCGGGGCAGATGGCGTTGACGCGGATACGATCGCCCGCCGCCGCCATCTCCTGCCCCAACGCCGCCGCCAGCGCGACCATCGCCGCCTTGGCGGTACCATAGGTCGTCGTCTGCATGATCGGTTTCAGCCCGGCGATCGAGGCGATGAGGATGATGCTGCCGGTCGCCGGGTTCGCCTGCCGCCGCATCTGCGTGATCGCGGCGCGGCTGCCGAGGAACGCGCCTTCGACATGGACGCGGGCCTGCTGGCGCAGCCGCGCCATGTCCATGTCGATGATCGTGCCGAAATCGGCGGTGCCGGCGTTGGACACGAGAATATCAAGCCGGCCATGGCGCGCGACGCATTCGGCGATCGCGGCGTCCCAGGCATCGGGGTCGGTCACGTCATGGCCGAACTGCCCGGGCAAGGGGCGAATATCGGTGCCGAGCACCGCCGCGCCGCGCGCCGCCAGCAGCGCCGCACTCGCCGCCCCGATACCCGAAGCCGCACCGGTGACCAGCGCGACCTGTCCTGCCAGATCCTGTTTCATGGGGCGCACCATGGCGGAGGCGCCGGGTGGCTGAAACTGCGCATTATTGCAGGCCGATCTCTACCCGATCCTCCACCAGCCGCAGCGGATAGACCGTGATCCCCGTCCACGCCGGCGGCCCCAGCGCCTTGCCTGTGGCGAGATCGAAGCGCGCGCCGTGATGCGGACAAAGCAGCGCCGTGCCGCGCACCCGGCCCTTGTCCATCGGCAGCAGCGCATGGCTGCACAGCGCCGCCACCGCGTGCCAGCCACCGGCGGCATCGCGCGCGATCAGGCATTTTGCGCCGGCGACGTCGCGACAGTCGATCGCCCCCGGCGCCAGGTCGGCGGCGCCGGCATCATGCCAGATTGTCATCGACGACTCTGCTCCCTTGCGCATTGCGTGGCACCGCGCGCCGGACTATTCTGTCGCCGCGTCCAGTGCAATCATGGCCCGACAGGGCCAGCGCGGCCATGCCCCCATTGCGGGAGACAGTCCGACGCCGCCCGCCAGAGGCTTTGCACCGGGATCCTTTGGGAGAGTGACGATGGACCTGTCTGCCGACCTTGCCGCCGTTTCGGTTCGAACCCTCGACGATGTACGCGCCGCCGCCGAAGCCTTGCGCGATATCGGCCGCCGTTGTGGCGACCTGCGCGTCGCGGTGTGCGACAATATCGCGTCGAAGGCGACGATGGTCGATGCAGAGGGCAATGTGCTCGCCGCCGATGTCTTTGGCTGGACCGGCGAAGGCGAACGCTGGTGGGCCGATTCGCGCCTCGCGCTGTCGTCGCCGCTGCCGCGCGCCTGCCGTTATGAATCGGAACCTTTCTGGGTCAATGCCAAGGGTTTCTACACCCGCCAGCCCAATCGCTATCTCGACCAGATCGGCCTCGAACATTTCGAAAAGCGCGCGCTGACCCGCTGCGCCATTGTCATCCCCATCCATCTGCCCTTCGGCCAGATCGGCGCGGTCAGCTTCAACGGCTGGGACACGTCGCGCGACGATCTTTCGGCCGAATACGAAGCCCATGCCGATATCTTCGGGCTGTTGTCGCACCGCTTCGTCGCCGGCTACACCAAGCTGCACCGCACCCGCCAATGGCTGCCGAGCGACACGCAGCTGACCAAGCGCGAAGTCGAATGCCTGCGCTGGGCGAGCATCGGCAAGACCGACAAGGAAATCAGCCTGATCCTGGCGCGCAGCCATGCGACGGTGCGTTTTCATATCCAGAATGCCGGCGAAAAGCTCGATGCGGTGAATCGCAGCCAGACGATCTTCAAGGCAGCGCAACTGGGGTATCTGGGCGCCGCGGCCTGATCTTCACTCCTTTTCCCCCTGCGGGAAGAGCGTTGATCAGCTAACCGGCCACGCCGTCGACGCCCACCAGCCTGTTCCCGCCGCAATCGCCACCGCATAGGGCAGCGGCGCATCGGGCTGGAACACCCGCGGCAGGGTTTCGGGCGCCCGCCCGGCGAGCGCGCGGCGGGCGATGATCAGCACCAGCGCCAGCGCACCGCCCGCCAGTGCCACCCCCGACAATTGCCCGACCAACCCCGACAGGCCGGTCCAGCCGGCAATGGCGATCAGCAATTTCACATCACCACCGCCCATCCAGCCGCGGGCGAACAGCAACAGCCCGACGCCGAACATCAACAGCACCGCGGCACCGTGCGACAGCCAGCCGAAACCCGGCGTCAGCACGCCATAGCCGAGCGCAAGGCCAAGCAGCGCGATCGACAGGCCATCGGGAATTTCATAGGCGCGGACATCGGCGATCGCCGCTGCCACCAGGCAGGCCAGCGCCGCGATCGCCAGAATCGGCGGCAACACGCCGATCACCGCGCCAGATCCTCGCCCACCCCGGTGCCGAGCGGTTCGGTGAGTGATTTCAGATAGGCGAGATTGGCAAAGGCCACCGGATCGAAGCGCGGATTAAGCGTCAGCGCCCGGTTGAAATAGCCTTCGGCAATGGCATGATCGCCGCGCGCCATCGCGGCAAAGCCCACGGTATTGAGATCGGCCGCCAGCCCGGCGCGGGTCGACCCGGCAAAGGCCTCGCGATAACGGCCCTGCATGGCGCGGGCGAGGCGCAAATTGGTCGTTGCCGCCGCCAGCCCGGGATCGAGCGCCAGCGCCGCCTGCAGAGCGGTTTCGGCATCGGCATGGCGGCCGCGCAGCAACAGCGAATAGCCCTGGTTGGCGCGCAGCATCGCCGAGCGCGGATCGAGCGCCAGTGCCGCTGCATAGGCCGCATCGGCGGCAGCGAAATCACGCTGCCGATCGGCGAGCACCGCGCGGACATTCCAGGCGCGCACCAGCCCCGGATCGGCCGATAGCGCCGCATCGATCGCGGCGCGCGCCGCCACCACGTCGCCTTGCCGCAGCCGGGTGATGCCCAGCCCCTGCTGCGCCAGCGGCGCCACGGCCGGATCGGCAGCGAACTCGGCAAAGCCGGTCGCCGCTTCGGCCAGCGCGCCGCGCGCCAGCGCCAGTTCGGCGACCCGCAACTGCAATTGCGGCCCAGGACGCAGCGGCAAGGTGCGCTGCAGGATATCGGATGCCGCCTCGAAACGGCCCTCGGCGATGGCGGCATCGATGATCGCCAGCGCCGGATCGGGTCCGGGCTGTGCTTGCGCAACCATCGGCGCCGCAAGCAGCCAGAGCAGCAGTGCGGCGGCGCCGCGCCCGGTCATGCCCAGCCGGCGGCGCGCAATGTCACCATGCGGGCGGCAAAGGCGTTGAGTTCATGGTCGTCGCTGTCGAAGCTGGCGAGTATCGTCGGCGGGCTGCGCGCCGGCAGCGGCGCCGGGCGTGGTGGCAACGCGGCCGGCATCGGCAGTGCCAGCCAGGCCAGCATCCTGTCATCGCGCAGCAGCGCCAGCGCATCGACGCGCGGCCGCCGCGGGGCCGGGTGCATCGGCATGCGACCGGCAGGGGCGGCACCGGCGATC
The DNA here is from genome assembly GCA_031426015.1 of Alphaproteobacteria bacterium. GTDB lineage: Bacteria > Pseudomonadota > Alphaproteobacteria > Sphingomonadales > Sphingomonadaceae > Sandarakinorhabdus. Next base: position 65,407 of record JANPKK010000024.1, read on the forward strand.
GCCGCGACCCGCAGCACGGGTTCATCGCGCCGGCGCGGCGGTGCGAGCGGCGCCAGCGGCACAACGGGCCGCGATGCCACCTGCACGAACGATCCAGTGGCGGGTTCGGCAACAGCGGCAGCCTGCATCACGGCGGGCGCTGCCACCTTGGGCGGCGGCATCACGGCGCTGGCGGCGACCACGGCGTCATCACGCGCCGTCCAGGCGCGCGCCGGCGTCGTCAGCGCGGCTGCATCGCCGAGTTGGGCAACGAGTTCGGGTGCGGGTGCCGCCGCTGCAAACACCAGCCGCTGTTCGCCATTGGCGGCGAGTTCGACCCGCGCCGCCGGCGCCGCCATGTCGGCACGGGTGAGTGCTGCGTCACTGGCGACGGCGCGGCTGCGCAGGCGATCGGCGATCAGCGCGAGGATGCGCCGCGCCGGTGCCGGGCCGCCCGGTGCCGCGGCCGCCAGGGCGCGCTGCAGCACCGGAATGGCCGCGGCATCCTGCCCCTGCAGATACAGCGAATAGCCGAGATTGTTGAGCACCAGCGCCGATTCGGGTGCCAGCGCCAGCGCCATGTCGTAATAGCCGCGCGCGATATCGTAACGCCCGAGCCGATCGAAGGCGATGCCGAGGCCGTTCAGGGCATCGACCGATTGCGGATCATCGACCAGCGCAGCCCGGAACGCCGCCACCGCCCCCACCGCGTCATCGCCGGCGAGCAGCGCCTTGCCGCGCTGATACGGATCGCTTGGCGTCGCCGCGGGCGTGACCAGGCGCGTGCCTTCGGGCAGGCCGGAGCCGCGCGGGTTGATCGACTTGCCATCGAGGATACCGGCTTCGGCGCTGCCGGCATCGAGCATGGCCAGCCCGATGAGCATGATGCCGATGCTGCCCCAGGCAGCACCGCCGGTGAGAACAGGTCTATTTGCCATCTGCGCTGCTCTCGGTCGTCGCCATGCTGTTCTTCATCTGGATCGACGCGGGCAGCATCAGCACCGCGACCATGACCGGCAACAGGCAGCAGACCAGCGGCACCGACAGCAGCACCGGGATGCGGTGGGCGCGTTCTTCGGCGCGCATGCGGCGGGCTTCACGCATTTCGCTGGCATAGATTTTCAGCGCGGTGGCGATGCTCGCGCCCAATTTGTCGGACTGGACGATCAGGGTGACGAACGCACTGATCTCCGGCACCGCGGTGCGGCGCGACAGGCTGCGCAAGGCTTCCTCACGCGAACGCCCGGCGCGCAGTTCGAGCGAGGCCGTGGCGAACAGATCGGCAAGCAGTGGGTGCGACGCGGTGATTTCGGCGCCGACCCGGCTGAAGGCGGCATCGATCGACAGCCCGGCCTCGACACAGACCAGCATGAGGTCGAGCGTATCGGGAAAGCCGTTGAGGATTTCGACGCGCCGGTTGCTGGCGCGCGACCCGATATACAGCGTCGGCAGGTACAGGCCGAACAACGCCGCGCCGATGATGATCATGTACAGCTTGGCGGGCGTCGGCCAATCGCCTTCGATGACGAAAAACAGCAGCACCACCAGCGGCACCAACAGGGTCAGGATGGCGCGCGCCAGCACGAAGGCGCGCACCGCAAATTTCTGTTCGAAGCCGGCAAGCATCATTTTTTGCTGGAGGATGTCGGACTTGCTGTCGGTCAACGACAGGCCGCGCTGTTCGGCGGCCAGCACCATGCGCGCCCAGCGCGACGAGGTATCGCTGGTCACGAGCGACGATTTCGCCGGGGCCGATACCTGCTGCGCCCCCGAAAGCCGCGCTTCGATGCTCAGCCCGCGATCGAACATCGGCGCCAGCGCCAGCACGACCAGCACCACGGCAGCGAACACCATCACCATGACCAGCGCGTTGATGAGAAGCGATGCCCCCATCCCGATCAGACCTTGATCGCGATCATCTTGCGCATCATCAGGATGCCGACCGTGTAGAGCACGACGATACCGACGACGCCGGGCATGAACCACGGATCATCGACGACATCGAGATAGAATTCCGGTCGCGTCACAAACATCGCGACAAAGCTGCCGACCGGCAGGATCGAGAGCAGCGCCCCGGTCATCTTGCCCTCGCTGGCGAGCGCCGCGACCTTCATCACCATCCCGGCACGATCGCGAATGATCTTGGACAGGCCTTCGAGAATATCGGCAAGGCTGCCGCCGGTTTCGGACTGGATGGCGACCGAAACGACGAACATCTGGATATCCTGGGTGCGCACCCGCAGCGCCAGGTGCGCCAGTGCATCACGCAGATCATAGCCATAGTTCATTTCGGCGACGACCAGCCCGAATTCGGAACTGATCGGATCGGGCACTTCGGCGACCAGCAGTTCGAGCGCCGACGTGACCGGATAGCCGGCGCGCAGGCCGCGCGTGAAGATATCGAGCGCCACGGGAAATTGCGCTTCGAACAATTTCATGCGCCGCGCCGCCTGGATATTGATGATCGCCAGCGGCAGCATCACGCCGATGGCAAGCGCCAGGATGATCAGCAGCACGACGGCGCCCAACGACCGGATCTGCCCGGTCACGCCGCCGACAAGCGGAAACAGCACCCCGGTGATCAGCGTCGCCGCCGCCATCATGCCGAGCATGCGGTTGGCGGTGATGCGCATGCCGGCCTGCGTCAGCCGGACTTCGAGATAATCGACCGCGGCCGGCAGGATGCTTTCCGAAGCCTTGGAGGTTTCGCGGCGCAGCGACGCGAGGATTTCGGCGTTCGATGCCCCCGAGGTGACGAGTTGCATCCGCCGGCTGACCCGCGCCTGCGGCCCACGCACATCGCGGACATAGAGATACAGCCCCTCGACCGCGAGCACGACGGCGAGGAAGACGATCCCGAGGAAGATCATGCGGGCGTCGAGATAATTGCTCATGCTACCCCCGGCTTGCGATAGGGATCGAACAGCGACGCCGGCAGATCGATACCGCGCGCCTTCAACTGCTCCATGAACTTGGGGCGGATGCCCATCGGCCGCATCTCGCCGAGCACCTTGCCGTTTTCATCGACGCCTTCGCGGACGAACTTGAAGATTTCCTGCATCAGGATGATCTCGCCTTCCATGCCGGTCACCTCGGCGAGCGAAGTCAGCCGGCGGCTGCCATCCGACAGGCGTTCGAGTTGCAGCACGACATGGATGGCGGATGCGATCTGGGCGCGCGCCGATTTCGGGCTGATGTCGATTCCCGACATGCCGATCATCTGTTCGACACGGCTGAGCGCATCGCGCGGCGTATTGGCGTGGACGGTGGTCATCGAGCCATCATGGCCGGTGTTCATCGCCTGCAGCATGTCGAAGGCTTCGCCCGAACGGATTTCGCCCAGGATGACGCGATCGGGCCGCATACGCAGCGCATTCTTGACGAGATCGCGCTGGTTGACTTCGCCGCGGCCTTCCACGTTCGCCGGCCGCGTTTCAAGCCGCACGACATGCGCCTGCTGGAGCTGCAATTCGGCCGAATCCTCGATGGTGACGATGCGTTCGTCATCTTCGATCGATGCCGACATGGCATTGAGCATCGTCGTCTTGCCCGAGCCGGTGCCGCCTGAAATCAGCACGTTACGGCGGCTGGCGACAACGCCGCGGAGCACTTCGGCACATTCCGGCGTCATTGATTTGTAGGACACCAGCTTGGCGAGATCGATCGGCGTCTTGGAAAACTTGCGGATCGACAGGCACGGACCATCGAGCGCCAGGGGCGGGATGATCGCGTTGATGCGGCTGCCATCGGCCAGCCGCGCATCGACCATCGGCGAGGATTCATCGACCCGGCGCCCGACCGCCGACACGATCTTGCCGATGATGCGCAGCAGATGCTTGTCGTCGGCAAAGCGGGTCGCGACCTGTTCGATGCGGCCGCGACGTTCGACGAACACCTTGGTCGCGGAATTGACCATGATGTCGGAAATCGTCGGGTCCTTGAGCAGCGGTTCGAGCGGCCCGAGCCCGAGCAGTTCGTCAAGGATATCTTCCACCAGCTGGCGGCGTTCGGCCAGGTTGAGCGCGTGGTTGATCTCCTTGAGCATCTCCTGGACGATGTCGCCGATGTCGCGACCGACCTGGTCGCGCGTCATGGTTTCCAGCGCCGACAGGTTGATCCGCTCGATCAGCTTCTGGTGCATCTGCACCTTGAGATCGGTGTAGAGATCGGCCTTGCGCGCTTCGGCCTCGGCCACCGCAATCGAGCGCAGCACTGTGGGGTTGGCTTGGGCTTCCTTGCGTTCGGGCGTCGCAGCACCCTCGCTGCGGCTGATCGGCGGCATCGAGATGGTGACCGGGGTGGCCCCGCTGCGCCGGCTCGGCCAGATCATGTCGCCGTGGCCGCAACGCTGGTGAGCGCCGTCAACGCCGTGACAAGGTGACGGATATCGCGTTCGACCCGCGATTTGACCTTGATGCCGGCCAGCGTCTTGCCTTCATCGAGCGCGGCGCTGACCGTCAGGAAATCATTGGCGATGATATGATCGACTTTGCGGCGCAACGCGGCTTCGGGCCCCGACATGTCGGGACGGCCGAATAGCGGCACCGGCACGCGGTTCATCACCAGCCGCAGCCGTTCACCCAGGCCATTGGCTTCGATCATGTCGATCTGGCGCTTGGCCTGGTGGACGCCGGGCACCGACAATTGGGTGACGAGGCAGATGGCATCGGACCGCTGGAAGGCGCTGATCGTCCAGCCGACCCAGGCATTGGGCAGGTCGACGAGCACGATGTCATAGCTTTCGACCGCCAGATCGAGGAGCTTTTCGACAAAATCACTGGTCACGGTATCGAGCGACACGATTTCGGACGGACTGGCGATGATCGACAGCCCCGAAACATGCTGCACCGCCACCGATTGCAGGATCTCGGTATCGAGCCGGTCGCCGGCATCGATGAGATCGATAAGGCACAGTTGCGGCTTGAGATTGACGTACAGCGCCGCATTGCCGAACTGCACATCGAGATCGATGAGGCAGACCCGCTTGCTGGCGGCCCAGGCCATGCCGGCCTGCGCCATGATCGCCGTAGTGCCGACGCCGCCGAGCGCGCCGAAAAAGCTGATGATGCGACCGCCGCGCGGTTGCCCGACCGACCGGTCGTGGACGATCGACTCGCGGCCGGTCTCGATCGCCTGGTACAATTCGGCCTGGGTGAAGGGGATCGGCAGCACGTCGACCGCCGCGGACCGCAGGATGCGGCGGGTGGTCGCCACGGTAAGGTCGCGCACCGCCGCCACCACCGGCAGCTTGCCGACGTTATCGCGCACGAAGCGTTCGAAGGTTTCGAAATCGCGAGGATTATCGGGGTCGATCTGGCAGATCAGCACATCGGTCGAGCGCAGTGTCGGGCCATCGGCCATGAAATTGGCAAGAGTCCCGCCGCGCACCTTGACGCTGATATCGGGCAGCGACAATTGCGACGCATCGAGCAACCCGGCGGTTTCGGTATCGAGCACGATCTGGACCTGCAACGACCCGCGCGTCGGCGCGGGCAGTTCGGCGGTCGGCTCCGGCGCTGTGCGACCCAGCATGGACGAAAGACCCTTTGTCAAGATAAGCCAAACAAACGCGAAATCATGTCATTTCTTCAACGAGACGTTCGCATCAAGCGCGGTCACCTTGCCCTTATTATAGCGCCGAACGGCGTCGACCTGGCGTTCGCCTGAACCCCCTTCGATCGGAACCCCGGCATAGACCGGATCGAGATCGATGATCTGCGCCAGCGCGTTTGTCTGCACATTCAACCCGAGCTGCGGGTCCTGCGTGGCGCAGGCGGCGAGCAGCAGCGGCAACGCGATGGCGGCAAGGCGGGGGAGCATGGCTGTGATCATTTGACGATATGCCCGAAATCGCCTTCGACGCCGCCAGGCCGGGCAGCGTTCGCCGTTGGCGTCGCTGCGGCAGGAGCGGTCAGGCGGTTGTTGCCGTTCACCGGGCCGGGCAAGGGCCCGGTCGGTGTGTTGGTGCCGTTTTTGGCCGGCTGGCCCATCAGGAACAGATCGATGTCCGATGGCTGCTGCACGCGGTCGGTCGGCAGGGTGAGCACGGTGCCGGCCTTCACCGGCCGCACCAGCCGCGGCGTGACGATGATCACCAGTTCGGATTCGGAGCGGTTGTAGTTGGTCGATCGGAACAGCGCGCCGATGATCGGTATGCGCCCGAGCATCGGGATGGCGTTGATCGTGTCGCGGAAATCCGATTGGATGAGCCCTGCCATGGCAAAGGCCTGGCCATCGCGCAGTTCGAGCGTTGTCGTCGCCTTGCGAGTGCGCAGGCCCGGAATGCGCAGGCCGTTGAGGTCGATGCCGGCGGTCTGGTCGAGCTGGCTGACCGAGGGGTTGACGACGAGGTTGATCAGCCCGTCTTCGAGCAGGGTCGGGGTGAATCTCAGCCCGACGCCGAACTCCTTGAACTCGATCGAGACCTGGCCGCTCAGCGCAATCCCGGTGGGAATGGGAAATTCGCCGCCGGCAAGGAACGAGGCGGTTTCACCCGATAGCGCGATCAGATTGGGCTGGGCCAGCGTGCGCACCAGGCCCTGTTGCTCGAGTGCGTCGAGCTGGAACGACAGGCCGCTCGCCGGAAAACCGATCCGCGCCGAAAAGCCCCCGGTGGTCGGCGGCGGACCGACCACGATGCCGGTGGCATTGGTCAGGCCATTGCCGAAATTGAAGTTGCTGATCCCCAGCGCCTTGACCGTGCCGCGCGACATTTCGGCAAAGCGCACCTCGAGCATGATCTGCGTCGCCGTGGCGAGCGACATCATGTTGATGACTTTTTTCGGGGCATAGGTTTCGGCGATCGCGGCAATGCGCTCGGCGGCGGCCGGCGAGCTGATCTTGCCATCGAGGATAAGCGAGTCGTTCGATACCGTCACGCCCACCGTTTCGGTCGGCAGCACTTCGGCAAGCTTACGCTTCAGGCCCTGGGTGTCGGGCGACACGACGATATCGACGACGGCGATGAGCGCGCCCTGCCTGTCGAACAGCGACAGGTTAGTCGAACCGACCGTCTTTCCAAGGACATAGACCGACGACAGCGACACCGGCAGCACATCGGCGATTTCATCATTGCCGATGATCGCCTTGCCGATGGCGCGTTCGACCCGCAGCGTCTGCGACTTGCTGACCGGCACGTTCATGACGGCGCCAGTGCGCGCATCCATCGCGGCCGCGCTGCGCGTTTGCGCACTGCCCGGCGTGCCATAGACGACCAGCGTCAACAGCGCGGCGATCAGCACGCCCCAGCGCTGCATCAGCATGATGAAGGTCTGCATGCGCTCTAGCCGTGGCGGCTCGCCGGGCGCGAGCGCCTCGGGCTTGACAGCAGTCTGCGCCTCGGAGTTTTCCACGTTGATCATGATCCTGATGGCACCGGATAGCTCGTCGGCTTGGTGCCGCGGAAGATTTCGACCGATGGGCCCGATGGCACCACGGGTCCGGGTGCGGCAGCGAGGCGGGCAGCGGGCGGCGGGGCAGCAGGCGCGCGCTCCGGCTCCGGGGCGGCGTTGCGCCGGGCCTTGATGACCCGCGTCACGGTGCCGTCGTTGAGATCGAGGAGCTGCGCTGTTTCCAGCCGGATGCGGCTTTCATCCGCGAGGTTGCGCAGCGACAGCGACAGGACACCGACGGTCTGCGCCAGCGCGACCTTCTGTGCCTGCAGCGGCGTCACCTCGATCGTCGCGGACTTGACGATTTCGGCCTTGTCCTTGCCGACATTGCTGTCCTGGCCGACGGCGAGCACGCGCACGCCCTGCATCAACTGGTCGGTGTAAGGCAGCGCATCGTTTTCGGCCGGGTGGGTGACATAGACGTCGACCCGGTCGCCCGGCGAGATGAAGCCACCGGCACCGGCCGCTTCGTTGAGCGGGATGGCGATGGCACGCATCGTCGGGCCAAGCAGCGCCGATGTGCTGAGGCGCGATGCCTTGCCCGAAATCGCCTTTTCACTGAAAAGTTCATTGGCATCGATGGCGCGCAGCGCGACGCGCTCGCCATCGCCCACGGCATCGGCAACGCGCTGGAACGTGCCGGCCGGCATGCCGTTGGCCGGCCATTGCACGACCTTCAATTTTTCGGGAACGATCTTTTCGCCAAAGGCGAAGGGTTGCGCCGCGACAACGGCAGCAACGGTGGCGGCGGCCGGGCCCTGCTGTTCGGCGGCGCCGGGCACCAGGAACATGCGGGCGAAAAACACCGCGGCAAGCCCGAGCACGATCGCTGCTGCCAGCATGACCAATGATGATTTACGCATGCGCCGGAACCGGCTTCACACGAGTTGAAGTGGTCGCCACGATTTACACCACCCCCTGGATATTCGGTCCGTCCCTGTCGGCCGGCAACGGGGCACGCGGAACGCCCTTGGCGCGCCGGCGGGTCGCTGCTGCGACGGGCGGAAATTAATTATTCTGCAAGTTTCGGATGCGCCGAAAAGAATTGCGAAAATATGAATAAAGACGTCGAAATTGCCCCCCGACGTCTGAATTGGCCCGCACCTGTTGAGGTGCGGGCCGGTTCAGCCTCAGGTCGGGCTGACGATCGCCGACGGCGACTTGGCTTCGATAGCCGTGCCGGAGTTCTGCATGCCGTCGCGCAGGCCGTTACCGAAGTACGTGGCGCCAGCAACAACCAGACCGCCAAGAACGGCGACGATCAGGGCATATTCAGCAGCCGAAGCGCCGCTGGTGTTCTTCTTCAGATTACGAACGAGATTCATCATTTGCCTTGTCCCTTGTTTGACGACTTTCGCCGTTTTCTTGCGTTTCGAACCCGCTTTCACGAATTCGTCTGGTCCGGATCACCGGCTGCAGGGGGAGAGTCCGGGTATGAAACAGTCCCCCTGCGTCGATGGCCCCGTAACGGTTGTAACGCTCCAAAAATGAAGAATCCATAAAGAAAAGTGACTTAGCTGTGAATCCTCAACAATCACATGCACGAGATGCTAAGATAGCGTTACCAAAACTGACTCAAGATAGGAGTCTATCTCATTGAAAAACAACCAAAACGGATGTTCACAAAGATGGATCGTTAAGAGTTCCGCCCTGGGAAAAATCTTTTTCAATCTCTGTCGTCTGTGACAAAAAAATCACGTTTTTTGACCGGTTCGAGCCACCAAACGACAGGAGAAATGTCGATTTATCGCACCCGGCGGTTCGGCGGGGGTGCCGCGCGACGCTGTATTTCGGGTTCTGGAAGCGGCTGGAAGGAGCGCGAATCGGCGGTGCCGGACACCCGCCCGTCGCCGGTGTCTAGCCTCAGAAGAACAGCTTGCGCAGCGAAACCGTCACGCTGCGGCCGAGCGGATCGAGCTGGTCACGCTGATAGCCGAGCGGCGTGGTGCCGTTGCGATCGCGCACGGTCAGTCGTGTGTCGGCGATATTGTTGATCGCCAGGCTGACCCGCATGCCGCGCAGAAAGCGCGCGCGGCGCACCAGCGCCGGCCGCTGCCCGAGATCGGCGAACAGCCGCAGGTTGATCGTCGTCAGCCCCGAAAAGAACAGGTCGTCGGGCGATTGCGTCGCCCCCGACGGATCGTTCAGCACCCGCGTGCCGCTTTGCCAGTTGAGGCTCAGCCGGCCGCCGAGCCCGCTTTTGCCGATGCCGGCACGCAGTTCGATCTCATGGCGCGGCTGGCCACCCCGGCTGCCGGTCGCCGACCCGTCGAGCAGATCGAGCAACGGCACGCCATCGCGGATCAGGATCTGTTCCTTCAGATGCCACGTGTGGAACAACGACAATTGGAAACGCCCGTCCATGCCGCGCGGCCCGCCAAAGCCGCCACCGCCGCCGCCGGGACGTCCGCCACCCGGCCCGGCCGGGCCGGCCCCCGCG
>JANPKK010000025.1:0-12924 GCA_031426015.1 Alphaproteobacteria bacterium
GTGCCCCCGGCGCGGGCGAGATGCGGCACGCACTGCACCGACGTGGCGCCGGTGCCGATGATCGCGACTCGCTTGTCGCGCAGCTTGTCGAGCGGCGCGCCGTTGGTGTCGCCGCCGGTGTAGTCGTAATCCCAGCGGCTGGTGTGGAAGCTGTGGCCCTTGAAGCTTTCAAGCCCCGGAATCCCCGGCAGCTTGGGCACGTGCAGCGGCCCGGTGCCGGTGCCAATATAGTCCGCGGTGAAGCGATCGCCGCGATCGGTGGTGATCACCCAGACCGATTTCGCCTCTTCCCACACCATGTCGGTGACACGGGTGTGAAACAGCGCCTTGTCGTAGAGCCCGAACGTGCGGCCGATGCGACGCGACTGTTCGAGGATCTCGGGGGCATGGGCGTATTTCTCGCTCGGGACATGGCCGGTTTCCTCGAGCAGCGGCAGATAGATGATCGAGGCGGTGTCGCACTGCGCGCCGGGGTAGCGGTTCCAGTACCAGTTGCCGCCGAAATCGCCGGCCTTGTCGATGATCCGCACATCGGTGATCCCCGCCTCGACAAGCCGCGCGCCGACACACAGCCCGGCAAAGCCGCCACCGACCATCGCGAAGGTGACATGATCGGTGACCGGTAGACGCTCGACGCGCGGGGTGTACGGGTCATCGAGATAGTGGGCGTACTGCCCGGCGACCTCGACATATTGGTCGTTGCCGTCACCCCGCAGCCGCTTGTCGCGCTCGGCGCGATATTTGGCGAGGATCGAAGGCTTGTCGATGACCGTCATCTGGTTTCCGCTCCTGTGAACGGGGCCGTCATTAAACCAGCTCGCCCTTGAGCAAAGCTGGCAGTTTTCCGGTTTCGCCACGGGCTTCGGCCATGAAGCGGGCTTTGAGTGGCGGCAGCCGCTCGACGCCGGCAAGCCCGAAGCGCCGCACTGCCGCCGGCAACCGGCCGGGAACGGCGAACAGCCGGTTGAGGCCATCGGTGACCATGCCGACCATCGAATTGTCGAGCCGGCGCCACGCCGAATAGCGCGCCAGCACGTCGGGGGACCCCAGATCCTGCCCCGTCCGCGCCGCCTCGACGAGGACTTGCGCCAGCGCCGCGACATCGCGAAAGCCCATGTTGAGGCCCTGGCCGGCGATGGGGTGGATGCCGTGCGCCGCATCGCCGACCAGCACCAGCCGCTCGGCGGTGTAGCTGGCGGCATGGTGATAGCCGAGCGGCCAGACCGCCTGGGGAGCGATGACCTCGATTTCGCCCAGGGTGCCGTCGATGCGCGCGGCAATTTCGGCGGCAAGGGCTTTCGGCCCGAGCTTCTTCGCCCCCGCAGCACTGGCGGCATCGACCGTCCAGACGATTGCCGAGCGTGGCCGTCCATCTGCCGTATCGGTCATCGGCAGCAGCGCCATCGGCCCCGAGGGGTAAAATAGCTCGCACGCCACCGCGCCATGCGGGATGGTGTGGGCCACCATCGAGACAAGCGCCGCGTTGGGATAATGCCAATTGGCGATGCGGATGCCGGCAGCCTCGCGCGTCTTCGACTTGCGGCCATCGGCAGCGATGGCGAGCGGTGCGGTGAACACCCGGCCATCGGCGAGGGTGAGCGTCGCCCCATGGGCGTCGCGGACGAGGCTGGTGATGGTCGCCGGCGCGATGAGGGTGATCTCGGCAGTAGCGCGCACGGCATCGAGCAGCGCGACGCGAAGCAGGCCGTTTTCGACCATGATGCCGAGCGGATCGCCATTGTCTCCCGCATCGAAGTGCAGGAACTGCGGCGCCGTGCCGTCCGTGACGCGGATGGCACGAATGGCGCAGCCGTCGCTATCGAGGACGTCGCCCAGCCCCAGCGCCCGCAGCATCCGCGCCGACGCGCTGGCGACGGCGCTGGCGCGGCCATCGAACGCCGCCATCGTCGTCACATCGAGATCGAGCGCATCGACGACAATGCTCGTCACCTCATGGCGGGCGAGCGCAAGCGCCAGGGTGGAGCCGATCAGCCCGCCCCCGACAATGATCACATCTGCATTCATGATCCCGGTCTAGCAGCGGCGCGGGCGAAGCCCAAGCGGACATGATGTCCGCCGCAACGATGGCCGAACTTGACCGCGGACTCGCACTCGGTCATCGTGCACCGGCCGGGCCAAAGCGTGAACAATTGGCCACGCAGGCGGGCAGCAGCAGGGCAGTAATGGCGACACGCGCTTCAGCTTCGGCACGCTCCGCCCCCCGGGCCCCTCCGGGCCGGATTGCGCGTGCCGCCGCCGCCACGCGGGCGGCGCTGGTGCGCTTCGGCGTCCTGGTCGCCGCGACCGCACTGGTCGGGCTTGCCGTCGCCATCGCGCTCGCGCTGCTCAGCTATTCGGCGCTCGATCCGTCTTTCAACACCGTCACGGCGCGCACCACGACCAACTGGCTCGGGCCCGTCGGCGCGCATCTGTCGGACGTGCTGCTCCAGCTGGTCGGCTGGCCGGCGCTGGCGCTGGCGCTGCCCGTGGGGCTTGCCGGGGTGCGCGTCGCGCAAGGCAACCATTCCAGCGCCCGCCGCGCGCTCTGGACGGTGCCGCTCGGCGCCGCGTTGCTTGCCGCCGCCGGCGGTGCCATCCCGCTGGGGGCGCTCGGCGCGCCCGCGGGCTTCGGCGGGGTTGTCGGCGTCGGCACCGGCACCGGCGTGCTCGCGCTCGGCGATGTCGAGGCGCTTGCCGGTGTACCGCTGGCGCTGATCCTGTCGGTCCTGCTCGTTCCTGCCGGCCTCGGGCTGATCGTCTGGGGCAGCGGTTTCAGGCTTGAGGATTTTACCGGGCTCGCAGGTATCGGCAGTGGCGTGGCGGCGCTCTGGCCGCGCCGCGACGCGATCGAGGAGGCGGATATTCCCGCCCGCCCGCCACCGCGCCAGCGCCGGCCGGCGCCGGAAATCGACGCCGACGAGATTCAGCCGGCAGCGCCGCGCGCCCTTGTCATCGAGCCGCCACGCGGCGCCGCCCCCGGCAAGCGCCAGACCCGGGAACTCCAGACCTCGCTCGATCTGGGGGATAGCGCCATCCTCCCCGATCTGTCGCTCCTCAAGCCACCCCCGCCCGCCCCCGTCCGCCGCATCGACGCCGCCAGCCTCGAACAGAACGCCCGGCTGCTCGAAGGCGTGCTCGAGGATTTCGGCGTCCGCGGCCGCATCGGTGAAGTCCGCCCCGGGCCCGTCGTGACGATGTACGAACTCGAACCCGCGCCCGGCATCAAGGCGTCGCGGGTCATCGGGCTGGCCGATGATATCGCCCGATCGATGTCGGCGCTGTCGGCGCGCGTCGCCGTCGTGCCGGGCAAGAATGTCATCGGCATCGAACTCCCCAACGCCACCCGCGAAATGGTGTCGCTTTCGGAGTTGCTCGGCTCGGCGGCGTTCGAGGCCCGCAGCGCGGTGCTGCCGCTGGTGCTCGGCAAGGACATCGCCGGCGATCCGGTGATCGCCGACTTGGCGCCGATGCCGCATCTGCTGATCGCCGGCACCACCGGCTCGGGCAAGTCGGTCGGCCTCAACGCCATGATCCTGTCGCTGCTCTACCGGCTCGGGCCAGCCGAGTGCCGGATGATCATGATCGACCCCAAGATGCTCGAACTGAGCATCTATGACGGCATTCCGCACCTGCTCAGCCCCGTCGTCACCGATCCCCCCAAGGCGATCCGCGCGCTGAAATGGGCGGTCGAGCAGATGGAGGACCGCTATCGCCAGATGTCGGCGATCAACGTTCGCAGCCTCGCCAATTTCAACCAGAAGGTGCTGGAAGCAAAGGCGAGCGGCAAACCCTTCGTGCGCCGCGTCCAGACCGGCTGGGATCCCGAAACCGAATTGCCGATCATCGAGGAAGAAATCCTCGAATTCGAACCCATGCCGCTGATCGTTGTCGTCGTCGACGAGCTCGCCGACCTGATGATGACCGCGGGCAAGGAAGTCGAATTCCTCATCCAGCGGCTGGCGCAAAAGGCGCGCGCCGCCGGCATCCACCTGATCATGGCAACGCAGCGACCGTCGGTCGATGTCATCACCGGCGTCATCAAGGCGAACCTGCCGACGCGCATCAGCTTCCAGGTGACCAGCAAGATCGACAGCCGCACCATCCTGGGCGAACAGGGCGCCGAACAATTGCTCGGCAAGGGCGACATGCTGTGGATGTCGGGCGGCAAGCAGGTCGTGCGCGTCCATGGGCCGTTCGTGTCCGACGATGAAGTCGAAGCCGTGGCCGACCATTGGCGACGACAGGGCATGCCGGCCTATGTCAACGCCGTCACCGAAGAACCGACCGATATCGACGGGCAATGGGGACTCGATGATGGCGGCACCGGTGGCCGCGGTGCCGCGAGCGAAGACAAGGCCGATACCTATGCCCAGGCGATCGACATCATCGCCCGGGCGCAAAAGGCGTCGACAAGCTATCTGCAACGCACCCTGAACGTCGGCTACAACAACGCCGCCAAGATCATCGAGCGCATGGAAGCCGACGGCTTCGTCTCCAAGGCCGATCATGTCGGCCGCCGCGAAGTGCTGATCGACGAGAACGGCCAGCGGCGGTAGCGATGTCGCGCTGGAACGATCTCGCCGCCCGGCCCCGAAGGCTCGGCATCGTTGCCGCGACGCTTGCCACGGGTCTGGGCATTGCGGTCATGGCGGCGGGGGGCGCGCGGGCTTCCTACGCCATCATCAATGCGGCGGCGCTGGTCATCGGCATGGCGCTGCTGGCGATTGTGCTGCGTCAGCGCGGTGACAACACGCGTTTTGATGGTACCTTCATTCTTGCCGCGGCCGCCGGCCTGCTGGCGACGGCGATGCTGGGTATCACGATCGATGGCGCGGTGCGCTGGGTCCGGATCGGCGCTGTCTCGCTGCAACCCGGGCTGATCCTGCTGCCGTTGATGATCATCACTTTCGCGCGAACGCCCAATGGTGTGGCGACGCTGGGCATGGTGGCCGCGGCGCTGGCGCTGGCGCTGCAACCCGATCGCGCCCTGGCGGGCACGCTGGTTGCCGGACTGGCGGTCGTCGCCATGCAGCAACCGGGCAGGCGCACCGTGTCGGCACTCGCCGCTGCCATCGGCGGCTTTTGCATCACGCTGCTGCGGCCCGATGTGCTGCCGGCCACGGCTTTTGTCGAACATGTCGTGGTCGACGCCTTCGCGCTTTCCGCAATCGCCGGGGGAGCATTGGTTGCGGGAGCAGCGCTGCTGATCCTGCCGGCGTTTGCCCGCAGCGAGGCGGCCCTGGTCTTTGCCGCAACCTGGATCGCCATCCTTGTCGCAGCGCTGCTCGGCAATTATCCGACCCCGCTGCTCGGCTATGGCGGCAGCGGCATCATCGGCTACCTGCTCAGCCTTGCGGCGCTGCCACCGCAGGTCGGGATGGCCCGAGACGGAGCCGATGCGGAAGACACCACCTCGCCGCGTCCCGATAATCGCTTCGAACAGCGGGCGCCGAGCGGAGCCAATTGATCCGCTGCGCCAAGGTGACAGCGTTGCGAGGCAGGCGGCGCGGCGCGCTACCCACTCGCCGGAACCCCGACAAACCCCGGTCGTAATGGTCTTGTGCGCGCAGCGGTGCGCGCATTTGTGTTACGACAGGAGAACAGCATGCGTACGATTACCGCCATGTTCGATAGCCGCGCAGAAGCCGAAAATGCCCGCGATCGCCTTTCTGCCGCCGGGATCAGCCCGGACCATGTGACCATCTATGACAAATCGGCACTGGGCGAGGACGACCGTAACGTCACGCCGGTGGCGCAACAATCGTCATCCTTCACGACTCGCGATACCAACGACACCGGCCGCGGCGTGTCGCAGGGCCAGCCACCCGAAGGCGCCGCCGATGGCAGCGAAGGCGTCCACCGTGGCATCCTTGGTGATTTCATCGATGACCGCACGGGCACCAAGATCGGCGCCGATGCCGGCAGCAATCGCAATGCCCTTGGCGATTTCGTCGATGCCAATGGCGACCGCCGCGGCGAACATGGCGTTGCGAGCGATGCCGACCGCACGACCGGATCGCACCGCATGCAGAGCGATAAAGACACCGGGCTATGGGCATCGATCAAGCATTTCTTCCAGGGTGACGACCATGTCTATGAAGAAGGCATCCGTCGCGGCGGCTTCCTGCTGAGCGCCCGCGTCGATGACAGCGCCGCCGAAAGCGCCACGGCGATCCTCACCCAGGATGCCAATGTCGATCTCGATGAACGCCAGGATTCGTGGCGTCGTGAAGGCTGGGCCGGGTCGCCGGGTGGCAGCCAGGCCGCCGGCCTGGGCCGCGTCCGCAACTACGACACGACCGATCCGCAGCGCTTTTAAGCAATGAACCCCGGCGCCCGCTCGGGCGCTGGGACGTTCAGGCGCGCAGGAACAAGCCGATCGTCAGCGCCACGCCGATGACGACAATGGCGATCTTGAGCAGTTTTTCAGGCAGCACCTTGAGCGCCCGCGCGCCGAGATAGCCGCCGATCATCGCGCCGCTGCCGATGACCACCGCCTCGCGCCAGGCCACGGCCCCCGACACAGCAAAGACCACGGCGGCCGACAGGTTCGACAACGCCACCAGCACGTTCTTGGTACCGCCGGCATTGCGCACCGGCAGGCGGGCGAGGGTGAGCGAGGCCAGCGTCATGATGCCGGCGCCGCCGCCGAAAAAGCCGCTGTAAAGCGCGATCGTGCCTTGCGTCAGCACCGTTACCCAACCGGGGGGCGGGGCGCTGGCTTCCTTGGGCTTGGGGCCGAAACTGCTCCAGGCGAACAGCGCTGTCGCGGCGAGCACCAGCCAGGGCACCATCGCGGCAAACACCTTGCTGGGTGTCTCGATGAGCAGGAAAGCGCCGCCGATGCCGCCGCAAAAGGCGATGATCGCCAGCGAGCGGAACGACAGCCGCTCGGCCCCCGATACCAACGAACGCCCGGCCAGACCGGTGGTGATCTGCCCGGGGAACAGCGCCATCGTCGAGGTGATGTTGGCGAGTTTCGGGTCGAGCCCGGCGGCGATCAGCGCCGGCAGGGTGATGAACGAGCCACCGCCGGCGAGCGCATTCTGCACGCCCGCCCACAGGCCGGCCGCAAACAGCAGAAGCATCATCGAAGTCATGCAGCGGCTTTCAGGCCTGAAGCACCGCAAAGCAATAGGGGTCTGGGGCCAAGGCCACAGCCGCCGGAGGCCAATTACTCCGCCGCCGCCACCTCGGCGACCGGTTCCACCCGTACCGGGATGGCGCTTTGCCGGGACTGGCCGGTGATCGGATCATAGCCGCTGGTTTCATCGACCAGCCGATTGGTGCTGTTGCCCCGGGCGCGCACGCCGGCCAGCCCGGTATCGAAATCGCCAAAGGCATGCGCCATGGAAATCACGCCTGGCCGCACATCGGGTGATGCCTTGGCGACGCCATAGACCTGCCCCGCCGCGCCGCTGATGCGGATCGTCGCTTCATCGGCAATGCCGAGGCGCGCCATGTCATCGGGGTGCATGTGCGCGTAGTTGGTCGTGCCCTTCTTTTGCAGCGCAGCGTACTGGTGGCCCGACGAATTGAAGACATGTTTCGTGCGCCGCGACGACAGCCGGAAATCCATGCCGGCATCGGGCGCCACCGCCAGCCGCGCCGCCAGATCGGCGATCACCGCATCCGGCGCCAGCGTGAAGCGCGCTTCCGGCGTCCCGACGGGCGGCAGCGTCACCATCGGCGCGAGATCGGCATAGACGATGGCGCGGCCATCCGGCGTATCGGCGCGCACCTGCGACGGTGGCACCAGGCAGCCATGGGTGATCAGGTCGAGGATCTGCGTTTTTGTCGGCCGCACATCGAGCGGCGCCTCGCCACCGGCAAAGCGCAGCGGCACGTTCATGCGCCGGGCGATTTCCCAGAACATTTCCCATTCGTCGATGGCATCACCCGGCGGCGACACCAGCGCGCGGGTGTACCGCGCATAGGGGGTTTCGTGCCACCATTCCGACAGGTTGGTGATGTCGTCGCGTTCGAGGCACATCGCCGGCGCCAGCACAAAATCGGCATGGCGCGCGGTTTCGGATTGGCGGATGTCGATGCAGACGAGCAGGTCGAGCGCCTGCATGGCGGCGACCATCTTGTCCTGGTTGGGGAACGCCACGACCGGGTTGCCGCCGACGACGATCAGCGCCTTGATCTGGCCATCGCCGGGGGTGAGGATTTCATCGGCGAGGACATTGCACGGCATTTCCTCGCCGAGTTGCGTCAGTCCGCGGAAGCGCGAGGCGGGGAAGCCGTCGCCCCACAGCTTCATCGGCGCGTTGACCCCGGCGTGGCGCGGCGTCTGCGCCGTGAAGACGCGCGGCGGCGACGCGGGCTCGCCATCGCGCACGAAACGCCCGCAGATGATGTTGAGACTGGCGAGCAGATATTCGATCAACGTGCCATCGCCCGACATTTCAGGACCGGTGCCCGATGACGCGATGCCGCGTTTCGCATCGGCGAAGATTCGTGCGGCGCTGACGATGCCGTCCGCCGATACCCCGGCACGCGCCGCGGCGATTTCGGGGGTGATGCCGGCAACCGCAGCGCGCAGTTCATCGAGCCCGTCGACATGCTGCTGGCAGAACGCCTGGTCGAAACGCCCTTCCGACAGGATGATGTTGATGATCGCGGCGAGCAGCGTCACATCCTCGCCGGGCTTTACCGCCAGATGCACATCGGCGTGGCGGGCGACTTCGGTGGCGCGCGGATCGATGACGACGAGCTTCAGCCCCCGCGCCTTGGCATCCTGCAGCGATCGCGACGGCGAAAACGGTGATACGCCGCCAACCGGGCCATAGTGCGAGACGATGGCATTGTTGCCGACAACCAGCAGCGCGTCGGCGCCGCTGAACGGGTTCGGCCCGCCGCCCCAATGCCCCATGCGCAACGTGGTATAGACCTTGGCCGGCTGGTCGAGCGTGACGCTGGTATAATAATTTCGCGTGCCGATCCCTTTGGCAAACGCGTGCGCGGTGAACATCGCGGCGCTGTTCTGAAAGGCATAGGTGCCGCTGTAAACCGCGACGCTGTGCGGGCCATGCTGCGCAACAATTTCCTGCAAGCGTGCAGCAATTTCGTCGAAGGCCGCACCCGGTGCCACCGGTGCCAAGCCGCCATCGCTGCGTTTCAGATGCTGGCGCAGCCGGGTTTCATGGTTGTGCGCCTCGGCAAGTTGTCGCCCCTTGATGCAGGTATAGCCCTTGTAGAGGGCATCATCGGGATCGCCGCGCAGCGCCACCATCCGGCCATCCTCGATATCGACGAGCATGGCGCAATTGGCGTGGCAAAAGCGGCAAAAGGTCGGCTGGGTGACAATCGCCATCGGTTACCCCTGGTTGCGCACTGTTGCAGCGGCGCAACACACATCATCGTTTCGCGCAGCAATTCCCGCGACTGTCAGTTTTGGCGGCTTTCCGTGCGGCATCGAGACGCGGCTAATTGTCCACAGACCGGTTCAGCCGGCGCAGCTTTGAACCCGTGTCACCCGTTGCCGGGGGCCGGTTGGGGAGGATCGTCATGACGTTTCGCACGCTCTTGCTGAATAGCGCCACCTTTGCCGCAACCTGTTCTGTCGCTTTGCTTGCCCAGCCGGTTCTTGCCCAAAGTACGGCGCCAGCCGCTGCGGCACCCGATGACGGCGCACTGCGCGAAATTGTCGTGACTGCCCAGCGCCGCAACGATTCGGTGCAGAGCATCCCGGTCGCGGTAACGGCACTCGACCAGCGTGCTCTCGATGCCGCAACGGTCGAGGATATCCGCGATTTCAGCGGCCGTGTGCCCAGCCTCGTCGTCGACAACGTCGCTGCCGGCCCCAGCGCCGCTGCAATCTCGATTCGCGGTATCTCGTTCGAAGATATCGAAAAAAGCTTCGATCCGGCGGTCGGTGTTGTCGTCGACGGCGTCTTTATCGGCACCAATACCGGGCAGTTGCTCGACAGTTTCGACATGGAACGGCTGGAAGTGCTGCGTGGTCCGCAGGGCACGCTGTTCGGCCGCAATACCATCGGCGGGGTGATCAGCGTGCAGCGCACCCGGCCGACCGAAGACGCCGGCGTCAGGGGCCAGTTTGCCTACAGCAATTTCGATACCAAGCGCGGACGCCTTGTCGTCAACAGCGGGACACTCGGCGGCATCATCGCCATCAAGGCGTTCGGTTTCTACGACAATACCGACGGCTTTTATTTCAATCAGACCAAGAACAAGCGCGAAGGCCAATATGAAGTCCTGACCGGCGGGATCACCGCGCTGATCACCCCGGCCGACGGTATCAAGGCGCAGCTCACCTACGAACACATGCGCGAACGGGGTGAAACCATCATCGGATCGCAATCGGTGACCGGCAAGGACCTTATCTGCCTTGCAGCGGGTGCCCCCGGCTTTGCGCCGGCGGCGCAGTGCAACCGCACCAACCTGCCCGGGCGCGGCCTGTACACGACCTTTTCGCAGATCGACACGCCGGTCACCAACGATACCGATGCCGTGACCGCCAATATCGATATCGACCTAGGCGAGAAATTCACGCTGACCTCGGTAACCGGCTATCGCACCAATGACGAATCGGTCACCCAGGATTTTGATGCGACCTCGGCGGCGTTCTTCGAAACGAAGCGCGACCAGACCTACAACCAGTTCAGCCAGGAACTGCGCATCGTCGGGAACCTGACCGACAATTTCAACCTGCTGGTCGGCGGCTTCTATTTCAACAGCAACTACAAGCTCGACCAGAACACCACGCTCGGGGCCGTGCTCGCCGGCGGCGCGCCGGCCCTGCTGCGCCAGTTCGTCGATCACACCACCAACTCCTACGCCGGCTTTGCCGACGCGCGCTGGCAGGCAACCGAGCGGTTGAGCATCGGCGCCGGCATTCGCTACACCCATGACGACAAGAAGATCTTCAACAATTTCGGGCGAGTCGGGGCACTGGTACGCATCACGCAACCAACCTTCGATGGCAAAAGCTGCGTGCAGGTCACGGGCTTGCTCACACTCGCCCCCGGCGTGCAGGTGCCGGCTTATGGCCCGGCCAACAATTGTTCGGGCCAGCAGGGCTTTGGTGAACTCACCTGGCGCGGCAGCGTCGATTACGAAATCGCCGATGGCCAGCGAGTCTATGCCTCGTACAACCGCGGCTTTCGTTCGGGCGGTTTCAACGGCCGCGCCTCGGGACCGACCACCATCGGCCCTTATGAGCCCGAAACCGTCGATGCCTTCGAAATCGGCCTGAAGGCGGATTGGCTCGACAAGACCTTGCGCACGAACTTCGCCGCCTATGTCTCCAAGTACAACAACAAGCAGGAAGAAATCGTCCAGGCGTCGCCCCCGGGGTCGGCGAGCCCGCAGGAAACCGTCGTCAAGAACGCGTCGTCGGCAACGATCAAGGGTTTCGAGGCTGAAATCATCGCCCAGCCTATCCCGGAACTGACCTTCAGCGGCAGCTTCACCTACACCGATGCCGAATTCAACGCCTTCTTCAACGATGTGAACGGCGATCTGCGTCCCGATGATGTATCGACGCTCGATCTGCGCCGGGCGCCGAAATACATGGCATCGCTCGGCGTCGACTACAGCACCAAACTGGGCAACGGGACATTCGATTTCAGCACGGTGCTGCGCTATTTCAGCAAATATCAGACCTGCGTGATTCCGAATCGTCCCGTCGTGCTCGGTGCCGTGCGCAATGATGATCGCTGCCAGACCCTCGATCGCGAAGATCTGGCGGCACAGTTGTCGTACACCTTCGATATCGCCGCCAACAAGGAAATCCGGGTGCTGGTCTTTGGCCGCAACCTGACCAATTTCCAGGATATCGGCGCTACCCTGCCGGTGGCCGGCTTGTTCACCTTCTCCGGTGCGCGCCCACCGCGTACCTATGGACTGGAAGTGTCGTTCAAGTTCTGACCCGCACGCCCGACGTTCAATAACAGTGATTTCGGCGCGCCTTGCCCTTTGCAAGGCGCGCCGTTCGCGTTAGCAAGACAACTGTCATGCAAAGTTCGCGCCAGTTGGTGTAGAAGGCGATGGCAGGAGCAAAAATGGCCGATATCGACACTGTTGCGGATGATCGCCCGGATGATCGCGCCGCCGAACGCGCCGCGGCGCACGCGGGCGTGGCGCGCGGCCTGTCGGTCGATGGTATCGGCAAACGCTATGACAAGCGCGTCGTGCTGCGCGATGTCTCGCTGTCGGTGCGCCGCGGCGAAGTCGTCGGGTTGCTTGGGCCGAACGGTGCCGGCAAGACAACCTGCTTCTATTCGATCATGGGCCTCGCCATGCCCGATTCAGGGCGCATCCTGCTCGACGGGCACGACATCACCGGCCTGCCGATGTATCGCCGCGCCGCGCTCGGCCTTGGCTATCTGCCACAGGAAACCTCGATCTTTCGCGGCATGACCGTCGAACAGAATATCCTCGCCGTGCTCGAGGTTTCCGAACCCGACAAGACGGCGCGCGCCGCCCGGCTCGAAGCGCTGCTCGGCGAATTCAACATCACCCGGTTGCGCGCCGCGCCGGCCATGGCGCTGTCGGGGGGCGAACGCCGGCGCTGCGAAATCGCCCGCGCACTCGCCGCAAACCCGTCGATCATGCTGCTCGATGAACCCTTCGCCGGCATCGACCCGATCTCGATCGCCGATATCCGCGCGCTCGTCGTGCAACTGCGCGACCGCGACATCGGCGTGCTGATCACCGACCACAATGTCCGCGAAACGCTCGAAATCGTCGACCGCGCCTGCATCATCTATGACGGCCGGGTGCTGTTCGAAGGCACGCCGCAGGCATTGGTGGCCGATGAAACGGTGCGCCGCGTCTACCTCGGCGAAGATTTCAGCCTATGATTCGGACGGTGCCAGCCCGCGCCCCCCCCCCGCCACCCCACCAAATTATTCATAAAGGGGTGGCCGGGGGGGGGCGCGGGCTGGCACCCCAACA